>JANYGI010000088.1 GCA_025362495.1 Byssovorax sp. | reverse complement strand
GCCTCGTTCATCATCAGCGCCAAGGCGCCCTTCTCGTCGAGGGTGCCGGCGTGGACCTCGTTGTCGAGGATGGCGTTGACGCAGAGTCGGAGCATCATCTTCTGCTCCATCAAGCGCACCTTGGCTCCGCCGAAGCCCGCGTGGGCCATCACCCACTCGGCGTAGACGGCCCAGCCCTCGACGAAGGCCCCGCTCGAGAGCACGGCGCGGAGCTGGGACGGGAACTGGTTGTTGTGCATGAGCTGGAGGAAGTGCCCCGGCATGGCCTCGTGCACGGTGAGCTCGGCCAGCATGCTCTTGTTGTATTCGCGGTAGAACGAGTCGGCGCGCTTCTTCGGCCAGTCGGCCGGCGTCGGCGAGATGGCGAACACCGTCTCGGGCTTGGCCTCGAGCGGGCCGGAAGCATCGCAGTACGCCACGGCCACGCCACGCCGGTACTCGGGCATTTCAACGACGCCGCACGGATCGTCGGGCACGCGCACGAGATCGTGTTGCTTCACGAACGCCGTCGCCTCGGTGAGGATCTGCTTGGCGTCACCGACGATGGTGGCGTTGGTCGAGTGGTCCTCGGCGAGGGCGTCGAGCACCTTGCGAATCAGGGCCTTCTTCTGCTCCGGCGTCCCGTCGGGCGGGAGGGCCGCGCCCTTCATCACCGCCGGCCAGAGCTCTTTCGAGGTGGCCAGCATGTCGTCCTGGGTCTTCGCGAGCCGCGCGCGGGCCGCCGTGACCAGGCCGTCGACCACCAGGGTGGGATCGTCGAGCGTGAAGCGGAGCTTCTTCTCGAAGCGGGCCCGGCCGAGCCGGAAATCACCCTTGCTGCGGGGGAGCAGGTCTTTCTCGAGGAACGTTTGAAAGTCCTTGAGAGCGACCGCGGCGCGCTTCGCCGAGGCCTCGAGATCCGCCTTCTGCGCGGGCACCTTGGCGATGTGCTCGGCGAGGCCCTTGTCGCAGAGATCGATGAGCCCCGCGTTCTGCTGAATGGCCGTCCTGGTGTTGATCTCGGGCGAGCCGGCGAGGCGCTTCTTCGCGACCGCGACGATGGCCGGGATGCCGTCGAGGCGGCCGCGCAGGCTCTTCATGCGCACCTCGATCGGGGCGAAGCTGCGGGTGATCAAGGGATCGATGCCTTCCCCGATCATCGAGGTATAGGTCATCGGGTTCCAGGCCCGCTCGTGGAGCTCGTCGAGATCGAAGAGCCAGGATCGGAGCTGATTCTCCAGGATGGCGTGATCGACGCGGCTCTGGAGGGAGAGGCGGGCCACCGGGATGGCCAGGAGCTCCTTCAACGCCCCTTCGACGAAGCGATGAGTCTCGGCCTCGCCCTCGACCGATACGTCGGCATAGCGCCCGTCGTGGCGGTGCTCGCCCGAGGCCGTGGCCTGGACGGGATCGCGCTCGAGGTACGCCGCGAGGAACCGCGCCGAGAAGGCCGTGAGCGCCTGATCGTCCGTCGAGACCGGGCCGGCCGCGGCCGACGCCGAGGGCAGGGAAGCCGCCGTCGAGGCGGCAGGCTTCGCGCCCGCATCCCCGGGGCTCACAGGCGGCCCGTCGGCCGCAGGGGCGCAGGCGGTGAAAGACGCGCCGAGGAGGAGTGCGGCGAAGAGGCCATGGATTCGTTTCCTGGTGGAGATCACGGCCGCGTTTACCGCGACCACCGCCCGAAGGGAACCGCCGTTTCAGGGGGCGAATCGGGCGAGGAAGATGTCGTTGCCCCCGTGGCTCACCTGGATGGGCGGGACGCCGAGATCGAGATTCCCATCGAAGTAGCCGGTCGCCCAGATCGCGCCGGTGGGAGCGATCGCGACCGAGTTGCCGTGGGCCGAATCGCCGAAGAGGCTCGCCCATACCAGCTCTCCTGATCCGGAGTACCTGGCGATCATGAAATCGGTGGTGCCGACGCCGGCCCGGGCGCTGGTGGTCGGATGAGCGGGATCGAAGACGACGAGGCTCACCGCGTACCCACCGTCACCCACGAGGACGACGTCGCCGTCGGGGGCTGCGGCGACGCCGTAGACCGATCGCCTCGTCGTGGTGTTCGAGCCCTCCGGCTCGCTCAGCGCGCGTACCGTCCCCCAGGCTCCCGGCGAGAGCGTCTCGCCGTCGCAAAAGAGGGTGAGCCCGGGTGTCTCCGCGCCGGCCGCGGGCCTGAGCGTCAGCCATGACAGGCGCGCGCGCACCGCCTCCAGGCTCTCGGCGGCGAGCAGGGCGCGGTCGGCGCGCCCATCGCGGGTGGCGACGTCGCGGGCCTCGGCGAGGAGCCGCATCGCCGTGGCGTTCTTGCCCTCTTTGGCCCGGCACAGCGCGAGGTTGAGCAGCGTCCCGCCGCGCCGCGCGAGCGCGAGGCTCACCGCGAATTTCTGGCAGGCCTCGGGGACCCGGCCCTGCTCCATGAGGGCTTTGCCGTCCTGAAAGAGGTTGTCGGACACCGTCGGTTGCCCGAGGGCCGATCCGGCGCTCGTCACGAGGAGAGTGGCAGTCACCCACCCGACCACGCGCGAAGAGCGCCAGTCGCCCTCAGTCAGGATCGGCGAGAGGATCGGGCGGGGGCGCACGAGGTGGTTCCGTTGCCGCAGAGGGTGGCCGCGAAGCGCCGAGAGTGTTCGAAGCAGAAGAGCGACCCGAGGGCGACGCTACACGGAGGATCGAGGTCCGTAGAGGAACTTTGGGCGCCTCGAGCTTGCCCGTCGGGACCGCGATCCCTGCCGCTGCCGAGGAAGAAGGCCTCATCGCAGTCGCCGTGTCGATCGGCAGAGCCGCGCTCGCCCGAGCCGGCGAGATCGCCGCGAACGACGCCGAGGGCGGCGTCGGTTGGGTGGTTTGGCGCAGGCCCCGCGCCGCGAGCAGCGCAATCACGGCGAGCGCCCGATCGCGAGCGGCCCGGATCCGGCGAGGATCGCCCCGAGATCGTGGCCGACCAGGTATTCCATCACCAGGTACGGCTCGCCGCCGTCGAGCGTCCCGACGTCGTGGACCCGCGCCACGTGCTCGCTGCGGATCGCCATCGCGGCGCGCCCCTCGCGCACCAGCCGCGCCACCACGTCGGAACGAAGGCTGAGGCGCGCGACGGGGAACTTGATCGCCACATCTTGCCCGAGGCGCAGGTGGCGCGCGGCGACCACGATCCCCATCCCGCCCCGGCCGAGCACGCGCTCGACCCGGTATTTCCCGTCGATGATGTCTCCGACGCGGGTGGGCTCGGTCATCCGACTCTCACACTAGCAGGGAGCGAGTGGAATCTTCGCTTCCTCCTGATGTGGCGAGGGACGGCGAACGCGATCAGGCCTCGGCCGTGCTCCTTCGCTCGCGCGGAGGCCGCTTCTTGGCGGGTGGCGCGTCGGGCGTGGCCTCGGTCAGGACGGCGGGCTCGCGCGCCAGCAAAGGTGCCAGGAACTCGCCCGTGAACGAGGTCTTGATCTTCGCCACGGCCTCCGGCGTGCCCTCGGCGATAACCTTTCCGCCGCCCGCGCCGCCCTCGGGGCCGAGATCGATGACCCAGTCAGCGCACTTGATCACGTCGAGGTTGTGCTCGATCACCAGCACGGTATTCCCGGCGTCGACGAGCCTTTGCAGGACCACGAGGAGCTTGGCAATGTCCTCGAAATGCAGGCCCGTCGTGGGCTCGTCGAGCACGTAGAACGTTTTGCCGGTCTGCGATTTGCCGAGCTCGCGCGAGAGCTTGACGCGCTGGGCCTCACCGCCGCTCATCGTCGTCGCGCTCTGGCCGATCTTCATGTAGCCGAGGCCCACGTCGATCAGGGTTTGCAATACGCGCTTGAGGGCCGGGAAGCTCGAGAACAGCTCCAGGCAGTCTTCCACGCTGCTGCCCAGCACGTCGGCGATGCTCTTGCCCTTCCAGCGCACGGCCAGAGTCTGGGCGTTGTAGCGCTTGCCCTCGCAGACCTCGCAAGGCACGTAGACGTCGGCGAGGAAATGCATCTCGACCTTCACCACGCCGTCGCCGTGGCAGGCCTCGCAGCGGCCCCCTTTGACGTTGAAGCTGAAGCGACCACCGGTGTAGCCGCGAGCGCGGGAGTCGGGCAGATCGGCGAAGATCTCGCGGATGAGGTCGAAGGCCTTGGTGTACGTGCCGGGGTTGGAGCGCGGCGTCCGGCCGATCGGCTTCTGATCGATGGCGATGGCCTTGTCGATCTGCTTGATCCCCTCGATGGAGCGGTGGGCGCCGATCTTCTCGGTGGAGCGATAGAGCGCGCGGCTCAGCGCCGGGAGGAGGATGCCATTGATGAGCGAGCTCTTGCCGGCGCCGCTCACGCCCGTCACCGCGGTGAGCACGCCGAGGGGGAACCGCACGTCGATGTTTTGCAGGTTGTGCTCCTGCGCTCCGAGAATGGCAATCTCGCCCTTCGGGGCGCGGCGCCTCGTGGGCTTCTCGATGCGCTTTCTCCCGGACATGTACGCGCCGGTGAGGCTCGCGGGCTCGTGCTCCAGATCGGCGGGAGAGCCGCTGAAGAGCACCTTGCCGCCGAGGTGCCCCGCGCCCGGGCCGAAGTCGACGACGTGATCGGCCGCGCGGATCGTCTCCTCGTCGTGCTCGACGACCACGACGCTGTTGCCGAGATCGCGGAGGCGTCGGAGAGTGGCAATCAGGCGCTGGTTGTCGCGCTGGTGGAGGCCGATGCTGGGCTCGTCGAGCACGTACATCACGCCGCTGAGCTCGCTCCCGAGCTGGCTGGCGAGCCGGATGCGCTGGGCCTCGCCGCCGCTGAGGCTGGGCACGGCGCGGCTGAGCGTGAGGTAATCGAGGCCGACGTTGAGCAAGAAGGAAAGGCGCGCGTCGATCTCGCGGAGCACGCCGGCGGCGATCGTGCGCTGGTTGCCCGGCAGATCGAGGCCACCGAAGTACTGCGCGGCGCGCCGCACCGTCATGCTCGTCACGTCGGTGATGCTCACGCCGCCGATGCGCACCGCCAGCGACTCGGGCCGCAAGCGCAGCCCGTTGCACACGTCGCAGCCGCGCTCGCTCATGAACACGCGGAAGTGCTCGCGCGCTTGATCCGACGTGGCCTGCTGGTAGCGCCGCATCAGCCCGGGGATCACGCCCTCGAACTTCATGCCGAAGGTGCCGTGGCTCTCGCTGCCCTCTTTGCCCCAGGAAACAGCGATCTTCTGGCCGTCGAGGCCCGTGAGCACGGCGTCTTGCTTGGCCTTGCCGAGCTTGTTCCAGGGCGTGTCGAGGTTGACTTTGCAGGCCTTGGCGACGGCGTCGGCGATGCGGAACGTCCACCCTTCGCCGCGCGCCATCGCCGTCGCCCACGGGGCGATCGCGCCGCCGCGGATCGAGAGCGCCGCGTCGGGGACGACCAGCTCGGGATCGACCTCGAGCCGCGTGCCGAGGCCGTTGCACGCGCTGCACATGCCGAGCGGGCCGTTGAACGAGAAGCTCGCCGGCGTGAGGGCAGGGAAGCTGTGGCCGCAGTGGGTGCGGAGCTCGCTGCAGGCGATCGGCTCTTTTTTCCCATCGGCGAAGGCCACGAGCATCTCGCCCTTGCCCTCCTTCAGCGCGACCTCGACGCTCTCGGCGATGCGCCCGCGGTCGGCGCCGTCGACGGTGACGCGATCGGCGACGAGGCGAACGGTGTGCTTGAGCTTCTTGTCGAGCTTCGGCAGATCGTCGGCGTCGAGCGTGACGAGCTTGCCGTCGATCTCCACGCGCGAGAAGCCGCGCGAGCGCAGCTCCTCGAAGAGCTCGCGGAACTCGCCCTTGCGATGATCGACGAGCGGCGAGAGGAAGAGCAGCTTGGTCCCCGCGGGCTGCGCCAGGATCTCGCGGACGATCTGATCCGCGCTCTGCGCTGTGACCCGCTCGCCGCAGATGTGACAGAACTGGTCGCCGACGCGCGCGTACAGAACCCTCAAATAATCGTAGATTTCAGTGATTGTCCCGACGGTCGAGCGCGGGTTGCCCGAGGCGCTCTTCTGCTCGATGGCGATCGTCGGCGAGAGGCCGCGGAGGTGCTCGACGTGCGGCCGATCGAGCTGCCCGAGGAACTGCCGCGCGTAGGCGCTGAGCGTCTCGACGTAGCGGCGCTGCCCCTCGGCGTAGAGCGTGTCGAAGGCGAGGCTGGATTTGCCCGAGCCGCTGACGCCGGTGAAGACCACGAGCTGGCGCTTGGGGATCTCGAGGCGATCGATGTCGAGGTTGTGCTCGGTCGAGCCGATGATCTCGATGAAGTCCGGCTCGCGCGCCGGCACGGCGACGGCGTGGCCGGCGTCGCGCGCGGTCCGCTCCTGCGCGGCGAGCGCGGCGTCCGCGCGCGCCTTCGCGCTCGAAGCAGCCTTGGTTTCAGCGGCGGGAGCGGGCGCGGTCTTCTTGGACATCGGTCAGGTTCGGCGGCGCGGCGCCTTTCGGCCCACGTTCTCGGCGTTGAATGCGCTCGGGCAGACGTCGTTCACGACGCACCCGGCGCACGCAGGTTTGCGCGCGGAGCAGGCCCGGCGCCCGTGAAAAATCAGCGTGTGAGACAGCATGTCCCAGTCTTCGCGCGGGAAGATCTTGCAGAGATCGAGCTCGATCGGCCCGGGCTCGCTGTGCCTCGTCCACCCGAGGCGCTGCGAGAGGCGCATCACGTGGGTGTCGACGACGACGCCCTCGGGCACCCCGAACGCGACGCCGAGGACGACGTTGGCCGTCTTGCGCCCCACGCCGGGCAGCTCGATCAGCTCGGCGAGCGTGCGCGGCACCTCGGCCCCGTGCCTGTCCACCAGCAGGCGCGCGAGGCCGACGATGTTCTTCGCCTTCTGGTTGTACATCCCCATCCCGCGCTCCATGAGCAAGCGGGCGACGTCGGCCGCGTCGGCGGCGCCGAGCGATCGCGCGTCGGGGTACGCGGCGAAGAGGTGCGGGGTGACCTTGTTGACGAGCACGTCCGTCGTCTGGGCGCTGAGCACCGTGGCGACGAGCAGCGTGAACGGGTCGCGATGATCGAGCTCGCAGTGCGCCTCGGGGTGCGCCAGGCGCAGCCGCGCGTAGGTGTCGCGCGCGAGCGAAATCGCCTTCGATTTGCGGCTCGGTGACGCAGCGTCGGCCTTCTTCGCGACCGGCTTCTTCGCGGCGCCCTTGGCCGCCGGCGCCTTCTTCGAGGCGACCTTCTTCGTCGCCCGCTTCGCGAGCGGGGCCGCTGCGGTCTTCTTCACCGCAGCGGCCTTCTTCACGGCGCTCAACGGACGCCTCTCAGGAGACGAAGCCGCGCTTCTTCGTTTCGTGCTCATCGAGGAGCTTCTCGACGCTCGAGAGCGCGTTCTCCACGGCCTCCTGCACCATCTGCAGCACCGTCGTCGCCGAGCCCTTCAGGGCCTCGTAGTAGCGCTGCCGCTCCGTCGAGTGGAGGATCGCCGGCGGCAGGCCCGAGCGCATCAGCAGCAGGTTCATGAACAGCCGCGCCGCCTTCCCGCTGTCGACGGGGAAGGGGTAAACGCGCAGCAGATCGTAGTGAGCGCGCGCCGCGATCCGGACGCCGTTGCGCGTCTTGCGCGTCTCCGGATCGTTGAGCCAGTCGACGATTTGCCGGACTTTGTAGGCGATCTTGTCGGGCGCGGCGTACTCGTGGAAGTAGAGGCGGTGCTGGGGGATGTCCTTCCGGTACTTGACCGTCTTGATGTCGCCCTCGGCCGGGTGGAGGATCAAATAGATCTTCTTGATCACGTCGAGCGTGACCGGCAGCTTCTTCTTCATCGCGAAGTCGCGGACGTACTCGATGGCCTCCTTGTGGCGGCGGATGTCGTCGTACGTCGGCTGGAGGCTCGAATCGGCGACGGGGGCCGTCTGGCCGGCGAGGGCCGTGCGGAGCTCGTCGAAGGTGTAGACGACGCCCTCGAGCGCGCTGTCGTGATAAATCCACGACATGTCGAAGCTGTCGATGTAACGGCGGCGAAAGTCCTCCGTCTGGGCGGCGAGGCGGGTGTCGATCGTCACCGATCGCTCCTCGACCGTCAGCCGCTTCGGCGGCTGGATCATCGGCAGCGGCATGGTGATCAGGCGCGACGGGGGCTCGCGCACGAGGCGCTCGCGGCCCGGCTTGCTGGCCTTGCCGCCCTTGCCCGCCTTGCCCATCGGCGGCTCGGAGCCGCGCTTGCCTGCGTGCGACGGGGCCGGCGCGCTGGGCCGCTCGCGACCGCCGCGCGACGGCGGACCGCTGCGGGGCGCCGGCTCCAACTCACGCAGCGCCTTGACCGACGGGGCGCTCTTCTTCGCGGGCGCGACGACCCTGGCCGGAGCGGCCTTGACCGGAGCGACCTTCTTCGCGACCTTGGCGGGCTTCGCGACCTTGGCGACCTTGGCGGGGGCCGCCTTCTTCGCGGGCTTCGCGGGCTTCGCGGGCTTGGCCTTCGAGGGCGTGGACTTCTTCGCGGCGCGGGCGGGCGCGGCCTTCTTCTTGGCCTTGAGCTTCGCCTTGACCTTGACCTTGAGCTTGGCCTTCGCGGGGGCCGCCTTCTTCGCGGCGCGGGCCGGAGCGACCTTTTTCTTCTTCAGCTTGGCCGGCGCGGCGCGCCGAGCGGGCGCCTTCTTCGCCGCCGGTTTCTTCCGCGCGGCGCTCCTGGCCGCGACCTTGCGCGCCTGGATTTTCGCGCGAGCGGGAGCCGACTTCTTGGCCGAGGCGCGCGAGCCGCCGGAACGGCGGGCGGCCTTCTGCACCTTCTTGCCGGACTTCTTGCTCAGTTTTCGGGTTTTCTTTGCCGCCATGGGCCGAGGTCCATCTGCCGTCGGGGTTTGGGATCACCGGGGATCCCCTGATGAAGGGCGCGCACTACAAAACTACGCGCCTGTCAACCTGTACAACGAGTCAGTACGTTCTACCGCGTGAGGGTAGCAATTGGGCTTTTTGTTCGTCAACCAAGTCGATCGCCCCTGCCCGAGAAAGTTCAAAAAGCCCCGTCCCGAAGCCGCGGGGACCCTAGCACTCCCCCTCGAATTTCAGATCTGCAAACGCCCGCAATCAAAATGAAGTCGTTCACTCCACGCGCAGGGCTACCGCAGCGACCAGCCGGGACGCTCGCCACGCGGGGTAGATGCCGGCCAGGAGGCCGATGCTGCTGGAGACCCCGAGCCCGAGGGCGACGGCCCACATCGGGACCTCGGCCGGGAACTGGAGGAAGCGGGCGAGCAGGGTGGCCAGGAACGCCAGGGCCACGCCGATCACGCCGCCGAAGAAGGCGAGGAGCACCGCCTCGATCACGAACTGCATGAGCACCCGGGCTCGGCGCGCCCCGAGGGCCTTGCGCAGCCCGATCTCGCGCGTCCGCTCCGTCACGGCCACCAGCATGATGTTCATCACGCCGATGCCGCCGACGATCAGCGTGAAGGCACACATCACGAGGCCGGCCGCCGTCACGGTGCCGGCGAGCTCGTCGAAGGTCGACCGGGCCGAGTCGTTGGAGAAGATGTCGAAGTCGTTGTCGGCATTGGCGTCGAGGCCGCGGACCGTGCGAAACGAGCCGATCGCGAGGTCCTGGAGGCGGGCCATGTCGCCGTGCGACTTCGCCATGACGGTGATGTTGAGCGAGCGCCCCGTGCCGTAGAGCTCGAGGAACAGGGCGATCGGGATCGAGGCCACGTTGTCGGGGTTGCCGCCGAACGGGCTGCCGCCCTGCCGTTCGAGGGTGCCGATCACCTCGAGCTCGAGGCGGCCGAGGCGCACGTGCTGGCCGACGGCGCCGCTGCCCGGGAAGAGCACGTCGGCCACCGTGGCGCCGAGCACCACCACCCGCGACGCGCCCATCGCTTCGGCCTCGGTGTAGCCGCGCCCCGCGCCGATCGGCAGGTTGTTGTTGGTGAAGAACTCGGGCGTGCCGCCGGCGATCTGGACGCCGGGATCGAGGGTGCTGCCGGCGCGCATTTCCTTGCCGCCTTCCCAGACCTCGCCGCCCACTTGCTTCGCGAGGGGCAGCGCAGCGCGGAGCTGCAGGACCTGCGAAAGCGTCAGCTTCTTGCGGCGCTGGACCTCGGGCGACGGCGCACCGAAATTGAAGTTGGGCGTCTTCTGGATCTGGAACACGTCGGCGCCGAGGCCGCCCATGTTCTTGTCAATTGACGACTGCAGGCCGTTGAGCAGCGACATCATCGCGACGACCGTGAAGACGCCGATGACGATGCCGAGCAGGGTGAGGCCGGACCGGAGCCGGTGGCCGCTGAGCGCGCTCCAGGCGAGGCGCAGATCGTCGAGGCGAGCGCCGAGGGCGGCCGAGAGCGCGGCCCTCCGCGAGAGCGCGGGCGCGACGCGGCGAGCGGCGTCACTCATGGCGCAGCGCTTCGATCGGGTGCAGGAAGGCGGCCGAGAGCGCCGGCCAGAGGCCGAACACCGCGCCGAGGATGCACGAGCCGATGACGCCGCCGGCGACGACCCGGGGATCGATGCTGGTGGGCATGGGGCTCAAGATGTCGATCAGCGCCGCAGCTCCGACGCCGAGCGCGACCCCCAGCGCACCGCCGAGGAGCGCCACCATCACGGCCTCGCAGAGGAACTGCATGAGGATGCTGGCGCGCCGCGCGCCGAGGGCGCGGCGGATCCCGATCTCGCGCGTGCGCTCCTTCACCGAGACCAGGAGGATGTTCATGATCCCGATCCCCGCCACGGCCGCGGTGATGATGCCGACGAGGATCCCGACGACGTTGACCGTCATCATCGTCTGGTTGAAGCCCTGGAGGATCTTGTCCTGCCGGTTGACGGAGAAGTTGTCGTCCTGATCCGGCCCCAGGCGACGCGCCGAGCGCATGACGGAGATGACCTCGTCCTCCGTTTCCATGACCTTGCCGGCGGGCGCGACGACCGCGATGACGAGCCCGCGCTTGGCGCCGAAGGAGCGCAGGAACGAGCTCAGCGGCAGCACGACGGTCCCGTCCTGCGATTGGCCAAAAGCGCTCCCTTTGCGCACGAGCGAGCCGACCACGGTGCAGCGCGCGGCGGGGCCCACCTTGAGGCGTTGCCCGACCGGATCCTGATTCTTGAAGAGCGCGTCTTCCACGTCGGCGCCGATCACGCAGGCGTCGCCGCCGAGCTCGTGATCGAGATCGCTGATGAACCGGCCGCGCCGGAGCTGCCAGCCGCCGGCGTCGAGGAACGCCTCGGTGGTGCCCTGAATGTCGACGTTCTTGATCTCTTTGTCGCCGTGCACCACCACGGCCTGGGTCTCCGCGACCGGGGCGATGGCCACGGGCAACGCGGTGTTGGCGACGAGCGCGCGGTAGTCCATCTGGCCGACGGCGGGGCGATTGCGGAGCTTCCACCAGTCGCTGCCGCCCACGCCCCAGGCCCACTTGTGCACGTAGAGCGTGTTGGGGCCGAGCGAGTTGAGCTGCTTGGCGAAGCTCGCCTGCATGCCCGCTTCGACCATGAAGATGATGATCACCGCCATGATGCCGACGGAGACGCCGGCGATGGTGAGCGCCGCGCGGAGCTTGTGCGCGAGGAGCGAGCGGACGGCCTGCACGATCGCGTCGCGCAGCTCGGCGAAGAAGCGCACGAGGCCGCGGAAGAAGCCGAGCTGCTTCGGCTTGCCGCGCAGCGGGGGGAGCGCGGAGGCCGTCATGGCGCGACGTTCCTGGCGTGGGCTTCGGCGGCGGCCTGCGCCGCGAGCACCTGGGCCACGACCTCGGCGCCCATGGCCTCGGCGTTGGCCATCGCGACCTCGCGGCCGGGGCCGTCGGCGATGACCAGGCCGTCGACGATGCGCACCGCGCGCGGGCAGCGCGCCGCCAGCTTGGGCTCGTGCGTGACGAGGACGATGGTGTTGCCCTTGCGATGGAGCTCGAGGAACAGGTTGACGATCTCCTCGCCGGTGCGGCTGTCGAGGTTGCCGGTGGGCTCGTCGGCGAGCAGGAGCGAGGGCTGCGTGACGAGGGCGCGCGCGATCGCCACGCGCTGCCGCTGGCCGCCGGAGAGCTCGGTCGGCTTGTGCGTCATCCGATCGGCGAGCTGCACGCGCTCGAGCGCCTCGACCGCGCGCTCGCGCCGCTCCTTCTTCGAGATGCCGCGGTAGATCAGCGGCAGCTCGACGTTCTCGAGCGCGCTCGCGCGCGGCAAGAGCTGAAACGACTGGAAAATGAAGCCTATTTCGAGGTTGCGGACATCGGCGAGCTCGTCGTCCGAGAGCTCGCTCACGTCGCGCCCCGCCAGCCGGTAGCGCCCCGCGGTGGGCACGTCGAGGCAGCCGAGGATGTTCATCAGCGTCGACTTGCCCGAGCCCGACTGCCCGATGATCGCCACGAACTCGCCCGGCTCGATCCCGAAATGGATGTCGCGCAGCGCCGCGACCTGGGTGAGGCCGAGGTCGTACGTCTTGCCGATGTGGTCGAGCTCGATCAGGGCCATGGTCGTCGCTCAGCTCTTGCCGCCGGGAGGGCCGTTTCCGCTCGCGCCGGGGCCGTCCTTCGAGAGGACCTTGACGGACTGGCCGTCCTCGAGCTCGCGCGCGAGCGTGCGGTACGGGCCGTCGACGATGGTGTCGCCCTCGTTGATGCCGTCGAGGATCTCCACGTCGGCGCGGCTGGCGATCCCGGTGTGGACGGGGCGCATCTGCGCGGTGCCGTCGGCCGCGACGACGAACACCACCTTCGACGGCTTGGGCTTGCCAGAGACGGCGGCCACCGTGGCGCTCGCGGCCGGCGCAGCGCTGCCCGCGGCCGGCGCGTCGCTCTTCTTCGGCTCGCGCGAGGTCACCGCCTGGATCGGTACCGTGAGGACCTTCGGGTGCGTCGCGGTGGAGATCGCGACCGACGCGGAGAGGCCCGGGAGCGCGCCCTCGGGCGGCGTGTCGAGCCCGACGCGGACGAAGAACGTGGTGACCTCGGCGTCGGTGCCCGGGTTCTTGATCTGCGCGTTCTTCCCGACGGCGACGACGCGCCCCTTGAGCTGCTTGTCGGGCATGGCGTCGATCTCGACGCTGGCCTCGTCGCCCTCGTGGATGCCGACGACCTCGTGCTCGCCGACCTCGGCCTTGACCTCCATGTCGGAGAGGCCGCCCATCAGCAGCACGACGTCTTCGCTGAAATCGGAGCCGCGAATGCGCTCGCCGACCTTGTGGTTGAGCTCGAGGATCGTGCCGTCGATCGGCGCTTTCAGCGTGGCGCGCGAGAGGTTGTAGAGCGCGGTCTCGAGCTGGCCCTGGTTCTGGGCGACGAGCTGGTTCTGCGAGGTGCGCCGGCTCTGATCGAGCTTGAGCTGGGTCTCGGCCTTCTCGAGATCGGACGTCGCCGCGAGGTTCTCGGCGACCATCTGCTTGCGCCGCGCGAGGTCGCGCTGGTCCTGGATGATCGTGGCCTCGACCTGCGCCGTCTGCGCGACGGCGGAGGCCACCGCGCCGCGAAACTGAGCGACCTGCGACTCTTCGAGGCGCTTGTCGATCTGGCCGAGCACCTGCCCGCGCGTGACGCGATCGCCTTCTTTCACCGACAAAGAGAGGAGATCACCCGTGACGTTGGAGCTGACCTTGACCGTCTCGCGCGCCTGGAGGTGCCCCGCGGCGTTGACGGTGCGCGTGACGTCTTGCCGCTTCACGGGCGCGGTGCTGACGTCGACCGGCGGCGGCGGGTGCGGCTTCAAGCCCTGCGCCGTGGCCAGCCCCACGGCCACGAGGATGAGCACCGCGAGTATCCAGCGTCCTTTCGTCATGTCGTTCTTCCAGCGAGCCTGCCGCGGGGCGAACCCCGGCAGATCGTCGCGTCACCCTTTCATCGCGACGTGCGTGAGGAGCTGATAGCAAGCCCACGCGACCAGCGTGCCCGTGAGCGCGTTGCGGCGCGGTATCTGTCCGACCGCGGCGACGCCGAAGGCCAGCATCAGCGCGGCCCACAGCGAGAAGAAATCGAGCGCGCCGCCGAGCTTGAGCCACGGGCCCACGAGCGGGTGGCCGACGAGCGGGAGGATCGCGCCGAGCGATCGCGGCGCGAGCGCGACGCCGTCGGGCGGCAGCGC
This sequence comes from Byssovorax sp., assembly GCA_025362495.1. GTDB lineage: Bacteria > Myxococcota_A > Polyangia > Polyangiales > Polyangiaceae > JANYGI01. The sequence continues at coordinate 31,615 of JANYGI010000088.1, read as the reverse complement.
CTCGTGGCGAAACGCGATGGCCGCGTCGAGGAGGTTGGCGATCGCGCCGGGCAGGAGCGTCGCCGCTGCGACCGGCACGACGGCGCTGCCCTTGATGCGGCCACGGAGGAACCACACCAGCGCGACGACCGCGAGGCTCGTGGTGACGAGCTGGAGCGGCACCGAAGTGACGCCCCTGGCGATGCTCACGACCTCGGAGACGCGCTCGGCGTTATGGGTCTCGTCGGCGACCTGACGATCGCTCATCGTCTGGAGCTGGCCGCTCATCTCGAGCTTCTGCAGCGTCACGCTCCTCGCGTCGACGCGGTACGCGAGCGCGGCGCCGAGCAGCAGGGCGCAGAGCCACGCGAAGACGAAAAGCCGCCCCACGCGCCCCACGCGCGCCTGGCGATCCATGCCGCGATCGGGCGCGAAGAGCAGCGCGAACGGCGAGGGGCCGGCCTCGGCCTTTGCGCTCACGAGCCGCTCCCTGCGCGTCGCGAGGGCGGCGCGAGAGCCGCGGCGCGCGGCGCAGATCGAAGCGTGGAGTCGGTGGTCGCCATCGGGAGGCGAGAACTACCGTGCGGAAGATGGGGCGGCAATCACGCGGAAGTGGATTGGCGCCGAGCCCGCGCACGGCCACCGACGACGACCTGTTCTGGCGCCGGTTGCCACCGATGGAGGAAGTGTTGGAGGCGAGATTTTTTCCCTGGGGCCGCGCATCCGCGCCGCCCCGGGAGAGGTTCGAGGCCCCGGAGGGCTACGCTCGGCGCGTCACGCGTCGATGTTGATCACGAGCTTCTGCCGCAGCGCGAAGTACTCCTCGCTCACGGCGAACAGCAGCAGCTCCTTGAGCCGCTCCTTCTGCTGCACGGCCGACGAGGCCTCGTCCGCGGCCTTGATCATCTCGTTCGCGAGCTCGAGATCGTTGGCGATGATGAAGCCGACGCGATCGGCGGAGAGGTCGACGGCGGCGACCCACTTCTTGAGATCGATCGCTCCCGACTGGAGCAGCTTGGTCACCACGCTCGCGAGCTGATCGCGCATCGGGCCAACTATCATCGGCTCGATCACCGCCATGTTCTCCTTCACCTGGCCCTCGAGCTCCTTGGCGACGGGGAACGCGGGCGTGATCAGCTTGATCGCGGCGAAGAGCCACGCGCGGAGGCCGGTGCCCGTCGGCACGAGGTGCCGCAGGTAGAGGCCGGGGCGGTAGTACGTGAGGTGGCGCGCGGCGATGAAGGCCGCGGCCTGCGTCGGCAGCTCCGTCGCCAGCGCCGCGGCGCCGAGGACGATCGCCGGCGTGTGCGCGTGGAGGAACGAGACGCCGCTCCCGTCGTTGGGGTTCTGGAACGTGAGCGGCGGCTCCATCCCGAGCACGCCGGCCGCGTAGAACAGCGTCTGCGACATCGGGTACGGGTGCCGCGAGAGATCGAGCGCGTAGGCCTGCTGGTAGCCGAGCGCCTCGAGCGCCTGCCCGTTCTTCTTGAGCACCGCGGGCTCGATGATCGTGAAGATCGCCGTGAGCAGCGGATCGGCGTCGGTGTGCATCACGCTCGCCGACCAGTCCTCGTCGCTGAAGCGATCCTGCGCGGCGGCCGCCGTCTCGGAGCGCATGCGACGGAAGAAGCGCTCCTCGTCGGGCTCGGCGAAGTTCATGCAGAACAGCGCCTGGCAGAGGCAGAACGCCGCGTCGGCGCGCTTCGACTCCGTGTAGAGCTTGCGCAGCAGGCGGTAGGCGTCGGGCTTGTAGGGGTGGCGCCGCAGGATCGGCGTCTGCGCCGCGACGGCCTTGTCGAGGTACTGCGCCGGATCGCTCGCGTAGAGCGTCGCGAGCAGCTCGTTGCGAACGTCGTTGTCCGGCTCGAGCGTCTGCGCGGCCTCGTAGGCGTCGATGGCCTCGCCCGTCCAGCCGAGCTTGTCCTTGTAGAGCACGCCGAGCTTCTCGAACGTGGCGAGCATCATGGCGTTGTCGCCGCGATCGGTCGCGCGCTCGAGCTCGACCTTGAGCAGGCGCTCGACGCCCTCGTGATCGTTCTTGTCGCCGTGGATGTCGATGGCCTCGGCGAGGGCCTTGTCGAGCGACGGATCGAGGTCGAGGACCTGGTCGTAGAGCTGCACGGCCTTGTCGAGATCGCCGATCTGGCGCGCGGTCACGATGGCGGCGGTGTGCAGGTACTTCGCCTTCTGCTTCTTGTCGTCGACCTTGCTCGCGAGCTTGACGACGACCTCGACCAGCTTGCCCCAGTCTTTTTCCTCGCTGTAGAGCTGCATCAGCTTGGTGAGGATCTTCCGATCGTCGGGGCGCTCGTCGAGCGCGGCGACGTAGCTCTTCGCGGCGCGGGTGCGATCGTTGAGCTGGCTCGCGAGGATCTCGCCGATCTCAAGGAGCAGCGCGCTGCGCTCGTCGCCGCCGACGACGTCGAGGCGCCGCGTCTTGAGGCGCACCACCTCTTCGTAATCCTTCTTCGCCTCGTAGACCTTGCAGAGCAGGAGGATCGGCTCGGGCGAGTCGGGCGCGAGGTCCGAGGCCTCGTTGAGCGGGGAGATCGCGCCGTCGGGATCGCCGGCCTTGAGACGCGCCTCACCGAAGCGGAGCATCGTCTCGGCCTTCTCGTCGGTCTCGAGGGTGTCGCCGAAGCGCTCGACGAGATCCTGGTAGAGCGCGGCGCTCTCCTTGGCCTTGCCGGTGTCGAGGCTGGCCTTCGCCGCGCGGCGAATCGCGCCCGGATCGTCGGGAGCCATCGTCAGCAGCGTCTTCGCGGCGGCGGCCGTCTTCTCGGTCCCTCCGCTCTTGCCGAGGGCGTCGACGTACTGCATCAGCACCTGGATCCCGCGCGCCTTCGGGAGCGCGTCGACCCGGTTGACGATCGACTCGTAGCTCTTCGAGGCCTCGATGAAGCGACCGGCGTCGAAAGCGATGTCGCCGGTGATCATCAGCCCGAGGATGCTGGTCGGATCGAGATCGACGGCCTTGGTGGCCGCCTCCTTCGCGCGATCGTTGTCCTTGAGCTTCTCGCGGAGCAGCTCGGCCATGTCGCCGTAGAGGCGCGCCTTGGCGAGGTTGCCCTCGGCTGACTCGATCTCGCGGCCGATCAGCTCGACCGCGCTCGTCGCGTCGCCCCGGTGGAGGTAGGCCGCGCGCAGCGCCGCGGCGGCGGCGAGGTTGTTCTTCTGGGCGTCGAGGGCCTTCTTGTAGCGCTCGATCGCGCCGTCGCGATCGCCCTTCTCCTCGAGCATCTTGGCGGCGCGGATCCAGAGATCGGCCTTGCTCTCGGGCGAGGTCGCGCGCGCGGCGAGCGACTCGATCGCCGAGAGGGCGGCCATCGCGTCGCCGGTCGCGGCGCGCACGCTGGCGAGCGACTCGAGCGCGCCGGCGTGATCGGGATCGAGCTCCAGCACCTTCTCGAAGGCGTGGCGCGCGCGCTCGGGCGAGCCGACCTGATCGACGAGCACGCGGCCCATCGCCAGGTGGAGCTCGATGCGGCGCTTGTCCTCCGTCGCGATGCGGAGGTTCTTCTCGTAGAGGCTGACGCAGTCTTCCCAGCGATCGAGCGCGCGGTAGTGGCGCACCAGCGCGGTGAGGGAGCCCTCGTGCGCGCCGTCGATCTGGAGGATCGCCTCGTAGGCCTCGGCGGCCTTGATGTGATCGAGGAACTCCTCGTCGTGGATGCCGGCGATGCGCTCGAAGAGCTTGATCTTCTGCCGCGGCGTCGCGCTGATCGACACCTGCCGCTCGAGGTTGTGGAGCAGCTCCTTGTACTTCCCGGTGCGGTTGTAGATGCGGTCGAGCCCGCGCAGCGCCGTCAGCGCCTGGGGATCGAGCTCGAGCGCGGCCTCGTAGCGGCGCGTGGCCTCGGGGAGGTTGTTGAGCTGGTCCTCGTAGAGCTCGGCCAGCTTGCAGATCGTCTCGACCTTGGCCTCGCCGCGGAGGGCCTCGGCGCGGCGCTCGAGGATCTTGGCGAAGCCGGCGTGGTCCTCGGCGCGCTGGTAGATGCGCGCGAGGGCGTCCGTCGCCTTCTGGTGGCCGGGATCCTCGGCGAAGATCTGCTCGAAGAGATCGCGCGCGTGGCCGGCCTCGTTGAGGCGCGTCTCGAGGATGTCGGCGGCCTCGGCGCGGATGTCGCGAGCCTGCGCGGGCGTCGGCGCGCGATCGGCGCGGGCGATCAGCACCTGCCCGAGCTCCTGCCACTGCTGGGCGCGGCGGTAGACCTGCGCCGTGCCTTCGAGCGCGCCGTCGTGCGCGGGATCGACCGAGAGCACCGCCTGGAAGCACGGGAGGCCGAGATCCGGCCGCGCGACCTTCTCGGAGTACCAGCGCCCGAGCCGCGTGAAGAGGGCGATCTTCGCCTCGGGCGGCATCTCGGTGTTGGTCGACGCGGTGCTCAGCTCTTGCAGGGCCTCGGCCCAGAGCTTCATGTCGCTGCCGGCGGCGCGCTCGAGATCGATGGCATAGCCGTCGTTCTGCGTGTCCTGCCCGAGGGCCTTGGCGAAGGCGAAGGCCGCCTGCTCCTTGTCGTCGAGATCGCGCTGGTAGAGGTGCCCGATCTCGTTGAGGGCGCGGGCGCGCTCGGAGTGGCTCGTCGACGTCTCGCTGCGGTTGAGGAGCATCTCGACGAGCTCCTCGTGCTTGCCGAGGTGCTTCCGGATCTCTTCGAGGGCCGTGAACGTGATGTCGTCCTCGGGATCGAGCTCGAGCAGCGAGGCGTAGACGCTCTCGGCCTTCGCCTGATCCTTGAGGGTCGACTCGTAGATGCGCGCGGCGCGGAACAGCAGCGACTTCTTGAACTCGACGTTCTTGATCTTGGAGATCTCGTCGTCGCCTTCCTCGATCGAGTCGGCGGCGATGCTGAACGCGTCGGCGACCTTGTGCGCGTCGGCGCCGAGCTCGATCGCGCTCTCGACGGCGAGGGCCGCCTGGCCGTCGCCCGGATCGGCGAGGAGCAGATCGACGCGCTCGTTGAGCTCGTCGTCGCTGATGCCCTTCTTGGCCTCTTTCCCGGCTGCTTTCGCCGCCGGCTCGAGGGCTTCGAGCACCGCCGCGACGTTCTTCGGGCGGGCCGTCGCCGTCTTCTGGAGGAGCTTCTGCGCGAGGTCGTCGAGCTCTTTGCCGACCCAGCCGCGGGGCGCCGTCACGCTCGGCGCGGGCGCGTCCTTCGTCAGGTGGCCGATCGCCACGTCGGCGCCGGTGTCGCCCGGGAACACGGGCTTGCCCGTCAGGACCTCGAACATCAGGGCGCCGAACGAGTAGAGATCGCTCGACGCGTCGGCCGTCTTGCCGCGGAGCTGCTCGGGGCTCGCCGTCTTCGCGAGCGCCGCCGACGACCACGCGCCGCCGAGCAGGTGATCGCCGCCGACGTCGACGAGGACCGGCCGCGACGTCCCGCCCTCGCCGCGCGCCACGATCACGTTGTCGAGCTTGATCGCCCCGTGGACGAGCTGCTTGTCGTGGAGCGCGCCGAGCGCGCCGATCACGCCGCGGAGGAGGTTGCGCGCCTCGTTGATGTGGAGCGGGCCGGTGCGCCCGATGCGCACCGAGAGCGGCTGCCCTTCGATCGGCGCGTACGACACCCAGACGCGGCCGCCTTCCATGCCGACCTCGAGATCGCTGGGCAGGTTCTCGTGGCGGACCTTCGCGGCGAGGCGCACGCGGGTGAGGAACCGCCGCGCCGCCCGCGCGTCGCGCGTCGCCTCGCGCCGGTACACCTTGAGCGTGCGATCGGCGCCGTCTTTCGTGGCGCCGTAGACGAACGCGCGCGGGCCCTCGCCGAGCTTCCTGGTGATCGTGAACGCGCCGAACGTCTCGCCGACCTTGATCTCCTCGGGGAGGACGAGGCCCTTCTGCCCGAGCTCGCGGATCCGGGGATCGACCTCGGTGCGCGACGCCAGCACCGCGTCGAGCAGAGCCTCGATCGCGTCGACCTCGAGGGCGCGGTCCGTGAGCGCGCGGGCGAACGACGCCTTCGACGCGGCTCCGCCGATCTCCTCCGGCGTGAAGCCGAGGAGGTCCTGCGACAGGGCCATCATTTCATCCAGCGAGAAGAGGCGCTCGAGCTCGCCTCGCACGATATCGATCGTCATTGAGTCTCCTCGGAGCCGGTACCGATCGCGCGCCTTCCGGGTGCCACCCTGCTGAACGTCGCCGCCGTGGCGACACAATTCCAGGACCCGAGGACGCGGCGCGGGCGGATGTTAGCCAAGCTTCTGCTCCGTCGCGAAGCACAACCGACGGAGCGGCGACGAAAGGTTGACCGGGCGCCGCGGGTCGTGCGATGCGAACACGGTGACGCCTACGACGCGGCTCCTCGAGCGCATCCTCCCCGTGGCGATGCTGGTCGTCGCCGTGGTCGGCGCCCCGGTGATGATCTTCGCGCCCCAGGGCCTCCCGCGCCTGCGCGGCCTGGAGAAGGAGCTCGGCGACGTCGACGACGAGAACGCCGCGCTGCGCCGCGAAATCGACTCCCTCAAGGGCCGCGTCGGCCGCCTCCGCGACGACCCCGGCGCCGTCGAGCGCATCGCCCGCGACAACCTCGGCCTGGTGCGTCAGACCGAGGTCGTCTTCCAGTTCCAGACGCGCCGCTGACCGATCCCGACGAGACGCTCGCGGCGCCGAGCACGAGTGGAGCCCTCGCCGAGGTGGCAGTCCGCGCCGCATCGCGTCTATACTCCGCCGTCAACGGGGTGATGAGCGAGACCAAGGGCAGCGCGGACGAGCCCGATCCGCTCCTCGGCATGACGATCAACGGTCGGTACACGATCGTCTCGCTCATCGCGCGCGGAGGGATGGGCAAGGTCTACAAGGCCGAGCAATCGGCGCTCGGGCGGGTCTGCGCGCTCAAGGTGCTGAGCCCGAACTACGAGGGCAACCGCGATCCCGAGTTCCACAAGCGCTTCTCGCTCGAAGCTTCGACGGCCGCGCGGCTCAGTCACCCCAACACCGTCACCATCTTCGACTACGGCAAGGACGAGGCGAAGGACGTCTATTACATCGCGATGGAGTACCTCGACGGGCGCACGCTGCACCGTGCGATCCACGAGGAAGGGTCGATCCCCGAGGCCCGCGCCAGCCACATCGCCCAGCAGATCTGCCGCTCCGTCCACGAGGCCCACGCGCTCGGCGTCGTCCACCGCGATCTGAAGCCCGGCAACGTGCTCCTGTGCGAGCGCGGCGAGGAGACGGACTTCGTCAAAGTGCTCGATTTCGGCCTCGTGAAAGACGTCACCGGCAAGGGCCAGGATCTCACCCAGACCGGCGTCTTCATGGGCTCGCCCAAGTACATGGCGCCCGAGCAGGTCACCAGCGGCGAGATCTCGGCGCGCACCGACGTCTACGCGGTGGGGATCATCCTCTACGAAATGCTCTGCGGAAAGCCTCCGTTCGAGAAGCGGCAGAGCATGAGCACCCTCGTCGCCCACGTGAACGACGCGCCCCCGCCGCTCGCCGCGCGCAACCCGGGCGCGTCGATCTCGCCCGGCATCGAGGCCGTGGTGATGTGCTGCCTCGAGAAGAGCCCCGACAAGCGCTACGCGTCGATGCGCGATCTGATCAAGGCGCTGAAGCGCGCCTCGGGCGGCGACATCACCGACACGTTCGAGAGCCTGCCGCGCGCCAAGGTCGACTTCGAGGCCGCCGCGCTCCGGGCCGGCGAGTCGGGGCCCCGGTCGGTGTCGGGGCCGCGCGCGGCGACGGGCTCGGGCCCCGACGGCGGCCCCACCGGGTTGATGAGCTCCGGGCCCACCTCGTCGCGCGGCCCGCAGTCGGTGACCCAGGCCTCCGTCGGCGGCGACTCGCTCGCTCCGCCGCAGGCACCGTCGACGATCACCGGGATCGGGCGAGCGCCGGCCGCCCCGGCGTACCGCGTCTACGCCGTCGCGCTCGCGGCCGCGCTCATCGGCGGCGGCGGCGCGGCCCTCGTGCTGGCGCGGCGGCCGCCGGAGGCCGCGAGCCAGCCGCGGATCATCGAGTCGGTGTACGTGCCCGTCGCGGTGCCGGCCGCGGCGCTCGCCGTCACGGCGTCGAACCCCGCCGCGGGGCTGCGCCTCGTGCGGATCGAGACCGATCCGCCGGGCGCGCGCGTCTCGGATCGCGGCACCGAGGTCTGCCTGTCGACCCCGTGCGAGCTCGTCTGGAAGGGCGCCGGCGCCACGCTCGAGCACAAGCTCCTCGCGACGCGCGCCGGGTTCAAGCCCGGGATCATCATCGTGGCGCCCGACGACGAGAAGGCGACGCTGCGGCTCGAGCCCGCGAACGGCGACGCTTCACCGACGATCGCCACCGGCACCGCCGTCACCACGGCGGCCGCCTCGGTCGACACCGGCCCGGCTGCCACGCCCGTCGCCGTCGCCCCGCCGACGGTCGCGCCCACCGTCGCGGCCGTCGTCCCCACCGCGGCTCCCGTCGCGGCGGCGCCTCCTGCGGTGATGCGATTCGAAGAGGGGATGGCCCGTCCGACGCCGATCTCGGCCGTGGCCCCGGCCTACACGCGAGAGGCCCTGGAGGCGAAGGTCGAAGGCACGGTGATCGCCAAGTGCGTCGTCACCACCTCTGGCGCGCTCACGGGCTGTCGGATCGTCAAGGGTGTTCCCCACATGGAACAGGCCGTCTTGAACGCCCTCGCGGCGAGCAAGTACGCTCCGGCCACGCTCCAGGGAAAGCCCGTGTCCGTCGATTACATCTTCACGATGCGGCTCGTCCTCCCGCGCTGAGCTCGGCCGCTCCAGGCCTCCTCATACGCCGGGCGCGCGGCGCGCCGTCCCGGGCTCACCCGGGGCGATATCGCTTCAATGCCTGGCGAGTCGCTATCTGCTGGTCCAGAGTCAGCGGCGATGCGCGTCAACGATGTCTCGGGGGGAGAGCGGGAATCGAGATTGCTCTCCTCGGCTGTGTTCTTCGACTTCGGAGGCACGATCGACGCGGACGGCGTCCCCGCCGCAATCCGCTTTCACAGGGCCTATCGCGCCGCGGGCGGATCGCTGCCCCAAGGCACCTTCGCGCCGCTCTATCGGGTCTCCGAGCGGCGCCTCGCCGAGGTCCCGGGGATCCGCGCGGCCGGCTTCCGAGAGGCGGTGTCGGCGCAAGCCGCGTTGATCCACGAGGGCGTCCCCGACGCGGCTCGGGTCGATCGCGCGACGATGGCCGCGCGGTTTCACGACGAGGCCACCGCGGTCGTCGCCCGGATTCGCCCGGTGCTCGAGCGCCTCGCGGCGACGCTCCGCCTCGCCGTCGTCGCGGCCGCGCCGGGGAGCCTGCGGTCGTGCCTCGCCGATCTCGGGATCCTCGAGGTGTTCGCCGCGGTGATCGACGCCGCCGAGCTCGGCTTCGAGCGGCCCGACGTCCGCCTGCTCGCGACGGCGCTCGCGGCGCTCGGCGTCACGGCCGACGCCGCCTGGATGGTCGGCGACGATCTCGACGCCGACATCCGCCCCGCCGCGTCCCTGGGCATGAAGACGTGCTGGATCGCGCCACCGGATCGTGAGCCTCCCGGCGGCGTCGTGCCGACGTTGAGGCTCGGGCGGCTCGCGGATCTCGAAAGGTTCGGAGGTTGACATGCACGGCCTCATCCTCGCCGGCGAAGGGCGATCGCAGCTCGCGCCCTCTCGGTGGCCCACGCCGACCGCGTTCGTCGAGGTCGGCGGCTGCCCGATGCTCTCGCGCGCGGTGGCGATCCTCGACGATCTCGGCGTCTCCACGCTGACCTGCGTCGTGCGCGACGAGCACGCCGCCGCGGCCGCCGCGCTGGTCGACGGGCGCGCGCGGATCCTCGCGAGCGCGGGGCCATCGTCGCTCGAGCTGCTCGCATCCGGGTTCGCGGCGCTGCCACCCGGGCCGGTGTTCTGCGTGGGCGTCGGCGCGATGATGCGCGCCGACGACTGGCATCGCGTCTTCGCCGTCGCGGCCGTCGATCTCGCAGGCGGCGCCGACGCGGTGCTCGCCGTCACGCCGTGCGGAGCGAGCGCCGACGCGCTCTACGTCGAGCGGGGCGCGCGCGGTCGGATCGAGCGCATCTCCGACGTCCCGATCGATCCAGTGTGCGTGATCGGCGGGGTCCACGGCTTCGGAGACGAGGCCCGGATCCTCGCCGACGATCTCGCGGGCCGAGGGCGCGACGGCGTCCGCGCGCTGCTGCGGCTGATGGTCCGCCTCGGGCTCGACGTGACCTCGACGCTCGTCCCCCAGATCCTCGACGTCGATCGCAGCCTGGATTTCGCCGCGGCGAGCGCCCTGACAGAGAGCGAGGGCGCCCTCCGCTGATCCGCGTGGCCGCGAGTCCATCGCCGGCCCGACTGGCATGGTGCGAGATGTAGGATATTGTGTTGACGAAAAGTTGTCAGTCCTCGTCGCCCTCCGGTACTGCGGAGGTCGACCATGGGTATCGAAGAGCACGTGCGGCGGCTGATCGAGGGCGCCCTCGCCGATCTGGCGAGGGACGGCGCGCTCCCGTCCGCCGCGCTCGGCGCGACGTTCAGCGTCGATCGTCCGAAGCGCGCCGAGCTCGGTGACGTCGCGACCAACGCGCCGCTCGCGCTCCAGAAGCTCGCGCAGATGCCGCCGCGCGCCGTCGCCGAGCTGCTCGCCGAGCGCCTCCGCGGGGCCGAGGGCGTGCGCGAGGTCGCCGTCGCCGGAGCCGGTTTCCTCAACGTCCGCGTCACGCCCGCCGTGTTCCACGCGGTCCTCGGCGACGTGCTCGCGGCCGGCGTCGCCTACGGCCGCGCCCCCGCGGCGACGGGCGAGCGCATCCTCCTCGAGTTCGTCAGCGCCAACCCGACCGGGCCGCTGCTGATCTCGCACGGCCGCGGCGCGATCCTCGGCGACGCGGTGGGGACACTGTTGGAGGCCGTTGGCCACCGGGTAACACGCGAATACTACGTCAACGATTTCGGTAACCAGGTCCGGCTGCTCGGCGAGTCGGTGCGGGCGATGCTCGAGGGGCGCCCTGCGCCCGCGGGCGGCTACGGCGCGGACTACGTGCGCGAGCTCGCGGCGTGGCTCGGCGCGAACGCGAAGGAGGCCGTCGCCGATCCCGATCCCATGGCGCTGGCCCGCGCCGCCGTGACCCGGATGCTCGACGGCGTGCCCGGATCGACGGTGCTCCCGGGGATCAAGACCACCCTCGCGAGCCTCGGCGTGCGCCACGACGCGTGGTTCTCCGAGGAGAGCTTGCACCGCTGGGGCCGCGTCTCGGCCGCGCTGATCGAGCTCTCGCAGCGCGGCTACCTCGAGGAGCGCGAGGGCGCGCTGTTCTTCAAGAGCGAGAGCGAAGGCGACGACAAGGATCGCGTCGTGCGCAAGAGCGACGGCCTCTACACCTACTTCGCGAGCGACATCGCCTACCACGCCGACAAGATCGCGCGCGGCTACGACCGGCTCATCGACGTGCTCGGCGCCGACCACCACGGCTACCAGGCCCGGGTCCGCGGCGCGCTGAGAGCCCTTGGATCGAAGGACGAGAAGCTCGAGGTGCTGCTCTACCAGCTCGTCAACCTGCTCCGCGACGGGAAGCCGTACAAGATGGGCAAGCGCCTCGGGAACCTGATCACCATCGAAGAGGTGGTCGACGAGATCGACGAGGCCGCGCGGCGCGTGGGCGCCGGCGCCGACGCGCTCCGCTACTTCTATCTGTCGCGGCGGAGCGACACGACCATCGATCTCGACCTCGAGGTCGCGAAGAAGACGTCGCTCGATAACCCGGTGTTTTACCTGCAATACGGGTACGCGCGCGCCTGCTCGATGCTGGCGCGGGCCGACGAGGTGTTCCACGTCGGGACGGCGGCGCTGCGGCTCACGCCGGCGCTCGCGGCGCGCCTCGATCAGGACGACGAGCTCGCGATCGTGGCGACGCTGGGGCGGTTCCCCGCGCTGCTCGCCGAGGCCGCCGCGCTGCGCGAGCCGCACCGGATCGTGTTCTACGCGCAGGAGCTCTCGCAGGCGTTTCAGAGCTATTTCACCCGGCGAAAGGACGACCCCGTCCTCCCGCAGGAGAAGCACACCCGGGAGCCCGGCTGGGAGGCCCGCTGGGACTGGGACAAGACCCGCGCGCGCCTGCTGTGGATCGAGGCGATCCGCTCAGCGTACGGGGCGGCGCTGCGGCTGCTGGGGATCACCGCGCTGCCGCGGATGGTGCGGCTCGATGACGCGGGCCGCGACGGCGCGGCGAAGGCAACGGAAGACGACGAGGAGGCCGGCACATGAGAGGCGTGGAAGACAGGTTGGAGACGGCCGCGGTGCGAAACCTCGATGACATCCAGGAAGACGATCCGAGCGCGCGCCCGTCGCGGGCCGGCGCGCTGGTGCTGGCCTCGCTCGGCGGCGCGGTGATCGTCTTCGCCGCGGTCGCGCTGATGCGCTCGCCGCCGCGCGCCAAGGTCGTGAGCACCGATCCGCTCGGCGCCCTGGTCGCGCAGGCGCGCCCCGCGAGCTCCGCGCCCGCGGCGCCCGTCGAGGTGGGCGAGGACGTGACCTTCCCGGGGACGCTGTCGGACGCCAAGCGACCGACCACCGCGCTCGAGGCCGTGCGCGATCTCAAGGGCGCGGCGCCGTCGTCATCGGCCGCGGCCGCGCTCCCGTTCGTGCTCGCGCCCGGCGCGCCGACGACGCCGCCCTCCGCTGCGGATCGCCTGCCGATCGTGCCGCTGCCCGCGCAGCACATGCTCCAGATCGGGCCGACCGAGGACGCCCCCGGCGACACGCTCTCCGCGATGGCGCGCCACGTCTCGCGCGACGACGGCGCCGAGACCGCGCCGATGGGCACGGCGGGCGGCTACCAGCTCCAGGTGAGCTCGTTCAAGACCCAGCCCGAGGCCGACGCGTTCGCCGCGGCGCTCCGTCGCCGCGGCCACAAAGCCTACGTCGAGCCGGCCAACGTGAAGGGGCGCGGCCTCTGGTATCGCGTGCGGATCGGGCCGTTCAAGTTCCGCCACTCGGCCGGCGTGTACCGCCAGGATTTCGAGAGCAAGGAGCGCATGGTGACGTTCATCGTCGATCCTCCGAAGCTCGCGCCGAAGGGCAAGACGGCTGACGACGACGAGCTGTGATCGCCGCGATCACGGGGCGAAGCGCGCGCCGGTGTCGGTGATGCCGCTCTTCGCCTTGCCGCCCCAGAGGATCACCTCGGCGCCCGTCCACACCGCGGTGTGACGCTGGCGCGCGGTGAGCGCCGCGACAGCCGCTACCGGCTTCCAGGCGCCGCCGCTCGCGCCCGGCGTCCACACGCCGCCGTCCCCGAGGACGTTCACGCACGCGTCGCCGCCGCAGCCGCCCCAGACCATCATCGCGCTGCTCGTCCACACGGCCGTGTGCTCGGTGCGCGGCGAGGGCGCGCCGGTGGTGGTGATCGACGACCACGTGCCGTCGGCGTCGGCCGCGGGATCGAACGCGCCGCCGTCGTCGAGGTACGGGCCGCCGTTCCAGCCGCCCCAGATCAGCATCTGGCTGCCGGTCCACAGCGCGGTGTGGCCCTCGCGCGGGCCGGGTGCGCCGACGAGATCGGTGCTCGCGGTCCACACGCCGGGCGCGCCGGGAGTGAGCTCGAGGCCGTCCTTGTGCCAGTCGCCGAGATCGCTGCCGCCCCAGAAGATCGCGCGCGATCCTGTCCAGATCGCGGTGTGGCTGAGCCGCGGACCGGCGGCGCCCGCGCTCGGGAGCGCCGCCCACGTGTCGGTCGCCGGATCGTACGAGGCGCCGCTGGCGAGCGCGGCGCCGTTGAAGCCGCCCGACACCACGAGCAGCTTGTCGGTCCACACCATCGCGTGCTCGTTGCGACCGGCGGGCGCGCCGACGGTGCTCATCGTCGCCCAGGTATCGGTCGTCGGATCGTAGATGCCGCCGGTGCTCTCGTAGGTCGTCGCGCCGAAGCCACCCCAGACGATCATCTTCGATCCGGTCCAGACCGCGCGGTGCGAATGACGCGGCGGCGGGGCGTTGATCGACGACATCGGCGTCCACGTGTCGGTGGTCGGATCGTAGAGCCCGCCCGTCGCGGTGACGCTCGGTGAGCCGGCGACGGAGCCGCCCCACACGATCATCTTCGAGCCGGTCCACACCGCGGTGTGACGCTGCCGCGGCGCGGGCGCGCCTGCCGTCGATGTCGAGGACCACGCGCAGGCCATCTGCTTGGTGTGCGTGGCCATGCCGGTCGCCGCGTCGCACGTGTCGGTGGTGCACGGATCGCCGTCGTCGAGGATCACCGGCGGCCCGCTCACGCACTGGCCAAGCGCGTTGCACGCCTCGGCCCCGTTGCAGAGATCGGCGTCGGCGCACCCGGTCCCCGCGGGCGCGAGCGTCGAAGCACAGACGCCGCCCGTGCAGCTGTCCGTGGTGCACGGGTTGTGATCGTCGCAGTCGATGGCCTCGACGCAGTCGGGCTCCGGCGCGTCGATCGCCACGTCGATCCCGGCGTCGTCCACCGGCTCCACGACGGCGTCGGGGAAGGCGACGAGAGGGCACCCCGCGACCGACAAACCAAGGGCGAGAGCCACGAAAGGCGCGGTGGCGCCGGCGACGATCATCACGCTGCGGCGCATCCCGAACGGCTACACGGATCCGCGGCAACGTTCAACGTGGTGTGCGCCGAGCGAGGGTGCAGCGCGCATCGCTTGCGCCGTGCGAAATCACTTTCGAGCCGCAAAAAAGCCGGCGATAATCGCCAATGATGCCTTGTCTCATGCCCGCTCTCGGTCCCTGTCGCGTCGCTGTCGTCGCTCGACATGGAGCCCGCGCGGGGGACGCGCCCGGGTGGGGTGGGGCCTCGCAGATGGATGACGGATTGCTCAGTGGATCGACGATGATCCCGCTTCGCCCGCGGAATTTTCCAAGGATTCCGCGGGATTTCCTCGCGGCGAACCGTGGTCCAGAAGGTGCAGTGAGATTGGAGCGGCAATGAAATTTTCCACCTCGGACTCGTCACTGGTGCTCGCTGCACCGCTGCTCCTCGCGGCGCTGGTGAGCTGCACGGTGATCTCCGGCGCCGGCACGGCGACGGGCACGACGAGCGGTGACGCGACTACGGGAACGGGCGCGGGCGGCGGCGCCGGCGCGGGCGGCGGAGCACCGACGGGCGCCACCGGGAAAGACGTTTTCCTCGCGCTCCAGGCCGACATCCTCGGCGAGTGCGGCGCCTGTCACAAGCTCGGCGGCGTCGCGGACGCGCCCTTCCTCGCGCTCCCCGACGTGTACTCCAGCATCGCGGCGTGGCCGGGGATCATCACCCTCACGCCGACGTCGAGCATCCTGCTCACGCATCCCGGCCTGTCGTCGCACGGCGCCGGGATGGCGCCCGACATGTCGAAGCCGCTGCGCGCCAAGGTGCTCGCGTGGCTCCAGAAAGAGGCGACCGAGATCCCCAAGCCGACAGAGTCGACGAAGCCGTACATCACGCCGTTCAAGCCGCTGCTGGGCGCGTTCAACACCGTGTACCTCGACCCGCTCGGCAAGACGCTCGAGAGCTCGTCGATCTCGTTCAACGCGGTCGAGCTCGGGAGCCCGCCGTCGATGCTGCTGCTCACGCACATCGAGGTTCACCCCGTCGCCGACACGACGATTCACCTCGTCCACCCGATCTTCTCCGTGTACCCCGACGGCGGCGGCGAGGAGCCGGATCCGATCGACAGCTTCTCCAGCGTCGATCACGCGTTCGACCTCAACGGCGACGGGACGCTCGGCACCGGCACGGTGATCCTCACCAACTGGCAGAAGGGTGGCCGCATCGGCCTCGCGTTCGAGGCCGCCGAGGTGTCGGGCCTGGGCACGCCGCTCGACGGCTGCAAGAGCGACGCGACCAAGGCCCAGTTCACCAAGGATGTGATCCCCGAGCTCCAGTACTGCGCGGCCACCTGCCACAGCGGGATGATGGACAAGCCCACGGCGGCGATGAACCTCTCGCAGCTGATGATGATGCCGGTCGACGCGGCCTGCGCGCAGGTGCGGGCCCGCATCCACCCCGGCGACCCCGCGACGAGCGACATCCTGATCGTCACCGACCCGAGCAAGCAGGTCGCGCACGGCTACAAATTCGCTGGCAACAAGAGCAAGTACAGCGCCTTCAAAGCGGCGGTATCGCCGTGGATCAACGCGGAAAAATGAGAGGCACTTTCCAATGAGGCACCTGGCTCATCCCCTGATCGGGGCGCTTTTCGTCGCGGTGGTCGCGACGGCAGGCTGCAAGAAGAACGATCCGAGCGAGCTGCTCGGAGCCGGGACGTCGAGCGGTGATTGCCCGAGCGGCGCAGGCGGCATGAGCGCGGCCACGACGGGCGCGGCCACGACGGGCGCGGGCGGCAGCGCGAGCACCGCGGCCTCGGCGAGCGCCGGCAGCGGCGCCGGCGGCGGCCTCACGGGGACGGTCCTCGATCAGCGCAAGAAGAGCTACACGGAGGCCCTGCGCACGGCGAGCTTCAAGCTCGTCGGCAACGCCCCGACGCTCCAGCAAATCGAGGATCTGAAGAGCGCGGCCGACCAGAAGACGGCCTACGAAGCGCAAATCGACGCCATGATGGCCGACGCGCGCTTCTCGAAGCGGATGATCGCCTTCTGGCAGAACACGATGCGCCTCGGCGGGTCGGCCGGCGGCGGCAAGCCGAGCCGCGACACCGCGCCGACGTTCGCCGCGCGGCTCACCGTCGAGGGCACCTCGCTCGGCAACCTCTTCACCGCGACGTCGAACACCTGCCCGACGTTCGATGGCACCAAGTTCATCGACGGCGACTGCGTCAACGGGCCGATCACCGCGGGCATCCTCGCCGATCCAGGCCTGCAATCGCAGTACTTCGGCAACCTCGCGTTCCGCCGCGTGCGCTTCTTCCAGGAGACGTTCGCCTGCCGCAAGCAGCCGGCCGAGCTCTCGACGATGCCCAAGCCCATCGGCACGAGCGGCCAGAGCTACACGTCGCCGTGGGACTTCAACTCGATCGCCGGCACCGACAACGGCGGCCGGATTGACTTCCACGACGTCTCGTCGGCCATCTGCGCCAACTGCCACACGTCGTCGAATCATCGCGCTCCGCTCTTCGCGAACTTCGACGAAGCGGGCGCCTACCAGCCGACGATCCAGGTCCAGGTGCCCGTGGCGACGCTGCCGCCGGCCATGATGACCGACTGGCTCCCGCAGACCGGATCGCCGCCCGAAGGCCCGGCCTGGAAGTTCGGTGTGCCGACGAAGGATCTCACCGAGCTCGGCGCGGCGATGGCCGCCGACGACGAGGTCATGACCTGCGCGGTGTCCCGCGTGTGGAACTACGCCATGTCGAAGGGCGACATCGTGATCGACGCCGCGACCGTGGCGCCCGAGGTGATCACGCCTCTCTTCAAAGACTTCAAGCAGAACGGGTACAACCTCCGCTCTGTCATTCGCGCAGCGTTCGTCCACGAAGACTTCGTGAGGTTCTAGGCCATGAAGCTCAGCATCATGAATTGGGCGACGCCCACCCTGGTCGTAGCTACCGCGCTGGCTCTGTCGGCGTGCGCTGATCCCGTCCATCCGAGCGCCACCGGCGACTGCTCCACCGCGACGAGCGGCGGCAGCGGAGGCTCCCCGTCGGCGACGACGACGGCCTCCAGCAGCGCCGCGTCGTCGAGCGCGAGCACCGGCACCGGCATGACCGAGGCGGTGACGCCCGGCGGCCTGACCACCGGCAAGGACGGCAACACCTTTGATCATTTCAACGATCCCGGCGCGAGCGGCACGAAGGATCCCTTCGAGATCCTGAAGGAGCGCGCCGAAGAGGGCCCGCCCGAGGTCCGCACGCGGCTGCACTCGTGCACCAAGATCCCCTACGCGTCGCTCGGCGACTTTCTCACGTCGCGCGGCGTGAACCTCGGCGCGACGTCGAGCGGCAGCGCGCCGAAAACGGCCGGCGAGCTCTACAAATCGGGCACCGACGCCCTCGGCGTGGCCCGCTTCGACGCCCGCGAAGGCGAGACGTATTTCCACACCACGGCCGGCGCCACGAAGCTCTTCGACATCTTCGTCCAGGCCGCTCCGGAGATCATCGCCAGCATCCAGAACGTCGACGCCTGCAAGATCAACGGCACGGCGAAGCCGATGTTCGACGCCACCACCGGCGCCTGCGTTTACGAGTCGCTCTCCTGCATCATGGGCCGCCCCGCCACGGACGACGACCTGACGCTCTGCAATCTGATGCTGGCCCAGGCCGCAAAGGGCGACGCGAACGATCTCACCATCAAGCGGAACATCACCGTCGCTGCGTTCCTGAGCGCGGCGAACACCTGCGAGTGATCGAGGAAGAACGACCATGAGCAACCCCCGCTTGAAAGATCTCCGCGGCGACTCCCGCCGCACGTTCCTCCGCCTCTTCGGCGTGGCCGCGGCGGCGTACGCGATCGACCGCACCCGCGCCCTCAACTGGCTCTTCGATCAGGGCGGCGACGCCCTCGCCGGGCCCGCGAGCTGCGCGCTCACCAACCGCTCGGTGCACATCATCGGCGGCAACGGGAGCTTCGCCTGGTTCCAGCTCCTCTGGCCCCACCTCGACGTCGCCACGTCGATGGACCCGACGGTCGCGTACCACTCGTTCGACGTGCCGGGCTTGCCCTACAACCCGGGCGGCGCCGACAAGCCGTTCTACTACGCGCCCGAGGCTCCCTGGGTCACCAACGGCACGCCCACGCGCCCGGTGACGGCCTTCATGTCCGGCGCCAACGAGACGCATACCCAGACGCCGACGACGCCGGCCATCGTCTCCAACAACGCGACGATGCTCGCCGCCGTCGCCTCGATCCAGCGCGAGAACCCCTGCCTTTTGCCCGTCATCGGCATCGAGCCGGTGAGCTTCGGCAACGCCCTCGGCGCGCCCTCGATCGCCACGGTGCCGAGCGCGCAGGGCATGATCGAGCTGTTCAACAGCGCCGCGTCGCAGCTCACGCTGCTCGCGCAGGAGGACAAGAACCTCTACGAGACATACTACAAGGCCATCGTCAGCCTGCGCTACGCGGCCGGGCGCCCGACCTGGACGCGTCACCTCGACACGGCGAAGACGGCGACGAACCTCCTCGGTCGCAACCTCTCGACGCTGCTCACGCCGACGCAGGCCGACCTCGACGCGTACGGCATCACGGCGCTCAACGCCTCGACGGCCGGCGCATCGGCCAAGCAGCGGCTCACCAACTTCGGGCGCGCGCTGATCACCACGGCAAAATCGTTCAAGATGGGCCTCACCAACAGCGTGATCCTCGGCCTGTCGCCCGGCGCGACCAGCGAGCAGACGTTCGTCGATCCGCACGTGGTCTTCGACGACATGAGCTCGCTCAAGTCCACCGTGAAGGCGCTCGGCGCGATCCTCGACGGCTTCTACAACGACCTCGACACCAAGGTCGATCCGTCGTGCTCGACGGGCAAGCTCTCGCAGTCGACGATCCTCACCGTCCACGGCGACACGCCCCACACGCCGCTCCAGGCCTCGGCCTGGCCCGACGCGACGCCGAAGAACTCCAACTGGATGTACGTAATGGGCGGCGGTCACCTGCGCACCGGCTGGTTCGGCGGGGTTCACACCGACGGCAACGTCGACGGGTTCGATCCCGCGACGGGCATGGCCGTGCCGGGCAAGTCCTCGAACGAGACCTCGACCGCGGCCGGCGCGGCCGTCGCGTACGCCGTCGCCAAGGGTGACATGAAGCTCGTGACGCCGTTCTCGGGCAACATCGACATCAAGGGCATCATCGTCTGACCGTGGCGTCATCCGACCCAGCGTCAGACGATCGACACCAGCCGCCCGGCGAAGAATCGCGAGCGATGGCGTTTGCGATGCCGGGTGGTTTGGCGTAGATCGGGCTCGATCTCATGAGCGACGAAGCCCACTCTCCCGACTCCTCCACCGAAGCCGACCCGACCTCGTCCGGGACGTCGGAGCCGGGAGCGCCGGGCTCCGCCGCGCCGACGTCCGACCTCGCGCCGGACCCGGTCGCGACGGCCGAGCTGAAGGCCGATACGGCCCTTGCCACCTCCGAGCCGAAGGTCGACGCTGCGGTGAAAGCTGGCCGAGTGGGGGTCCTCCCGCCGTTCAAGCTGCGGCCGAACTACGTCTTCCTCGGGGTGGTCGCCATTGTCACCCTGGGCGTCGACCTCGGAACGAAGGTCTGGGCGAAGGGGCACCTGGAAGACGCGAAGTCCTTCGTGGACCGGCACGTCGAGGTCATCCCGAACTTCGTGTCGCTCACGTTCGCCCGCAACAAGGGCGGAGCCTGGGGCCTGCTTCAGGAAGAGTCGGAGTCGGTGCGCCGGCCCTTCTTCTTCAGCATCTCGCTGCTCGCGGTGATCTTCATCGTCTCGCTCTACCGCAAGCTCACGCCCGAGCAGACGGCGCTCCGGTGGGGCCTCCCGCTCGTGCTCGGCGGGGCGCTCGGCAACCTCGTCAACCGCATCCAGTACAACTTCGTGGTCGACTTCATCGACGTCTACGCGAAGTGGGGCGGCGAGAACCACCACTGGCCCACGTTCAACATCGCCGACGTGGCCATCGTCGTCGGCGTCGGGCTGATGGCGATCGACATGTTCACCTCGCGCAAGCCCAAGGTCGTCGCGCCGGCCGCCAGCGCTGAAGAGGCGCACCGTGCGCCCTGAGCTGTTTCGCGTCTTCGAGATCGCGTTTCCAGCTTACTTCCTCCTGCTTTTGAGCGGGTTCCTCTTCGCCACGGCGTCGGGCGCCGTCTGGGCCCGACGCATCGGCAAGGATCCGGACGTCATCGTCGATCTCGGCCTCGCCTGCCTGCTCATGGGCGTGGTCGGCGGCCGGCTGCTCCACGTCTTCGCCGACGGTTATTTCTGGGACTACGTGCACCTCTGCACCGATCCCAAGCTCGTCGACTGGAAGGTCGAACAGGCCCTGTGCACCACCGAGCGCTACAAGGGCGAGTGGGACGCCGTGAAGGGCGTCTGTCACCCCGTCGCGCAAGACTGCTTTGCCTGGGCGAAGTTCTGGGCCGGCGGCCTCACGTACTACGGTGGCTTCATCGGCGCTTCGGCCGCCGCGGTCTACCTGCTCCGGCGCGATCGCTTCCCGTTCTGGAAAGCCGCGGACATGGCCGGCTTCGCGGTTCCGCTCGGCCTCGGCTTCGGCCGCATGGGCTGTCTCCTCGCGGGCTGCTGCTTCGGCAACGAGACCTCGAGCGGCTTCGGGATGGCGTTCCCCCCGCACAGCCCCGCGACCGAGTCGCAGTTCAAGCTGCACGAGTTCCCCACGATGAACGAGTGGTCGCACCCGGTGCACCCCACGCAGATCTACGAGTCGGCGTTCTCGATCGCGATCGCCGCGTTTTGCCTGCTCTACGTGCACGGCCGCAAGCGCTACGACGGCCAGGTCTTCGTGGCCTTCCTCGGCCTCTACGCGGCGGCGCGCTTCCTCGTCGAGTTCCTGCGAGCCGACGATCGCGGCGGCCTGCTCGCGCTCTCCACGTCGCAGCTCATCGGCGTGGCCATGGTCGCTGTCGCCGTCGCGCTCCACGTGCGCCTCGGACGCGTCGGGGTTCGCCCGGCTCCGCCCTCGGCTCCGCTCGCGGCCTGACCGCGTCGAATTCCGCACCAGGTTTGGCGGTGGCGCGGGGATGCTCCTATCCTCGCCGAATGGCCCTCTCTCCCTGGCTCCCGTTCGCGCTGGGCGCGTCGCTCCTCGTCGCGTGCAGCTCCCCCAAGACGAACCCGGGGCCGCCGCCGCCGTGCCCGGCGTGCATGTCGGCCGGCGCGGTGATGGTCGATCCTTCGACGAGCAGCGGCGCCGGCGGTAGCACGGGCAGCGGTGCAGGCGGGCAGGGCGGGGGCGAGACCGTCACCGTGACGGGCGACGCGGTGCGGGTCGACAGCCTCGCGTTCGACAGCGCCGTCGCGTACGCCAAGCCCGCGACCATCTCCGCGTTCGCGTCCGGCGCGTCGGGCCAGCAGATAAGCCAGCCGTACAACGGCGTGAAGTTCACCATCGACGGCGTCACGAAGGGCGAGAGCTGGTTCCTCGTCGCGCCGAAGGACACCACCGACACGGTGTTCCCCACCTACTCGCTCCAGGTCGTCGACACCGCGAAGCTGGTGCTCCCGCTGATCGATACCCAAGTGCTGACGACGATTGGCCTCGACTCCGGGCTCGCCCTCTCGACCCTGGAGGCCCAGATCGTGATCCTGGTCGCGCGCGGCGGCAAGCCGCTCAAAGGCGTCTCCGCCACCAGCCCGGGAGCCGGCCTGATCGTCTACGACTTCGGACCCGAGGCCTACAGCATCCAGGGCAAGGTCACCGGCGATCGCGGCGTGATCGTGCTGCTCAACCAGTCGGCGACGCCGATCACGCTGACCGATACCGCGACGATGACCACGTATCACCCCGTCGTGCGGCCCGACGCCGGGACGGCGACCCTGCTGGCGCTGGAGCTCTAGCCGCGCGCAGCGACGGGCACGCGCAGGCTCGATCTGCTTGGTATCCGGGCGCTCTCGCTCTACGTTCGCGGGATGCGTCGCTTGCTCGTCCTCGCGCTGATCGTGCTCTCACCGGCTTGCAAGAGCACCACGACCACCCCGCCCGGCACCGACGTGGTGCGCTGGGACAAGAGCATGGCGACGCGCGAGTCCGTGCCCGGCGCGAAAGAGCTGGGCGAGCGCGCGACCACGGATCGAAAGGTCGTCGTTCACCCCGACTTGAAGGGGCCGGTGACGTTGCAGCTCCACATCGTGACGGCTCCGATCGAGCTCGTGGAGAGCCGCACGTCGCGTCACACGACGCCGGTGGAAATTCGCGCGACGATCGACGCCAACGACGACTGGACGATCAACGGCAAGTGCGACAGGGGCCCGGACTACCAGACGGGCCCGGTCGACGGCAAAGGCGTGATGACCTCGCCCGAAGCCATGGTGCTGAGCTGCTTCGTCGACATGAAGTACGCCAGCACCTTCAGGGATCTCTCGACCTTGCTCCGCCTCGTCATCAAGGGAGATGGAACGGTGGAGCTCGTCATGGGGTCCGGGACTGCCACCGTCGAGTAGGCCAGGCTCAGTTGCCGAGTCGCGCCCGCGCTGCGAGCAGCGTATTCTCGAGCAGACAGGCAATCGTCATCGGCCCGACCCCGCCCGGCACCGGCGTGATCCACGCGGCCCGGTCCATCGCTGCTGCCGTGTCCACGTCGCCGCAGAGCTTGCCCTCGGGCGTGCGGTTGATGCCGACGTCGATCACCGTCGCGCCCTCCTTGACCCAGTCGCCCTGGATCATCTTCGCCTTGCCCACGGCGGCGATCAGCACGTCGGCCTCGCGGCAGACCGCCGCCAGATCCCGGGTGCGCGAGTGGGCGATCGTCACCGTCGCGTGCTGGGCGAGGAGGAGCTGCGCGATGGGCTTGCCCACGATGTTGCTCCGTCCCACGACGACCGCGCGCGCGCCCTGGAGCTTGGTCCCGGCCTCGGCCAGGAGGCGCATGCAGCCGCGCGGCGTGCACGGCACCAGGCCCGGGCGCCCCGCCGAGAGCAGCCCGGCGTTGAGCGGATGAAAGCCGTCGACGTCCTTGGAAGCGGGCACGGCGTCGAGCACGCGTTGCTCGTTGATGCCTTTCGGTAAAGGCAGCTGCACCAGGATGCCATCGACCTCGTCGTCGTCGGCGAGGCCATTGACCAGATCGAGCACGGCCTCCTCGGTCGCGTCGGCGGGGAGCCGGTGGAGGCGCCCGCGCATCCCGACCTCGATCGAGGCTTTCTCCTTGTTGCGCGTGTAGACCTGGCTCGCCGGATCCTCTCCGACGAGCACCACGTCGAGCCCGGGCGCGCGCCCGTGCTGGGCGACGAACCGCGCGACGTCGAGCCGGACTTCGTCGCGAACCTTCTGCGCAATCGCCTTACCGTCGAGGAGCTGGGCCGTCATGGCGGCGGAGCTTAGCAAAACCACCCCCGCGTCGACACCCGCGAAGGGCGCTGATCTAGCCAAGATCGCCCGAGCGGTGATAGTCCGGGAGCGTGGACGCACTCGCTACCGATCTCTACCAGCTCACGATGGCCGCCGGGTATTTCCACCGGGGCATGACCGACGCCGTCGCCACCTGCGAAATGTTCGTCCGCAGGCTCCCACGACGTCGTCGCTACCTCATCGCGATGGGGCTCGAGCGGGTGCTGAGCTACCTGGAAAATCTCCGCTTCACCGAGGACGAGATCGCCTACCTCGCGACCATCCCCGGGCTCCGCGACGCGATGACGCCGGCCTTCGCCGACTACCTCCGCGGGCTGCGCTTCACGGGCGACGTCGACGCCATGCCGGAGGGCACCGCGGCCTTCGCCAACGAGCCGCTCCTCCGCGTGCGCGGGCCGATCGTCGAGGCGCAGCTCGTCGAGACGTTCCTGCTCTCGGCGGTCAACCACGCGACGATGATCGCCTCGAAGGCCGCGCGCGTCGTCGAATCGGCGGGCGACGCCGCGGTGATCGAGTTCGGGACGCGGCGCACCCACCCGGACGCGGCCGTCGACGCGGCGCGCGCGGCCTACGCCGTCGGCTTCGCGGCCACGTCGAACGTGGAGGCCGGGCGGCGCTTCGGCGTCCCGGTGACCGGCACCGCGGCCCACATGTGGACGATGGCGCACGACTCGGAAGAGGCCGCTTTCGCGGCGTATACCGCGGTATTTCCGAGCGCGTCGATCCTGCTCATCGACACCTACGACACGCTTCGAGGCGCCGAGCGCGCGGCGAAGATCGCCGGCGACAAGCTCAAGGGCGTGCGCCTCGACTCGGGTGATCTGCTCGAGCAGAGCCGCGCGGTGCGGGTGATCCTCGACGAGAACGGCTGCAGAACAGCGAAGATCGTCGCGTCGGGCGACCTCAACGAGATCCGCATCGCCGAGCTGCGCGCGGCCGGCGCGCCCATCGACACCTACGGCGTCGGCACCGATCTCGTCACGTCGCTCGACGCGCCCGCGCTCGGCGGCGTCTACAAGCTGGTCGAGCTGACGGTGGGCGGGAAGACGCGGCCGATCGCCAAATTCTCCGAGGGGAAAGGCACATTTCCCGGCGCCCACCAGGTGCTCCGCTTCCACGACGCGGCGGGGAAGATCACCCGCGACGTCGTCACGCTCGACGACGAGGCGGCCGATCCGGCGTGGGGCAGGGATCCGACGCCGCTCTTGATCCCGGTGATGCGCGGCGGAAAGCGGCTCGCGCCCGCCGAGCCGCTCGCGGCGATCCGCGCCCGGGCCGCGGCGTCGCGCGCCTCGTTGCCCGCGGATCTGCACCTCCTCGACGAGCCGACGCCGTCGTGGGTGGGCCTCGCGCCGCAGCCCTCGCCGCGCCTTTCCGCGCTGGTCGCCGAGGTCCGCGCGGCCTATGCCGTCCCGCAGAAGGAGGCCTCGTGATGGCCGCTCGCAGGGTATTCATCGACGTCGACGTGCAGCGTGACTTCTGCGAGCCGACGGGGGCGCTCTTCGTCCCCGGCTCGCCCAACGCCGGCTTCCGCGAGCTCACGCGCCACGCCGTCGCGAACCGGATCCCGATCCTCGGATCGGTCGACTCGCACGCCTGGGACGCGTGGGAGTTCGCCTCCAGCGCGAGCCCGGCGCCAATCGGCGAAAAGCCCAATTTCCCCGACCATTGCGTGAAGGGGACGCCGGGCTGGCTCAAGCTCGACGGCACGCTCCCGCCGCGCTTTCGCTTCCTGCCCAACGTGCCGGACGCGCCTGTTGACAGCGTGGTGTACGAGGTCGCGAGCGGCGAGACGCAGGGCGTGTACTTCGAGAAAGAGGTCTACAGCCTCTTCGCGAACCCGCTGGCCGAGCGCTTCCTCGCGGCGCTCTTCGCCACGTTCCCGGAGCCGCCCGAGCTCTTCGTCTACGGCGTCGCCACCGACTACTGCGTCAAGGCCGCGGCGCTCGGCCTGCGCGCGCGCGGCTACACCACCACGCTCGTCACCGACGCCGTCGCCGGGATCACCAAGGAAGGCACCGAGGCCGCGCTCCGCGAGATGGCCGACGCCGGCGTGGGGATGATCTCGTCCGCAGCCCTCACCGGAGCCCACGCATGAGCACGACTGCCAAGACGTCCGAGAAAAAAGAGTACCCGCGCCCGTCGCTCACGGCCGACGTCGTCGCGCTCCTGCTCGACGAGAGCGGCCTGCGCGTCCTCTTCATTCGCCGTGGAAACGAGCCGTTCAAGGGCTCGTGGGCGCTGCCCGGCGGCTTCGTCGAGCCGGGCGAGACCGTGGCGCAGGCAGCGGCGCGCGAGCTCACGGAAGAGACCGGCGTGCGCGACGTGCGCCTCGAAGAGCTCGGGTGCTTCTCGACGCCGGGGCGCGATCCGCGCGGCTGGGTCGTGACCGTC
Source organism: Byssovorax sp. (assembly GCA_025362495.1). GTDB lineage: Bacteria > Myxococcota_A > Polyangia > Polyangiales > Polyangiaceae > JANYGI01. The sequence continues at coordinate 5,362 of JANYGI010000088.1, read as the reverse complement.
GCGCACCTCGGGTTCCTGCCGGCGTCGCGCGCGGGCGAGGCCGTGGGCTCCGACGACGCGGCCGAGGCGGCGTGGCTCGGGCTCACGCTCGCGAGCGACGGCGGCTACCGCCTCGAGCACGCGGGCGCCGCGGTCACGGCGCTGGCGTTCGACCATCACGCGGTGATCGCCCTCGCGGTGCGCCGCCTGCGCGAGCGCGTCGCCGAGCTCGCGTTCGCGCTGCTCCCGGCGTCGTTCACGCTCGCCGAGGCCCAGCGCGCCTTCGAGCTGATCCTCGGCGGCGCGCTCGATTCCACGGCATTTCGCGCCGAGATCGCGCGTGACGCCCTCCTGCGCGAGGCGTCCGAGGCCACGCCGGGCGCGCCGCGCTACCACGCCGTCGCGCCGCGGATCGAGCAGCGCTGGCCCTTCGCCGAGGCGTCGAGGTAGCGCGATGAGCATCCTCGTCTTCGGCCTCACCGGCGGCCTCGCCTCGGGAAAGAGCACCGTGGCGGCCCGCTTTCGCGCCCGCGGCGTGCCGGTGATCGACGCCGATCAGATCGCGCGCGAGGTCGTCGAGCCGGGCAGCGAAGGGCTCGCGGCGATCGTCGCGGCCTTCGGCGACGGCGTCATCGCGCCCGACGGATCGCTCGATCGCGCCCGCCTCGGCGATCTGGTCTTCGCCGCCGCCGACAAGCGCCGCGCCCTCAACGCCATCCTCCACCCGCGCATCGCCGCTCGCAGCGCCCAGCGCATCGCCGCGCTCGACGCCGCCGGCGAGCCGCTCGCGTGCTACGAGGCCGCGCTCCTCGTCGAGAACAACCTCGGCGACGCCTTCCGCCCCCTGGTCGTCGTCGCCGTCCCGCTCGACGTCCAGCTCGCGCGCGCCATGGCCCGCGACGAGTCGACCGAAGAGCAGGCCCGCGCGCGCATCGCCGCGCAGCTCCCGCTCGCGACGAAGATCGCCGCGGCCGATCACGTCATCGACAACGCGGGCGAGAAGGCCACGACGGAGCGCCGCGCCGACGAGGTGCTCGCGGCGATCCGCGCGGGCGCCTCCCCGCGGCGCTGATCGACCGCAAGGTCGCTGTGGCCGCAATCACCCCCGGCACCACTCGTCGCGAGCCAGGGCGCGACGCCCGGGCTATGTTCGTCGATGATGGCCGTCCCCGAGCTCAAAGCGGCAGGCTTCAACTCGCTCGTGGGGGTCCTGCGCGAGATGGTCCCGCCGCGCGACTTCGAGGTCTTCGTCGATGGGCTCCCGAAGCCCTGCGCCGCCCTGATCCGGCAGCCGCCGCTCGCGATCTCGTGGGTGCCGCTCGCGGACGTCGAGCCGGTGTTCAGCCGCACCTTCGAGCGGCTCTTCCAGCGCGATCCCGCCCGGATGTTCGAGCTCGGACGCCTCCAGCTCCGCGCCGACATGACCGGCATCTACCGGATGTTCCTCCGGATCGCGTCGCCCGAGTTCGTCACGGCGCGGACCGCGGACATCTACAAGATGTACGCGCGCGAGTGCGGGACGATGCGGGTCCTCATCGAGCAGCCGGGGCGCATCGAGGTGCTGATCGAGGATCGTCCGTTCGCGTCGTCGGCCTTCTATCACTACCTGCGCGGCAGCATCTTCGGGGTGATCGAGCTGACGGGCGTGAAGCGCACCGGCGTCGCGATCGTCGACGGTGGCGGCGACTTGCCTCGCTGCCACTTCCGCATCACGTGGTCCTGAGCGCGCCGCGGCCGGGTTGACGCCGCGGCGCATCTCCGGCCGGATCACCCCGGTTTTCTTGCGCCGAGGAGGCCTCGACGATGACGCGAATCTCGCTCGTGAATGCGTGGATCGGCCTCGGATCGGCCGCCCTCTTGGCCCTCGGCTGCGGCGACGGCGCATCGTCGTCGACGGGCGCGGCGTCGTCGACGGGCGCGGGCGGCGGCGCGACCTCGGCCGGCGTGGGGGGCTCCGGCGGCTCCGGCGGCAACGGCAGCACCGGCGGCAAGGGGGGCTCCGCTGGCTCCGGCGGTGCGAGCGGCAGCTCCAGCTCCGGCGGCCCGACGTGCCCTGTCGACATGGCCCTCGCCAGCGGCTTCTGCATCGATCGCTACGAGGCGCCGAACCTCGCCGGCGAGCGGCCGCTCGTGATGGAAAGCGCCGTCCTGGCCGAGCAGTGGTGCAAGGAGAAGGGCAAGCGCCTCTGCACCGAGGACGAATGGGACACCGCCTGTGAGGGGCCCAATCAATCGACGTATCCTTACGGCGACACCCACGTCGACGGGCAGTGCAACGACGACAAGACCTGGAAGGTCGTCGACGAGGCCGCCTTGAACACCTGGCCGGCGCCGGCCGCCCAGAACGAGGTCGAGAAGCTCTGGCAAGGCGATCTCAGCGGCGCCGATCCGGGCTGCGTGAGCGGCTACGGCGTGTACGACATGACCGGCAACGTGGAGGAGTGGGTGGTCCGCACGAAGCCCCACGTCAACAGCTATCCACACGTGCTGAAGGGCTGCTACTGGGCAGGGTGCTTTGGCGGTAACAAGCCAACGTGCCAGTCGACGAACCCGGCGCACGCCGATGGATTCCTGTTCTACGAGACGGGCTTCCGCTGCTGCGGGGACCTGCCCGGCGGGCCGTAGGCCGACCGGCTCCCGATCCCGCTCGGATCGAGCCCGGGCCCGGGAGAAAGCCGGCGCGCTCCGGAGGTTCAGCCATCGGCCCCGCGCCGGAGATAGCCTGATAGGATGCACCTTCATTCTGCTTATGCTCTCCTCGTTTCTTCCACCCTGGTGGGCCTCGCGCTCGCCTCCACGCACTGCGGCGGCAGCGTCGTCGTCGACGGCGGAGCCGGCGGATCGACGCCGACCTCGAGCGCATCGAACGGACCGTCCGGGCCCGGCGTCACGACCGGATCGGGCGGCCCCACGACGACGTCGGGCGGCGGGCCGTGCAACGGGCCCGGCGGAGGCCTGCCGAACGCGCCTTGCACGCCGACTTCGGCCGCGTGCAAGGCCAGCGCGTCGGTCTGCCTCGCGCTCGTCGACAACGCCGGCGCGTCCCCGTTCGGCCTGCGCATGGCAGACCTCTCGATCACAGCGCCGTCGGCCCTGACGAAGGGCCTCATCAAGAGCGTGATCGAGAACGGCGTCACGCTCAACGACGCGCAGTGCAACCTCAACGGTGGAGGCACGCTGTCGTGGTTGCTGCAGCTCGACACGGTGGCGGGGACGCTGCGCACCGGCGGCGCGCGCCCCGAGAGCAATCCCAGCGACGGTTACGCCTTCGACGACGAGGTCTTCCCGCAGGGCCAGGGCGCGAGCTTTCATGCCCAGCCCGTCACGCTCAGCGGGGCGCTCGACGCGACGTGCGCGATCACCACGTCGGCGGCGGACCTCAACCTGCCTGTCTTCCTCGATCTCCAGGGCGCTGCGTCGTTCCTCCTGCCCTTGCGCCAGACGAGCTTCACCATCGAAACGCTCTCCGGCGATCACAGCTGCATCGGCGAGTACAACGCCGCCGCGCTCGATCCGGCGAGCGGCTGCGTCCCTGATTCCCTTCACCCCGGCTTCCTCCACGCGGGCCAGGTCTCCGCGTATCTCTCGCTCGAAGAGGCCGATAGCGCGGTGATCGCCGCGATCGGGCAGACCCTCTGCGTCGTGCTCTCCGGCGACGCGGCGGTCTTCGGCGACGGCGCACAGCCCACCGCCCACTGCAAGCGCGACGGCGGCGGTCACATCGTGTTCAACGGCGACTGGTGCGCGGCCGAGGGGCAGGCCGCGACGGCGCAATGCCACGATGCGCTGCGCTTTCAAGGCACGTTCGCGGCGAGCGGCGTGAGGATCAACTGAGGCCCCGCAGGAGAGGGGACGCGCCGCCGCCTGAAAACCGTCCTGCTCGCGGCGTGAGCGTCGCGCTTTGACAATGCCGCGGGTCGAGTCCACGCTCCCCGATCGACCATGGCGCGCGACGCGGCGAACGGGGCAGGGGACGCATCGACGCTGCGAGCGATGCATGGATTGCCCGAGGCCGCGCAGCGGCAAACGGTGCTCGGCGAGCGCCTCGCGCAGCACAGCCCCGCTGCCGCAGCGGGCTTGATCGACAGCATCCTTCGCGGCGCGATCTCCGGCGACGCGTCATCGCGCGACGCCGCGGTGGCGCTCGCGCTGTGGATCCTCGCGGAGCCCGCGGCCTCCACGACCCTCACCGCGATCCGCGACGCGGCATCGGCTGACGAGCGCCACGCCGTCGCGGCGATCCTCGGCACGGGCCCGGGGCGCTGCGCGATCGCCGCGCGCGGGCGCCTCGCCGAGATCGGGATAGCCGTCGAGGGGCCGCTCGGGATCGAGCCGCGCGCGCCGTGGCAACCGCAGCGGCAGCTCCATCGTCGGTCGCGCCTCCTCGCGCACCACGATCCACGGATGATCCGTCGCCTCGTCATGCAGCGCTGGATCCGGTGCCGCGACGTCGTCGCCATCGCGGCGCGCCGCCCCACGACCGAGGCCATCCTCCGCGAGGTGTGCGCGAGCCCGCGGTGGATGCTCCACGCCGAGGTGCGCGAGGCCCTCGCGGCGAACCCGTTCACGCCCGCCGGCGTCGTGCTCCCGCTGCTCGCGACGCTGCCGCGGCTCGCGCTGCGACGCCTGCGCGCGGGCGCTTCCTCGGCGCGCGTGGCCGCGGCGGCGGGGCTCGTGCTCGACCTCGGCTTGCCGAGAGAGCGCCTCCCGTGACACTGTACCGACGCTCAGCATGACGTCATTTCTCACGAAGCTCGCGCGCCTCCCGGCGTCGATCAGCGGCGCGCCTCTGGCACCGCTGCCCGCGGCTTCGCTGCCCGACGCAGCGATCGCGCCCGCGGCGATCCCGTCGTCGTCGGGGCGGCCGTCGCTCGACGATCTGCGCGAGCGCATCGCCCGCATCGTCGCGCGCGACGTGCCGCCGCCGCCGCGCGCCGATCCCACGCGCGGCGAGCTGCCCTTCGTCGTGCAGCAGACGAAGAGCGGGCCGCTCTACCTGCACCGCGCGCGATCGGCTCTCGGCGCGCGTGTGGGCCGCGCTCCGCTCTGCGCCGCGCTCCACGCCGATCCGGCGATGCTCGCGCTCCTCGCGCTCGATCCGGTGCTCGCGGGGTGCGATCCGCGCCGCGCGCTTTACCTCGACACCGAGACCACCGGGCTCGCGGGCGGCACGGGCACGGTCCCCTTCCTGCTCGGCCTCGCTTGGCTCGATCCCGAGACCAACCTCTTCGTGCTCGAGCAGGTGCTGCTCCGTCGCCTCGGCGAGGAGGCGCCGATCCTCGAGCTGCTCACCGAGCGCCTCGCCCAGGCCTCGATGATCGTCACGTACAACGGCAAGGCCTTCGACATGCCGCTCCTGCGCACGCGCTACGTGATGAACCGC
>JANYGI010000056.1 GCA_025362495.1 Byssovorax sp. | reverse complement strand
ACCACCAGCGCGGCGAGGTTCTCGATCCTGCGTCGCCTGGGCGAGGGCGGGATGGGCGTCGTGCACCTCGCGCACGACGTCGAGCGCGACCGCGACGTGGCCCTGAAGACGCTGACGACGGCCTCCGCGAGCGAGATTTTTCGCTTCAAGCAGGAGTTCCGCTCGCTCGCCGGGGTCGTTCACCCGAACCTCGTCCAGCTCCACGAGCTCGTCGCCGAGAACAACGCCTGGTTCTTCACGATGGAATACATCGCGGGCGTCGACTTCCATCGGTACGTCAACGCGGACATCGACGCGATGATCGCCGAGCGGCCGACCGAGAACTTCGCGTCGGACGCGACGATGATGGCCGATGCCGCCGTCGCGCCGGTGCAGCCCTCGGCGCGGCTGTACGGGATCGAGCTCCCGCCCGCTGCCGAGGCGCCGAGCTTCGAGCCGGGCGCCATCGGGTTCGACGAGGTCCGCCTTCGCTCGGCGCTCGAGCAGCTCGTCGACGGGCTGCGCGCGCTGCATGCGGCGGGCAAGCTCCACCTCGACATCAAGCCCTCGAACGTCCTGGTGACGACCGAAGGGCGGGTGGTGATCCTCGACTTCGGGCTCGTCACCGATCTCGAGCCGACGCGGGCCGCGGGCGAGGCGCGCCTCGGCCAAGTGCTCGGAACCGCGGCGTACATGGCCCCGGAGCAGATCCGCGGCGAGCCGCTGGCCGAGGCGGCCGACTGGTACGGCGTCGGCGCGATGCTCTACGAAGTGCTCACGGGGAGGCTGCCGTTCACGGGCGCCGTCAACGAGATCCTCCTCGCCAAGCTCGATCGCGAGCCCGCCGATCCGACGACGCTGACGCCCGGGATCCCGGCGGATCTCGCCTCGCTCTGCGTCGATCTGCTCCGGCGCGATCCGGCGCTGCGGCCGAGCGGGCGCGAGGTCCTGCGGCGCCTCGGCCGGGTCGAGACGGGCTCGCAGCAGCTCCTGCGCACGCGCTCGCGGCTGGTGGGGCGCGAGCGTCACCTCGCGGTGCTCGAGGAAGCCTTCGCCGAGACGCGGCGCGGGCACGGCGTCACGGTGTTCCTCCAGGGCGCGTCGGGGATGGGCAAGAGCGCGCTCGTGCAGCTCTTCCTCGATCGCGTCGCGCTGCTCGAAGACGCGCTGGTGCTCGCGGGCCGCTGCTACGAGCGCGAGAACGTGCCGTACAAGGCCTTCGACAGCCTCGTCGACGCGCTGGCGACGCACCTCGCGACGCTGCCGCCGGAGCGGGCGTTCGCGCTGATCCCAGACAACGTCGTCGCGCTGGCGCGGCTCTTCCCGGTGCTCGGACGCATCGAGGCCATCGCCGCCGAGCTGGCGACGGGCTCCGCTGCGCCCGATCCGCAAGAGCTGCGGCGCCGCGGCTTCCTCGCGCTCCGCGAGCTGCTCGCGAGCCTCGCCGCCGAGCGGCCCCTCGTGCTCCACATCGACGATCTCCACTGGGGCGATCTCGACAGCGCCGCGCTCTTGATGGATCTCCTGCGGCCGCCGGAGCCACCGGGCTTGCTCCTGCTCGCGAGCTACCGGCGCGAGCACGAGGCGCAGAGCCCGTTCCTCCGCGCGGTCCTCGCCGAGCGCGCGCGGCCCGGCGTGTCGGGCGAGTCGCGCGATCTCCTCGTCGGCCCGCTCGAGCCCGCGGAGGCGCGGGCGCTGGCGATCGAGCGCCTCGGCGGCGAGACCGCGGAGAACGCGGCCAAGGCCGAGCTCATCGTCGGCGAGGCGGCGGGGCACCCGTACTTCGTGACCGAGCTCGTCCAGTTCATGCGCCCGTCGCGGGGCGTGAACGCGGCGATCGGCCCCGGAAAAGCCAAGATCACGCTCGATGGGATGATCCACACGCGCGTGACGCAGCTCCCCCCCGAGGCCCAGCGGCTGCTCGAGGTCGTGGCGCTCGCCGGCCGACCGATCGCCACGGCCGTGGCCCTCCGCGCGGCCGGGCTCGCCAGCGACGAGTACGCGACGCTGTCGCTCCTCCAGGCCAGGCGCATGGTGCGCACCAGCGGATCGAGCCACGACGCCGAGATCGAGACCTTCCACGATCGGGTGCGCGAGACGGTCGCGTCGCACGTCGACCCGGCGTCGCTCGCCGATCTGCACCGGCGGCTCGCCACGGCGCTCGAGGTCGCGAGCTCCGCCGATCCCGAGCAGCTCGCGGTCCATTTCCAGGCGGCGGGCGAGCTCCGGCGCGCCAGCGACTACGCCGCCAAGGCCGCGGAGCGCGCCGCGCAGGCCCTCGCGTTCGACCGCGCCGCGGGGCTCTACCGGCTCGCGCTCCAGCTCCGCGAGGCCGACGCCGTGCTCGTGCGCACCCTGCACCGGAGCCTCGGCGAGGCCCTCGCCAACGCCGGCCGCGGCGCCGAGGCCGCGCGCGCCTACCTCGACGCCGTCATCGGCGCGCCCGCGTCGGAGCAGCTCGAGCTCCGCCGCCGCGCCGCCGAGCAGCTCTTGATCAGCGGCCACATCGACGCCGGGCTCGACGCCATGCGCGCCGTGCTGGCGTCGGTCGGCCTCCAGATGTCGTCGTCGCCCGAGCGCGCCGTCGTCGCCATGCTCGGCCAGCGCGTGCTGATCCGCCTCCGCGGGCTCGGCTTCGCGGAGCGCGCCGCCTCTCAGATCTCCGAGGAAGAGCTGGCCAAGATCGACGTCTGCTGGTCGATCGCCATCGGGCTCAGCGTCGTCGACAACATCCGCGCGGCCGAGTACGGCGCGCGGCAGCTCCTCCTCGCGCTGCGGGCGGGCGAGCCCTCGCGCGTGGCGCGCTCGCTCACGCTCGAAATCACCTTCGTCGCGAGCCCCGGCGCGAGCGGGACGGCCCAGGCCGAAGAGCTGGCGCGCGTCGCCGCGAAGCTCGCCGCCGAGCTCGACCGCCCGCACACCACGGCGCTCTCGATCATGATGGCCGGCGTCTCGAAGTATCTGATCGGCCGCTGGAAAGAGGCCGCGCGCGCCTGCGAGGCCGCCGACGAGATCTTCCGCGATCAGTGCACCGGCGTGGCCTGGGAGACGACCACGGCGCAGCGCTTCGCCCTCAGCTCGCGCATGTACCTCGGCGATCTCGGCGGGCTCTCGCGCCGCGTCGACGTCCTCCTCCGCGCCGCCGAGGACCGCGGCAACCTCTTCGCCGCGACCGATCTGCGCACGCGCTTCAACCTGATCTGGCTCGCCGCCGACGACGTCGAGCGCGCCCGGCGCGAGGTCGACGACGCGCTCTCGCGCTGGTCGCAGCGCGGGTTTCACCTCCAGCACTACAGCGCGCTCCTGGCGAACGAGCAGCGCGATCTCTACACCGGCGACGCGGCCTCGGCCTCGCGCCGCCTCGACGAGCAGATGCCGGCGCTGAAGCGCTCGCTCCTGACGCGGATCCACGTGCTCCGCGTCGAGGTCTTCCAGCTCCGCGCCCGCGTCGCGCTCGCGATGGCGGCCGGGGGCGTCGACGTGAAGCGCCACCTCGCCGCCGCCGCGGACGACGCGGCGCGGATCGACGGCGAAAAGCTGGCCTGGTGCGACCCGCACGCGAGCCTGATCCGCGCCGCGATCGCCGCGGCGAAGGGCGACGATCGCGCGGCCGTGCGCTGCGCCCGCACCGCGCTGCGCGGCTACGATCGCGCCGACATGGCCCTCTACGCCGCGGCGACGAGGCGACGGCTCGGCGAGCTCCTCGGCGGCGACGAGGGGCGCGCGTTGCAAGCCGAGTCCGTCGCCTGGATGACGGCCCAGGGCATCCGCCGGCCCGAGCGCATGACGGCGATGCTCGCCCCGGGATCGTGGACAGCGATCGGGTGACGGCGCCGCCGCGTTCGCGGTAGCGTCCCCGCCGGAGGAACGCCCGTGGAAACGCTGAAGACGATGACCTACGAAGTGACCGGCCGGGTGGCCCGGATCACGCTCAACCGACCCGCGCGCGGCAACGGGATCACCGCCGATCTCCCGCGCGAGCTCACCGACTGCGTCGAGCGCGCGAGCCTCGATCCGAAGGTCCACGTCATCGCCCTCGCCGGCAACGGGAAGGGCTTCTGCGGCGGCTACGATCTCGTCTCCAGCGCCGAGCAGGCCATGGGCAAAGAGGGCGGCGCCCCCGACGCGCACGCGGGGACGCCGCTCGATCCGCTGGTGATCGTCCAGAATCACAACCCGAACGAGATCTGGGACCCGGTCGTCGACTACGCGATGATGTCCCGCAACGTGCGCGGCTTCATGAGCCTGTTCCACGCCGACAAGCCCGTGGTCTGCAAGGTCCACGGCTTCTGCGTCGCCGGCGGCACCGACATGGCGCTGTGCTCGGATCTGCTCGTGATCGAGGACAAAGCGAAGATCGGCTACCCGCCGGCGCGGGTGTGGGGCACGCCGACGACGGCGATCTGGGCCCACCGCATCGGCGTCGAGAAGACGAAGCGCCTGCTCTTCACGGGCGACTGCCTGTCCGGCACCGAGGCCGTCGCCTGGGGCCTCGCCACCGAGTGCGCGCCCGCCGCCGAGCTCGACGAGCGCTTCGAGATCCTGCTCGCGCGCATCGCCCGCACCCCGGTGAACCAGCTCGTGATGATGAAGCTCCTCGTCAACCAGACGCTGATGGCCCAGGGCCTCCACACGACGCAGATGCTCGGCACGCTGTTCGACGGGATCTCGCGCCACACGAAGGAGGGGTACGCCTTCCAGAACCAGGCGATGAGCCAGGGCTTTCGCGCCGCGGTGAAGGATCGCGACGAGCCCTTCGGCGACGCCGGCCCATCGACGTTCAAGGGCTGATCGTGCGGCCGTACCTCGAGCTGCTGCGGCGCATCCTCGACGAGGGGAAGGACCGCGACGACCGCACCGGGACGGGCACGCGCGCCGTCTTCGGCCACCAGATGCGCTTCGATCTGCGCGAGGGCTTCCCGCTCCTCACGACGAAGAAGCTCCACGTGAAATCGATCTTTCACGAGCTGCTCTGGTTCCTCCGCGGCGAGACCCACGTGGCCTCGCTCCAGGCGGCGGGCGTTCGCATCTGGGACGAGTGGGCGACGGCGGAGCAGACGGCGCGCTTCGGTCGGAGCGCCGGCGATCTCGGGCCCGTCTACGGCCACCAGTGGCGCAACTTCGGGGCGACGCTGCTCCCCGACGGGACGTACGCGAGCGATGGAGTCGATCAGATCGCCCGTATTTTACAGCAGATCCGGGCGAACCCCAGCAGCCGACGCCTCCTCGTCACGGGGTGGAACCCGCGCGAGGCCGACCTCGTCGCGCTCCCGCCCTGCCACACGATGTTCCAGCTCTACGTGCAGGATGGCGAGCTCTCGTGTCAGCTCTATCAGCGCAGCGGTGACGTGTTCCTCGGCGTGCCCTTCAACATCGCGAGCTACGCGCTGCTCACGCAGATGATCGCCCACGTGACCGATCTCCGCCCCGGGGATTTCGTGCACACGCTCGGCGACGCGCACCTCTACAAGAACCACCTCGATCAGGCGCGCCTCCAGCTCACGCGCGAGCCACGCGCGCTGCCGCGCCTGCATTTGCGGCCCGAGGCCCGCTCACTCTTCGCCTTCCAGATCGAGGACATCACCCTCGAAGGCTACGATCCTCACCCCCACATCAAGGCCGAGGTCTCGGTATGACGACAGCGAGAGAGCCGCTCTGCCTCGTGCTGGCGATCGCGCGCAACGGCGCCATCGGCAAGGACGGCAAGGTCCCGTGGAACGTGCCGGAAGACCTCAAGCACTTCCGCCGATCGACCACGGGCCACGCGGTGATCATGGGCCGCAAGACCTGGGACGAGGTCGGCAAGCCGCTCCCCAACCGGCGCAACCTGGTCGTGACGCGCAGCGCGGATTTGAAGCTCGAAGGCGCCGAGGTCGTGGCCTCGCTGGGCGAGGCGATCGCCCGCGCGCGCACCACCGACGCCGAGCCGCGGGTGATCGGCGGCGCCGAGATCTACCGCCTCGCGCTCCCGCACGCGACGCGCATCCTGCTCACCGAGATCCAGCTCGAGCCCGAGGCCGACACGTTCTTTGCCCTGGATCGCAGCGGTTTTCACGAGACCGAGCGCCGCGTCGGCGAGGATCCGCGCGCGGTGTTCGTCACGCTCGAGCGCTGACGACGATGGTTTGAGGCTTCCGGGATCGGGGAAGGTGTGGTTCAACGGTCGGGTCCCACTTCGTCCTCTGGAGGTCTCATGAAGCTCGCGCTCGTCTCGATCCTGGCCGTCGCCTCGCTCTCCCTCGCCGCCTGCGAAGACAAGAAGCCCGAGCCCGCCAAGCCGGCCGCCACCACGACCAACGGCACCGCGCCGACCGGCGCCGCCACCGCCAAGGCCACCGCGGCGCCGGGCGGCTGGTAGTCGACGAGCCGATCGTGCGCGGCCCCGGAGCGGCTCCAGCGCTCGCGCGCGCGATCGCGATCCTCGTCGCCGCGGGGCTCGGCGCCGCGGCCTCGTCGTGCGGGAACGGCGGATCCGAGGCGCCGCCCGCGTCGACGTCCGATCCGCTGAGCCCGCTCCACGCGCTCGAAAATACGCGCCGCGCCGCGACCGACTTCCGCCGTCTCCCGGCCTCGGATCGCTCTCGCGGCTCCGATCCCTACCGGATCGCGGCGCTGCCCCCGGGCCCCGGCGCCGCGCGCTTCGTCGGCGTCCTCCGCGGGCGCGACGCGGTGGTGCTGCTCGACGCCGCGCTCCACGAGATCGATCGCCGACCGACCGCGGCGTCGCCGTCGGGCCTCGCCGTCTCGGCGAAGGGCGAGATCGTCGTCGTGGGCGAGCAGTCGACGCTGCTCCACCGCTACGTCGTCAGCGACGATCACCTCCGCTCGGAGCCCGCGCTGGAGTCAGGAGCGCTCGCGTTGCGCGACGTCGCCGTCGGCCCCGAGGGCGTCGTGTACGCCGTCGAGGAGCGCGAGGGTCGCCTGCTCTCCATCCGCGCGAGCACCGGCGAAATTCACGAAATGCCCGCCGGGATCGGGCCATTTCGCGTCGCGCGCGTGGGCTCGCGCCTGCTCGTCGACAGCCTGATCGATCACACGCTCGTGGCGCGCGACGTCGACGCCCAGGGGTTCCCGCGCGCCGCGGGCGCCGTCACCATCCATCACGACGGGCCGATCTGGGGCTTCGCGGCGATCGACGACGGCGGCGATCTCGTCGTCGCGGCGGGCGGCGTCGAGGATCACCGGCTCGATCGCACCTCTGGATCGTTCGGCTACGTCGACTCGTTCGTCTGGTTCTACCGGATCGCCCGCGGGGCGCGCGTCGCCGAGAAGATCGCCGAGATCAACGTCTCGGCGCTCGGCGTGGTCACCCCGAAGGCGCTGCTCCTGCGCGCGAAAGACGGCGGGATCGAGGCGCGCGTCGCCGGCTACGGGAGCGATCGATTGCTGACGGTAACCCTTCGATCGAAGGGATCCACGACGCCTCCCGTGACGACGACCGCGGCGCTGCTCCCGGGCGTCGCCGCGATGGTGGCAGGCGAGGGTGACACGATCGTCGCGGCCGACCCGCTGCTCGACACCTGGATCTCGATCGCCAGCGGCGCTGTCGTCAGCGTCCCCGCCGAGGATCCCGGCGAGCACCCGCTCGCGCCGACGCCGCAGTCACGCCTCGGCGAGGCGCTCTTCTTCACCACCGCGATGGCGCCGTGGAACTCCTCGGACGGGCCGCTGAGCCGCTTCACCTGCGAGACATGTCACTTCGAGGGCCACGTCGACGGGCGCACGCACTCGACGGGGCGCGGCGACATCGTCGCCACGACCAAGCCGCTGCTCGGGCTCTTCAACAACCGGCCTCATTTCTCGCGGGCGCTCGATCCCGATCTCACCAGCGTCGCGAACAACGAGTTCCGCGTCGCCGGCGCCAACAGCGGGCACGAGCCGTGGTTCTCCGCGGCCCTCGTCGAGCAGCCATGGATCCATCGGCTCGGCGTGGCCGACGCCGAGCTCGACGCGATCTCGCTGCGCAAAGCGCTGATGGTGTTCCTGATGGACTTCACGCCTCGGCCCAACCCGATGGCCCTCGATCACGCGGCGTTCACCGCGCAGGAGCGCGCCGGCGCCGAGGTGTTCGCGCGGCGCTGCGAGGGCTGCCACGCCGCGCGCCTCGTCAACGACGATCCCACGTCGCGCGTCGATCCGGCCGGCTGGGAGGGCCTCGTGCTGTCGCGCGAAGGCCCGATCGTGTGGGGCCTCGACGAGTACCGGATGACGGGCGTCGAGCCCTACGTGCACCCCCGCGGCGCGCGCGTGCCCTCGCTGCGGCGGCTCTACAAGAAGCGGCCGTACTTCACCAACGGCGCCGCCAGCACGCTCGCCGATGTGCTCTCCCGGGCTCGATTTCAGGGCGCGACGGGGTTCTTCCACGATCGCGCGCCCGTCGGCGCCGAGGCGCTGAGCCCGAACGAGAGCGAGGCGCTGCTGGCCTTCCTGGCGTTGCTCTGACCGAGCGCGTGCGCGTGGATCACGGCGATGGCGTCGAGATCGAACCCGGTCGTCCCGCCCGTCCAGCCGGTGTTGTGGAGGTCGACGATCTTGATGAAGCGCGCCGTCTTCACGCCGATCGTGGCGAGATCGAAGACGTCGCCGCCGGCCGCGACGGGATCGTACGGCGAGACGCAGTTCTTGGGGTTCGAGTAGACGGGGTGCCACCCGGCGCACCCGGTGTACGGCAGCGCGTCCTGCTTGCAGGGGAACGCGGTCCAGGTGGTGCCGTCGTCGGACACGCTGATCTGCCCGAGCTCCTTGAAGGGCTTTTTGCCGGTCAAGAAAGCGTTTTCGAAGACGATGAAGTCCGCGCCCTCGCCGTCGACGACGCCGCTTCCGCCGAAGCCGACCACGATCTCGCCGTCGGTGCCGAGCGAGAGCACGTCGGTGCTGCCGCCGTGATCGCCCCCGCCGTGAGGCGGCCCGTAGATGATCTCGGGGAAGCGATCGGCGCCGAAGCCAGCGCCGACGCCGGGCGTGATGCTCTCGACGCAGGAGATCTCCGTGGTGCCGGGCGCGGACGCGTCGCAGCCCATCGCCACGGGGACGCTCGATCCGCCGGACCCGCTCGCCCCGTCGGAGCCGCCGGAGCCGCCTGATCCGTCGCTCCCGCCCGCGCCGACCGAGCCGCCCGCGCAGGTGCCTCCGCCGCTGCCGGACGCGCTCGCTCCCGTGCTGGTGACGCCCTCGCCGGTGCTGGCGCCGGTCGATGTCGACGAGGCCTCGTCGCCCGTGCAACCGAGGGTGAGGACGGCGACGCAGGCGCTGATCACGAGGGCTTCACGGAGCATGCGCGGGTGCTACCAGCGCGCCGCGAAGAACACCAGTCACCCCGGCTGGAAGATCGGGATGAAGCTGGCGATGATCGCGAAACACACCGCGGTGCTCGCGATCATCAGGCCGGTGCCGGCGGACATCATCCGGCGCGAGCGGCGGAGCGGCGCGAAGATCGCGACGAGCGAGAGCGAGGCCGAGACGCCGAGCGTGAGCGGGAGGAACCACGGCGCCAGCGCGAGCGCGGTGTACGCGGGCATGGCGGTGTTGAACTCGGCGAAGGCGCGGGCGATCGCGGCGCGCGAGCGCAGGTGGAAGAAGAGTCCGAGCGCGCCGACGCCGAGCTCGGCGGCGAGGACGACGTAGAGGGCCAGGTTCCGACGCACGAGCGCGGCGTAGTGTCTCCGCGGTTGGGCGGCGAGCCGAAACCGTACTAAGGCAGCGGCGTGATCCGTCGCGCTCCTTTCGCTCGCCCGTCGGCCGCCACGGTGGAAAAAACGCGGCGCTTGCTCGAGCGCGCGCTCGGCCCATCGAAGGTGCTCACCGACGCGGACGCGTGCCGCAGCTACGCCGGCGACGAGTCGGATCAAGATCCGGTGCTGCCCGACGCCGTCGTCCTCGCGAGCTCGCCCGAGGACATCCAGAAGGCGCTCGTCGTCGCGACCGAGGCCGGCGTGCCGATCGTCCCGCGCGCGGGCGGCTCCGGGAAGAGCGGCGGCGCCGTCCCGGTGGCCGGCGGGATCGTGGTGAGCACGCTGGGGATGCGGCAGATCAAGGAGATCGATCGCAGCGAGCAGATCGCCGTCGTCGAGCCGGGCGTGATCCTCGCCGACCTCCACGCCGCGGTCGAGGCCGAGGGGCTCTTCTATCCGCCCGATCCCAACTCGCTCAAGATGTGCGCGCTCGGCGGCAACATCGCCGAGAACGCCGGCGGCCCGCGGGCCTTCAAGTACGGCGTCACCCGCGAGTACGTGCTCGGCCTCGAGGTGCTGCTCGTCGACGGGACGCGCCTCCGCACCGGCCGCCGCACCGTGAAGGGCGTGACGGGGTACGACGTGACCGCGCTGCTCGTCGGGAGCGAGGGCACGCTGGCCGTCACGACCGAGGCCACGCTTCGCCTGATCCCGAAGCCTCCCGCGGTGGTGACGCTGCTCGCGCTCTTCGCCGACGTGAACGCGTGCGGCGCCGCCGTGCAGGGGATCGTCGCGGCGGGCCTCGTGCCGCGCTGCCTCGAGCTGCTCGACGAGGCCACGCTCGACGCCGTGCGCGCCAGCGGCGTCGGCGTCGACGCCCGCGCCCGCGCGCTCCTGATCATCGAGGTCGACGGCGAGCCGCTCGCGTGCGAGTCGGCGATGGAGCGGGTGGGAAACGTCTGCGCGGAGGCCGGCTCGATCGAGGTCCTCGTGGCGCAGGACGAGGCGCAGCGCGACCGGCTCTGGGAGGCGCGGCGGCAGCTCTCGCCGGCGACGCGGGCCATGGCGAAGTTCAAGATCTCGGAAGACGTCGTCGTGCCGCGCGGCAGCCTGGTCGAGCTGATCGTCGAGACGCGGAGGATCAGCGAGGCTACAGGCGTCCGGGTGCTCACCTACGGCCACGCCGGCGACGGGAACCTCCACGTCAACTTCCTCTGGGACGATCCCGCGGCGATCCCGCGCGTGGAAGACGCTCTGGATCGCCTGTTTCGCAAGGTGATTTCGCTCCGCGGCACCCTCTCGGGCGAGCACGGGATCGGGACGTCGAAGTCGGCGTACTTGCCCCTGGAGCAGTCGCCGGAGCTCATCGATCTGCAGCGCCGCCTCAAGGCCACGTTCGATCCACAGGGGCTCCTGAACCCGCACAAGATCTTCCCCCGCGCGTCCCACCGAGCCTGCTGAGGGTGGCGACCACCATCCGCGTGATCGGGATCGATCCCGGCACGAGGCACCTGGGCTGGGGCGTGCTCACGCGCACCGGGACCAAGATCGAGCACGTCGCCCATGGGGTCATCGACACCGATCTCGACGGCTCGCTCGCGGACCGCCTCGTGGAGATCGACACCGAGCTCGAGCGGGTGATCCGCGAGCACGCGCCCGACGTCGGCGCGGTCGAGACGATCTTCTTCTCCAAGAACGCCAACAGCGCGGCGAAGCTCGGGCACGCGCGCGGCGTCATCCTCCTGCGCCTCGCGCGCGCCGGGATGCCGATCCACGAGTACGCGCCGACGCTGGTGAAGCGCTCGGTCGCGGGCAAGGGCGCCGCCGACAAGAAGCAAGTGGCGATGGTGATGACGGCGATCCTGCGCCTCGCCGCGCCGCCGCGATCCGACGCGGCCGACGCCCTCGCCGTCGCGCTGACGCACCTGCACGCGGCCAATTTCCAGGCGATGGTGGCCGCGGCGAAGCGCTAGCGTGGGGCCTTTCCGCGCGTGGCGCTCCGGGCATATAGAAGCCCTTATCGTGAAGCCGTTGCACGAGCCCGGCTCCTTGACGGCCGAGCAGCAGGAAGGGACGATGCGCCGCGGCGGCCACGGTCGCGACGCCAATCCTTACATGGATCGGCTTCACCCACCTGGCCCCGCTGAGGATCTCCCGCATGAGCTGGCCCATCGACTCCCTCACCATCCACCGCTTCCGCGGGCTCGAAGAGCTCACGCTGGAGGGCACGGGGAGGATCAACCTCTTGGTGGGGGACAACAATTCCGGCAAGACGAGCGTGCTGGAGGCGCTGGCGATTTATGATCAGCCGCTCGATGAGCTGGCGTGGCTGAAAACGGCGCGGCGGCGGGTACAGGGATTTTCGAGCATTTCCCGGATCGAGGCGTTGAAGTGGCTCTTCCCTCACGGAAAGCAGTCAGCGGAAGACGAAGAAAGTCTCTTCATCGGGGATTTATCGATCAGTGGGACCGGTAACGCCGGACCACGGCAGCTGTCAGCCCACTTCGAAGAGATCGAGGAGATTGGCGGTCCTGGCTCGCGCTTCAAGGCGGGTATACGCGAGACGCAGAGAGCGTTGGGAGAAACGGTAGAAGGAGAAGACGGCGACCTCGAGCGTGGCGCGATGCTCGAGCTGGCAATGAGGACGTCGACCGGCGTCGAGGATCGAAGCTTCAAGATCTGGGACTTCGAGCTCTCGGAGCGCTCCAGGGCTCACGAGTCGGGTTCGATCCCGGTGCAAATCCTCTCGCCCTTCGATCATGCCATCGAGAGCTTGTATCTTGGGCGCTTTCGCAAAGCGGTGCTCCAGGATTATCGAGAGCTGGTGCTCGACGCTCTCCAGAGCATCGATCCCGCGATCAGCGCGGTGGAATTCTTGCCAACGCGGGGTCTTCGTGCGGCGCTTTACCTCCGCCATGCGCGCAGCGGACGCACGCCGGTGAGCGCCTTTGGTGACGGTGTGCGTCGCGTGCTGCTGATGGCGCTCGCGCTGCCGCAAGCCACCAACGGCAACCTGCTAATCGACGAAATCGAGACCGCCATCCATATCACGGTGCTCGGAGACGTGTTCAAATGGCTCGTCGGCGCCTGCAAGCAGCGGAATGTTCAGCTCTTCGCCACGACCCACAGCCTTGAAGCGCTCGACGCCATTCTCGCTGCGGGGAGCGAGCATCCGGACGAGATCGTCGCTTATCGCTTCCCGGATCCCGCGAGACCCGGGCCGCCGAAGCGTTATGCGGGAGATCAGCTTCACCGGCTTCGCTTCGAGCGTGGCCTCGACGTGAGGTGACCGTGAAATACGGGTATCTCGCCGTCGAAGGTCCGCACGATCTGGCCTTCTCGGGAAAGCTGCTCAAACTTCACGGTCTCGACCGGGTCAAGATGAAGTCGCGTCTGGACGCGTTCTGGCTTCCGCTGGTGCCCACGAAGTTTCCCCATCAGGATGATCTCCTCGCGCGGATGCCCGTCCCCCCGTTCTTTGTCAGCACGACGCACAGCATCGCGGTCCATGTGGTCGGGGGTGACAGCAAGCTTTCCGTGACCATCAAAGACAGCTTGGATGTGCTTTATACGCGGAGTGAGCCGCCGCTCACGGGCCTGGGTGTGCTCCTGGACGCCGACAAGAATCCCCCGGCCAAGCGGCATTCCGAACTGTCGCAGGAGCTCGGCGCGACGACTTATCCGATCCCGCTGACTTTCCCGCTGAAGCCCGGGGCCGTATCCAGTGCTCCGACGCATTGCGGGGTCTTCGTGCTGCCCGACAATCAGAGCCGGGGAACCCTGGAAGCGCTGCTCCTGGAGTGCGCGAAGAGTATCTATCCGACGCTGGAGCGCGCGGCGCGGACTTACGTCGATCTGGCCTCCGGCGCCGTGGAGCTGGTCAAGGGCGATCGAAAAGACCTGGATAAACCTTCCGGTCACGACAAGGCCATGGTGGCCTGCATCGCCGCCGTGCTCCGCCCTGGCAAGGCAATTCAGGTGTCGATCCAGGACAACCGCTGGCTCGATCCTCCTCTGGCGCGATTCCCCCGGATCGCTGCCATCGACGACTTCTTCGTTTCACTCTTCGAATTATGACGAAGCGGGCTCACTGGAGGCGCTGCATGGCCTCGTCGTGCGCCTCGCGGACGGCGGACGGCATGGGGCCCTTCGGCGGCGAGAAGCGGGGCTTGGCGGCGCTGACCGGCATCGGGACCATCGGCGCGGGCGGGGGCAGCGCGTTGCTGAGGTCGCGCATCTTCCGGGCGCTGCTGCGGAGCTTCGGGCTCGCGTTGTTGACCGCGTCGGTGTCGGCCTGCGCCGCGGCCTGGGCGAGCACGGTGCGCGCGCTCTCGTTGTCGCCGTTGCGCGCCAGCTCGATGGCCTGCACCGTCGTCGCGGCGGCCTGCATCGAGGCGGCGGTGTCCTCGACGTCGGCGTTGCGGCCCTTGGCGAGATCGCCTGGAGATGCCGTGGATTTCGCGCCGAGGAAGAGGCGTCGCTCGACGCGCGCGCCCTCGCCCCATGCGTCGTCGAAGGTCAGCACGGCGTCGAAGAGCTCGACCGAGGCGCCCTCGCGGTGGGCGTCGGTCGTGACGCGCACCACGAGATCGCGCGTGTCGGCGCGGCTGATGTCGCCGAGCGCGATGTGCACGCCGCCGTTGCCGGTCGCCGTCGTCGTCTGCCCGACGACGGACTCGATGCGAACGCCGGGGCCGGGCATCACGTCGACCGAGGCGTTGCGCGCGTAGACCTGCTTGAGGCGCAGCACCTCGCCCTTGAAGAACGTCGCGACCTCGGCCGACTCGCGCACGTAGTGGAACTGCCCGCCGGAGAGCTGCGCGACGGCGCCCATCAGCGTCTCGTTGTAGTCGGGCCCGAGGCCGAGCACCGTGATCGGGATGGCCTGCGCGGCGGCCTGCTGCGCGAGGGGGCGGATGGGGTTCTCGTCGTTGGGCACGCCGTCGCCGACGAGGACGATGCGGTTCACGCCGTGCGGATCGAGGTACTTGTGCGCTTGCTCGATCCCGGCGCGCAGCCCGCCCGCGAGATCGGTCGTGCCCTCGGCCTTCATCGCCTCGACGCTGGTCCGCGCCGTCTTGCGGTTCCCGGCGTCGAGCTCCGTCGCCGGGAGCAGAACCTCGACGCGCGATCCGAAGGCCACGACCGCGAGGTGATCGCCGTCCGCGAGCGCGTCCACCATCGCCAGCGTCGCGGCGCGCGCGTCGGTTATCGGCTGTCCGTCCATCGATCCCGAGGTGTCGACGACGAGGACGACGTTGACGGGCCCGGTGCGCTGGGCGTCCGGCGCGTGCGTCGCGATGCGGAGCCGCGCGACCACCGAGGCCGGCTTCTCGGCGAGCACGTAGCGATTCGCGAGCGCGCCTTCGATCGTCATCAGGCCCTGCGAGGGCGAGTCGGCGGGCTTGTTGCGGGCGCACCCGGACAGCGCCGCCGCGGTGAGCAGCAGCAACGAAAAGAGTCGTTTCATGGGAAAGGCTCCTCCCGAGCAGCGAGATCGGGTGGGTTCGAGGGGGGAGCGCGTCCGACGGGCGGAGACGAAAAAGGATCTGGGCTGCGGCGTGGGAGGCCAACCGGCGGTCTCCGCCAGGAGCGGGCTGCCCGCGAGCACGCCGGCGCAGCTTCCGGCGCGGCGAGGGCTGCCCGCGAGAAAACCGGCGCCGCGGTCGGACGCGCGGGGGGCTCTCCGCCAGAAAACCGGCGCGGCTTCCGGCGCGGCGAGGGCCATCCGCGAGAAAACCGGCGCCGCGGCCGGCGCGGCGAGGGCCATCCGCGAGAAAACCGGCGCCGCGGCCGGGCGGCCGAGGCCTTGGCGGGCTCAATCGTGCACGTAGACGATGGTGCCGCCGCTCTTGATCATCACGGCGTGCCAGCCCTCGGGGACGTGGGGATCGGTCCAGCGGAACAGCCACGCTGCGTCGCGCGGGGCGAGGTTCACGCAGCCGTGGCTGTGGAGGTGGCCGAAGTCGTCGTGCCAGTAGGCCGCGTGGAGCGCGTAGCCCTCGTTGAAATACTGGACGAAGGGCACGTCGCGCAGATCGAACGAGTCGGCGGTCTCGTGGCCGTCCATCGTCACGGTGGTGTGCTTCTCGTAGATCTTGAAGGCGCCCTGCACGGTGGCGTGGGTCTCCTTCGGATCCGCGGTGCCGCCGATGCCGGTCGAGACGAGCGTCGCGTAGACCGGCGTCACGCCCTCGTAGGCCACCAGGGTCTGCTTCGGGATCGAGACGTCGATCCATTTGCCGTCGTCCGCCGACCAGGCGGGCAGGTGGCGGAAGGGCTTGATCACCACGAGCTGGTGCGCTGGGATCAGGGTCCCGTCCTTCGCGACGAGGTACTCGACGCTGCCGATCGTGCGCGTCTCGTCGGTGACGGCGACGGCCTCGCGGAAGCCGAGCAGCGCGCCCGGGCGGATGCCCTGCGGATCGTCGATCACCCGGTAAGCGCCGCGCGTCTTCACGAACGCGATCGGCAGCGTCACGTCGCCGAGGACGATGCCGCTGAAGGTGCTCGCGACGACGGGCTGGGTGCGATCGAGCGGGAGGACCTCGAGCCCGGTGTCGACGCCGAAGCGCCGCCCAGCGTGATCGACCGTGGTCAGCAGCGCGAAGCCCGAGCGCGGCCGGGCGTGATCGAGGATCACCCGATCGGCCCCGTGCCAGCGGTTGCCGAGGCTCGGCGCGGCGTGCCCGTCGGCGAGCCACGCCGGGATCGCGTCGAGCGGCGGGAAGCCCGCGGCGACGCCCGAGACCTTGACGAGGTGCTCGGCGAGATCGGGCTCGAAGCGGAGCTGATCGCGGTACGCGGGCAGGCGCGCGTAGAGCGGCGGCGGCGGGAAGCGCGAGATCACGTAGGGGTAGGGGAGATCGTCGAGGCGCGGGCGGCGCGTCGAGGCGAGCACCACGGGGTGCGCGAGATCGAGCGTGGCCATCGCGCCGACGCAGACGTAGCCGCGCGGCTCGACGCGATACCAGCCCTCGGGGCAGCGCGGCCCGGCGGTGGCGGGGATGCGAGCGCGGCGCACCGTCCCACCGGCGCGCATGTACCCGACGCGGCGGCTTCCCCAGCGCGGCAGCTCGTAGATCGACGTCTCGGTGGCGATGCTCGCCAGGCGCTCGTCGGTGATCGTCTCGGCCTCGTCGGAGCCCGGCGGCTCGGCGTCGCGCGGATCGCCGGCGTCGACGCCGTCGGCGATCGCCTCGTCGAGGCCGAAGGCCAGCGGCAGATCGACGCGCATCCGAGGCGCGGGCATCGGCGGATCGGCGGCGGGCTCGCACGCCGCGAGCGCCGCGGCGAGAAGGAATCCAGGCGCCGTTCGAGCCGCGAAGCGGAGCACGCTGCACGGGCTACCACGCCGCGCAAACGACGGGTAGCCGGAGCACGGCGGAGGCATGCGCGCGCTCGCCGCGGGACCCCGGGAGGCTCGACGCCGGTTCCTTTTCGCGGATGTCGATGGTAGCTTCGGGCCCTGGAATCGTGGGTGTTTTCTGCCGCGACCGATGCCCCCCAACGACCCGTCGCAGAGCTTTCGTCGACGCTACGTGATCCTCGAGACGCTGGGCGTCGGCGGCATGGCGGCGGTGTTCCGCGCGCGAGATCGGCTCGGTGGGTACGTGGCCCTGAAGCGCATCGGCGCCGAGGCCGGGCCGCCGCCGCGTACCTCCGGTAGCTGGGAGGCGCCGCGCTTCTTCGACGCCGTGCGCTCCCGTGCGCCGACCGACGCGAGCGCGCGCTTCAGCCCCGCGGCGACCCGCATCGCGCCGACGCTGGATCCGTCGAGCCCCCTCGTCGATCGCGACACGCGCCTCGAGGCGTCGTCGATGGCGGGCGACGACCGCGACGGCAGCGCCGCCTCGGCGCTGCGCCTCCTGCTCACGCAGGAGTTCCAGACGCTGGCCTCGGTGCGCCACCCCAACATCATCGTCGTCCTCGACTACGGCTTCGATGAAGACGGGCACCCGTACTTCACGATGGAGCTCCTCGAGCACGCGCGGACCATCCTCCGCGCCGCGCAGGGCGCGTCGATCGAGCAGCGCGTGGGGCTCCTGGAGCAGGTGCTGCGCGCGCTGCTCTACCTGCACCGACGCGGGCTCGTTCACCGTGATCTCAAGCCTGCCAACGTGCTCGTCGTCGGCGAGCAGGTGAAGGTCCTCGACTTCGGCCTGGCGGTGGTGCTCGAGCAGTCGCGCGGGCTCGGGCACCCGCTCGCGGGCACCCCGGCGTACATGGCGCCGGAGCTCTACCTCGGCTGTCCGGCCAGCAAATCCAGCGATCTCTACGCGGTCGGCGTCATCGCCTACGAGCTGTTCGCGGGCCGGAGCCCGTTCGCGGCCGACAACTTCGGCGCGCTCCGCACCGCCGTGCTCGAGACGACGGCCGACGTGTCGAGCCTCGATCCGCGCATCGCTCCGGTCGTCGCCCGCCTCCTCGAGAAGGACGCGAGCCGCCGCTACGCCGACGCCGCCGAGGTCATGGCGGCGCTCGCCGACGCGACAGGCCAGGTCCTCCGCGTCGAGACGCCGCACACGCGCGAGAGCTTCCTCCAGGCGGCGCAGCTCGTCGGCCGCGAGGCGGAGCTGCTGCGCCTCGCCGGCGTGCTCGACGGCCTGCTCCACGGTCAGGGCAGCGCCTGGCTCATCGGCGGCGAGAGCGGCGTCGGCAAATCGCGGCTCCTGGAAGAGCTGCGCGCCCGCGCCCTCGTCGAAGGCGTGACCGTGCTGCGCGGGCAGGAAGTGAGCGAGGGCGGCGGCCCGTACCAGGTGTGGCGCGATGTGCTCCGCTGGCTCCTCCTGTTGACGGACCCCGCGGATGACGAGGCCGGCGTGCTCAAGGCGCTGGTGCCCGATCTGCGCGCGCTGCTCGATCGCGACGTCGCCGACGCCGCCGAGGTCGAGCCGGACGCCGCGCAGCTGCGCCTCGCGAGCACCGTCGAGACGCTGCTCGGCCGCGTCGGCCGACCGGTGCTGATCCTCCTCGAAGACCTGCACTGGGCGCGCAGCGACAGCCTCAAGCTGCTCTCGCGCGTCGCGGCGATCACGGCGTCGCAGCCGGTGGTCATCGTCGCGAGCTACCGCGACGACGAGCGGCCGCAGCTCCCCCAGGAGCTCGCCGCGATGCACCACTTCAAGCTCGATCGCCTCGATCCCGAGGGGATCGCCGAGCTCAGCCGATCGATGATCGGCGCGGCCGGCGCCCGGCCGGAGATCATCGCCCGCCTCGCGCGCGAGACCGAGGGCAACCCGTTCTTCCTCGTCGAGGTGGTGCGCGCGCTCGCCGACGAGGCGGGGCAGCTCGACCTCATCGGGATCGCGTCGGCGTCGGCCACGGTGTCGTCGAGGGGGCTCTCACGGATGATCCGGCGCCGGCTCGATCAGGCGCCGCCGCGCGCCCACGCGCTGCTCAACGCCGCGGCGGTCGCCGGCCGGCAGATCGACGTGGCTCTGCTCCACGCGCTCGAGCCCGAGACCGACCTCGACGAGTGGCTGGCGGCCTGCACCGACGCCGCGGTGCTCGACGCGCACGACGGGCAGATCCGCTTCGCCCACGACAAGCTGCGCGAGGGCCTGCTCGCGGCGATCGACGCGCCGACGCGGCGCTCGCTCCACCGCCGCGTGGCCGAGGCGATCGAGGCCGTGCACCCCGACGCGTCGGCGCAGACCGCGGCGCTCGCGCACCACTGGGCGGCGGCCGGCGACGACGCGCGCGCCGCGCGCTACTGCGGCCTCGCCGGCGAGCAGGCCCTGCAGAGCAGCGCCTACCGCGAGGCGGTGCGCTTCTTCGAACAGGCCTTGCAGATGGCGCCGGGCGAGTCGACCGCGGGCGAGCCCGTGGTGGCCGCGCCCGCGGCGATGGCGCTCGGTGCGATGGCGCGCGGGGCCCGTCGGGTCCTCGGCATGCGGGCGCGTGAAGCGGCGCCGATGCCGGAAAATCAAGGCGATCGGCTCCAGCGCGCGCGCTGGCTCGGCCTGCTGTCGGACGCCAGCGGTCGCCTCGGTGACCACCTCGACGGAGCGCGCCACGGTGAGCAGGCGCTGCGCGAGCTCGGCCTGCGCGTGCCGGGCGGCCCGCTCGCGTACGCCGCGGGGATCACCGTCGAGGCGCTCGTCCTCGGCCTCACGCTGGCGCTGCCGCGATCGCGACTACGCTCGGCGGCCGAGCCGACCGCCGCGCTCGTGGAGGCGACGCGGATCCAGAACCGCGTCACCGAGACCTGCTTCTACACCGAAGAGGCGCTGCCGCTGCTCTGGAGCGGCCTCCGCGCGCTCAACCTCGGCGAGTCCGCGGGCCCCTCGGCCGACCTCGCGCGCGGGTATCTCTCGATGGGGATCATCGCCCGCGTCGCCGGCCTCGGCGCCGTCGCGGAGTCGTGGTGCGGTCGCGGCGTCGCCCTCGCCGAGCTCACCGCCAAGCCGTACGAGCTCGCCTGGGTCGTCCAGCGCGACGGCGCGTACCGGGTGATGATCGCCGACTGGAAGCGGGCCGAGGCGGGCTCGCGCCGCGCCCTCGCCATCGCCGAGGCCTCGGGCGATCGCCGCCAGTGGGAAGAGAGCCGCGCGATCCTCGCCTTCGTCGCCGCGTACCAGGGCAGCTTCGGCGAGGCCTCCGGGGGCTTCGCCGCGGTGCATGCGTCCGGTCGTCGGCGCGAGGATCGCCAGGTGATGGCCTGGGGCGCCGCGGCGCAGGCCTGGTGCGAGCTGCGCGTCGGCCGCGTCACCGAGGCGACGACGCTGCTCGAGGCCGCCCTCGGCTGGTCGGGCCACGCCGGCCCGGTCCCCGACATCCTCAACGGCCACGGGCTCCTCGCGCTGGCGCGTCTCCACCGCGGCGAGCGGCGCCTCGCCCGCGAGAGCGCCGAGCGCGCGCTCGATCTGATCACCGCGCGGCGCCCGGTCGCCTACTGGATCCTCCAGTCGATCGCCGCCGTCGCCGAGGTGTTCCTCACGCTCCTCGCCACCCCGGGGATCTCGCGCGGCGAGCGCGCCGAGCTCGGCCGCCTCGCCGGGCGCGCGTGCAAGGGCGCCCGGACGTTCGCGCAGGTGTTCCCGTTCGGCCGCGCCTCGGCGCTCCTGTGGAGCGGCCACGACGAGCAGCGCCGCGGCGACGCGCGGCGCGCGCGGGCGTCGTGGGACGAGGCGCGCGCCCTCGCCGATCGCCTCGGCATGCTGTACGAGCGCGGCCACGCCGATCTCGCCATCGGCCGCTCTTCGCGCGATCGCGACGAGCGCGGCGTCCACCTGCGTCGCGCGCTCGCGACGTTCTCCGCGCTCGAGGTCGCGCCCGACGTCGCGCTCGCCCGCGCCGAGCTCGATCGCGGATGAACGACGCCGGGCTCGCGCAGCTCGTGTGCCCGACGTGCCGCGGTCGCCTCGCGCAGAACGGCGGCAGCCTCGACTGCCGCCAATGTCGAGCGTCGTGGGCCGTCGAGGCGGGGCTCCCGCGCCTCTACCGCGAGTCGACGGTGCGCGGCACCGATCGGCTGATGCGCGTCTTCTACGACGGCCTCCCGAGCCTGCACGATCCGCTCACGCGCCACCTCCTCCCGCTGCTGGAGGCCGGCGGCTCCGAGGCCGCGCTCCGCGACGGGTACATGAAGCGGATCGATCTCGCCGCGCTCGCGCCGCGCGCCGGTGGCCTCCCCCTTCGCATCCTCGAGATCGGCGTCGGCGCCGGCGCGAACCTCCCGCTCCTGCAGCGCGATCTCCCGCGCGGGATCGCCGCGGCGATCTGGGGCCTCGATCTCAGCGTGGGCATGCTCCGGCAGTGTCAGCGTCGCCTCCGCACCTGGACGGGCGCGCCGGTCCACCTCCTCGCCGGCGACGCGCACGCGCTGCCTTTCGCGGACGGCGCGTTCGATCGCGTGTTCCACGTCGGCGCGATGGGAAGCTTCCGCGACGGCCGCCGCGTGCTCGCCGAGATGACGCGCGTCGCCGCGCCCGGGACGCCGATCGTCGTCGTCGACGAGCAGCTCGATCCGGGGCGCGCGCACCGCCTCCACCACCGCGCCGCGTTCCGCCTGCTCACGTTCTACGACCCGTCGCCGCACTGCCCCGTCGAGCTGCTCCCGCCCGGCGTGACCGACGTGCTCGAGGAGGCGATCAGCCGCTTTTACTACTGCCTCAGCTTCCGCGCGCCGCCGCCGACGCGGTAGAGGATCGCGCCCCACGAGACGCCGCTCCCGACGCCGGTCATCAGCACGTGATCGCCCGCCGCCACGGGGCGCGTGCGCATCAGCCGGTCGAGGCTCACGGCGATCGAGGCGCAGGCCACGCTGCCGATCTCCTGCACGACCGGCACGATCCGCGCGCGATCGACGCCGAGCGCCGCGATGATCCCTTCGAGCATCGTCCCGTTCGGCTGATGCGGGAGCACCCACGCCACGTCGTCGATCCGCATCGAGGCCTCGGCCAGCACCCGCCGCGTGCTGTCCACGATCTTGCCGACGGCGCCGTCGCTCATCGCCTTGTTCGAGATCCCGAACGTCACCGTCTCGATGGCACCCGCGTGGCGCGGCTGCGTCAGAAATGCCGTATTCCCATGGGATCCGTCGTTGCCGAGGCTCACCGCGACGACGCCCTCGTCGGCCGCGCCGGCGCCGAGGATGACGGCGCCCGCGGCGTCGCCGAAGACGAGGTACGGCCGCGGATCGTCGGCGCGGATCACGTGGCTCATCAGCTCCACGGCGACGACGCCGACGGGCGCGAGGCCTGTCGCCGTGGAGCGCGCGCCGAGATCGAACGCCGTGAGGAACCCCGAGCAGGCGTTGTTGACGTCGAACGCGTCGCAGCTCCCGCGGAGGCCGAGCTCGCTGGCCACGGCGTTCGCGGTCGCGGGCACGAGCGCGTCGCCGCCGGTCGAGGTCGCGAGGATGATCCGCCGCAGCGCGCCCGGCTCGAGCCCCGCCGCCGCGAGGGCGCGTCGCAGGGCCTCCGCGGCGATCGGCGCCACGCGCGCGTCGGGCCCCGCCCAGTGGCGCGTGTGGATCCCGATCCTGGCCTCGAGCGCCGCGGCGTCGCGCTCGGGCGCCGCCGTCGCGACGACCTCGGCCGTGGTCACGGCGCGCCCGGGCAGCACGCTCCCCGTCCCGAGGATCCGCGTCGCGATCACGGAGCGCCTGCGTTTCTCGGGCTCCGGAGCGTGTTCCAGGCTGCCACGCTCCGGTCCACCGCGGCGTCGAGCTCCTTCTCGCCCCGCACGTGCGCGAGGATCGCCTCGGCCTTGTGGAACTCGAAGGTGCGGAAGAGCGCGAGCCGCTCGCCCGGCGGATCGTAGAGCACGCGCGTCCCCGAGGTCGGCACGTCGCCCGAGTCGTGGAACATCAGCGAGAGCGAGGCGATGAGGTCCTTCGCGCGCCGGCTCAAGCTCACCTCGTCGTAGAGCGCCCGCGAGCGCGTTCGCGGCATGGGCACGCGCTCGCCGTTCGGCGGAGGCAGCGCGTTCGCCGCGATCACCAGCGCCGCGCCCATGCGCTCCAGCAGCAGCGCCGGCACGTTGTCCGTCACCGCCCCGTCGACGTAGAGCGCCCCGTCGGCGACCGTCGCCGCGAAGAACCCCGGCGCCGATCCGCTGGCGCGCACGCCGAAGCCCACGGTCGAACGCGTCATCAGCTCCGGCATCGCGTTGGTGAGGTTGGTCGCGACAGGGAAGAACAGGATCTCCAGATCCTCGATGGCGACGCGTCCGAGATCGACGTCGAGCCGGTGCTCGATCGCCGCTGCCGTCATCACCGACGTCCACGCCATGCGCTGGAACTCGGGCCCGCGACGCACCGCGAGCTCGAGCCCGTCGCGGCCGAGCACCACGTAGTACGCCCCCATCAGCGAGCCCGAGCTCGCGCTGCCGACGAGGTCGATGGGCACACCCGCGCGCTCCAGCGCCTCGATCAGCGCCACGTGCGCGTACCCCCACGAGCCGCTCCCGCCGAGCGCGACGCCGACCCGTCGATCGGTGACCGCGCGCGCCCAGCGCGACATCGACGACCGCGCGGGCGAGGCGAAATCGAGGCGAATCCTGCAAAAATCAGGGGTGATCCGCGCCTCGGGGTAGCTCTCGCCGCGCGCCTCCGGCGTCGTCCCGGTGAGCCGCGCCATCTCTTTCACGACGAGATCGCGCGTCGCTGCGGCCGAGCGCCGCAGCCCTTCGCCGCGCCGTGAATCGACGCTGGGCGCGAGCAGATCGGTGCGAAGCCGGGACCATCCGGGGAGCGACGGCGCCGTCTTCGTGCGCGTCAGATGCACGCAGCGCCGGGCGATCGCGCCGAGATCCACCGCCCCGAGGAGCAGCGCGAGGTCGCGCCGGAACGCGCCGGATCGCCTGGAAGCGTCGAGGAAAATGTACGCGCCCCGCCCCGCCAGCGCCGGCAGCGCCTCGCGCACCCTGGCCACCGCGCCGTCGAGATCGGCAGGCGCGCCGAGCGAAACGCGCGCCTCGTCGAGCGTCTCCGCGCTCGCGCCGTCGAGCTCGACCACGACGACCGTGTCGCCGAAATCGTCGACGATGGTCCGCGCGAGCAGCGTCGTCAGCGGCCCGAGCGGCGCCCGGATCCCGTCGTCCTCCGTCAGCAGCACGAGCGCCGGGCACCCCGACCGTTCCGTCGCGTCTTTCATGAGCTCTCCTGTGCAAGAAGGGATCGCGTCACCGGCCGCGCCCCGCGTCGAGCAGCGCCTGGACGGCGCCCTTCACCTTCGCGTGCAGGCGCAAGAGCGCGCGCCGATCGCCGCGATCCACCGACCCATCCGCCTCGAGGTGAAGAGGCGCGCCGACGAGCTGGGTGATCTTCACGGGCAGCGGCGGCGAGAACGGGAACGGCCCGAAGAGCCCGATCCCGAGCCACAGCGGCAGCTTCCCCGGCGCCCCGAGCCGTTTGCCCAGCGCGTAGCCGTCGTTGAGCCCGACGTACCCGTCGTCGATCCCCGTGGCCGCGATCGGCACGATCGGCAGCCCGTGGCGCAGCGCCATCGTCAGGTAGCCGGTGCGATCGCCCCAGTCGACCTCGTAGCGATGGCGGAAGCTGCGGCACCCCTCGCGCGTCCCGCCGGGCTGCACGCAGAGGTGCTCGCCGCGCTCGACGACGGCCTCTACCGCGGGGCCATCTCCGGTGACGAACCCGAGCCCATCGGCGACCCACTTCATCACCGGCTGCGCGTCCACGGCGCCGTGGACGATCCCGTGCGGCAAGTACCCGAGGCGCTCGTGCAGCGTGACGCCGAGCATGCACAGATCGTAGGCGATCGGCCGCCCGTGATACCCGACGAGGAGCGCGGGCCGATCGAGCGCGAGGATCCGATCGAGCCCGACGACGTCGTAGCGATGATAGGCCCGCATCGCCCCGAAGAGCCCGAGCCACGCCCGCAGCGGCAGGCTCTGCTGCGCGACCGCGCTCACGATCGACCCGGATCCAGCAGCAGATCCGCGAGGCCGAGCGTGAGCCCACCCGAGTAGTCGATCGTCGCCCCGTTGAACCACTCGCCCGCGTCACCCGCGAGGACCGTGACGAACCGCGCCACCTCCTCGACCGTGCACATCCGCCCCGCGGGGATCATCTTCAGGTGCGTCGCCACGATGCGATCGAGGGCCGCTTCGCCGTACACCTTGCGCACCGCGGGCGTGATCACGGTGGGAAATTTGAGCAGATTCACGCGGTGGCCGAGCGGCCCGAGCTCCAGCGCAAGCGTGCGCACGTAGGCCTCGAGCGCGCCCTTGGCCGCGGCGATCAGGCCGAGGCCACCCACCAGCGAGTCGTCGAGCGAGTTGGTGAGCCCGAGCAACCGCGCGCTCGGCGCGAGCAGGCCCTTCTCGACGAGGGCCTGCGTCCAGTACAGGAACGAGTGCGCCATCACGTCGAAGGTCTTCTCGACCTGACGAGGCGCGACGCGCGGGCCGCTCCCGGCCGCGAGCCGCCCCATCGACGCGCTGGCGAGCGAGTGAACGAAGAGGCGCACGCTCCCCGGGCCCGCCACGTCGAGCAGCGCCTCGACGCCGAGCCGCGCGCCCTCGGCCGTCCCCGCGTCGCCGCCGCGGAGCACCACCCGGCGACCGGCCCGGGCCACGTCGCGCTCGAGCAGCGCCGCCGCCTCGGGGTGGTTGCCCCGGTGCGCCCCGAAGATGTCGAGCCCCGGGTCCCTCGCGACAGAGCGCACGATCGCGGCGCCCGTCCCTTCGGACGCGCCGAGGACCACGGCCCAGCCCGGGGACGCGCCCCCCGGTGCCCTGCCGATCTCCCCCGATTCCCCTTCATTTCCAGCGCGAAGGCTCACACCGGTCCCGGCGAACGAAGCATCGAATCCACGACGCTAGCGCACCGGCGGGCCCGGGCGCAATCGCCCCCGTTCGGCGCGTCGTGCTATAGGCGGTGCATCGACCGGACGCCTCGCGCGTCTCAGTGAGAACGTATGATGCGAAAGCGACTCGCCTCCCTCCTCCTCGCCCTGGCGGCCCCGGCTGCCTTCCTCACCATCGCCGCCGTCGTGCCGAGCACGAGCGAGGCCGCGGGCCCCACGGCCGACGAGATCGGCGCCCGCGTCCAGCAGTTCTACGACGCGACGAAGACCTTCAAAGCCACCTTCACGCAGACCTACACCATCAAGGTGCAGAACGTGAAGAAGGTCTCCACCGGCAAGGTGACGTTCGAGAAGCCCGGAAAAATGAGCTTCGTCTACGACGCCCCCAACGGTAACCGCGTCGTGTCCGACGGGACGACGATCCGGGTCTACGAAAAAGAGAACGAGCAGATGTTCGAGACCCCGGTGAAGGGCTCGCAGTACCCCGCCGCTCTCTCGTTCCTGATGGGCCAAGGCAAGCTCACGAAAGATTTCTCGCTCCGCCTGCTCGACCCGGCGCAGATGAAGTTCGAGGGCGGCTACGTGATCGAAGGCACGCCGAAAGAGGCGACGCCGGCCTACCAGAAGCTGCTGCTCTACATCGACGCCCGCACGAACCAGGTTCGCCGCGCGCTCATCCTCGACGCCCAGGGCAACCGCAACCGCTTCGACTTCGACGCTCCCGTCGTGAACCAGGCCTCGGCCCCCCACGAGTTCGAGTTCACCGCGCCCCCCGGCACCAAAGTCATCAAGCCGTAGTTCTTCGCCGCGCCCCCTGATATGCAGGGTGGTATGGCTACTTCCGGCGCCCGTGCGGGGACCGTCGTCGTGCTTCGCCTGCTCGGCGAACATCGCGACGACGCTCCCAGGTCCACCTCGTCCCGCCCCGACGCATGCATCGCGCTCGCGGCGGAGGGGTTCGGCCGATGAGCAACAACCCCTACGGGCCCCCCGGCGGCCGCGGCTACCCGCCGCAACCCCCCGGTCACGGTCAGGGCCAGCCGCAGCAAGGCCACCCGCAGCAAGGCCACCCGCAGCAAGGCCACCCGCAGCAGGGCTATCCGCAGCAGGGGCAGCCGCAACAAGGCTATCCGCAGCAGGGCTATCCGCAGCAAGGGCAGCCGCAACAAGGCTATCCGCAGCAAGGGCAGCCGCAACAAGGCTATCCGCAGCAAGGGCAGCCGCAACAAGGCTATCCGCAGCAAGGCCACCCGCAGCATGGGTATCCGCAGCAAGGGTATGGCGCGCCGCCGGCCCACGGGCAGCCGCCCGGGTACGGCGCTCCCCAGTACTCGGCGCACCCCTCGCCGGACCTGATTGGCGTCGATCCGCACCAGACGCGGCGCCGCGTCGGGCTCGCGCTCTGGATCGCGATGATGCTGATTGGCATCGTCCTCAACATCGTCTTCCAGATCCTGGAGATCTTCGGCTCGAAGAACCCGGGGCGGATGTTCGACTCGGTGCTCACCGGGATCCTCTGCGCCACGCTGCCGCTCGGGTTTTACCTCTTCGTCCCGGCGATCATCGATCGGTTCGATCCCGAGCCGTGGTGGTCGCTGACGATGGCGTTCCTCTGGGGCGCGGTCGTCGCCACCGGCTTTGCCGGGATGATCAATACCCTCGTTCACATCGGCGTGGCCGACACCTTCGGCAAGGCCGCGGGCGAGTTCATCACGCCCGTCATCTGCGCTCCGCTCTGCGAAGAGTTCTTCAAGGGCCTCGCCGTGGCCGGGGCGTTCTATTTTTTGCGGAAAGAGTTCGACGGGATCGTCGACGGCATCATCTACGCGACGTTCTGCGCCATCGGCTTCGCGGCCGTCGAGAACATCAGCTATTACGCCCGCTCCGACGTGCACAACGCCCTCGCGGGCACGTTCTTCGTGCGCGGGATCCTCGCGCCGTGGGGGCATCCACTCTACACCTCGATGACGGGTATCGGGTTCGGGCTCGCGCGCGAGTCGAGCAAGACCTGGGTGCGCTGGCTGGCGCCGCTCGGTGGCTACATGGTCGGCGTCATGCTCCACGCCACCTGGAACTTCGTACCGACGGTGATCGGCGAGGCGTTCTTCTACCTGCTCCCGCTCTGGTTCCTCTTCGTCTTCGGCTTCTTCGGGATCATCGTCGCGCTCGTCGTCCGCAAGGGCCGCACGATCCGTACGTACCTGCGGGATGAGGTGCTGCTCGGGTATCTGAGCCAGGACGAGGTCGACCTCATCTGCTCTCCGGTGGGGCGGCTCAAATGCACCTTCTCGTGGCGCGGCGGGCCGGGGCGCGATTTCATCCGCGCCGGCGCCCGGCTCGCCCTGAGCAAGTGGCACACCGTCAGCGCGATGAAGGGGCAAAAGCGCACCATCAGCGCCGACTTCATCATCCCGATGCGCGCCGAGCTCAAGCGCCTGCGCGGCGAGCTGATGGCGCGAATGCCCCGCTGAACAGCGCCTGTTCGTGAACGCGCGCGCTCAGGCCGGGCGCGCGCTCTTCCGCCTCTTCACCACCCACGCCGCGATCCGGATCGCGAACAAGATCCCGAGGATCCCCGCGTAGATCAGTGGCTCGGTGGTGTCCTTCTTCACGCGCAGGAAGAAGTGGATCACGCCGAGCGCGCCGGCCACGTAGGCG
The DNA here is from genome assembly GCA_025362495.1 of Byssovorax sp. Classification (GTDB taxonomy): domain Bacteria; phylum Myxococcota_A; class Polyangia; order Polyangiales; family Polyangiaceae; genus JANYGI01. The sequence goes on along the minus strand of JANYGI010000056.1, from coordinate 72,282 downwards.
AGGCGATGAAGGCGCTTCCACCAGGCGAAGCCAATGCGCTTGAGCATCTTCGCCGTCGAGGTGATCGCCAGCGGGACGAGGAGCACGAAGGCCGTGAACCCCACGAGGATGAAGGGCCGCTTGACGATGTCGGCGAAAATCGCCTTCAAATCGAGGCTCTGATCGAAGATGGCGTATGTCGAGAGGTGGAGCGCCGCGTAGAAGAACGCGTACAGCCCGAGCATCTTGCGGATCTTGATCGGCCAGGCCCGGGCCGTCAGCGTCTGGAGCGGGGTGCACGCGAGCGACGCGACCAGGAAGATCAAGGCCAACAGGCCGAGTCGATTCAGCCCTTCGGCCACCACGTTTGCGCCCAGCGTACCGCGCGCGACGCCGACGGCGAGGCTGACGAGAGGGACGAGCGAGCCCACGAACACCGCGGGCTTGAGCCACGGTAGAGGGCCCTTGGGGAAGAGCAGGGGAGTCGCCGCGTTCGAGGAAGAAGGCTTCATCAGAAGTGATCCTCGAGGTCCATCCCAGCGTAGAGGCTCGCCACCTCGGCCGCGTAGCCGTTGAAGGGCAGCGTCGGGCGACGGCGGAGCTCGCCTATCCGCCGCTCCGAAGCCTGGCTCCAGCGCGGGTGATCGACCTTCGGGTTCACGTTGGCGAAGAAGCCGTATTCGGTCGGCGCCGACTCGTTCCAGGTGGCCTTCGGCTGCTCCTCCGTCAAGCGGATCTCCACGATCGATTTGATGCCCTTGAAGCCATATTTCCAGGGGACGACCAGCCGGATCGGCGCGCCGTTCTGCCCGAGGAGCGATTTGCCGTAGAGGCCCACGGCCAGCATCGCCAGCGGGTGAGTCGCCTCGTCGATGCGCAGGCCCTCGACATAGGGCCAGTCCAGCACCTTGCGCCGCTGCCCCGGGAGCTGACCGGGATCGTTCAGCGTCGTGAAGGTCACGTATTTCGCCCGGGAAGTCGGCTCGAGTCGCTTGATCAGATCGCCGAGCGGGAAGCCCAGCCAGGGGATCACCATCGACCAGGCCTCGACGCAGCGCATGCGATAGACGCGCTCTTCCAGGGGGAACCACCCGAGGATCGTGTCGAGATCGAGGAGCATCGGCTTCTTCACCTCGCCGCTCACCTTGATCGCCCAGGGGCGAGGGCGGATGAGCGCGCCGGACTCGGCAGGATCCGATTTGCTCAGGCCGAGCTCGTAGTAGTTGTTGTAGTGAGTGACGTCCTCGAACGAGGTCTTCGGCTCGTCGGTGTCGAAGCGACTCGGCCTGAGGATCGCGCCTCCTGCCGAGGCTGCCGGCAGGGGCGGGGCGCCGCTGCCGAGGGGCTCGGGCGCGACCGCGACCGCCGCGCTTCGACCGCCGCCGATGAGGCGGACCAGGCCCGCTCCCATCGCCGCGGCCGTCCCGGCGAAGAGGGCCGTATTCTTCAGGAACTCGCGGCGACGCTGGTGCAGCGCCTCGGGCGTGATCTCGCCGCCGGGCGGCTCGGGGGGCATTCGGGCCATGGTAACCCGATTCTACGCGCGGCCCGCGATCCGGTATCGCGCCCCTTCGCGCGCATGTTAACGGAGGGGCATGACCGCTCCGAGCCTCCGGTCCGCTGCCTTCGCGCTGTTCCTCGCCGCTGCCGCGCCCGGCCTCGGCTGCGACGATCCGCCGGCCAAGCCGGCTGTGCCCTCGGCGACGGCCGTGGCCACCGTCCAGGCCCCGCCGCCGGTCGCGACGAGCGCCGCTCTGCCGACGCCGCCGCCCGCGCCGAAGAAGCCCGTCGTCTGCGGCAAAGAGAGCGTGATCACCCTCCCCGATCCCGACATGGAGGCGCCGCTCCGCCTCAAGATCCCGAAGCCCACGGGCCAGATCACCCGCGCCGATCTCGCCAAGATCCACTCGATCGACTTCTCGCAGCTCAAGAAGGACGACGAGCTCGATCCCTGCCTGTTCCCGCTCTTCACCAGCGCCAAATCGCTCTACCTCGCGCCGGGCAAGGTCGACGATCTCTCGCCCATCAAGACGCTGACCTCGCTCGAGACGCTGCGGATCTCGGTCACCAGCGTGCGCGATCTCGGGCCGATCGCCGGGCTCACCAAGATGGATCGCCTCGATCTCGGGCGGACGCCGGTCTCGGATCTCGGGCCGCTCGCGGGCATGGTCAACCTGACCGAGCTCCAGATCGACGACACCGAGGTCTCGGATCTCGGGCCGCTCGCCAAGATGGTCAACCTCGAGAAGCTCCTGATGAAGCGGACGCGGGTGCGCGATCTCTCGCCGCTCAAGGGGCTGCGCAAGCTCAAGGACCTCTACATCGAGGGCAGCCTGGTCCAGGACATCACCCCGGTGCAAGGGATCCCGGGGCTCAAGATCCACCAGAATTGAGCGGGATCTGCGCATGATTCGCCTGGTCCTCGCCCCGAGCGTCACGGTGGACGATCTCGACGACGTCGCCTTCGGCCTCGGGCTCGTGATGATGAACATCCTGCCCGCGGGCGACGCTCACCCGGCGCAGACCATCTACCGCACGCCGGATCGCCAGGCCCTCGTGCACGTGATCAACGATCCGCGCGCGGCCGCGCTGCTGGTGATCGTCCAGGGACCCGACGCGGCCGAGGCGGCGGCGCGCTTCCGCGCGAGGACCGTGGTCGCGGCGCAGGAGCTCGTGAACGCATGAGCGGCGTGCGCCTCCCGTTTCACCCGCGCCTCGCGGAGCACGCGCTCGTGCGTCGCCACGTCATCGATGGCGAGGAGCACGTCGTCCTCCACGACACGCGCACCGGGGATCTCGTGCGCATGGGGACGCGCGAGTGGGCCCAGCTCGCGGCCGCCGACGGCACGCGCGATCTCGCGGGACTGACGCTGGCGGCGGCGAAGAGCGGCGCGCTGCGGCGGGCGTCGGAGCTGGTGGTGATCCTCGAGCGGCTGCAGACCATGGGCCTGCTCGCCGACGGGATCGATCGCGCCGACGCGGCGCCGACGCCGAGCGATCGGCCGCTCTTCGCGCTGCCCGATTTCTCGCTCACCTGCGACGCCAGCGGCGCGTGCTGCGGCGTCTACGGATCGATCCTCTTCACGCGCCACGAGGCCGCGCGCGCCCGCGTCGCGCTCCCGCTCGTGCGTGACGGCGGCGACCACGAAGAGCGCGTGTTCACGCCCGAGCAAGGCACGGACGCCTCGGGGAGCCTCGCCGTCGCGCTCGTCGACAACTGCTGCGCGTACCTCGGCGGCGACGGGCGCTGCGGCATCCACGCCGCCGCGGGCGAGGCCGCCAAGCCCGCTGCCTGCCGCATCTACCCCGCGACGTTCGTGGACGACGGCGAGACGATCCGCGTCTCGCTCGGCGTCGAGTGCGCCTGCGCGCTCGACAGCGTCGGCGTCGCGGGCGGCGCGCCGCTCGTCGCCGACACCGCGCGGACCGGCGCTGATCTGCCGGCCGGCGCGCGGGTGATCGCGCTCCCCGCGCTCCTCGAGATCGCCGCGAGTGTCACCGCCCCTCGCGCCGCGTACGTGGCCTGGTCGCGCCTCCTCGCCGCGCAGCCTTCGCCCGCTGATCCCGTCGCGGCGCTCTGGTCGCTCGCGGCCGCCGTCGACGCGAGCGGCCTCGACGAGGCGGCCACTCTCGCGGCCCTCGCGTCCCCGGTGTTGCCTGACGTCAACGCCGTGCTCCCGTGGATCCGGGCGTTGTCGGAGCGCGCCGACTCGCGCGTCGCCAGCGCCTCGACCTGGCGGAGCGCGCGCGATCGTTCGCTCACGGCGAGCCGCGAGATCGCCGCCGCCGCGGCCTCGCTCCGCGATCCCGTCGCGCTCGCGACGGCGATCGCGACGGCGTCGCCGGATCCCGCCGGCGAGGCCTTCTACCTGCGCGCGGTGATTCACGGACACCAGCTCGTCGGGCGGCTCCCGCTCGCGACGGCGCTCCGCGATCGCGCGGTGCGCCTCCTCGTCGCGCGGGCGATGGGCGCGCTCGCGCCGGCGCTGCGGCGCCCGCTCACGGTCCTCGAGGCGATGCTGCGCGGCCACGGGATCGAGGTCTACGCGCGCGAGGTGCGGTCATGAGCGGATCGATGCACAAGGCCGCGGCGCTGTTGCTGCTGCTCGCGGCGGGCTGCGCAGGGCAGCGCGGGTGCGCCGAGCTCAAGGTCACCACGCTCGCTTCGTCGGAGGCGCACGAGTACGGGGCGATCACCCTCGACGATCGCTACGCGTACTGGCTCGATCAAGGCACGCCCGACGACGACTACGCGGCGGGCGCCGTGATGCGCGTGCTCAAGGCCGGCGGCGACGCCGAGCGCGTCGCGGGCGACAAGGGCAACCTCCTCGCGCTCGCGGTCGACGAGGCCTCGGTGTACTACGCGCGCGCCGACGGGGCCGCGGTCCTGCGCGCGCCCAAGGCCGGAGGGCCGGCCGCGCCGCTCGTGAAAGGCCTCAAATCGCCGGGGGGGATCGCGGTCGACGCGGGCTTCGTCTACGTGACCGAGACGGCGTGGCAGGGCCGCGTCGTCAAGGCACCGAAGGGCGGCGGCGAGATCGTTGCGGTAGCAACGAATCAACGGCAGCCGACCGAGCTCGTGCTCGACGACGACGCGGTGTACTGGATCGACGCGGGCTCCTCCACCAGCGACGGCGCGGTGATGAAGGCCCCGAAGGGCGGCGGCGACGCCACGGTGCTCGCCGACAAGCTGCGACGCCCGCGCAGCCTCGCGCTCGACGCGGGCAACGTTTACTGGCTCCAGAGTCGACTCGTCGAGCCTGGCGGCGATCGCGACAGCGTGGTCCGCGTGGCCAAGGCCGGCGGCGCGCCGGCCACGCTGATCGACAACCAGGCGGGCGCCTCGGCGCTCGGCGTCGACGAGCGCAACGTCTACTGGGCGCTGATGTTCAGCGGCGAGATTGTCGGCCTGCCGAAGGCGGGCGGCGCCGAGCCGGTGGTGATCTCCGAAAAGCAGAACGGGCCGGGCGCGCTCGCCGTCGATCGCAGCGGCATCTTCTGGACGACCGACGCCCGCGGGACCCGCGGCGTCAAGAACCAGCGCCACGAGGCCGCGGTGCGCATCGCCGTCAAATGAGCCGCAGAGTCTGGTAGTCCGGTAGAAGGAGCGAACAATGGATCTCCCGAAGCCGAGCCTGCCGCCGTACGACGTCCGCGCCTGGCAGAAGAAGCCCTTCCCGGAGCGCCTGAAGCTGGTCTGCCAGGCCTGGGCGCTGCAAGGCTACGGGACGCCCTGGCCCATTTACCTCGTGTACCTGCTCAAGGTCGCGCTCTACGTCGGCGGATGGTGCCTGTTCTGCTCGCTCACGCCGGGGCTCGGCGGGCCGGGCTCGATCGCCGCGTGGGGATTCGCGCCCATCGCCTTTCAGAAGGCGGTGCTATGGAGTCTGGCGTTCGAGGGACTCGGGCTCGGGTGCGGCAGCGGGCCGCTCACCGGGCGTTATTACCCGCCCATCGGTGGAGCGCTGTACTTCCTCCGCCCCGGGACGACGAAGCTGCCTTTGTTCCCCGGCTTGCCAGTGATTGGCGGCGATCGGCGCACGATCCTCGATGTCGCCCTCTACGCGGCTCACTATGCCTTTCTCGGCCGCGCGCTCCTCGCGCCCGAGCTCACGCCGGCGATCCTCGCGCCCACGCTGATCTTGCTGCCGATCCTCGGCGTGCTCGACAAGACGCTGTTCCTCAGCGCCCGCGCCGAGCACTACGGGGCGGCCCTGGTGTGCTTTCTCTTCGCGGCAGACTGGGTGGCTGGCACCAAGCTCCTGTGGGTGGCGGTGTGGCTCTGGGCGGCGACCTCGAAGCTCAACCGGCACTTTCCCTCGGTTGTCTCGGTGATGCAGAGCAACAGCCCGCTCACGGCGATTGGCTCGCTCCGCCGGATTTTCTTCCGCCGCTATCCCGACGATCTCCGGCCCTCGGCGCTGACGCGCGTGATGGCTCACGCCGGGACCGTCGTCGAGCTCGTGTTCCCGCCGGTGCTGCTCTTCAGCGACGGTGGGATCGCGACGAAGGCGGCGCTGCTGACGATGCTGCTCTTCCACACGTTCATCACCAGCAGCATCCCCATGGGCGTCCCGATCGAGTGGAACGTTCTCATGGTCTACGGCGCCTTCTTCCTCTTCGGCAAGAACGCGGGCGTCAGCGCGTTTCATATCGGATCTCCGGTCCTGATCGTCTTTCTGGTCTTCGCGTGCGTGCTCGTGCAGCTCGCGGGCAACCTGCTCCCGGCGCGCTTCTCGTTCCTGTGCTCGATGCGCTACTACGCGGGCAACTGGGCCTATGGCGTCTGGCTCTTCAAGGGCGACAGCTCGAAGAAGCTCGATACGCACCTGGTGAAATCGGCGGGGCGCGTGCAGGATCAGCTCGCGCGGTTCTACGACGACGAGACCACCGTGGCGCTGCTCTCCAAGGTCATGGCCTTCCGCGCCATGCACTTGCAAGGCAGAGCGCTGCAACTGCTGCTCCCGAAGGCCGTGAGTGACATCGATGGGTACGAGTACGTCGACGGCGAGATCGTGGCCGGCGTGGTGCTCGGGTGGAACTTCGGCGACGGGCATTTGCACAACCTGCAGCTCTTGCGGGCCGTGCAGCGCCAGTGCAACTTCGCCGAGGGGGAGCTCAGGTGTGTGTTCGTGGAGTCGCAGTCGCTCGGGCGGCCGATGCTGCCGTGGAGCATCGCTGACGCGGCGACGGGGGTGATGGCGAGCGGGGAGATCAGCGTGGCGGAGCTGGAGGAGCTTCAGCCGTGGCCCGCGCCGGCGGGGGAGCGGGCCTGAGAGGGATCAGCCGGTCTTCGCGAAGGGCTGCTCGGGGGCGGAGGGCTGCTCTTTGGCCGTCACGATCGGCGGGGCAGCGGGGGCTTTCGGGGCGCCCGTCTTCCGCGGAGCGGGCTTCAGCGCGATGAAGGCGGCCAGCACATCAGGAGTATCGGCGAACTCGAGGCCACCGGCGCCCGCGATGCGCGCCACGGCGGCGAGGATGCGATTCGCGGTGCGATTCCGCTCCTGCGTGCTGAGCGGCGCGCCGGCCTGCTTCTGATCCTGCGCCCGGTCGGCGGCCGAGATGGCCTCGTGGGCGGTGGTCATGGCGTCGAGATCTTTGGGCAAGATCCCGAAGGAGCCGGCCTCTTCGGGGTTGGCGGTGGCGCGGTCGAGGATCTGCTTGAGAACGGCCTTCACGTCGCGCACCAGCGCGGGTTGGACGAGCTGACCAACGCCGTACGCCTTCTGGACTTCCGCGGCTGCGCCGGCCTTCTTGACGGCGGCGCGGACAGCCTTCACGCGCGTGTAGCCGGCGTGGAGGGCGGCCTGTTGATCGGCGGTGGCGACCTTCGCCTCGTGGCGAGTCTGCCGGGCGCCGGGGACGACGACGCCGAGGCGATCGAGATCGGCGAGGAGGGTGGGGAGGAGCGAGGGCGGGAGTCGAGGCGCGAGGGAGGCTTCGTGGAGGAGGGCGAGGTTTCCGGCTTTGAGGCCGAGCAGGGCGACGGCGGAGAAGTCCTGGTTGGGGTGGGCGGTGGTGGCGGTGGAGAGAGATGCTTTTGCCATGGGGTACCTCCGTGATGGGGTTCGGTGCGTGGTGCTCTGGAACACCGGTTGGGAAGAGCGGTGTGAAGATGCGATTGGCGGGTGGGTTGTCCAGGGGGCGGGCGGCGGATTTCTGGACATATGTTGGGAGGGTGGAACGGAGGGGGAGTGGGGGGCAGCGATGGCGTGGATTTGTTCGGCGACGCGTGGGCGGTGGGCGGCGATGCGGAGATGGTGTTCGGCGACGCGCGGGTGGCGGGCGGCGATGCGGTGGTGAGCGGCGGATATGCTCGGGTTTTGTCCGGCGACGAGGAGGTCGCGGGCGGCGATGGGGCGGTGGAGATCGGCGATGCCGTGCTCGTGGCGGGCCCGTGGAGGGTAGGGGAGGGCTGCGCGCACATATGCTGGTGAGGTGGTTGGTTGTCGTTCGTATTTGAACGGTCGGGGCGGCTTCGCGGTTGACAGGTGGGAGGGGAAGCGGGTTCGATGCGAGCGTGAGGGGACGTCGCCTTCGGGAGGTATGGGGATGCCGTGGAGCGCTGCGGGGATATGGCTGGGGAGATGGGTAGGGGTGTCGCGGTTGCTTGGCTGAGCTGGGGCGAGGAGGGCGGAGGCGATTGGGGCGTCGGCGAGAGGGGGCTTCGCCGACCTGGAGTTCGAGGCGCTTCTCGCCGTCGTGGAGAAGCACCTGCTCGGTCCATGAGTGCGGCGTTCGCTCGATCGGGGCCGATCATCGGCGACCGCAGGATTGGTGTGCTCCGAGGCGCGACATTCGGCGGCGTTCTCGCCGGGAGCACCACGGTGATCCGCCTGGTCTCGGGCTCGCGAAGCGCAGCCATGTCCGGCTGGTCGATTCGCGGTGTGGGGGTAGCCGGCGGCCCATCTGATTGCAGCCTGGTATGGCGACGTGGACGCTGGTAAGATAAGCTCATGGGCAAGCCTGTGCTCGACGTTTCAGCGCTCACAGCCGACGAGAAATTTGAACTGATCGACGATCTCTGGCGAAGTTTGTCGCCCGACGATTTTTCGCTGACGCCGGAGATTCGCGCCGAGCTTGATCGGCGCCTTGAGCGACTCGATCAGGAGGGGCCCGCTGGCGCTACGTGGGAAGACGTGTTCGCGGAGATGACCAGCGGTGAGCCGTGAGACGAGTCGTTCTTCTCGCTGAAGCCCGAGAAGAAGCGCTCGAAGCTTTCCGTTGGTACGAGAACGAGCGACCAGGCCTGGGCAGCGTCTTCCGAGCTGCATTGAATGACACCATCCGACGCCTACGAACTTCCCCGCTGGCATCGGTTGTTGTGTATCGGGACCTTCGAAGAGCGCTGGTGACTCGGTTTCCGTATGCGATCTTGTACCGAGTTCAGCCGGAAGGTATCATTGTCGTAGGCGTCCTTCACGGGCACAGGCATCCAGGAGCGTGGAAACGACGAGCTTGAGCTTGGCGAACAAGCCGATCAGCTGACGGGCGCCGCGCGCGCAGCAGATCGGCCCAGGCGTTGGCAGAACAAGCCCGACGTACGTCATCAAGAGTTGATCCATTGACCACGCGCACCTCCTGGATCGTTCAGACCAACGTCGACCCCGAGTCAACGTCCCCGGCAGCCCTGCGTCGTGCTTGCTCTGCAATCGAATCCCCCTTTCACGAAATCTCGGTAGTCGCGGGTTCAGCAATGCTCCCCGACATGCCGCAAGTTGACGGGCCGGTGGTTCTCCATGGTCGCACAACCCTGATCCTGCGGGCGCTCGAGCACCCGAGATGGCGACACGGCGTCTTCTTCGACCCCGAGCGCTTTCAGCACCGAGCGTACGCGGCGGCTTGGGGGCGCGACATGCTCAACGCTGATGCGCAGATCATGTCATGGGAGAGACTCCTCCGCGAGCCGCGCGGCCCGGACGACGTGTTTTTCCTCAAGCCGAACGACGACCTCAAGTACTTCACAGGGCAGGCTCTTCGCTTCGCGGAGGCGGGCGACCTGTATCAAGCGCTGCGGAAGACGGCGCGTCCCATCGATCCAGAATCCGAGGTCGTCATCGGCCGACCAAAGGAGGTCGACGCAGAATGGCGACTGTTCTTCGTTGACGGGGCTTTCGTGACCGGCAGTATGTATCGACCGAGCGGAGATCCGAACGTTCCCCGCGATCTGGTCACGTTTGCCACGTCCGCGGTGTCTCGATGGGCGCCGGCAAGCGTGTTCGTCATTGATGTTGCACGAGTCGACAGATGCTGGAAAATCGTCGAGTGCAACTGTTTCAACGGGAGCCGGCTCTACTCGGCGGATGTCGAGCGACTCGTGATTGCGGTCGCCGAGCATCAGGAGCGCAGCACGTGAATCATGTTGAATCTGCTCAACAAGGCGCTGGTACGCGACGGCTGCTCCCCGTCGAGTTCGTGACCAGCGCCTCGCGCGTGCGCGCCGTCGAAGTCCGCGTCTCCGGGAGTGACGTCCTGGCGTTCGAGGTCGGCACCGACGTCGAGTACGTGGCCGCGCTCGCCGCGGCGCTCCGGTGCCGAGCGTGCTGACGATTCCGCAGAGCGTGCCTATCTACTTCGCCGTGGAGCCCGTGGATATGCATCGATCGCCGTACGCTTACTCGGGTCGGGTGTTACGTCCACTTTTTGCGACGCGGCGATTGTGCATGACCTCGAGAACCCGTCTGGAATCACCATCCGCCGCCACGCGGGGCATTTTGTCCGCGATCTCCGTTGGAAGTGGCCAGCGTTGCAGATACGCTCCCCGCCCATGGCGATTTATGAGGCGTTGATCCCGGCGTTGCTCCGCTTCTGGCGGTTCAAGAAGAGCCTCGACAGCGCGCAAGATCCCACGGTCAACGCGAAATGCGCTCACGCCCTCGCGGTGGTCCTCGCGTCCTGGGGCATGGCGTTCGCCGTCCGCTCGTTCACCACGCCTGTTGGTGCGCTGCTGACGGTGGGTATCGCGCAACTGCTCGTGCTGCACGCTGTCGGGATGACGCTCGCGGTGCTCGGTCTCCGTGAGCTGCGACGAGGGCCCGGCATGGCCGCGCGGCGTCGCGCCGAGGCGATGGGGCGTGATGCCTTGGAGGCCAGCGACGAGGCTCTCGTCGCGGCGGTGAGGACGGGAGGCAAGAGCCAGGCGTGGTGGGCTATCGTGCTGTCGACCATCATCCTCGGCGCGGTCCTGGTCGGGCTCGGTCGCGGCATCGTGAAGCGGTGGAGCCACGCTCCGCTCCACTGGGCGCCGTTCACCTCCGCGGAGGACGAGTACCGCGCGGAGTTTCCGGCGACTCCCACCCTGAAGTCCGTGACGACCAACGGTGCTCAGCGAGCCATCACCGAGCGGCTGGAGAGCGCGGAGATCGGCGGCGCGAGCTATTCGGTGAACGCCGCCGATTTCGGTGCTCCGGCGGGGGCGGCCGGGCGCGTGTTCGACTCGTTCGAGACCGTCATGGCGTCTCGCCTCCACGGGACGATCGTCGATCGTCACGATATCTCGATTGGCGGCATCCCCGGTCGCGAGCTCGTGGTCGAGGCCAGCGCTCCCGCGGCCTTCGTGAAGATGCAAATGTTCATGACGGAGCGGCATTATTACTCGATCATGGTGAGCCGCTCCGATCGCAGCGTCGGGGCCGAGGACACGGAGAGATTCCTGTCGTCGTTTGCGCTGATTCCGGGCGGAGTGAAGCTATGAGAGCAAGCCCGGGAATGGCCCGCCCCCTCTGCCGCGTTCTGCCGCGCCCATGAGATCGACCTCCGCGCGCGTGGTGCTTCTCATCACCTGCGCCCACGGCGTGCTGTTCACGCCGTGGCTCTTCCGCCGCTGGCGCGCGCAGACGCCCAGCGCCGTCACCCTTCCGCAGCCGATGACAGCGGCGCCCGAGGTCGACCCCATCCCCGTCGAAGCCGCGCCGCCGAGCGAGGCGCAGACAGTCAATCACGTATGGTCCGATGACCACGGCGAGGTATGGGTCGTGGGCCCCGCAGGGCGGATCTGGCGGTCCCGCGATCATGGCCAGGCGTTCGTGCGGATGACAGCGCCCGTCGGCGAGGACTTCGTGGGTGTGGCCGGTCGCCGCGACGGCCCGATCCTCGTGGCCACCGAGCGCGCGCTCTACCGCAGCCGCGACGCCGGGGCGAGCTGGACCAGGGCGGTATCCATCGTTGCGAAGGATCAGGACGCCCCGGCTGGCTTCACGGGCCTTTACTCGGACGGCGGCAGACTCTGGGTCACGGAACGAACCGACGGCGAGAGCATGAATGTGGTGTCCTTCATGAACCTCGAGGGGAACGCGCTCACCCGCCTTCCGGCGGAGTACGACAAGATCCAGCACATCGTCGGTCGACGAGGAACAGTGCTTCTGCTCACCACCGTGTACGACTGCCACAGCGGAGACTACGCCGCAGTGGAGCGCCTGGCCGACGGCGGCCGCGCCTTCGAGCGCGTCGACGGCGGTGACGACGCCTTCGCCGACGGTGAGAAGGACATCACGGCGGCCTGCATGACGCCTGGAGGCGCCCTGTATCTGCTCGGGCGCGACGACGAGTCCAACCGATCGTTGCTGCGGCGGAGAGGCGGTGAGCGGACCTTCCACAGCACGCCTATCGAGGCTGTCGCGCTCTGGGCGGGTGACGACGGAGAGGTGTTCATCACGACGGGCAACGCTCAGGTGCGTCGCTCCAGGGATCATGGGGACACCTTCGGCGCGCCGATCGAGCTGCCGTAGAGCAGCGGCGTTGGGCTCGTGGTCGCGCTCGTCCGAGCACGCGCGCCTCTCACCGCGGGGCGCGTCGGTAGAACCAGCGTCTCGCCCAGGCAGGGCCATCGCCGAGCTGGATCTTGTCCTCCCCGTTGCAGACGATGCGCAGCGGCGCGGCGCCCAGGCCGCCCAGCACGACGGCGGCGCCGGCCGATCCGGTCACCGTGTAAGCGCCGAGATCGACAGGAGGCTGGCTGTTGGTCAACACGTTGGTCCGGGTGATTGCAAAGCCCGGGGCACCCGCGAGAGGAGGGGTGGCGCTGCCGTCCGGCTCGCCTCCCGTCCCTTCGAGCTCCCAGTCGCCGCGGATGATGTCCACGCAGGGCGGCGGCAGTTTGTGCGGAGGAGGATCGCCGGCGTAGATGCCTCCCAGACAGCCGGAAAGCGTGGGCACGACGGTGACGGCCAGGACGAGGGCACGAGCGTGAGGCACGATGGTGGCGCGGCGAACCATGCAGGAGCGAGCCCGCTAGCAAGACCGAGCCCAGCGAGGGCGATCACGAAAACGGCGCACGAGAACGATTCTTCACCTTCTATCCGCGAACCCGTTTGCGCGAGCCCGCGCGAACGCACCGTCACGGCGCGCAGCGACCTTCGCGGCCCTCCCGTCACCACGGCAACGTAACGATCGGCGCATGCCATGGTCCCGATTGGCGCGCGCTTGACCGCAAACCTCGCCCTCGGCGACGTTGCTTATTCCTCTTCGAGTCCGCGATCCGCGCAAGCTACGAGGGAAGGGCTGCCGCGTTGTTCAGATCCCGCCGCAGGCCTGATATTGAGTCTTGCACTGGTTCATTCCCGCGAGCTTCACGCACGGCGCGCAATCGGCGCTGATGCTCCCGCCCGCGCACTCCGTCTTGCATTCTGAAGGCGCAGCTCCACGACGCGAACGGGGACCTCTCGGGCGCCGGCGCTCGACGCAGCGCGAGCTGCCATGTTGGCAGCTCATCCGCGCCGCGCGTGCCGGTCTGCCAATCGCGCGATCGTCGGCACGCGTGAACCTGCGCTGAAAGCGCGGATCTTGCGAAGCGCGAGCACGGCACGATGCTCGCTAGAGGCGGCGCGAACCGCCTGTTGACCCCTTCAGAGAGGTGCGAATGAAGCTACTCTGGATAGCGGCCATCGCCGCCGCATCGATCCTCGTCCCGTTCGAGACCGCCTTCGCGCAGGAGCCGCCCGGCGCGCACCGCGAATGGATACCCGAGGCGGAGCAGAGCCGCGCCGGCGTCGAGGCCGATTTTCTCCACGACACCATTCATGGCGTGGCGGTCAACCTCGTGACCGCCGATGTGACCGCGCAGATCGGCGTGACCAAGCACCTGTTCATCGACGCCGACATCCCGACGGCCGTGCTCGCGTCGACCGACATCACCGGGAGCATGTTCGGCAATCCCTTCCTCGGGGCGCACTACGCCGGTCGCTTCAATCGCCGCGCGAGCGGGTACGTCGGCGCGAGCTTCGGCCTCCCTTTCGCCGATGCGTCGAGGTCCGGCGGGACCGGGCAGCTCGGCTCGGAGGCCTCCGTCACGCGCGCGTATCACGATCCTGGCCACTTCGCCCCGTATTCCATCCCGCTCGCCGTTCGCGCCGGCATGGAGCTCGATCTCGCCCCGATCATCCTCCAGATGGAGGTCTCGCCCGGCATTCTCGACTATTACAATCAAGGCATTCTCGTCGGGTACGTCGAGACGTCGATGTCAGCGGCGATCCGCGCTCGCTTCGGTCTGGAAGGTGGTTTGCGCGTACAGACCACGTTCATCATCGCGGAGGTCGATGATCACGCCCAGACCGCGCTCGAGCCGTTCCTCGGCTATGCGACGCCGGAGCGCCTGGGGCTCTACGCGCGCTACGGCCTGCTCGTGCCCATCGACGAGCCGCTCGGATTCGGCGGCAGCAACTACGTGACCCACCGTTTCTCGATTGGCGCGAAATTCTGACGGCGCGCTCGCGGTGGGATCAAGGCAGCTTGAACAGCGCCTTCGCGGTCCCACCCAGCACCGCCTGGAGCGCCTCTTCCTCGAGCCCGCGCCCCGCGATCGTCTTCACCTCGCGGTCCCACGCATAAGGCAGGTTCGGAAAGTCGGTCCCGTACATGATCCGCTCCGGCCGGGCCTGCAGCATCCGGATCGGGCTCGGGAACGGCAGGTAGTCGCTGACGACCATCGTCGTGTCGAGCCAGAGGTTGTCGTGGCGCTCGAGCAGGCGCGCGTAGCCGTCGTACTCGTCGCATCCGAGGTGCGGTACGACGACGCGGAGACCAGGGTAGTCGGTGAGCACGCGCTCGATCCGCTCGACGGCGCAGAGCGCGTGGGTATCGCACCCGTACGCCGGGCTCGACGGCTCGCGGCCGGCGTGGATCACCATCGGCTTGTCGTGCGCGACGCAGGCCGCATAGAGCTCGTGAAGGGCCGCGTCGTCGGGCGAGAAGCGCTGAACGTGGCAGTGGAGCTTCACCCCGGAGAGGCCGAGCGCAAATGCCTCTTCCAGGACGGCGACGGCGCCCGGCTCGCCCGGCAACACCGTGGCGAGGCCCGTCACGCGCGGCTCGTGGCGGCAGACCTCGGCCATGTAGGCGTTGAGCGCGCGCGCCATCCCCGGCTTGTGCGAGTAGGCGAGCGCGATCACCCGCGAGACGCCGCGCGCAAACAGGAACGAGAGCACCTCGGGCGTGTGGAAGGGATAGCGGATCGGCCACCCGTAGGCCTCGAACCAGCGATGAATGGCTTCGAAGACGCGATCGGGGAAGATGTGAACGTGGGCGTCGATCACCTCGGGGAGCTGCGATGGCAGCCGCTCCCCCTCGACGTCGTTGACGGCGGGGAGGGGGAGAGTCGACGCCCTCGGTGGGAGAGGGAGGGCGTCGGCGAGGCAGGGAGTGAAGAGAGTGTCCGTCACCGACCGAGATCGGCGAGCACGGCCTGCGCCGCGTTGTGGCCCGCGGCGCCGATCACCGACCCCGCGGGGTGCGTGCCGGCGCTGGCCGAGTAGAGCCCGCCGAGGCCGAAGCGGTAGGGGACGCGATCGGCGAATCCATACCCGTTGTCGATGTGGTGAATGTGGCCGCGGGTGATCCCGAAGTGATCCTCGATCCCCTTCGGCGTGAGGGGGAACGTGTCGATCACCAGATCGCTCGTCCCGGGGGCGAAGCGGTCGCAGATCGAGAGCAGGTGCTTGACGTAGCCCGCCTCTTCCTCGGCCCAGGTCTTTCCGCCGGACAGCTCGTAAGGCACCCACTGCACGAAGAGAGCCGCGTTGTGGTGGCCCTCGGCGTCGCGCAGGCTCGGATCGATGGGCGTATGGAAATACCACTCGATGGCCGGGAACTCCGGGAGCGAGCCTGCCATGGCGTCGGCGTGGGCCTTGCGCACCGTGTCCATCACCACCGCTTCGTCGGGGAGGAGGTGAATCGTCGGCCCGTATTGCCCCTTGTCCTCGCGCAGGCAGGTGAAATTCGGGAGGCCCTTCATGGCCAGGTTGACCTTCATGGTCGAGCCGTCGCGGCGCATCGTGTCGAGTCGCTGCGAGAGGCCGGCGTCGATGTTCCCCGCGCCGGCGAGGGCGCGCGTGCGGTAGGGATCGGCGTTGGCGACCACGACCTTCGAGGTGATCGACGTGCCGTCCGCGAGCACGACGCCGGTGACGGCGCCGCCCTGGGACTCGATCTTCTCGACCTTGGTCCCGGTGAGGATCACCGCGCCTTCGCTCTCGGCCTTGGCCGCGAGGCGGCTCGTGATGGCCCCCATCCCGCCCTCGACGATCATCCACGTTCCGTCGGCGCCGGGGAGGCGACACATGTTGTGAACGAGGAAGTTCATCCCGGTGCCGGGCGTATCGAAGCCGCCGGAGAGCCCCGAGAACGCGTCCGTCACCGCGTACATGGCCTTGATCAGATCGCTCTTGAAGTCGAACCGATCGAGGTAGTCGGTGATCGTCCCGCGACAGAGCTTCACGAACACCTCGCGCAGCTCCTTGCGGATGTACTTCTCGGCCGTGGCCTCGATCGAGAGCGGCTCCTGCAGCCACGTCGGCGCCACGTCGTCCCGGAGGGCGCCAATCTCGGCCTGGAGGCGGGCGTTGGCGTTCCAGTCCTGCTCGGAGAAGAACTCCAGGAATTGCCGCTTCATCTCGGCCTGGTTCGATCCGAAGAGCAGGTAACGGCGGTCGGTCGTGGGCAAGAAGTAGTGCGGATCGCGCCGCTTCAGCGGCAGATCGACGCCGAGCTCGCGCAGGAGCTCCGGCGGGGCGAGGCCGAGCAGGTAGGCCCCGCTGGAGACGCCGAGGCCCGGAGCCTTCTTGAACGGGCGCTCCGTCTTGGCGGCGCCGCCGACCATGTCCTTCTCTTCGAGGACCACGACGGAGAGCCCGCGCCGCGCGAGGAGCAGCGCGGCGACGAGGCCGTTGTGGCCGGCGCCGACGATGATCACGTCGGCGCTGCGGGGAGCAACGTTGGAGCGCCTCACAAAACCTCCCGTCGCCGTCCTGCAGAGCCGCGGCGCTCGCCTGCGTTGCTCCGATTCGACGTGCATTCGCACGCCTTCATCCTCGCGCCTTGGCGAGCTTGCGTCTCTTTGGCCGGCTCGGTCCGGTTTTGTTCGGCGCTCTTACTTCTTTTCACCCATCATCTCCTTCATCAAATCGTCGTTCGGGTCGGCGGCGGGCCTGGCCGACGGCACCGCGGAGGCCGCTCCCTTGGGCGTGTCGCCCATCATCTCTTTCATGAGATCGTCGGAGTCGTTCTTGCCCTTTTCGGCGGCGCCCTTCGGGGTGTCGCCCATCATCTGCTTCATCAGATCGTCGGGATCGTCGGATGGCGCGGCCGTCTTCGCCTGATCCGGGACGGGGACGACGGGCTGGGCCTTCTCGTACGGATTCTTGGTTCCATCTTCCCCGAAGCGCAGCTTGTCGGCCGCGGTGCAGGGACGGGGGTTGGAGCGGTCTTCCTGGACACACTGCATCAGCCAGGCCTCGCGCGGAGCTTCCTTCTTTTGATCGGCCAGGGCCAGCGCCTTCTGGATGTCACCGTCGACGAGCACCGTCGAGATCGACGGGACGTACATCACCAGAAAGAGGCCGAATGCCAGGATCCCCGTGAACGGCAGTACCACCTTGTAGAGCGACACCAGAGGCTTCTCGAAGCGGAAGCTGGCGATGAAGAGGTTGAGCCCGAGCGGAGGAGCGCAATAGGCCAGCTCCAGGTTCAGGAGGAACATCATCGCGAGGTGGAACGGGTGCAGGTTGAACCGCGCCGCGAACGGCAGGATCAGCGGCACGGCCACGAGGATGGCGCTGAACCCCTCCATCAGCATCCCGATCAGCAGGAGGAAGATGTTGAGGACGATGAGGAACTGCCACGTCTGCGTGAGGCCGAGGCTGAGCATGTACTCGAGCACTCGGCCCGGGATGCGTTGATCGACGACGAAGTTGATCAGCGCGTTGGCCATCGCGAGGATGAGAATGATCGCGCCGGCGAGGATCAGCGACGCCTTGGCGACGCGGGGGAGATCCTTCTTCAGGCTGAGATCTTTGTGGATGTAGATCTCGACGATCATGATGTAAACGGCCGTGAGCGCGGCGCTCTCGTCGAGCGACGTGAGGTGGGTGCCGAGGCCGCCGAGGATCACGACCGGGACGCCGAGCTCCCACTTGAGGAGCCAGAGCGCGCCGCCCATTTCCTTCAGGTTCGGCTTCGATCGCGGCACCTTGTACTTGTTGCCGATGTACGCCGCGTGGAGGGCGAGGAAGCCCATGATCATGATGCCAGGCAGGATGCCGGCCTTGAACGCCGCGTTGAAGTCGATGCCGGCGACGAGCGCGTAGACCAGGATCGGGAGCGACGGAGGGAGCAAGAGGCCGAGCGAGCCGCCCACCGTCACGAGGCCGAGAGCGTAGCTGCTCGGATACCCCTGCTTGCGGAGCGCGGGATAGAGCAGCCCGCCGATGGCGACGATGGTGACGCCGCTGCCGCCGGTGAGCGTCGTGAAGAACGCGCTGGCGACGATGCACACCATCGCGAGGCCGCCGGGGAGCCAGCCGAAGAACGCCGCCGCGCCGCGGACGATGCGATCCGGCGCCCTGGACTCGGCCATCATGTAGCCGACGAACGTGAAGAGGGGGATCGTCACCAGGATGGGTGAGCCGGCGAAGCGCTCTTCCATCACGTTGGGGGCGATGAAGCGGAGATAACGCTGCGTGGGGTTATCGTGGAGCATCCACAGGAGCTCGCTCGCTCCGCCCATGATGGCGAAGAGCGGCGTGCCGAGGAGCGCCAGCGCGGCGACGAGGAATGCGATGATTGCGCCCATCACACGCCTCCTTCGCCGGCGTCGGCGCCGCGGAGCTCTTCACGGTGGGCCTCGTCGGGATCGGCCGAGAGGTGGCCGCTCAGCGTCATCAGCGCGCGGAGCAGGAAGCGAAGCGCGATGGCGAAGAGGCCAAACGGGAACACGAGACCGAGCGTGTTGCTGAGCATGCCGCGGGTGTTTTCCCCCTTCGGCGAGAGCACCAGCGGCACGTGAAAGCCGTTGTCGCCCGGGACCTTGATCGACTTCACCTCCTCGGGCTTGAAGTGCGCGTCGAAGCCCGCGTCGTCGACCCACTCGTTCCAGGCCGAGGCCGTCATCCACTGGTCGTAGCGGGTGCCGCCGAGCACGCGGGGCATGCTGCGCAGATCGAGGCCGAGCTGCTTGCGCGTGTAGAAGAAGTGGTCGGAGATCTGGTGGGCGGCGTTTTCGATCTTGGCGCCGGCCCGGTCGTCGGCGCGCGAGCCGTAGGACTCGATCGCGATGTGATCGAAGAAGCCCCACGCCCCGAAGAGGCACACGGCGGCGGCCGCGAAATAGTTCACGATCGCCGAGGGGACCTGGAGCTTCTTCGGCAGGAAGCGAAACACCACGTCGATGTGGATGTGCTTGCCCGAGGCCGTCGCGAGCGAGCCGCCGAGGAGCGCGAGCCAGAGCGTGAGGCGCGTGCCGAGGCCGCGGAGGCCGCCCATCAGCGTCAGGGTCGAGCCCTCCTGGAGCCAGCCCTTGAGGTTGTCGAAGTAACCGGCGCTGGCCTTGTCGAGGTGCGCGAGCGTGACGACGAGCCCCGCGGCGCCGGGCTTCGCGGCGGCGAGCACTGACTCGCGCCACGCCGGGGCGAGGCAGAGGCCGAGGCCGACGGCGACGAGCGTGAGCGCGCGCCGACGCTCGAGGACCATCGCGCGGAAGCCGAACCAGGTACCGCACCCGAGCGCGATCGCGGCCATCACCGCGCGGAACACCACGCCGGCCGACTGGCCGACCGACTCCGACAGGCCGTTCAAGAACACCCACGCGACCAGCGCCGCGAGCTGCGAGAGCAGCACGAAGGTGATCAAGCGCGACTCGAACCAGGTCCACCGCGCCTCGAACCGCGCGACGGGATCGCCCCACGCCGCGCCCTTCAACGCGGGCTTTTCAGGCGCTCCTTCGTGGGGTTTCGGCGCGGCGGCCGCTGCCTCCGGAGGCACCACGGGCCCCGGGGGCTCGGCCTCGGGCGCTCTCGTCGCGCTCTTCTCGGGCGCCGCCTGGGCTCGCCCGGCGCCTCCACCCTTGTCGTGCTTTCCCTTGTTCTTGCCGGTCGATCCCATCGACGGCCACGTTATTCCGCCGCGGGGGCGCTCGTCATCTTCTACGTGAAGGGCGCGAGCGAATCCCCTTCGAGATTCGATATCAGAAGCCGCAGGCGCTCTGGCGCGATTTGCTCATGTACCGCTTGGCCTTGCGCTTGGCGATGGCGTTGGTGAGGCGCTGCTCGGGGAAGACGTCGCCGGCGTCGATGATCTCGGTGAGCGTCTTGACGTAGTTCTCCTTGTCGCTCTTCATGCAGTAGTACTTCGTCGCGAGCTGAAACTTGGGCAGGAGGAGCTTGCCTTCGCTGATCTTCATCGCGATTTCGAGCTCTTTCTTGCCGTCCTCGAGCTCGGCCATCGGGCTCCGCGCGTGGTAGGCGCCGAGGATGGTGTGCGCGTTGCCGTAGAAGAAATTTGAGTCGAGCTGGATGACGCGCTCGATCATCTTCACGCCGACGAAGAGCTCGGCCACGCTCGCCGGATCTTCCTTGGTGATGTTGACGCGGCTGATCCACGCGTAGCCCGTCCAGAAGAGCTCTTTGGCGTCGTGGTCGGCGTCGTCGAAGCCCGCGAGCCAGGCCGTCATCGTGTCGTCGTTCTTCTTCGCGGCCTCGAAGCCCTTGTTCTTCATCTCCAGCATCTCGATGCCGTAATGGACCGCGCGGTCGTAGCCGGCCTTCGCGCGCGCCTGCTGGTAAAGGTAGAGCTCGCTCGACGTGCCCTCGGCGTCCTCGGCCTGCTCCATCTGATCTTCGATGAAGGCAAACGTGGCGGAGGTCCACGTCTTGGTGAGGCCGAAGAGGGCGTTCTCGCTGTCGGGCGCAAGGACGTGCATGCCCTCGAACTGGCCGATGCCGGAGAAGGCGATGGTGTTGGCGACCTCGTAGTCGCTCAGCGTCTCGACGCCGGCGGAGCCCTTGAGCGTTCCCTCGATCTGGCCTTCGACGAGGATCTGCTTGATGCAACCCGAGCTGCCCACTCCGAGAGCGCACGCGAGCGCCACGGCCGGAAACGTCATCTTGGTCATGCGACGTTTCTACACAAAGTCGCGGCGCCTTTCCACGCTCGTCAGGGGGCTAGCGGGGGAATGCTGCGGCATTCCCGCCGTCGACCGTCACGACGCAGCCCGTCGTCGCTTCGGCCGTCGCCAGGTACACGAAGGCACGGGCAACATCGTCAACGGTGGTCTCCCGGTGGAGGAGGTTGGCGCGGAAGTACTCGTCCACGGGGACGCCGCGGGCCTTGGCGCGGGCCTCGGCGAGGCCGCCGCCGAAGAGATCGGTGCGGATCCGATCGGCGTTGACGGCGTTGGACCGGACGCCGCGCGGCGCGAGATCGATGGCGTACTGCTTCATCAGCGCGACGAGGGCGGCCTTGGCGACGGCGTACGGGCCGAAGTCGGGGCCGGGGTTGAAGGCGCTCTTGGACGCGTTGAAGAGCAGCACGCCGCCCGTGTCCTGCGCGAGCATCACCTCGGTCGCGGCGCGCGCGATGTTCTGGTGGCCGAGCAAGTTCACCTCGAGCGACTCGCGCAGGGCGCCGTCGCCCGACGTGGTGTGGAGCGCGCCCGAGGGCGCCGTGCCCGCGTTGGAGACGACGACGTCGAGCCCGCCGAAGCGATCTGACGCCATCGCCGCGGCCTTGCGAGCCTCGACGAACGAGGTCACGTCGCAGACCGCGTGGACGACGCGGCCGGGGTAGCGGAGCGCGAGCTCGGCCGCGATCTTCTCGAGCGCCGCGGCGTTGCGATCGGCGAGGACGACGTGCGCGCCGGCCGCGAGGAGCGCGCGGCTCACCGCGAGGCCGATCCCCGCGGCGGCGCCGGTTACCAGCGCCACGCGGCGATCGAGCGGGCCCGCGTCCCCGGAGCCGGCGCTCTTCGCGAGCTTGGCCTGCTCGAGGCTCCAGTATTCGACGTCGAAGAGATCGAGCACCGGGACGGGCTGGTACTCGCTGATGGCGCTCGCCTCGTCGATCACGCGCGCGGTGTGCTCGTAGATGTCGCCGGCGATGTCGGCGTCGACCCGCGTCTTGCCGACGGTGAGCGCGCCGAGGCCTTCGAAGAGGATCACGCGCGGCCAGGGATCGAGCTCTTTCTTCGTGACCTTCCGCGCGGCCGAGGCGAGGTGGAAGTAGTCGTGGTAGCCGTCGGCGTACGAGGCGATCGAGGCCTCGATCCGCGCGCGGATTGCCAGCGGATCGCCGTCGAACGGGCCGCGGATCACCAGCGGGATGGCCTTGGTGCGGATGACGTGATCGGGCGTGGCGCAGCCGATCTGGCTGATCTCGCCGAGGTCGTCGCGATCGGTGAAGGCGACGAGCTCGAGATCGTTGCGCCAGGCGAGGATCCACGGCGTGCCGCTCGCGCGCGCGAGGGCGCCGCGGACGATCGGCGCGAGCAAGGTGTAGAGCTCGCGCGCCGGCGGGACCGACATGGTGCGGCGCGACGAGGCCTCGTGCCGATCGCGGAGCCACTCTTCCGCGGCGGAGACGGCCTCGATCATCCGCTCGTAGCTCTCTTTCGCGGTCGCGCCCCAGGTGAAGATCCCGTGCTTGTCGAGGATCATCACCGTCGGCTCGTCGCCCTTCGGCCGCCCGCGCCAGAGCTCGGCGACGCGGCGCGCGAGGCCGAAGCCCGGCATCACGTAGGGCACGAAGAGCACGCGCGGACCCCAGATGTCGCGCGCGCGGGCGGCCGAGTCGGGCTGATCGACGACCGCGAGCACCGCGTCGGCGTGGGTGTGATCGATGAATTTCGCCGGCAGATACGCGTGAAGCAGCGCCTCGACCGAGGGCGTCGGGCTCGACGGATCGATCATCTGGCCGCGGAGCTGCGCGACCATCTCTTCGTCGGTCATGCTCGGTCGCTCGCAGCAGCGACGCAGGTGCGCGAGGCGGCACGCGGGGAAGCCGCGCGGCTCGATGCTCGCGAGATCCGACCCGCTGCCCTTCACGAAGAGGACGTCGGTCACGTCGCCGAGGAGCTCCGTGACGCGGGATTTGACGCTGGTGTTGCCGCCGCCGTGGAGGACGAGGGCCGGATCGCTGCCGAGGAGGCGCGAGGTGTAGACGCGGAGCGCGAGGTCTTCGCCGTGCTCGCGAGCGTAGCGATCGAGCGTGCGCTGCGCCTCGGCGGGATCGTAGTGCGACTGCATGATCGGGCGGTTATAGCAGAGCGCGATCGCCGGCCGATATCGGGCGTGGCCTGAGATGGGCTCTTACTTTGCGAGCGCGGCCTCGACGGCCTTGGCGATCTCGGCCGATCCCGGCTCGACGTCGCTCGACCAGCGGGCGACGAGGTGCCCGTCGCGGCCGAGGAGCCACTTGTTGAAGTTCCAGCTCACGTCGGCCGTCATCCCCGGCTGCGAGGTGAGCCAGGCGAAGAGCGGGTGTTGCTCGGGCCCCTTCTTGACGTGAATGATCGCGTATTCATCGAAGGCGGCCTTGTACTTGAGCGAGCAGGACGTGACCTCGTCGGTCGTGCCGCCCTGGTGCCCGAAGTCGTCGCTGAGGAAGCCGACGACGCGAAAGTGCTTGGCCGAATACTTTTGATCGAGCTCGGCGAGAGGGCCCATCTGCGGGGTGTAGCCGCAGTTGGCCGCGATGTTGACGACGAGGACGACATCGCCCTTGTAGCCCGCGAGGGACTTCGGCTCGGAGGCCTTGAAGGGGACGGCGGAGAAGTCGGCGAGGGTCTTCATGTCGGTGGTCACCGGGGTGGCTGCAGCCGTGGTGGGGGCCGCCGGGCCAGGCTTGGCGGGCGGCTCGCGATCGGCGCAGGCACGGAGGGCAAACGCGAGGAGCGGGAGGGCAAGGAGCAGACGTCGCATGAGGGCAGGAGGGATAGGGGCGGGGAGGCGAGGCGTCCAGAGGCGAGCACGGTTCATCGCGTGTACGCCGCGAGGAACGGGGCATACGACGGCGCGCGGCGAGCGGGTCAGTCCCGAAATCGACGCAGACGTCGACGGGGAGATCCGGGCGACAGAGCCACCTCTTGTCGTCGCGGTACGTCTCGCTCGACTACCCCGTAGAAGGGCCATGCAGGCCGCCCGGAGATACGGTGAGCACCGGAAGCGCGCAGCCGGCGGACAGCCGCGCGGCGCCGAGCAAGCAAGTCGTGACGAGGGCGTGCGGCAGGAGGCCGACGCCGCTTGGCAAGGCGCGAGCGAGGCGCGGCGCGAGCGGGCGCGACCGTCGGATCAGGCGCAGAGGGCCGTCGCGCGCGCCGCATGGGGCATTAGCCTCCACTCATCGCTCAGGTGGCCTGAGGGATCGCCGCCTTGATCCGGGCCTTTTCCTTCTCGGAGAAGTCGTTTCCGTCGAAGATGTAGTTGCCCCACCGGCGCAGGTTCGAGAACGCGGCCAGGCTCCGCGGCATGCGGGCGAGCCCGTTGCCCCGCACGTCGATTTGCTTCAGGTTGACGAGCCGCGAGAGCTCCTCCGGGAGATGGCCGAGCTTGGTGCCACAGAGGGTGAGCTGCTCGAGCGCGGTGCAGTCGCCGATCTCGGTCGGCAAGGGCGAGAGCGTTCCCCGGACGATCTCCAGCACGCGGAGCTTGCGGAGGAGGCCTATCGAGGGCGGCAACGAGGTGATGGGGTTGTCGCGGAACGAGAGGACCTCGAGGTTCTCGAGCTCCCCGATCCACGCGGGGATCTCGGTGATCCGCTTCGTCCAGACGCCGCCCCCGGAGCCCTCCGCCCGCAGCTCCTCGAGGTGGTGAAGCCGTCGCAGCGACTCGGGGAGCTCGGGAGTCGCCGTGCATCCGAGCGAGAGGTGCGTGAGCGTGGTCAGCTCGCCGAGCGACGCCGGGAACCCTTCGATCGGGTTGTGCTCGATGTCGAGCGTCGTGAGAGAACGACAGCGCCCCAGCGTCTCCGGCAAAGCACGGAGCTTGTTGTTCGATACCGTCACTTCCTCGAGCGCGGGAAGAAGGAACAGGCTATCGGGCAGCTTCTCCAGGAGGCTGGCGAAGGCGACGAGCTTCTTCAGCGAGCGGAGCTCACCGAGGCTCTCCGGCAGCGCGACGAGCGCGCCACCGCTGATGTCGAGCTCTTCGAGCGCCGCGAGGCCGCCGAGGTCGTCGGGGAGCGCTGTGAACGAGCAGCGCGGGACCTCGAGCACCCGCAAATGCCGGAGCTGGGAGAGGCCTCTCGGGAGCTCGTCGAGGCTCCAGGTGATCTTGAGCGTCGTCAGCGACGGCGCGCGGAGCAGCGACGTCGGGATCCGCCGGAGGCCCTTCTTCGTACTCCGCCCGCCCTCCGGCGTCAGCGCCAGCACGCGCAGCGCGGGCAAGCTCGCCAGCGTGGCGCCCATCGCCTCGGGATCGGCGACGACGCCGAGCGAGAGCTCGAGGTCCTCGAGCAGCGCGAGCGCGCCGAGCTCGGCCGGGATCGCCGTGAGCTTGCACTCGCGCAGGGTGAGGTCGCGCAGGGCAGGGAACTGGCCGATCTCCGCGGGGATCGCCTTGATCTTCTTGCAGTCGTACAGGTAGAGGGCCTCGAGCGCCGGCAGCGCCGCGAGCTCCACGGGAAAGCGCGCCAGCGTCCCCGCGAACGAGAGCTTCGTCAGTCGGTGGATCGCCAGCAGCTCGCGCGGGACGCGGGTCACCTCGTCGTCGACGTCGATGGCGGTGACGTGGGGGAGCTGCGCGGGATCCTGGCAGAAGCGCTCGAGCTCCCCGGCGTCGAGGGCGAGGCTCGTGGCGTTCTCGGCGTCGAGCAGCGCGTCGTCGAGCGAGGGATAGTGGGTCATGATCGGGGCTCCTTCTTCGCCGCGTCGGCGAGGGCCACGACGTACGATCTCGCCGCGGGAAAGCGGCATTATTTGGGATTAGATCGCGCGGCCGCGCCCCGGCGGGCGGGTGTGATACTCGTCGGCGGTGCAGCGAGGGCGCTCCCATCCCGCCGCCGTGATGGTGGGCCGCGCGCGGGATCTGGCGCGGCTCGAGGAGTCGTTCGGCGCCGGGGCGCCCCTGATCACGCTCCTCGGCACCGCGGGGATCGGGAAGACGACGCTGGCGCGGCGCTTCGCCGAGTCGCACCGGCGGCGCTTCGGCCCGGCGGTGTTCTGCGATCTCACCGAGGCCCACGACGCGCAGAGCCTGTGCGAGGCCGTGGCGCGGGCCGCCGCGGCGCCGCTCACGCGCGCGATGGACGACGCCGCGCTCGTCGCCCACCTCGGCGAGGTCCTCGGCGCGCGGGGGCCGGCGCTGTTCGTGCTCGACAACGTCGAGCAGATCGTCGGCGTCGCGGAGCGGGCGCTGGACGTCTGGCTGAGCCAGGCGCCCGAGGCGCAGTTCCTGGTGACCTCGCGCGAGCGGCTGCGGTCGGCGCTGGAGATCGTGCACGAGCTGGAGCCGCTGAGCTTGCCGCTCCCCGGCGATGATCCGGCCACGAGCGAGGCGGTGCAGCTCTTCGTCGCGCGCGTGCAGGCGCTGGCGCCGGGCTACGCGCCGGGCGACGAGGAGGCCCGCGTCATCGGGGCGCTGGCGCGGGAGCTCGACGGCCTCCCGCTGGCGATCGAGCTCGCCGCGGCGCGCTCACGCGTGCTCGGCGCCGCGACCTTGCTGGCGCGGGTCGACCGGCGCTTCGACGTGCTCACGCGCCCCGCGCGCGGGGTGACGCCGCGGCAGGCGACGCTCCGCGCTGCCATCGACGCGTCGTGGGATCCGCTCTCGCCGGCCGAGCAGGACGCGCTCGCGCAGTGCTCGGTGTTCCGCGGCAGCTTCGACGCGGCCGCGGCCGAGGCGGTGATCGAGCTCGGTGATCGGGACGGGCCCAGCGTGCTCGATCTGCTCCAGGCCCTGCGGGACAAGTCGCTCCTGCGCGCCGACGAGCGCGGCGATCGCGGCGAGGTTCGCCTCGCGCTCTTCCTCAGCATCCGCGAGTACGCCGGCGCGAAGCTCGCGAGCGCGGGCGCGGCGAGCGACCGTCACGCAGCGTATTTCGTACACCATGCCGAGGCGCTCCAGCGACGCGTCGACGGCCCGGGGATCGCGCTCGCCCTCGAGCACTTCGACGAGGAGCGCGACAACCTCCTCGCGGCCGCGGATCGCTGCCTCGATCGCGCGACGACGCCGCGCGATCCGGGGGCGCCTCCGTCGGGCTGGCTCGCGTCCGGGCTCCGGTTGCTGATCGCGCTCGCGCCGATCGTGGTGACGAAAGGGCCGATCAGCGTCTTCCTCGGCCGCCTGGAGCGCGCGCTCGATCACGCCGACGCGCCGCTTGTCCCCGGGGCGCTGCGGGCGCGGGCGCTGCTCGCCCGGGCGGAGCTGCGCGCTCGTCAGCGGCGCTCGGCGGTCTCGTCGGACCTCGATCTCGCGCTCTCGCTCGCGCGGGTCGAAGGCGCCCGCGAGGTCGAGGCGCGGGCTCTGCTCCACCTCGCGCAACTCCGGAGCTGGGCGGGCGCGTGGCGCGAAGCGCACGACCTCACCGTCCGCGCGCTGGGGCTCGCCGACGCCGAGGGCGCGCGCGGGCTCCGGGGCGAGGCGCTCTCCCGGCTGGCCCTCGCCGAGCGGTTCTTCGGCCACCACGACGCGGCGATCGACGCGGCGCGACGGGCGCTCTCGATCCATCTCTCGCTCGAGAACGTGGGCCAGGAGATCCGCGCGCTCGCCGTGCTCGTGAACATCCTGGTCGAGACGAGCCGGATCGATCGCGCGCGCGCCTACCTGGATCAGCTCGTCGACAGGCACCGTCGCTCGTTCCCGCGCGGGGGCTGGGCCGACGAGATCGTCCTGTTCTTCAGCGCGATCGTCGACCACGCCGAGGAGCGCTTCGATCGATCGCGCGCCGGGTTCACGGCGCTGATCGACTGGGAGCGCGTCCACGGCGTGGCGCGCTACGGGGCCACCGCCGCCGCGTGGCGCGCCGTCGCCAGCTTCGAGCTCGGTCGGCTCTCCGAGGCGCAGATCGAGCTCGCGGAGGTGCTGGGGCAGCTCGATCCGGGCGACTGGTTCGCCTCGTTCTGCGAGGGCGTGCTCGGGGTGATCGAGGCCGAGCTCGGGAACGTCGCGCGGGGCCGGGTGCTCGTCGCGCGGGCGCGCGCTGCGATGGAAGCGCGGGGCGACGAGCTCCAGGTCTGGATGGCGGAGCTGGCGAGCGTCCTCGTGGATCTGGCCGAAGCGACGCTGCTCGCGTCGCAGGGCGACACGGCCTCGGCGAGCGCGCTGCGTGAGGAGGCGCTGCGTCGGCGCGAGCCCGCGCGCGCCGCCGTGCCGGGGGGACTCCCCGTCGCTGAGCGCCTCTACGAGCTCCGGGTGATGATGCGGATGGTGGCGCGCGCGCTCGGGCGATCCGCGCCGTCGTCGCCGGACGAGCGCGAGCGCGCGCCGCTGCTGGTCCACGCCGCGGGCCAGTGGTTCATCCCTCCCGGCGGGGAGATCGTCCGCTGCGAGGCGCGCCACGTGCTCGCGCGGCTGCTGCTGGCCCTCGCTCGCGCGCGCCGCGAGCGGCCCGGGGAGGCGCTGTCACCCGACGCGCTGATCGCCGAGGGGTGGCCCGGGCAGCGCATTCTCCACGACGCGGCGGCGAACCGGCTGCGGGGGATCCTCTTCCGGCTGCGCGAGCTCGGTCTGCGCCACGTGCTGCGCACCCGGGAAGACGGCTACCTGCTCGATCCCGCGGTGGAGGTTCGTCTCGTGGAAGGGGATCCCGCCGCGGCGTGCGGCGGGAGCGCGTGATCCTGTGTCGTACGCCATCGGTGATCTCGCCCAGTGCTCGGCGGAGCACCCCGGCGATGGGGCGGCGACGACGGCTTGCTTCGAGCACCGCATCAACGGCAGCGACGGCACCTGCCGGCTCTGGGAGGAGTGTTGCACGAAGGGTGCGAAGGCGAACGTCGTCGCCATCCGACGCGAGCGCGGGCGGTGCCCCGCGACGTGCGCTCCGCGGAGCCAGCTCTGCGCGGCGCCTCCGGAGCCGACGCCGGCGGATGAAGCCGAGACGGTGCCGTGAGCTGCGTGCGAGGGCCGCTCGGCGTCCGGCGCTCACCGGACGCCCGCGGCCTCTCGTCTCGAGAGCGCCCGCTACCGCGTGTACTCCGCGAGGAACGGGGCATACGACGGCGCCTGGAAAGTGTACGCGACGCCGAGCGGCATGTTGCCAAAGAACCAGCCGCCCGTGAGCGTCCGGCCCGGATGGAGCGCGTCCGACCGGTCGAGGGCGACCGACATGCCGTGTTGCTCGAAGACGCCATAGATGCGCTTGGCCCAGAGGCCTTTGCCCTGCGGGTCGAGCTTGGCGATGAAGTAGTCGGCCCCGATGTCCATCCCGCCGTCGCTCGGCGCGCCGAGGAGGCCAGTCCCGAAATCGAGGCCAATGGCCGCGGGATCGTACTGCACGTCGCCGGTGAGGGCGATGTTGCCGGAGGCGTCGACGGCGAGCCCCTTCGTCTCCTGGTCGCCGAGGTCGCCAAAGGCCTTCTCCCACAGCGGATCTCCCGCCGGGCTGAGCTTGGCGACGAAGAGATCGAGATCGGCGGAGCTGCCGGAGATCACGTGCTCTCCCGGCTTCTTGCCGAGGCGCACGCTCTTCGAGAACGAGCCCCCGACCACGATGTTGCCCGCGGGATCGACGGCGACCGAGCTCGCCCATTGATCGCTGTTCTGCGCCGGATCGGCGTCGTCGCCGCCGATCACCCGGCCCCAGAGGGTGTCGCCGTTCGCGTCGAGCTTCCAGAGGGCGATGTCGTGGCCGCCGTCGAGCGGGCGGTACTTGTTCGGGACCGGCTCGCCCAGGCCGACATAGGCATTGGGACGGTCGGACTTCGAGGTGGTGACCAGAACGATGTTGTCCGAAGCGTCGATGGCGAGGCCCACAGGCATGCAGGGCGCCCCGTAGAAGCTGAACCGACAGTCGTAGTCGACCGGGAACTTCCAGATCCACACCTGCTTGCCGTCGCTGCCGAGCTTGAAGACGAAGATGCCCGGCGCCAGAGGATCGTTGATATAGCCCTTGTTCGTCCCTGTGAACGGGATCTGCCCGCGGCCAGCGCCGGCGACGATGACGTTGCCCTTGCTGTCGACGGCCGTCCGGATGCCATATTGATCGTCGGAGTCGCCGAAGGCGAAGCTCCACGTCGTCTGGCCGGCGGCGGAGAGCTTGGCCACGAAGATATCGGCGCCATCGTAGCCGCCGGCGTCGTCGGGCGGGGGCGTGGCCGTGAGGAAGCCCGTGCCGAAGTCAGCGCTGGAGAGCAGCGTCCCGGTGAGGAGCACGCTCCCACCCGTGTCGGTCGCGATGCCGGCGCCCCATTGATTCCCGAGGCCCGGGAAGACATGGCTCCACAGGTGGGCATCGTTCGCGTCGTACTTGGCGACGAAGACGTCGTTGCTGCCGTCGGCGCTGGCGGGGAACGACGGCCCGCCGAAGCTCGTCCCCGCCGGATCGATGAGAGCGACGGAGCCCGTGAAGAGCTTGTTGCCAGTCGCGTCGTAGGTCACGCCGAAGGTTGCCCCGTTGGCGTTCATCGGTGTCGATGCCCAGAGTAAATCGCCCGGGTAGTCGAAGACGACGCCGGTGCTCGAGCTGCTGGCCGAGCCGGTGCTCGTCGCGCTCGCCCCGCCGGCGCTGCCGGTGGTCGCGCTCGCGGCGCCGCCGGTGCTCGTCGCGCTGGTGCCGGTGCTGGTCGCCGCGCTCCCGCCGGTGCCCGCCGCGGAGCTGCCGGAGAGCTGACCGGGCTCGATCCCGAAGATCGCATTGCAGGCGCTGACGACGCCGCCCGCGGCGAGGATGACGAGGAGGGCGCGTAGCGAGGAAGAAGAGCGAAGTCGACGCATGGGGCTCCCGGCAGTCTACGTGATCTCGGCTCGCGCCAGGGAACGCAAGGCGCCTTCGTCCTCCGATATCCGCTCTTTCCAGGCCCCGTCCTGCTCCGAGAGCTGCTCCGAGATTTCGCGGAGCGCGTCGGCCGCGCGGAGCGCCAGCCCGGGATCGCTCTCGCCGGCGATCTCGGCCGCGCCCGCGAGCAGCTCGATCCAGTCGTCGAACGACTTGAAGAGGCTGCCGAAGAGGGCGTCAATCGCCGCGATCGTCCGGATCTCGGGCGTGAGGCGCGCGCGGATCACCGCCCAGAGATCGAGCCAGGCGACGACGGTCGCGGGCTCGTCTCCGGCCTCGGCGCGCTCCATCACGAGGCGGTAGAGATCGAGCCGCCCTTCGGCAGAAGGCGTCTCGGTGCAAAAGCGCTTCCACAGCTCGCACGCGGCGAGGCGGGCAAAGTCGCGATCGTGGAGCGTGGGAGAGGCGGAGCGGAGCGGGAACCAGGCCTCTTCGGCGAGGCGCACGGCCGAGTCGAGCGGCGCGCTCAGGGCGACGAACGCTTCGAGATCGGTGGCAATCCCGAGCTCGGCGAGGCGCGCGAGGAGAGCCGGGGTGGAGAGCGCCGCGACGCGCGGGATCGTCCACACCGCCTCTGGCAGCGCGACGCCGAGGGCCGCGGCGATGTCGACGGCGCTCACGGCCGCGGAGTAGAAGTGATAGCCCGTGCGGTGCGCGAGCCCCTCGAGGCCTTCGTCGACCGGCTTCCAGCCGCGGATGCGAGCGGCCGTGTCGGGCGGAGGCGCGTTGCGCGGCTTCTTCGCCACGGCCTTCTTGCGCTTGACGTCCTTGGCGTGCTTTTTCTTGGCGCGCTGCGCGGCTCCGCTGTCCTTCTTGCCCATGGCGTCGACCTCTCCGCGGGGAAGGGAGTCGAGGTCGAGGCGTGCGTCAAGCTGGGCGATGACCGGGCAAGCTCACGCGTTCGCGCCGAGCGCCTGAAGTCGTTCGCGCAGCTCGCTGATCTTCATGTCGAGGGCCCACTCCACGCTGTCTTTCCGGCGCTTCGTCGCGGCCTCTTCGAGCAGCGCGAGCGCGGCGGCGAGCCCGGCGCGATCCTCGCTCTCGTCCGGGGCGAGCAGGCCGGAGAGCGCGAGGTACGGGCTCGTTTCCGAGGGATCGCGGGCGATGATCGCGCGCATTATCTGCTCTCCCTCGGAGCGCGCGCCGGCGCAGAAGAGCAAGCCGACGCGATCCCTCACGAGCAGGCTGCGGTACTCGTCGTGCTCGCCGGAGAGCTGTTGATGGACCTCGTCGAGCAGCGCGACGACCCGGCGCACGAGGTCGGGTTCGCCCTTGACCACGCCCTCCGTCGCGTTGATCAGCACTTCGATCCAGGTGTCGAATTCGGTGAAGCCTTCCCCGAAGAAGCCATTGACCGCGTCGAGCGTGCGGAGATCCGCCGTCAGGCGAGGGCGGAGCGCGGCCCAGAAATCGAGCCACAACCTCACCGCGGCCGCGTCCTCCTGCTTGCGGGCGTGCGCGAAACCCCGCTGGAACAGGTCGAGCAGCCCCTCGGTGGACGGCGCCTCGGGCCGGAAGCGCTTCCAGAGATCGCACGCGGCGAGGCGCACGAGGTCGCGATCGTGGACCGTGGCCGCGGCGCCGAGGAGCGGTAACCAGCGCTCCGTCGCGAACTGGAGAGCAGAGCCCGCGGTGGCCGTGGCGGCCAGGAACGCGTCGCGATCGGTGGTGACGCCGAGGGCGCCGAGGCGCGCGAGCAGATCCGGTGTCCCGAGCGCCGCCACCCGCGCCGGCGTGACGAGGACACCCGGCAGCTCGGCGGGCGAGACGCCGGCGTGCTCGGCCGCATGGTGCGCTGCCTCGTGGTAGTGAATCTCGAGGCGGCGGACGAGCCCCTCGATCCCTTCTTCGGCGGGCAGCCACCCGGAGCGCGAGCGTCCGACGTGCGCCGCCGCAGCCGCGGGCGGTCGCGTGGCCGGAGCCTTCCTGCGCGCCATTTCCCGCGCGTGCTTCTTCTTCCCGCGCTGCCCGGCCGAACCGCTTTTCTTGCCCATCGATCTGCCCTCGGCGCGGATCGGAGTCGACCTCTGGCACGATGTCAAGGCGCGCGCGCCCGCGCCCGGCTCAATGCACCTTCTTGGCCCGGCGAGCCACCTGATCGACGAGATCGCCGAGCGGAAACTGGAAGTCGACGACGTGGAGCCCGAAGGTGCCATTGAATCTCGACGCGGCGAGATCGACGGTGCTCACCCGCTGATCGCCGGGCTCGGGCGCGCCGGCGACGGCGAGGTAGCGATACCCGTCGGGCCCGTCGGTGCACTCGCCGGTGTAGTAGTCGCGCAGCATCACGAACGGGGTATCGACGCCCTCGATCCCCTGGAGCCAGGGGCGCGAGTCGATCGTGAGCGGGAACAGGCTGCGCGAGAAGCGATGTGGCCCCGAGTCGCCGATCGCCGCAGGGTTGACGCAGGCGATCTCGTTCCCGGGCTGCGGCACGAACGCCGGCTTGCCGACCTTGCCGCCGGCAGGGCGGGATTGATAGGCGATCACACACCCGATCTCGTCGGGCTTGGTGCAGAGCGGGAGGTTGTCGAAGGTGCCTCCTTTCGTCTTGCCCTTCGGCACCTCGACCGGCCCGCCGATCGGCATCGCGAGGAGCAAGCGCGCCATCATCACCGGATCGCGCTCGAAGCGGTCCTGGAGCAGGCGAACCACGATCCCGGCGCCCTGGGAGTGGCCGATGAGCACCACCTTGCGACCGTGGTTGTACTGTCCCATGTAGTGGAAGAAAGCGTCTTGCACGTCGGAGAAGGCCACGTCGGAGCGGGGCCCCTCGCCCTGGCCGAAGAGGTAGGTGCCGATCGTGACCTGGCGGTAGACTGGCACGTAGAGCGAGCAGACGCCGTTGAACGGGGTGATCTGGCTCAGCGTCGCGCGCGCGGCGGGGACCCGCGTGGCGTCGGCGGCGGCGTTGCCGGGGAGCAGATCGAGATCCACGGTCGGGTAAACATAGAAGCAGTCGACGTCCGGCCGCGGCGCCGCCCTGGCGGTGACGACCGAGCGGGAGTGATCGTCGCGGAGCTCGGTCGCCGTGGCGTCGCTCCGGCAGACGTCGAACGGGAGATCCGGACGACAGAGCCACATCTTGTCGTCACCGTATTTCTCGCTCGAATAGCCGGTGTAGGGGCTGCGCAAGCCGCCGGGAGACACGGTGAGAGCAGGGACGCCGCAGCCGGCCGCGAGCAGCGCGGCGCCCAGAAGGGAAGCTCGAAGCGGGAACAGTGGCATTGGGCGGTGGATGGGCTGCAACCGGCGCGCCACGGCGGTGAGCGGGAAACCAGCGCGCGCCAGTCGTGATAGTCGCGGCGTTCGCGCCTCATGGGGCGAATTGTCTCCACGTCGGAGCCGGCGGGCGCCGCGCCGGGAGCACGATCAAGGCACCTTCATGATCCGGATCGCGGCGCGCGAGTCCCAGCTCCAGAAGCTCACCCGGGCGAGGTGCACGTCGGTGCTGGCGGGGCCGCGCACTGCGCTGCTCCGCCCGAGCCGGGCCCGCCGCAGATCGGCCAGCATGGCCGGGACAAAGCGATTCTCGAGCGGCGGCTCGCAGGTGTGGTCCTGCGGCGTGAACGAGGGGACGGCGCAGCCCGCCGTCCGCGGGAGCGGTGAGCCCGTCATCACCGACCCGACGACATAGCTCGTCCCGCCGCTGATCTCGAACGCCGGGCGGCAGGCGTCGGCCGCCTCGGGGTTCTTCGTCGGCAGGAGCCCGCTCGGCCACAGGCCAGGATCGAGAGCGTCGTTGCAGCGCCGACGACGGTTGCCGGAGTACGCATAACGAAGGCCGAAGACGAAGGTGAGATCGGAGGGAGCCGCCTCGCGGAAGATCGGGAGTCCGACGTCGACGCCGAGGAGGGTGAGCGATCCCCGGAAATCGCCGGCGTGGAGCGCGCCCACCCCGCGGCCCGCGCTGGTGAGCTGCGCTCGCCAGGCGCCCCACCAGGCGGCTTTCACGGGGTCTTCGCGAGCGCCGGAGTCGGTCTCGGCGTCCCAGAAGACTGGAATGCTCACGCCGTAGCGCGCGCCGACGAAGGTGAACGAGCCGGCGCCGCCGCGGAGATCGATCCCCGCCGTCGACTCCTGCTCGACCCCCTCGGCGACCAGGCGGCCGCCGTTGCGCACTCGATAGCTGGAGAGGGCGTTGCCCCCCGAGTTGCAGCCGTAGAGGCGCACGCCGCCCGACGCGGCGCCGGCGCCGTCGACGTCGACGGCGATCGCGGCGTTGCTGAAGCCCGAGCCCTCGACCCGGACATCGACGTGGCTCCCCGTGACCACGAGGGCGCGCGTGAAGTCGTCCCGGCCCGGCCAGGGGTTCTCGGAGACGGCGGCATAGACCTTCTCGAGATAGACCTGATCGCCGGGCTCGTCGCGGGTCTCGATCACGATCCCCTGACCGACGGGATCGCCGGGATGGGCGTTGAGATCCCGGGCGCGGGCGCGGCGCGCGCGGGTGTCGTAGGCGTGGGCGCCGAGGCGGAGATCACGAATCGTGGCGCGGGCGGGGGCCCGGAGCGTGAAGATCGCGCCGTCCTCGGCCGCGTCGTGCCCGGGCGAGCCGGCGGCGACCTGCGGAGTCCCGGTGCCCCACTCGATCAGCGTGCTCATCCCGTCACCGACGATCTGGATCTCGCAGCCGCCGGGGATCTCCAGGGAGTGATCGACGAAGAACACGCCGCCGAGGAGGTGCAGTATCGGGCGCTCGCGATCCCCGCGGCACAGCGCGGTGATGGCGCTGGAGACGCGGTGAACGTCGGTCGCCGTGATCCCGCTCGGGGCGACCTCGAACAGGGCTCGTCCGGCGACCGCGCGCGGGGTCTCGGGCATCCGCGGGAGCGTGAGCGCGGCGAGCGCCGCGGGCGGAGCTCGGGTGTTGTCGGCCTCGATGAAGGCGGCCGGCGCGGGCACCCTGGCGGCGCCTGGAGCGTCGCCGTGAGTGCCATAGAGCGTCCACCAGGCGTGGCCAGGATAGCTGTCGGGGTAGGCGAGGGGCGAGGCCGGTGGGCGCTCCAGCGCTGCGGGAAAGGTGTTGCCGACGAGGAGCACGCGGTTGCCGATGCGATTGACCCCATCGACGTAGCCGAAGCCCGACGGCTCGGCGATCGGCGTCGTCGTCGCGCGAAGCACGTTGTCGAGGATCGCCGCTTCCATCGTCCGGACGTCGATCGCCGTCGAGACCGGATCGAGGACCACGTTGTCTTCGATGGTGAGGTGAGTCCAGGTCGCGCCGCCGCGCTTCGTCGACGAGGCCCAGAAGTCCTCGTTGGGCTGATCGCCGGGCCGGGCGCCGCCGGGCGCGGCGCCGGGCGCATACCCCCCCTCGGTGAGGAGCTTGCGCGAGCCCCACGAGGTGTTGCCGCGGATGACGTTGAAGTAGCTGTTGGCGATGGCCACATCGGCGACGCGCGAGCGGACGAAGAGGCTGCTCCAGACGTTGAGCCCGCCGGCGCCGCTGCCGTCGAAGAGGCCAGCGTCGCAGTCGGTGAAGGTCGAGTCCCAGACGTTCCAGTTCATCGCGTTCTGGCTGCTGGTGCGCACCGCGGCGCGCTCGACGTTGGCCGACGTGTCGGCTCCGGCGGGCGGGCGCTCCGGCCGCAGCGGCGAGAGGCTCTGGCCGATCCGGAGAAAATGGACGCGCCGCAGATCACCCTCGCTATCCATCGCTCCGGTGCCGCGGCCGTTGCCGTCGTGCCACAGGACCCCTGCCCACAGGCCGCGCGCCGTCTCCTCGATCACCAGATCGCTGAAGTGATAGCCGGTGGCCGAGCCGAAAGGGCGGTAACGACCGTAGAAATCGAGCCATTTCCCCGCGCCGCTGCCGCCCGCAGGCTCGGGCGTGGCCGGGAATTGATGGTTGGTGGCCGCGACGCGAATGCCCACCTCGGCGGTGCCCTGGCCGTCGAGAGTGAGGCGGGAGATGGCGAACGAGCTCGCGTCGTCGACCCAGATCATCCAGCTCCGCCCGGTCGGGTAGCCGCCGGCGTCGAGCGTGGGACGGGAGCAGTTATTGGGGATCACCGTCGGTGGGGTGGGAGGGAACGAGGGATCCGGCTCCGACAGGCAATCAACCCGTCCGCTCCCGGTCTCCGCTTCGGCGAACGAGCCGTCGGCCGCGCTGGAGTTGTCGGCCGTGGGATCGTAGGGGCGGCCCTTCCACACCAGGCGCGTCGTCGCGGGATCTTCGCCGATGACACGGATCCACGGGGCGCGGACGTGGAGAGGCCGGGTGATGGCGTAGACGCCGGCCGGGAGGAACAGCGTCCCCGCGTAGTCGAGCGGTGTCCCCGGGGCGACGGGCGCGGCGCAGGCGGGCGCGCAGGCCCGGGTGGGGAGGCGCGCGCCGCACGCGTCAGCGCAGCTCGACGGCGGGATGGCCTCGCCCACGGCGAGATCGTCGATGGCGGCCTGGAGCGCAGAGGTCCAGTCGTCGAACCCGGCGCCGCGCTCGACGTGGCGAGCATAGCGGGGATCGAGCGCGCTGCGCCAGCCGGGCGGGTAGCTCTGCGCGGTGGCGGGGAGGGCCTCTTCGGCCTGCGGGGAGACTGCCACTCTCGGCCCGTGGACGCCGCCATCCTGCGGAGTGGTCGGGCCCGACGTGAGCGGCGCGCAGCCCGTCGCGGCGCCGAGAAGAAGGCAGAGAACGAGGGAGGATGACGCCGCCGCGGAGCCGGGGAGAGCGCCCCGATCCAGGCGGACCGTCGGGGCGCTTTCAGGATCTCCGCGGGGCATCTCGAGCGCGCGTCGCTCTACTTGTGCAGGGCCGCGAGGTGCGCGATCGTCTGGGCGGCGATGACGTACTTGTTCTTCGCCAGATCACCGATCGTCTTGATGCCGAAGGCCTTCTTGAGGGCCTCGGCGTCGGCGTCCGAGACGCCCTGGAGGGCGGCCACGGGGGCGTCGACCAGCTCGGTCGGCGTCTTGGTTTCGTAGGCCTTGTCGAGAAGCTTCGCGAGAACGGTCATGATGAGTCTCCTTGGATGATTGCGTGGTGTCGAATCGAAGGCGGCGACGAGAGCGTCAGATCTCGCCGTAAGCGCGCGAGATCAGCCGGCGGCTGACGCTCTGGATGCCGGTGTGCTCGAAGTAGTTGGTGCTCATGTCGATCGCCGCAGACACGTAGTCGAGGGCGTTGTCGCCGACCTCGACGTAGCCCTTGATCCGCTGGAAGATGTCCTGCTGATCGAGCCCCTTCTCGGCCACGAAGCTGGTGATGTGGCCGCTGGAGACCGCGAGCGTCGAGCTGAGGAGCCCCGCCTTCTCGGCGAGATCGGCGCCGGGGAGGTATTTCGCGATCCTGGCAAAGCGGCTGTTCTCTCCGAGCTCGGCGTGGGTCGCGCTGGAGAGGACGTCGAGCGTCTTGGCGAGGAAGTCGGGCCCGAGCGGGAGGACGAGATCGAAGGTGACCCACGCGGCGAAGCGGATGGAGTCTTCCTTCTCGTAGGCCATCAGCGACGAGAGGAAATCACCCACGCTGTCGCCGGGGAGGCCGTTGGTGTAACAGAAGGTGGCCATCTCGGCGACGAACTTCACCGCGGCGTCGATGCCTTGCGTGGTGTCGGCCTTGGGCGTGATCCTCCCCAGGAACGAGAGGAAATCGAAGGACTCGCTCAGCTTGTTGGCCATCTCGGCGGCGCCGGCCATGCCCTGGGTGCTGTCGACCAGGTGGAAGATCTGGATGGCGCGCTGATACCCCTGCTCGGGATCGTTGTAGAGCTCGATGGCGCGGTCGCCGACGCGCTGGATCAGCGCTTGATCGTCCTCGCCGGTGACGCGCTTGATCATCGTCTCCCAGCTGGTCACGTTCTCCCACTGGCCGGGGACGACGTAGTCGAGGGCGCCAAGGAGCCGCGTGGTGAGGTTCGAGGCGGGGAGCTCTTCGAGAATCTTGTGAATCGGTTGGTGGCTCATGGACTGATCCTCAAAGGCCGGCGAGGCCGCTCAGGTTGAACTTCTCGAGCCATGGCTTGCGCGCGCCTTCGTCGAGTTGCTGGGAAGAGACCTTGACTTGATACCGCCCCTTCACGAGCAGCGAAGACTGGTTCTTTCCGACGGTGACCAGTGGATATCCCTGGATCTTGTCGGTCGCGCCCTCGAACTTCTTGAGGGCCTCGGCGTCGCCCGAGGCGTCCGAGATCGAGAGCACGGCCACGTCTTTGCCGTCCTTCTGGAGCTTGGCCTCGGCGAATCCGGTCTTCTCCTGGGTATAAACTCGCTTCATCCCGTCGATCCCGTCGGCCGGGAAGAACTTGTTGAACGAGCCAGCCTCCTTGACGGGCGGCGCGTCGGGGGCGCGCGCCACGGTGGACGTCGCGGCGGTGTCCCAGCGCGTGGGTTTGTCCTGGCAACCGGCGGCGCCGGAGGAGAGCGCGAGCGCGCCGAGGAGCAGCAATACGCGAATGTTCATGGTTGTCTCCGACCCCCTACTTGAGGAAGCGCTGGCCGTGCCCGAGTACGGTGGATGCGAAGAATCCTGGAGCCACGCGCTTCGCTCGCCAGAACCAGCGGCCGTCTCCGTGGGGGAGCGCGTGGAGGCGGCCGGCGTCGACCGAGTCGATCGCGTAGCGCGCGACGCCGTCGGCCTGGAGCCGCGCGCGCGCCATCAGCTTCTCGACGGGGGCCTTCGCGGCGGCGTCGCCGGTGGAGCGCGAGCTCTTGAAGATGTTGGTCTTGAAGAACGTGGGGCAGAGGACGGTGACGCCGACGCCGGTGCCGGTGAGCTCGGCCGCGAGCGTCTCGGAGAGGGCGACGACGCCGGCCTTGGTGACGTTGTACGGCCCCATTCCCGGCGCGTGGATCAGCCCGGCCGTGGAGGCGACGTTGAGCACGTGGCCGCTCTTCTGCCGCTTCATCCGCGGCAAGAACGAGTGGCAGCCGTAGATCACGCCCCAGATGTTGACGGCCATGATCCACTCCCAGTCGGTGAGGGGGATCTCGCCGACGAGCCCGCCGACGGCGACGCCGGCGTTGTTGATCACGAGGTCGGAGCCGCCCATGCGCTCGTCGGCGGCCACGGCGAGGGCCTCGACCTCGGCGGCGACCGCGACGTTGCAGCGCTGGGTCACCGTCTCGGCCCCTGCCGCCCCCGTGAGCCGCGCCGTCTCGGCGAGCCCGGCGTCGTCGATGTCAGCGAGGAGCAAGCGCGCGCCGCGCCCGGCGAGCTCGAGCGACAGGGCGCGTCCGAGACCGGAGCCGGCGCCGGTGATCACGGCGCGAGGGTGCTTGGGGAGAGCCATGCCCGCGTGACTACTACGGCGGGCACGGCGGGGATATCGGTGGAGGGGGCAGGCGCCCTCTCCTCGCTCAATAGCGGTAGTTCTCGGGCTTGAACGGGCCCTCGGCCGGCACGCCGAGGTACGACGCCTGATCGGCGCTGAGCTTCGTCAGGTTGACGCCGAGCTTCTTCAGGTGGAGCGCGGCGACCTTCTCGTCGAGCTTCTTCGGGAGGATGTGCACGCCGAGCGGGAACTTCTCGCTCCAGAGCGCGAGCTGCGCGAGCACCTGGTTGGTGAACGAGCAGCTCATCACGAACGAGGGGTGCCCCGTCGCGCAGCCGAGGTTGACGAGGCGCCCCTTGGCGAGGAGCGTGAGGCGCTTGCCGTCCGGGAAGATGTACTGATCGACGAGGGGCTTCACCTCCTCGTGCTTGATCTCGGGGTTCGACTCGAGCCACGAGACCTGGATCTCGCTGTCGAAGTGGCCGATGTTGCAGAGGATGGCCTCGTCCTTCATCGCCTTGAAGTGCTCGGCGCGGATGATGTCTTTGCAGCCCGTGGCGGTGACGAAGATGTCGGCGATGGGGGCGACCTCTTCGAGCGTCTTGACCTCGTAGCCTTCCATCGCGGCCTGGAGCGCGCAGATGGGATCGACCTCGGTGACGATGACGCGGGCGCCGATGCTGCGGAGCGACTGCGCCGAGCCCTTGCCGACGTCGCCGTGGCCGCACACGACGGCGACCTTGCCGGCGAACATCACGTCGGTGGCGCGCTTGATCGCGTCGCCGAGCGACTCGCGACAACCGTAGAGGTTATCGAACTTCGACTTGGTGACCGAGTCGTTGACGTTCATCGCGGGGACCTTGAGGGTGCCCTTCTGGAACATCTCGTAGAGGCGGTGCACGCCCGTCGTCGTCTCTTCCGAGATGCCGCGGATCGCGTCGTCGCCGGCGAACATCTGCGGGTGCTTCTCGTGGATCCACACCGTGAGATCGCCGCCGTCGTCGAGGATCATGTTCGGGGGCTTGCCGCCCGGGAAGGCCTTGAGCTGCTGCTCGAGGCACCAGTCGTACTCTTCCAGCGTCTCGCCCTTCCAGGCGAAGACCGGGACGCCGGCCGCCGCGATCGCCGCGGCCGCGTGATCCTGCGTCGAGTAGATGTTGCAGCTCGTCCAGGTCACGTCGGCGCCGAGCTCGGTCAGCGTCTCGATCAGGACCGCGGTCTGGATCGTCATGTGGAGGCAGCCGGCGATGCGCGCGCCCTTGAGGGGCTTCGACGCGCCGTACTCCGCGCGGAGTGCCATGAGCCCCGGCATCTCCTTCTCGGCGATGCGGATCTCCTTGCGACCCCAGTCTGCGAGCTTCATGTCGGCGACTTTGTAGTTCTGATCCTTCGCGCTCATGACTTCCTCTTGTTGTTCTCTGGTGAGTGCTCCGCCGGATGGGCGTGAGCGTCGTTTCCGCGTTTACCTACGAGCAGCTGCCACGCGAGGTGGCGATCGGGGCCTTCGCCCTGCCAGGCGGCCGGGAGGCGTTGCCAGGTGACGTCGACGAGGCCCGCGTGGCGGGCGAGGCGCTTGAGCTCCCGCGGCTCGAACCCGAGCCAGAGATCGGCCTGCTGCTCGCGCAGCGCCTGATCGTCGTGGGCCTCGTAGTCGAGGATGCAGACCGCGCCGCCGGGCGCGTCGCCCGAGGGCGGGCGCGCGAGATCGACGAGGGCGCGGAGGGCGCGCGCAGGCACCGGCGCGTGATGGAGGACGCGCGACGCGAAGACCACGTCGGCGCCGCGGGGCCGGTGATGCTGAAGCGCTTCATGAAGCGCTTCGAGGACCTCGGGCCCGTCGATCTCGCTGCGCACGAGCGTGACGTTGGTGAGCTCGCGGCGGCGCACGCGCTCGGCCGCGAGGGCGAGCTGCGCGTCCGAGCGATCGACGGCGAGGACCTTGTCGAAGATCGGGGCGAGCACCTCGAGCAGGGGGCCTTCGCCGGTGCCGACGTCGACCGCGAGGCGACGGTACGGGAGCAGTGGTGCGAGCGCGGCGAGGTAGGCGCCGAGCTCGTGCGGCGGGCCGGATTTCACGGGTCGCCCGCCGCGCGCGAAGAACTCGCGCGTGGCCTCGTCGCGCGCGGCGATGACCTCGTCGACGCGCGCGAGGGTGCCATCGGCGCGGCACGAGGCGAGCCCTGCGGCCACGGCGTCGGCGACGACCGCGTCCTCCGCGGCGCCGGGCGCGAGGCGGAGGAGCGTCCACGTGCCTTGCTTGCGACCGGCGACGATCCCCGCTTCGCGCAGCGCCGAGGCGTGCCGCGAGATCTTGGGCTGCCCCTCGCGGAGGAGATCCGCGAGCTCCCCGACGCCGAGCTCTTCCACGGACACCAGCGCGAGGAGGCGCGGCCGCACCGGATCGGCGAGCAGCCGATAGAGCTCCCAGCGCGCCGAGGCCGCGGCCGCGCCGCTGGGCACGCTGCCAATCAGGGGCTCTTCGTCGCTGGACACTAAGGAGTTATATGCATTCATCTGGATGAATGCAAGAAAGACTTCTCGGCATGAAAAACCGCGGTCTTCGCGCCGGCTCCGGCTGTCCGGCGCGAGGCGCGAGGAACGCGGCGTCAGGAGACAGCAGTGATCAGAAAGCCTTGATCGCTTTTTCCAGGCGGCGCTCTTCGGCCTCGCTCAGCAGGCCGACGGCCACGGCGCTGAGGCGCTCAGGCCGGAACACCGCCTGCGCGGCGTCGCGCACGTCGGCGGCGGTGACGGCCACCATCTCGGCGTGGCGCGCCATCGGCGTGCGAGTGATGTCGGCGAGCGCGGCGAGGCCGAAGAATCCGGCCACCCCCTCGGCGTCGTCTTGCATCGCCTCGACCGACCAGAGGTGGCGATCGCGCGCCTTCTCGAGCTCGTCCTCGCGCGGCCCGTGCTCGGCGAGATCGTGGAAGAGCGAGAAGATCTCCTTCGCGACCTGGGCGACGCGCTCGTGCTGGGCGCCGGCGGCGACGTCGACGACACCGTCGTCCTCGTAGCACTCGAACATCCCCGAGACGTCGTAGCAGAGGCCGAGGC
This sequence comes from Byssovorax sp., assembly GCA_025362495.1. Taxonomy (GTDB): domain Bacteria; phylum Myxococcota_A; class Polyangia; order Polyangiales; family Polyangiaceae; genus JANYGI01. The sequence continues at coordinate 29,344 of JANYGI010000056.1, read as the reverse complement.
GGTCGCAGACCCGCTCGTAGAGGCGCGTCGACATGCCGTCGTCGAGGACGCGGAGGAGCATCTCGACGGCGGGCTCGCGCGGATCGCGCTCGCTCGGGGCGCGGAAGGCGATGCGGAGATCGGTCTGGCTCGACTGGTTCTCGACGAAGCGGAAGCGCGGCTTCTTCTGGCCGTTCGGCGGGGCCACGACCGGGACGCGGGCGCCCCGGGGCATCGCGCCGAAGCTGCGCTCGACCAGCGCCGTTATCCGGTCGAGATCGCCGATGCGCCCCGCGACGCAGAGGACGGCGTTCTCGCCGCTGTAGTGGCGCGCGTGGTGCGCGTGGAGCGCGGCCTCGTCGAAGCGCGAGAGCGCGGCGATGGCCCCGGTGATCGTGTAGCCGAGGGGGTGCTTGTCGTAGATGAGGGCGCGCGAGATGTTGTCGGGATCGACGTCGCGGCCGTCGTCGTCGAGGTCTTCCAGGATCTCTTCGCGGACGATGCCGCGCTCGATCTCGATCTCGGTGAACAGCGGCGACGTCGTCACCTCGCCGAGCAGCGGGAGCACGCGCTCGAAGTTCGCGGGCGGGACCGCGACCGACATCACGCCGTGGTCGACGTGGGTCGCGGCGTAGAGGGTGCCGCCGAGCCGCTCGAACGCGAGCGACTGCTCGTGCGCGGAGGGCATGCTCTTCGTCCCCCGGAACACCATGTGCTCGAGGAAGTGCGAAATGCCGTTGTTTTCAGGCGTTTCGAAGCGCGAGCCGGTCCGGAGGTAGAGCGACGCCACCGCGCGATGCACGCTCGGCTGCGGGACCAGGACGAGCTTGAGCCCGTTCGGGAGGACGACGTCGTGGTGCTCGAGCATCGGCGCCCCGGCGCTCACTGCTCCTCGTTGCTGTCGGCGTTGTTCGGCGCGTCGTCCTTGTTCGAGGGATCGACGAGCATCGACGGCTCGGGGAACTTGGGCTCGCCGACGACCTGGGCGCGGAGCTTCTTGATGTACGCCACGAGCGCGTCGTTCTGGCGGTTCGCGCGCATCGAGCCGACGTAGTACTCGCGGTTCTTCTCCCAGTCGTCCTTCGAGGCCGGGGCCTTGTCCTTGAGCTGGAGCACGGCGTAGCCGGTCTCGAGCGGGAGGATGTCGTTCGGCACCGCGCCGGGCTTGTCGAGGCCGAAGGCGATGCGCGCGACCTCGACGCCGGGGCGCACGCCCTGGATCGGATCGCCGCTCGAGTTGAAGGGCATCGTCGACTCGATCGTCGGCCGCGCGGGGTGGTTCTCCGCGGTCATCGCCGGCTTGTCGTCGCTGGCCGCTTCCTCGGACTTGTCGTCCTTCTTGGCGGCCTTCTTCTCGTCCTTCTTGGCGGCCTTCTTCTCGTCCTTCTTGGCGGGCGCGTCGGTCTTCGGGAGCACCTCGTCGAGGTGGGCCTGGAGCGCGTCTTTCAGCGATTTCCCGCCGCGCACGGCCTCGAGGATCTTCTTCGCGCCCTCGGTCGCGAGGCGGTCGGACTCGTGCCCGATGTAGACCTCGGTCGCGGTCTGCGCGCGGCCGAGCTTCTCGGCGTCGGCGTCCTTGGCGATCTTCTCGACCTTGAGGATGTGGAAGCCGAACTCGCTCTGCACGACGCCGCTGACCTTGCCCTCGCCGAGCGCCATCATCGCGTCCTCGAAGGGCTTGACCATCTTGCCCTTCTGCACGCAGCCGAGCTCGCCGCCGCGCGAGGCGCTGCCGTCGTCGCTCGTCTTGCGCGCGACCTCGGCGAAGTCTTCGCCCTTGTTGATGCGCTCGAGCAGGCGCTCGGCCTTCTTCCGGGCCTCGGCCTTCTCGTCGTCGCTCGCCGTCTCGCCGATCTTCACGAGCACGTGGCGCGTGACGCGGCACTCGGGGAGGAACTGCGCCTTGCGCGACTCCCAGACCTTGTCGAGCTCTTCCTTGTTCTGCGCGGCCCAGGCCTCGACGGCCCTGGGCGACGTGTCCAGGACGAGGTCGGCGTAGAAGCGACGATCGAGGCGGGCGAAGTCGAGCGTGACCGTGGCCTTCTCGCGTGCGAACTGCTCGAACGCCTCGTTCTCACCGACGCGGACGCGCTGCTTGATGATCTCGCGCATGCGCGCCGCGGTGAGCTCTTGCCTCTGGAACTCGCGGAACTCGAGCGAGCTGAGGCGCGTGGCCTGGCGGATGTTCTTCTCGGCCAGCTTGGCGTCGAACTTCTTCGTCTTGCGGTCGCGGACGTAGAGCGGGGTCACCAGCTCTTCGCCGATGCGGAGCGGGTAGCCCATCTCGCGGGCCTTGTCGGCGGGGAGCGAAATGTGAGCCCGCCCGGCCGCGATCTCGGCGCTGACGTCGTCGTCCGATACCACGATGCCGAGGCGCTTCGCGTCCTGGTTCAGCGCCCACTGCTCGATCAAGCCCTCGGCCACCTGCTTGCGGAAGCCCATCGCCTTCTGCCGCGCGCCGTCGATGCCGGCGTACGAGATCAGCCGCTGCGCCGCGAAGAAGTAGTTGCTGTCGATGCAGCTACCCTTGACCTCGGCCACGCACTTGGGGCCGGAGTCGACCTTCTGCTGGCCGCTCGCGGGCCGGAACTGGACGATGAACACGATGCCGATCGCGATCACCACCGCTCCGCCGAGGATTGAATTGAGCTTGTTCACGAGTGCTCCGACGAGGTGGATGCCCGGCCCGGCGCCCCCGCTGGGGCCGCCCCTGGATGGCCGGAGCCGCGCGGCATAGCACGACCCTGGCCGGATACCCATGGCTTCCCCGCGCACGGACGGCCCCGCTGAATGCGGCGGTCCGACGAGGCCGTCCTTTACGGCGGCGCGCGACGTGGTTATTCGATCGCGCCCATGGCAACCCCGAAGAATCGCGTGCCCGACTGCGGGCTGTACCGCACCCCCAAGGCGTACCCCGGCCAGGAGGAGCGCATCCCCGCCGGCTGTCTCGTTTATTTCCACAACCACTCGGACAGCGGGCCGCTGCCGAGCGTGCTCGCCCCCGATCACAACATCCAGAACCGCTGGCACTTCCATGGTCCGGCGATCGAGAACATCCGCAACCCGAGCTGGGTGGAGCAGCTCGAGAAGGTGCCGACCGAGGGCTTCTACACGCTGCGCCAGGAGCTCACGTTCGACGAGGGCCGGGGCAAGTGGCCGAAGGGCTCGATCGTCCAGCTCGGCTACACCAAATCGGCCGACCCGATCCTCTTCGTCGCCACGATCCGCGCGCGCCTCGAGGAGAACGATCTCTTCTTCTCGGACAAGGGCATGGGCCTCCCGCGTGAGCGCCTCAACATCCTCGAGCCCTGCTCCTGGTACACGGAGCCCGATGACGGCAGCTCCGGGCACGCCCCCAACCTCGGGCATTGACCTGGACGTGCTATCGTCCGGCAAGCCTTCGTGAATCGCAGCACTACCACGCCTCCTCGGGGGACACCGATCCCCACCCCCACCGCCGGGATCAAGCCGACCCGGCGCGTGGGGGGCGCGCGCCACAACGTCAGCGTCCGGGTCGCATTTTTCCGCGGTGAGCGGGAGATCCCCGGCTGGGCGCTGAACATGAGCCGCACCGGGCTCCGGGCGATCGTCGAGGACGAGCACATCGACGTCGGGTCCGAGATCACTGTCCGCGTCGGCGATGACCACGTGCATCGCGGCGTCCGCGTGGTGTGGACGTCACCCGAGCCCGACGGGACGATCGTCGGGCTCGAGTTCTTCGAGCCGCTCCCCGAAGGCCTGGTGATCGAGCGCGAGAGCCGCATCTCCGATATCGCGCCCCCGCCGAAGGCGGCCGAGGCCGCCGAGAAGATCGACGACGCTGGCCTCGCGCCCGACCTCGATCGCCCGGAAGCGCGATGAGTCGAGACTCGACGCCCGAAGCCCGCGCGACGATCGCGACGACCGCCGAGACCAAGAAGGCGCTCGTCGCCGCCGGGCTCGAGGTCTACCGCACGCGCGGCGCGCTTGTTTTCCTGGCCGATCGCGTTCGCGAGAACCTGCTGATGGACGCCGGCGCGTTCATCCGCACCGGCGCGGCGATGGGGGTCGGCGTCGTCGTGCGCGCCCAGGCCAGCGATTTCCCCGGCGAAGTCGAGGCGCAGCTCTTCGCCCGCGCCCGCGCCGTCGCGGTGATGGCCCTCGACGCCGGCTACCACGAGGTAAGCGCGCAGCTCCACGAGGTGGCGGATCCCGGCGATCCGGCGCGGATCATCGACACCTGGTGCGAGCTCACGCTCGAGAACCCGGTGGCCGATCTCGACGCGGCCATCGACGAGGTGCGCCGCGCGGTCGCCTTCGACAAGGCGGTCCCCCGGGTGTAGAGCCCCGGCCCCGCCGTGAGTGAAACCCACCCCCGCGGCCTGTCGCGGCGCCTCCTCGGGCCGGGCGGGCCTCTCGAACGCGCCTTCCCCGGCTACGAAGATCGCGAGGGCCAGCTCGCGATGGCCGACGCCGTCGAGCGCGCCCTGCACGACAATCGCACGCTGCTCTGCGAGGCGGGCACCGGCACCGGCAAGACGCTCGCGTACCTCGTCCCGGCGATCCTCAGCGGCCGCAAGGTGATCATCTCGACGGCCACCAAGGCCCTCGAAGAGCAGATCTTCACCAAGGATCTGCCGCTCGTGCACGAGCACCTCGGCCTCGAGATCGAGGCGGCGCTGGGCAAGGGGCTCGGCAATTATCTCTGCCTGCGCCGCTACAACGAGCTGCGCGCGGGCGCCGCGTCGACCGCGGATCCGTCGATTCGAAGATCGCTGCCGCTCCTGGAGGCGTGGGTCCGCGAGACGGAGACGGGCGACGTCGCCGAGCTCCCCACGCTGCCCGAGGGCGATCCGCTCTGGCGCGAGGTCTGCTCGTCGAGCGAGACGCGGATCGGCGCCGGCTGCGAGTACCACGCCGAGTGCTTCGTCACGAAGATGCGGCGCGACATGGAGCAGGCGCGGGTCGTGGTCGTGAACCACGCGCTGTTCTTCGCCGATCTCGCCGTGAAGATCGCCGCCGAGAAGCGGGGCTACGCCGTCGCGGGCGCGCTGCCGCCGTACGACGCCGTGATCTTCGACGAGGCCCACGAGCTCGAGCACGTGGCCACGGATTTCTTCGGCGTGCGCGTCTCGGGCGCGCGGATCGAGTCGATGCTGCGCGACGCCGATCGGGCCTTCATCGCCGCGGGCCTCGGCGACCGGCTCCTCGCGCGCGGCGAGGCCACGAAGCTTTCCTCGGTCGTGCACAGCGCGGCCGACGCGTTCTTCGATCAGCTGGCGAAGCTCGCGGGGCCGACGGCCGATCGCGTGACGCTCGCGCCGGACGTGTGGGCGGGCGACCTCCTCGCGACGTATCACGCGCTCGACAGCACCCTCGACGCGCTGGCGTCGTACGCGGATCTCCACGGCAAGCAGGAGGCGATCAAGCTCGCGGGGCAGCGCGCCGGGCAGCTCCGCGACGATCTCGCGCGCATCGTCGATCCCGGCAAGAACCAGGTCACATGGGTCGAGGTGCGATCGCGATCGGTCGCCGTCGGCGCCTCGCCGATCGATCTCGGATCGCTGTTCCGCGATCGGGTCTTCGAGCGCGTCGGCGCCGTGGTGCTCACCAGCGCGACGCTCACCGGCGGCGGCGGCTTCAAGTACCTGCGCTCCCGTATGGGGCTCGAGGCGAGCGGGACCGTCCCCGTCGACGAGCTCACGGTGCTCTCGCCCTTCGACTACGCCCGGACGACGCTGCTCTACACGCCGCGCGATCTGCCCGAGGTCGCCGACGCCGCGTTCACCGAGCACGCCGCGGCGCGCGCAGCCGAGCTCATCGCCATCACCGGCGGCGGGGCCTTCGTGCTCTGCACGTCGAACCGATCGATGCGCGCCATCGCCGCGGCGCTGCGCGGCAAGACGCCGCTCCCGCCGCTCGTGCAGGGCGACGCGCCCAAGCTGATGCTGCTGCGGCGATTTCGCGCCGATCGCAACGCCGTGCTGGTGGCGACGATGAGCTTCTGGGAGGGCGTCGACGTGCCGGGCGAGGCCCTGCGCCTGGTGATCATCGATCGCATCCCGTTCGCCGTGCCGAGCGATCCCGTGGTCGCGGCGCGCTCGGCCGCGCTCGAGGCCGCGGGCCTGAACCCCTTCATCGCCTACAGCGTGCCCGAGGCGGCCATCACGCTGAAGCAGGGCTTCGGCCGGCTGATCCGATCGCGCTCTGACCGAGGAATCGTGGCGATCCTCGATCGCCGGATCCGCACGCGCGGCTACGGGACGACGCTGCTCGCGGGCCTGCCGCCGGCGCAGCGGACCGATCGCCTGTCCGACGTCGAGGCCTTCTGGATGGAGATCCTCGCCGAGCGGATCCCTCGGCCCTGAGCGGCGTCAGCGCTCGCCGGCGAGCACGCTCTTGCCGCTGAGCGCCGCGAGCTTCTGCAGGTTGAGCTGGAGCAGGCGATTGTCGGGATCGAGCTCCAGCGCCGCGCGCCAGCAGCGCTCGGCGCCCTCGCGATCGAAGGCCCGGAGCGCGTCGAAGCCCTCGTCGATCAGCGTCGACACGGCGCGCGGCGCGGTGGCCCGAGGCATCGTCCCGCTGCGTCGGACCTCACCCGGGGCGCGGGACGAGCGCGGCGAGCCCTCGGCGAACGTCTCGTCGCCGCTCGCGCCGCCGCCGGGGAGCGCGCGCAGCGGGGCGAGATCCGCGCGTGGAAACGCGGGCCGGTAGAGGCTCGGCGGCGGCGGCGGTGACGAGACGTTCGTCGAGAACCTCCGCGAATCGGGACCGGATCCGGACGCGGGCTCGAACGAGATCCGCGACGACGGCGGCGGCGGCTCCGGCAGCAGGCTCAGCCGCGCGGTGAGCGCGGCGATCGCGGCGCCCATCTCGCGCGCCGACTGGAAGCGATCCTCGCGATCGCGGGCCAGCGCCCGCGTGAAGAGCTCGTCGATCTCCGGCGGGAGATCCGGCGCCACGCTCGTCGCGGGCGGGCAGGCATCGCCGGCGATCCGCAGCGCGATGTCGAGGTTGGACTCGCCTTGAAACGGCATCTGCCCCGTGAGCGCGCGGTAGAGCAGCACGCCGAGCGACCAGAGATCGCTGCGGTGATCGATGTATTTTATCCCGCGCACCTGCTCGGGGCTCATGTAGCTCGGCGAGCCGAGCACGACGCCGGTCTTGGTCACCTCGCCGTCGTCGCCCCACCCGCACTTGGCGATCCCGAAGTCGAGGAGCTTGACGATCTCGTCGTCGTCGACCTGGCTCAAGAACACGTTCGCGGGCTTGAGATCGCGGTGAATGACGCCGGCCTCGTGAGCGCGGCGGAGCGCCTTGGCGACCTGGAGGACGATCGCCGCGGCGTCGGGGAGCCAGAGCCGGCCCTCACGCCGCAGGCGCTCACCGAGGTGCTCGCCGAGCAGCAGCTCCATCACGATGTAGGGCCGCCCGGCGTCGGTGCCGTAGTCGAGGACCTCGACCACGTGGGGGCTGCGGATGCGCGCGCTGAGCTTCGCCTCGCGCTCGAAGCGCACCACGGCCTCGTCGAGCGACGCGATCGCCGCGTCCATGAATTTGATCGCGACGGGCATGTCGAGGCCCACGTGCCGGGCGACCCACACCGAGCCCATGCCGCCCCGCGCGAGCGGTCGATCGAGCCGGTACTTGCCGGCGATCATCAGCCCGTTGCCCGCGAGTGCATCCATGGCTGGTTCCTCTCGCGCCCCCACGCGAGCCCGCGTCGGGGCGCTCGACTCGAATGACCACGCGCTGCCGAGGTGCCGTCGGACGCCCCGCGTCGGACCAGAACGCTGGCCTTTCAGAGCTAGCACGCGCGCTCCGACGCTCACACACCGGCAAATCCTGAATCGCCTGGCTCCACGACCGTAGATAACCGGGGTGCGAACCCACCAACACGTGCGAAAGAAGTTGCGCACCAGAAGTTGTCAGACTAATTCATAGGACAGATCATGGCATCCAGAGGCGAAGTTCGGCGAGTTTCGGACGAGATCCTGAAGCGGATCGTCTCCGGGGCGTATCCAGCCGGGCTTCGCCTCCCGTCCGAGGCCGATCTCGGCAGCCAGCTCGCGTGTGGTCGCAGCACGATCCGCGAGGCGCTGCGCCACCTCACGGGCCTCGGCGTCGTGCGCAGCCGGCGCGGCTCGGGCGCGATGGTGCTGGACTTCCGCCGCGAGGGGACGCCGGCGCTCTTGCCGTCGTACGTGCTCGCGGGGCGCTTCGATCGCCCGGCCGGCGCCCTCGCGCGGGAGCTGCTCGGCGTCCGCACCCTCGTCGCGCTGCAGGCCGTGCGCATGGCCGCGCGCTACGCCGACGCCGCGGGGATCGCCGAGGCGCGCGCCATCCTCGCGCGCGCCCCCGCGCTCGAGGCCGACCGCGTCGCGCACGCGCTCAACGAGCTGGAAATGTTCCGCGCCCTCGTCTGCGCCAGCGGGATCTGGCCGGCCGTGTGGCTGGCGAACGTGTTCTGGGCGCCGATGCGCGATCTGCACGGGATGCTCGCGGGCTCCGTCGGATCGATCGCCGACGGCTACCAGCTCGACATGGAGCGCCTGATCGATCTCATCGAAGTCCGCGACGAGCAGACGGCGGAGGCGCACCTCGGCGCCTTCTTCGCGCGCGTCGACGCCAACCTCTTGAGCGAGCTCGAGTGGGTGCTCGAAGCCGCATCTCTGGGCGCTCCACTCGACAAGGCGGTCCTCACATGAGCCTACTTTCTGCCTGGTTTCTCGTTCCGGTCGCGCTCGCTGCGGCCATTGCGCTCCTCGCTCGTGGGGTGTTCCTCGGCTACCCGGCGACGGGCGTGCGCGCGCGGAACCTCAGCCGCAAAGAGCAGGCGATCCTCGCCGCCGCGGCCGACGCGCTGTTCCCGTCGGGCGGCCCGATCCCCCTCTCCGGGACGGACGCCGGCGCCATCCCGTACCTCGACGCCTACGTCGGCCGCGTCGATCGCACGCAGCGCGCGCTGATGCGCTTGCTGTTCCAGGCCGTCGAGCACGGCCCGTGGCTCCTCGGCCCGCGCTTCGCTCGCTTCACGCGGCTCGGCGTCGGCGATCGTATCGCCTTCCTCGGCAAGCTCGCGAAGAGCGATCTCTATTTTCTCCGCGTCATCTTCCTCTCGCTTCGCGTGATGCTGACGATGGCGTACCTCGCCAATCAAGACGTCGCGCGGCGCATGCGCATCGAGACGAACCTCGAGCCCTTCGCTCCGCGCGCCGTCGCCGCGGAGGCGCTCGCGCCGGCCTCGGTCTCGGTCTCGGCCTCGGTCTCGGTCTCGATCCGCCCCTCGGCGCCGGGCCGCGAGGCGTTCGCGTGAAGCTCGACGTCGCGCGCCCCGTGTTCGCGGATCCCCACCGCGGCGTGAAGATCTTCGCCGAGTACGCGGGCGACATCCGCGCCTCGTGCGACGTGCTGGTGATCGGCTCGGGGCCCGGCGGCGCCGTCGTCGCGAAGGAGCTCGCCGAGGCCGGGCGCGACGTGATCTTGCTTGAAGAGGGCCCGCCGTTCGGCAAGAAGGACTTCGTGCAGGAGGCGGGCGAGTCGATGCACCGCACCCTGCGCGAGGGCGGCACGCGCGCCGCGCGCGGCAACCTGTTCTTCCCGACGATGCAGGCCATCGCCCTCGGCGGCGGCTCGCTGATCAACTCGGCGATCTGCGCCCGCTCGCCGTCGTTCGTCTTCGACAAGTGGGCCGAGACCACGGGGACCCACGCGCTGACGCGGGCCGCCCTCGATCCCCACTACGAGCGCGTCGAGAAATTCCTCTTCGTCGGGCCCACGCCAATGGATGTGCAGGGCGAGCGCAACCTCCGCTTCAAGCGCGGCTGCGACGCGCTCGGCATCTCCAGCGAGCCCACCTTCCGCAATGTGGCCGGCTGCAAGGGCAGCGGCGAGTGCTTCACCGGGTGCCGCAACGGCGCCAAGCAATCGACCGACGTGTCCTACGTTCCCGCGGCGATCCGCGCCGGCGCGCGCGTCTTCACCAGCGTCCGCGCCGAGCACCTCGTCATCGCTGGCCGCAAGGTCACCGGCGTGCGCGGCCGCGTCGTCGAGCCGTTCACGCGCAAGGAGACGCACGCCGTCGAGATCGAGGCGAAGCTCGTCGTCCTCGCGGCGGGCTGCATGGCGACGCCGGTGATCCTCCAGAAGAGCAACGCGCCCGATCCCGGCGGCTACGTCGGCAAGGAGCTCCAGCTCCACCCGGGCCTGGCGATCATGGCGGTCTACGACGATCCGATCGATCCGTGGAAGGGGGCCACGCAGGGCTTTCACTCGCTCCACTACATCGAGGATCACATCAAGCTCGAGGTGCTGTGGTCGCCGCCGGCGGTGCTCGCGGCGCGTCTGCCTGGGCTCGGCCACGAGTACCAGGGCACGCTGCTCACCTACGATCGCATGGCGCCGTTCGACGTGATCATCGCCGCCGATCGATCGCGCGGCAGCGTGCGCGCCAAGCGCAACGGATGGGAGCCGGAGATCCGCTTCGACTTCGTCCAGGAAGACGTCGACGTGATCCAGCGCGGGCTCGGCATCCTCTCGGACATCTGCTGGGCCTCGGGCTGCAGCGGCATTCTCCCGGGGCTCCACGGCGTCCCGGAGATCATCTCCAGCAAGGCCGACTCGGAGATCATCCGCGCCCGCCGCCTCGACGCGCGCGACACGATCACCGCGGCCAACCACGCGTTCGGCACCACGCGCATGTCGCGTCGCCCCGAGGACGGCGTCGTCGATGAGGACGGCCGCCACCACGCGCTCGAGAACCTCTACATCACCGACACCGGGATCTTCCCTGGCAGCCCCGCCGTGAACCCCATGCTCACGTGCATGGCGCTGGCCGATCGCATCGCGCTCGGGATCGCCGCGCGCTGGTAGTCGGGTAATTCCGTATCACCCACAGGCGCTCTCCGACGCCCGCTCCGACCCGCTCGGAACCGTCCGCCCGTCGAGGATCCTCCCCGGAGAATCCGAACAATCCTGAGGGATCGAAGCGGTGGCAAGGCGCATCCTTGGGGGTAGAGTTGTTGTCGACATCGATGGAGGTTCGACGCACGTCGTCGTCTCCGGGGGCGGTCCGAGGGGAAGCGATCGGGGCCGCGCGCGGTCTCCAGATCGAGGTGGGCGAGCCGCTGTCGAGCGACTCACCGGGCGGGGAGGCAAGGTTGGGAGCGAACGCAATGGCCACGCACGTGCGGAGCCCGCAGCGGGGCCTACGAAATCATGGAAGCCATACCGGTCGAGTTCTCCTCGTGGAGGACGAGCCGGATCAGGCGGCCATCCTCGAGGCGGTGCTGCGCCACGAGGGGCTCGACGTCGTCGTCGCGGTGAGCGGCGAGCAGGCGCTCGACATCCATCAGCGCACGCCCGCCGACGTGCTCGTCACCGATCTCAACCTCCCCGGAATGACGGGCGTGGAGCTGATCAAGCGCCTCGCCCCGCCCGCGATGAGCGACGGCCCCGAGCCGAAGCAGCCGCCGCCCGCCGTCGTCGTCGTCACCGGCGGCGGCAGCGTCAACTCTGCGGTCGAGGCGCTGAAGCTCGGCGCCGCCGACTACCTCACGAAGCCCCTCGATCCCGCGCGCCTCGTCTCTCTCGTGCGCGAGCTGCTCGCCTCCGACAACGTCCGCGAGTCCGACGGCGACGACGACGATCCCGCGTCGAGCTCCATGGTCTTCGAAGGCATGGTCGGCGGCTCGCGGCGCATGCGCGAGGTCTTCACGCGCATCGATCGCGTCGCCGGGACGATGGCGCCGGTGCTGATCGTCGGCGAGAGCGGCACGGGCAAAGAGCTCGTCGCGCGCGCGATCCACAGCCGCAGCCGCCGCTACGCCGGCCCGTTCGTCCCGGTGCACACCGGCGCGATCCCGCGCGAGCTGATCGGGAGCGAGCTCTTCGGCCACGAGAAGGGCTCGTTCACGGGCGCGTTCGCCGCGGCCGAGGGCAAGTTCGAGGCGGCCGCGGGCGGCACCGTGTTCCTCGACGAAGTGGGGACGATGGACACGGCGGTGCAAGTCAGCCTGCTCCGCGTGCTCGAGACCTACCGCTTCACGCGCGTCGGCGGACGCAAGGAGATCGAGGCCGACGTGCGCATCGTCGCCGCGACGAACAAGGACCTGCTCGATCTCGTCGATGACGGCGTCTTTCGCGAGGATCTCTACTACCGGCTCAACGTCTTCACCGTGACGCTGCCGCCGCTGCGGGAGCGCGGCGACGACATCTTGCCCATCGCCGAGCGCTTCCTGATCAAGTACGCGCGACGCTACGGCACGCCGGCGCGGCGGCTCGACAGCGGCGCCGTCGATCGCCTCATGGCCCACGACTGGCCCGGCAACGTGCGCGAGCTCCGCAACGTGGTCGAGCAGACGGCCCTCTTCGCGCCGAACGAGGTCGTCGCCGCGGACGACATCCAGCTCGGTCAGGGCCGCATCGAGCGTCGGCCCAAGGGTCGCCTCGCCGAGGCCCCGCCGCCCGCGCCGCCCCCGCCGACGCAGGCCCCCGCGTCGCCCGCGCCGATCGACGAGGCGATGTTGCCGGCCGACTTCGCGCCCCTGCCGTCGCTGCGCAGCCCGCTCGGCGCGCCGTCGCGGCCGCCGCCGCTCGCGGCTCCGACGATCGACCACGGCCCTCCTACGCCGGTGTCGACCCTGCCCAGCTCGGTGAACCCGGTGGTCACGCCGCCGCGCCCGGCCGGCGATCCCGTCGAGCAAGAGGTCGCGCGCGAGGGCGCCGATCGCGAGCACCCGCTGGTGCTGCGGCTCCCCGTGGGCACCCGCCTCGCGGACGCCGAGCGCAAGCTGATCCTGCTCACGCTGGAGGCCGTGCGCGGCAACAAGCAGCGGGCGGCGCGCGTCCTCGGCATCAGCCGCCGCGGCCTCTACTCGAAGCTCCAGGCCTACGGCGAGCACGTCGGCGCGCACGAGGCGCCCGAGGCCCCGGTCGACTCGACCGACGAGCCGATGTCGACGAGCGAGCCCGCCACCAGCGTCGACGCCGAAGGGCCGGTATCGCTATCCGACATCGAGACTCCACCGCTCTCGGAGGAGTCGCCCCACGCCTCGATTCACGAGGACGATCCCCCTCAGGCCGAGTGCCCGGGGTGACTCTCGTCGACGACTCGACGCCCACCCGGCGCGACGATGCGGTAGGCTGCGCGGCATGTACTACCCGACGTTCAACCAGATGAAGAAGCAGCTCGGCCAGCTCGACAAATGGCTCGAGGCCGCCGGGGCCAGCGCCAAGGCGCGCGGGTTCGATCCCAACCTGTTCCTCGGCTTCCGCCTCTCGCCCGATCAGTTCGCGTTCTCGCGCCAGGTCCAGGTGGCCTGCGACACGACGAAGCTCGGCGCCTCGCGCCTCACCGGCAAGGACGCCCCCTCGAGCGCCGACACCGAGGCGACGCTCGAAGAGCTGAGCGCGCGGGTGAAGTCGACGATCGCCTACCTCGACACCTTCACCGCGAAGGACTTCGATGGCTCGGCGACGCGGACCATCAGCCAGCCCCGCTGGGAGGGAAAGACGATGACCGGCGCCGATTACTTCCTCGAGCACGTCGTGCCGAACTTCTTCTTCCACCTCACCACCTGCTACGCCATCCTCCGCCACAACGGCGTGAGCATCGGCAAGCGCGACTTTCTCGGCGCGCTGACGCAGACGGCGCCCTGAAGCTCGCCACCGCGCGGCCAGGGGGCCTGTGCCTGCCGGCCGCGGTCACGCGGGCCATCGCCCCTCGCTCGCCTCGACGCGAGGGGTGACGCGGGGTCTGGCCATCGGTTATGGTCGCGCTCCACATGCCCTCTGTCGACTCGTTCTCCCATCCTCTCCTCGCGGCTCTCCGGGACGCCTACCTCGACGAAGATCTCCTGATCTTCGCCGGTGGCGGCGTGTCCACGGCGGGCGGGCTCCCCTCGTCGAAAGGCCTCGTCGAGGGGCTGATCGCGGGCGGCATGCCCGAGGCGACGCTGACCGGGATTGCCGATTTCATCGAGCGGGGGCGCCTCGTCGACGCGCTCTCGGCGGCGGAGGCGGCGCTCGGCCCGGAGTCGTTCTGTGCGGCGGTGGAGGTGCTCCTCGACGATCGGGCCCTCGAGGCGCCGGCGCTCGCCGTCAGCATCGCTTCGCTGGCTCCGCGGCTCCGCGGCGCGTTGACGACCAGCCTCGATCACCTGCTCGAAAAGGCGTTCAAAGGGGCCTGGCCCGGGCTCGCCAGGGTGCCAGGGGAGGTCGTTCGACGCCGACACTATCTCTTGAAGGTCCACGGCACTCTGCTCGATCGCGCGAGCTGGGCGCTCACCCGCGAGCGTCGCTGTCGGGCCATGTACGCCGATCCGAAGCTGCAAACGGCGTTCACTGCGGTGTTTCATTCCTCGCCGATCCTCTTCGTCGGATACGGCGTCACCGACGAGGACTTCGATGAGGTCCTCGCGCGACTCCAGGCCTTCGCCGGCGGTCAGCCGCCGCGCCGCTTCGCGCTGTTTGCAGAAGAAGCGTTGACGACCGAGCGCCGGACCGAGCTCGCGGCCCGTGGGGTGGAGATGATCCCGTACGCGAACCCGGACGGCAAGCACGCCGAGGCGGCGCGGATCCTCGACTGGCTCGCTCGGAGCTGAAGAGCGGGAGTCACGCGGCGAGGAAGCCGAGGTCCTCGCGCTCACCGACGATGGTCTGGTTCATCTTGTAAAACGAGAGCGGGATGAACAGCAGGCCAGTCACCCCGATGAGGATCGGCGGGATCAGGATCAGGAGCGCGCCGGGGATCAGGCCCGCGATCGCGGTGTACGCGAAGGCGACCCAGCCGTCGCGGGACGGGGCCAGGCGGAGCTCAGCGGTGGTCTTCTCGCGCAGGCGGCTCCCGAACTTCGCCGCGCAGAGCGCGAGGATGAGGTGGGCGGCGCCGGCGATCGGCGCGGTCATGGCGATCCAGGTATCGAAGTCCGCGAGGTGAGCGGTGCGCGACGAGCTCCAGGCGAACATCATCCACAGGAGCAGGTGGATCCCGAGCGGCGCCAGCAGGGCGGCGGCGACGAGGGGGAGCGAGGCGCTCCGGGCCTCGTGGCGCTCGATGAGCTCACGCGCGATGCGGAGCGGCTGGGCGCGCTCCACGCGGACGAGATCGATCCGCACGTTGCCCGAGAGCGAGACCGCGTCGCTCATCGCGCGGTCGAAGCGGCGGTTGGCGACGAGCCGCGCCGGCCCGTACGCGAGGAGGCCGGCGAGCACGCTGCCAGCGAGGACCGCCAGCAGGATGCCGTCGTACGCCTTCGGCTCCAGGGCTATCCACGACGATTTGCTCCCGAGCCAGCGGAGCGCGCCGCCGACGAGCAGCGCCGCTCCGCCGAGCGAGGCGACGCCGCCGCCGATCGAGCGGGCCACGCGGCGCGAGTAGATGTTGCGGACCTCGGCGTCGACGCTGGCCACCTCGGCGCTGCGACTCTCGAGCAGCGAGCCCAGGCGGGCCTGGAGGACTTCTTCATCGCTACGGTATGCAAGGACCATCGTCATCACCTCGTGCCGGACGGCATGAGCAAGGGCGAGGCCAGCGCGAAAACAGCTTCATTCCAAGCGCGATCCGGCGTGATTCAGCCTGACGTGGACAGTGGGGCTATCCACGCGGTGGACACTCACGGCTCGGTGGACTTCACGTCGTCGAAGCGATCCACGTTGCGGAGCTGGGGGAAGAGCACGCTCCAGATCGCGACGACGAGCACCGTCCCGATGCCGCCGACGACCACCGCGGGCACGGTGCCGAGCAGCGCGGCCGCGACGCCCGACTCGAGATCGCCGAGCTCGTTCGAGGCGCCGACGAGCACGAATTTCACCGCGCTGACGCGACCGCGCATGGAGGGCGGCGCCGCGGCTTGCTCGAGCGTCATCCGCACGACGACGCTGACCATGTCGGCCGCGCCGAGGACGGTGAGGGCCGCGAGCGAGAGCAGGAAACTTTTCGAGAGGCCGAAGATGATCGTCGCGAGGCCGAAGAGCGCGACGAAGAGCATCATCGTGCGGCCGACGCGGCGGCGCAGCGGGCGAAACGCCAGGAAGATGGCCATCGCGGCGGAGCCGAAGGCGGGCGCGCTGCGAAGGAGCCCGAGGCCGCGGGCGCCGACGTGGAGAATGTCGGTCGCGTAGATCGGCAGCAGCGCGACCGCGCCGCCGAGGAACACCGCGAAGAGATCGAGCGAGATCGATCCGAGGAGGATCTTCGACGACCACACGTAGCGGAGCCCGGCGAGGACCGTGGCGATCGACGGCGGGCGCCGCTCGAGGCGGCCGGTGCGCACGCCGATGCCCGCGATGAGCAGCGCGGCGCCGCTGATCCCGATCGCGGCCGCGAGGTACACGGGCTCGGCCGATCCGCGGAGGCCGTAGATCAGGCCGCCGAGGCTGGGGCCGCCGATCGCGCCGACTTGCCAGAGCGTCGAGGCCCAGCTCGCGGCGTTGGGGAAGTGCTTCGTCGGGACCAGCGAAGGCAAGAGCGCCGAGGCCGCGGGGCCCCAGAAGGCGCGCGCGACGCCGAGGACGACGAGCGTCGCGTAGATGGCGAAGAGGCTGGGGTTCGCCGAGCGCGCGAGGAGCCAGAAGGCCACGGAGCAGGCCGCGGCGAGCGCGTGGCAGCCGATGAGGAGCCCTCGGCGATCGAAGCGATCCGCGGCGTGCCCCGTCGCGAGCGAGAGGGTGACGACCGGGAGGAACTGCGCGAGCCCGACGTAGCCGAGCGAGATCGCGCGATGCGTGAGGGCGTAGACCTGGAAGCCCACCGCCACGGCCTGCATCTGCAGCGCGATCGTCGCGAGGGTGCGACCGGCCGCGTAGAAGCAGAAGTCGCGCGAATGAAAGGCCGCGAACGGTGATGGTGCCTCGGGCGACGGCGGAGAGGCGCTGGGCGCGGCGGCCTTGTCGGAGCTCATGAGCAGGCGGACCGTAGGTGCACGTCGTGGTCGCTTCAACCGCAGGCGAGGGAAGGCGGCGACATTACCTGCTTTTCTATCGCAGGATCCCAGGCTACTGCTGGATTGCCGTGGCTCGACTCTCCCGTCCCAAGACCCTGTCGTTCGACTTCGCATCGATGCTCCCGGAGCCGGCGATCCCGGCGCCGCCGATCGCCCCGTCGACGCCGGTCGCGCCCGTCACCGCTGTCACGTCCGTCACGTCCGTCACGTCCGAGCCCGCGCTGCCGCCCTCGGCGCGTACGTCGGCGGTCAAGCCCGAGCCGGTGGTCATCTCGGTCGGCGAGCTCGATCGGCGCCTCAAGCGGCTGGTCGAGGGCGACACGGCGGGCGTCCACGTCGAGGGCGAGGTCTCCGGGCTGCGCGTCGTCCCGAGCGGGCACAGCTATTTTCGCCTCAAGGACGAGCACGAAGAGGCCGTGATCGACGCCGTGATGTACGGGCGCGCTCCCTCGCGATCGAAGCGCCTCCTCGTCGACGGCGCGCGGGTCGTGCTCATCGGTCGCGCCACCGTCTACGCGCCGAGCGGGCGCCTCCAGTTCACCACGGACGAGGTGCGACCGGTCGGGCGCGGGGCGCTGCTCGAGGCGCTCGAACGGCTCAAGGAAAAGCTCGCGGGCGAGGGGCTCTTCGCCGTCGAGAAGAAGCGACCGCTGCCCACCGATCCCCGGGTCATCGGCGTCGTCACGAGCGCGAGCGGGGCGGCGCTCCACGACATCATCAAGGTCGCGGCGCGCCGCGGCCGGGTGCGGGTCATCCTCGCGCCGGCCCAGGTGCAGGGCGCGAACGCCGCCGCGCAGATGATCCGCGCGCTCGATCTGCTGGCGCAGGTGCCGGAGATCGAGGCGATAATCCTCGGTCGCGGCGGCGGCTCGGCCGACGATCTCGCGGCCTTCAACGACGAGGCGCTGGTGCGCAAGGTGGCCGCGTCGCGGGTGCCGATCGTCAGCGCCGTCGGCCACGAGATCGACACCACGCTCACCGATCTCGCGGCCGATCGCCGGGCCGCGACGCCCTCGCAGGCGGCGGAGCTGGTCGTGGCCGACGCCGAGGCGCGCGAGGGCGCGATCGACGGGCTGCGCGTGCGGCTCGAGCGGGCCCTCGATCATCGCCTCGCCATCGATCAGGGCGCGCTCGACGGGCTGCGCGCGCGGCTCGGGACCCCGCAGCGGCTCCTCGGCGATCACCGCCGCGACGTCGACGACGCGCTCGATCGCATCGAGGCCGTGCTGCGCGGCCGCCTGGCCACGGACAGGGGCGAGCTCGCCCGCCTCGAGCGACGCCTCGGGGCGCGCCACCCGAGCACGGTGCTCGCCGGGGCGCGCGCCGCGCTGGGCCCGCTCTCGGTCCGCCTCGGCGCCGCCGCCCGTCGCGTCGTCGCCGCGCGTCGCCGCGAGCTCGGGGCCGCCGCGGCGAGCCTCGACGCCCTGTCGCCGCTCGCGGTGCTCGGCCGCGGGTACGCCATCGCCAGCTCGGTCGAGGGCGCCGCCGTCCGCGACGCGGCCGAGGTCACGGTGGGCGACACCGTCAACGTCCGGGTCCATCGTGGTACGTTCACCGCGCGCGTCCTCTCGACCTCCCCGTCTCCGGAACCGATCCGCAATGTCTAAGTGGAAGCGCTTCGCCCTGCTCGGGCACCCCGTGGCTCACTCGGTGTCGCCGGCGATGATCAACGCAGCCCTCGCCGTCCTCGGCGAGCGCGACATCTACACGGCGCTCGACATCGGCTCCGAGAGCGATCTGCGCGACTCGATCGACGATCTCCGCAGCGGCGCGATCGACGGCGCCAACGTCACGCTGCCCTACAAGCAGACGGTGCTCGGCCTCGTCGACACCGTGGCGCCGAGCGCGGTGGAGGTCGGGGCGGCCAACCTGCTCACGGTCTCCCGCGGGCGCGTCACGGCGCACAACACCGACGTCGACGCCCTCACCGCGGAGCTCGGCGCGCAGTGGACCGGGCGGCCGAAATCGCGCGCGGCGGTGATCGGCGGCGGCGGCGCGGCGCTCGCGGCGATCGCGGCGTGCCGTCGCCTCGGCTTCAAGCTGGTGTGCGCGACCTCGCGCTCGTGGTCGAACAGCGAGGCCATGTACGAGTCGACCTCGGCCGAGCGGGCGCGCGCGCTCGGCGTGCTGACCACGCTCTGGCCGGGCGAAGGCGACGCGCCGACGACCGAGCGCAGCAAGGCCTCGCAGGTGCTGCGCCTCCAGTGGAACGACCTCGTCGCCGACGCCGACTGCGTGATCCAGGCGACGAGCGCCGGCATGCTCGGCGGCTCGCGCGGCGAGGACGTGACGGCGATCGTGCCGTGGCATCGGCTGCCCGCGCAGGCCCTCGTGTACGACGTCGTCTACAACCCGCCCGTCACGCCGTTCCTCGCGACGGCGCGCCAGCACGGCTTCAAGGCCGAGGGCGGCCTCGGCATGCTGGTGCGCCAGGCCGAGCTGGCGATCAGGATGTGGACGGGCCACGACGCGCCCGCCTTCGTGATGCGCCGCGCGGCCGAGGAAGCCCTCGCCTCGCGCGGAACGGAGGCGTGATGGTGCTCCCGACATCCGGCGTCGAGTCGGTCTGGCCGAGCGTCGTCGTCGCGGGAGACCTCACCCGCGCGCGCCGCGAGTGGCTCCACACCAACGGCGCGGGCGCGTACGCCTCGTCGACGATCGCCGGCATGCACGCGCGCCGCTACCACGGCCTCCTGATCGCGGCGCTCGATCCGCCAGAGGGGCGGCACCTGTTCCTCTCGCACGTCGACGCGACGATCTCCTTGCCGCGCGAGGGCGCCGGGCCTCCGAGCCGCCAGCGGTGGGACCTCGCGAAGCACCAGTTCCCGAGCGTCGATCCCACGACGGGGCCCTTTTATCTGCAGCGGTTCGATCAGGATCCGCTCCCCCGATGGACGTACTCCGTGCCCGCGGGCGAGCTCGAGATCACGCTGGCGCTGGTGCGCGGCGAGAACGCGGCGGTGCTCCGTTACCGCTTCCGCGGCAAGCGCCCGGTGCTGCTCACGCTCCGCCCGCTGCTCGCGGCGCGCGGCTTCCACAAGCTCCAGCGCGAGAACGGCGGGATGCTCCAGCGCGTCGAGCTGCGCCCGGGCGAGATGCGCGTCCAGCCGAAGAAGGATCTCCCGCGCCTCTGCTTTCGCTACGAGGGCACCTTCGTCGGATCGCCGGACTGGTGGCGCCGCTTCGAGTACCTGGCAGAGCGCGATCGCGGCCTGGATTTCGAGGAAGATCTCTGGACGCCGGGGGTCTTCGAGATGTCGATCGGCGACGCGCCGAGCTACCTCGTGGCCGGCGTCGATCGGCTGCCGACGGGCGAGCCCGAGGCGCTGTTCGCCGCGACGGAGGCCGCGCTCCGCGCCGAGGATCCCGGGCCCACGGCGCCCCCGCTCCAGCGCAAGCTCTTCATCGCGGCCGAGGCGTTCCGCGCCGATCTCGCGCGCCGCCCCGGGATCATCGCCGGCTACCCCCACCTCGACATGCGCGGGCGCGACGCGCTGATCGCTCTCCCCGGCCTCTACCTCGTGACGAAGAAGCACGACGCGGCGATCCGCGTGCTCCGCGAGATCCTCGCGCACATGGCCTTTGGGCTCGTCCCGAGCCACGTCGGCGAGGGCGCCGCCGCCGAGCTCGCCGCGGCCGACACTTCGCTCTGGCTGTTCGAGGCCGCGCGCCACATGGCCGACGCACTCGGCGACGGCCACACCTTCGTCACCGACGAGCTCTGCCTCGCGCTGCGCGACGCGTTCGAGGCGGTGATCGAGGGCAAACACCACGGGATCCACCTCACCCCGGACGGCCTCTTCGCCGTGAGCGCCGGCGCCGTCGTCGACGCCGCGCCGACGTGGATGGATGCCCGCCGCGGCGGCGCCGCCGTCACGCCGCGCCTCGGCTGCCCGGTCGAGCTCTCGGCCCTGTGGGCGCGCGGCTGCGACACCGTGGCGCGCCTCGCCCGCGCGGGCGGCGACATGGCCCTCGCCGAGCGCGCCGAAAGCGAGCGCGATCGCACCCACGCGGCCTTCCGCCGCCGCTTCTGGTGCGAGGCCACGGGCTTCCCGTACGACGTCGTGAGCGAGCTCGAAGAGGGACCGGGCGCCTTCCGCGACGCCTCGATTCGCCCCAACGCAGTCATCGCCCTCGCCGTCGATCCCGCGTGCTTCACGGCCGAACAAGCCTCCGCGCTGCTCGATCGCGCGCAGAGCCTCGTCACGCGCGCCGGCCTCCGCGCGCTCGCCCGGGAAGATCCCCGCTACACCGGCCACGCGTCGGGCAACGCCGCGGCGCGCGAGTCCGCCGTCCACCAGGGCGCGGCGTGGCCCTGGCTCCTCGGCTTCTTCGTCCGGGCCGCGCGCCGAAGCGCCGACGGCGCGAGCCTCGCCCCGCTGCTGCACCGCCTCGTGGCCTCTGCGGCCGGCAACGAGCTCGCGGTGGGCCAGGTCCCGCAGCTCGCCGACGGCGACGAGCCGCACGCGCCGGGCGGCTGCGTCGCGCACGCCGTCTCCGTCGCGGAGCTCCTCCGCGCCCTCTGCTGGGACCTCGCGTGAGCCGGGGTCGATCGTCGTTGCTCCGTTCGCGGTAGGCCGGTCTTACCGAGGTTTTCATGCTCGAGGCTCGCTCGCTCTCGCTCTCCCTCTCGCTCGGGTGCTTCGTCGCCGCGCTGGCCGCCTTCACGGGCTGCGGCGCCGGCCGGAGCGGGAGCGTCGCGCCGCAGGCGTCCGCGAGCGCGAGCGCGGCCGCGCCACAGGCGAGCGCCGCGGCCGGGCCAGCCTTCGACGAGTGCAAGGACTCGGGCCCCGTGCCCCGCGCGTACGAGGGCATTCTCCGCGGCGCGCGCTGCGATCAGCAGCGGTTCCTCACCATGGCATCGGTCGCCGATCAGCTCGGCGTGGAGTGCGTCTACTGCCATGTCCCGCTCCCCGGCAATCCGAAGAAGGAAGACTATCCGGTGATGACTCCGCGCAAGGAGATCGCCAACTGGATGAGCCAGCACTTCATGCAGTCCGTCAAGCCCGCGGACGGCTCGCCCATGCGCTGCAAGAGCTGCCACATCGACGAGAACGGCAAGCCGCTCGTCAAGGTCCTCGGCGAGCCCCGGTCCCAGGCCAAGGCCGCCGAGTGGATGGCGATGGTGATGGTCAATCGCTTCGTCGCCGCCGACGGGAGCCGGCTGCGCTGCCGGAGCTGCCATGTGGGGACGCTGGGAACCCCGCAGTGGCAAGGCAAGGTGATGCTGCGAACGGAGCAGATCCCGAAGCACCAGCTCGGCCCGGCCGCGTTCTAACTTCTTTGAACATGAATGGAAGCTGCGTAACTTTTCTCTTTCGCTGATCCCTACAGACATCTACGTTCGCGGCCACAGGAGAGCATCCATGTCGCGTTCGTACACGTCACAAAGCCTCATCCAGCTTCCGATCCTCAGCGCCGCCGAGGCTGCGGTGCTCGTCACTCAGATCCTCACCGCCGCTGCCGCCGAGGCGAAAGCCGCCAAGACCAAGGAGCTTCCCCCACCGATCGAGCGCTCACGCACGCGGCTCACGGTCGCGCATGTCGCACTGAACGAGGTCGTGGCGCCCCAGATCGTCGGCGACACGCAGGTGAAGCGCAGGGCTGATCGCCGGATCGACGGCGCCTGGAGCGCGGGCTTCGACTGGCTCTCGGGCTGGTGCAAGTTGCCAGTCGAGAAGAATCCGCACCTTGACCAGGCCAAGGCCCTGATGGCCCTGGTCTTCCCGGACGGACTCAGCTTCACCAAGCTGCCCTATCGCGTGGAGTGGCAGGAATCGAAGGTGCGCCTCGAAGCCATCGCACGCGAAGGCCATGACAAGACGTTCAAACAGCTCGGCGGCGCCGCGTTCCTCGCCAACATCATCGAGGCGCAAGAGGGGTATGGGGTCGCGCTCCACATCACTGTCCCCGCCCCGGCCGAGGCGACGGCGGAGGTGCGCGTTCGGCTGCTCGCCGTGCTCGCCGCCGTTCGCGACTACGTGAACCGTGTCGCGGCGCACGCCGAGCCGGACGTGCCGGGGTCGGAGGAGCTGGCCGAGGCGCTGCTGGTGCCCCTCAGCGTGTGGGAAACGACGCACCGCGCGGCCGCGCCGGATGCCGCCGTCGAGGCCGCTGCGCCCGCTGACAAGACTCCCTGACGCCGTCTCGCCGAACTACAACGCGGCGGGATAGGCTCCCAGTCGACCGGGAGCGCGACGGAAAGCAATGCTGCCGGCTTTCTCGTGATCCGGATCAGCCCGCGGCAGGATGCATCCTGGTCCCGCGTGATCCGGATCACCCCGGCGGGCGATGCATCTCGTTCCTCCGTGATCCGGATCAACCTGGGGTGAGATGCATCCCGGTCCCGGGTGATCCAGATCAGCCGGGAGCGCGATGTATCCTGGTCCGGGGTGATCTGGATCAGCCTGGGGCGCGATGCATCCTGGTCCCGGGTGATCCAGATCAGCGCGGAGCGCGATGCGGTGCTTCTCCGCGAAAAACGGGTATTGGTTACAGTGCTCGCCCCTCCGCGACAGACCCGCCAACGTTGGTCATCAAGCTCGAGATCCCCTCGGCGAGAGCTCCGGGACGCTGGCAGGCCAATCCTGGCCCTCGGGCGGTCTGCGACCGGCGCCGAATGGCCAGGAGAGCGCGCGGCAGCAGGCGCGGCGGCGTTCGACAGATCTGGACGAGAAGTTTTGGTAACGGCACTGCCTAGCAAGTCTGGCGGAGATCGGCGAGCCTCGGCTGCCGTCTGTCGGAATAGGCCGATCTGGGGCGACAGCGATCGGCGGATTCGTCGAATGGCACGTTCGGCGGGCGAGAGATCCGTTGCTACGGCAACCAACCCGCCTTCGGGCGAGCGTGTTCTGACCATACTCGTAGGTGTTGCCAGCGGGGCCGGACCGGGTACCCTGACGCGCATGGTGTCGCACATCTCTGCAGCCGAAGCCGCCCAGACATTTCCCGAGATGATCGAGCGGGTTCGAACGGACGGGGCGGTCTTCGTTATCGAGCAAGCAGGCGAGCCGATCTGTCAGATCGCGCCGGTGAGACGCCCACAGCGCACGGTGCGTGACCTCGTGCGACTGCTTCAATCGGCGCCGCGCCCCGATGACGCCTACCTCGACGCAGTCCAGGAAATCGCTAACAGCCAGCCCACGTTGCCGGAGGTGCCGTGGGAGCCGTGATCGATTCAAGTGTGCTAATCGCCGCCGAGCGAGGCAAACTTGACCTGGAAATCGTGCTTCGCGACTACGGGGATGCGCCGATCGCCATCTCAGCCATCACCGCGTCCGAACTGTTGCACGGAGTGCACCGCGCAGCGGATTCCGCACAGCGCAATCGGCGAGAAGCATTCGTCGAGCGGCTGCTCGCAGATCTGCCGTTAATCCCGTTCGACCTGGTAGTTGCACGTGTGCATTCACGTCTTTCGGCAGAGCTTGCCGCGCGGGGTTCACCGGTTGGTGCGCATGACCTCCTGATCGCCGCCACCGCGCTTGCCGTGGGGTACGACGTCGCGACACGAGACGAACGCAGCTTTCCGAGGATCCCAGGGTTGAGCGTACTTCGCTGGTGACCTCGCGCTGTGAAACGAAAGTCGTGAGTAATTGAACGATGATGCCTGTTGGCTTGCAGCCTCCGAACAAGCCGTTGCACTCGACGGCCGGCTGCGCCGGCCGCGAGTGAACGGCAGGGCGTTGGGCGGGCCGGGCGTTGGGTCGAGAAGGACCAAACGGGAGGCACCAACCTGCAGGGTGCTGACCATGGACGGGACTTCCGCGGCACTGTCGAGCAGACGGGGGCGAACTGTAGAGGACGGGGTGCCCCTGCCCTCTACCGCTGCGCCTCGTGCTAACGGGTTCCAAGCACATCCACCACCGCGAGGATCGCCATGAACGCGAGCGCAGCAAGCAAGACGCGCGTATCGGAGTTCCGCGTGGCACTGCCGGCCCCCACGATCGCGACTGTGGCTGCGAGGGCCCCCCTCCACGCCCTCGGAGCGGCGGCGGGGTTGGGTGGAGCGGTGGACGCACCGCGGCGCCCATGCGTCCCGGCAGTGCGACGGAGCGGGTTGGCAACTTGAGCCTTCAGAGAGCGCGGCGTTTTCATAAGCGCAGCATGCAGCGCGGTGCGCACTAACGCGACGGGGTAGCCGTTAGGTAGCCCGCGGTCGCCGTTTCGGCCCTGCCGGTTCTGTGGCCATCTTCTGGCGCTCGCGGTGCGCGCGCATCTTTGCTGGAGCGTCGATCACATTGTACGGGTCCAGGTTGGCCACCTTGAACGCCTGCTCCACAGCTTCCATCGGATCGGCCGGAAGACGCTCCCAACCGTGAAAGTGGACGTTGAGACGCTTGGCGAGGTTCGATACTTGCTCGTCAAAGTCATCTTGATCGCGCTTGTCCCAAAGGAGCTCTCTGGCGAGATTGTGGTGGTCCGGGAACAGTTCACTGCGATCACCGACGAACACGGCACTCGCCATCGACCGGAGTGCGCCCTCCACGCCTTCGATTCGCGTCGGGCTGACGTGGCGTCTGTGAAACCGCTGCGTAAGTGCTTCAAGGTCGCGAAGGAACCGGTGGGCGTCGTCCGCACGGCTGTCGCAAAGGGCGATGTGTACGACTGCATGGTCGATCATGACGTTGACGGCGCGCGCCAGCTCTACCCGGCACCGGCGCAAGTCGTCCGTCGTCGCCCCTGGTCTCGCCAACGCCGCCAAACCTTCCGGGTACGGCGTCCGTTGCGTCCCACTCTTCTTCACCTTGCGCTTAGCGACCTTGCCCTTCGGGGATACTCTCTTCGCCACGGATACCGCCTTGTCTCGCCGCGACCCAGCCGTGCCATCGTCGCTGGTCGTAGGCTACCCGATAGCAGCGCGGGCGGTCCAGTTATGGCGACGCCAGCTCGCCCTCAAGGTGGCGCTCGGGTGGGCTTCGCTCCGGCGTGACGCCGAAGCCGCGCCAGCGTCCTGTGCGTGCCGCCCGATCCTGCGTTGCAGCGGACGAGCGCCGCCCTTGGACATGGGGACCGTCGTCCGAGGTCGCGTACGGGCAGCCAGTGTTCGTACCTCACGCTGGCTGCCCGCACGCGACCTCTGCTACGGTGCGAGCTCGTGGAAGAGGCGCTCGCCGCTGAACGCGAGGGCCGACGTTGGACGAGACTTGGATTTCGCTGACCGTCTTCGTAAATGAACGCCGACTTCGAGGACGAGGTCGCGGTTCATTGCAGCGAGCTCCGGCGCTGCGTGTCGGCGCGGATGCTAGCGGCCCACGCCTCGGACTGCGATGCCTGGTACCAGATCTGGCACCCGGCCGCGGGCAAGACTCCGGCCTCGTTCGCCAAGATCCAGGTGAGCGAGGAGGGCGGCGCGTTCAAGCTGGATGAGAACTGAGGCCTCGGCGTCATCGCCGCCGAACCCTGCGCGCAAGTTTTCTTGTTACACATGGCCGCGAGCCGCGTCTCCCTGTGGAGTGCGGGGCACGGCGTCGGCGCAAGCCGGCTCGCCAGACGAGCCAACCCGCGCGAAGGTCGTGAGTGTCGTCGATGATTCCCAACACCGTAGATCGAAAGAAAACACCATGATTTCAAGTCGTTTCATGTGCCTGGGGCTCCTGCTCACCGCGGCCGCCGCGTGCTCGCCCGGCACCCCCGGCCCCGAGCCGCGGAGCTCGGCCGCCGCGAGCGCGGCGAGCGCGCCGAGCGCGCCGAGCGCAGGCGCTGTCGTCGAGCTCGTCTCCGGGGTCTCGATTGGCCCGGTCCGCGTTGGCATGACACGCGCCGAGCTCGACGGGCTCGGGCTACCGACGAAGCGGGGGTCGATCCCGGCCGAGATCCTCGTGGGGCCCTATGTCGCCACCTTCGACGGCGATCGAGTCGGCTCGGTGCAGGTGGCGCTCGACGAGTTGCCCGGCGCGGTGCGCGTTGGAGGCGCGGTGTTCGACAGGACGGCGAAGACAGCCGCCATCATCGCCAAGCTCCAGGGGTGCAGCCCCCCGGAGTCCAACATCGGCGCCACCGTCACCGCCTGCGAAGGCGGCCGCACGCTGGTGATCGCCGGTGGCCCGCCTGGCCTCCCCTCGCTCGCGGTCCAGTCCGCCGAGCGCGCGGCGAAGGCCGGTCGGCCTTGATCCCGGTCGGGTCGCCGAGCGCCCGCCTTGCTCGGGATACCCTCTCGAGCTCGCGTGAGTGGGCAACGGCTCGGGCAGCGGGCCGAAGGCGGGACATCGTCGCGAAAGCCAACGTGTGCCGCGAGGAAGATGTGCGCGAGGTTCGGGGGGCGTTTTGGCGATTTTGCCTTCGGCAGCGCGGGCTGGGGAGGCTCCGGTGGGTCTGGGCTTGCGTGAGCCGCCTTGCTTGTCCTTCCATGGAGCGACGAGAGCGGCTATCTTCGGATGTGTCCAGCGTCAAACGGCTTGGCTGCGTGGTTTCCAATCGAGCTGGGCGCCCCTGTGATAACGATGTAGTCGAAAGACTCCCCGGAGCTCTCCCATGACCGACGCCTCGCGCTCCTCCCATCCCCTTTCCACGCGCGGCGGCTGCCGCATCGGCCTCGCCAATGTCACGTGGCCTTTCGTGAAGCTCGACGCCGACCACGAGCGCCTGCGCATCACGGTGCTCGGGCTGAAGACCTACGCACTCGCGTTGTCCGAAGTGGAGCGTATCGAGCCTGCCTCTGGCGTGATCTCACCTGGCGTGCGTATTCGCGGCAACGCGAACGCCGACTTTCCACCGAGCCTCGTCTTCTGGACGTTCGAACAGACCGCGGTGCTCGCGGGGCTTCGTCGACTTGGCTACCCCGTGTCCTGAGCCGCACTTCACGCGGCAGTGGCGAGGTGGTAGATCCGCGCACGAAAGCCGTACACTATACGTCTGATGAAGGTCGTGCGAGTCGTGAACGGATTGTTCGTCGTGGGCTGCGGCGACAGCCCACCGCCTGCGGCCCCTCTCCACCGCGACCTCCTCCGGCGCGGCTGAAGCTCCTTACGCGGTCTCGTCGGCTCCCGCTCCGAACGCCTATCGGAAAGACGGACGCGTCTGCGCTCCAGGTCACCGCCGCACGGTCCGCGCCGGAGGCCAGCCCGAGAGGAACGTCAGGATGGCTTCGGCCACCCGCTCTCCGCTGTTCCCATCCCACCCCTCCGGCACCTCGCCGCGCTTGCCGCGCCCGGCGAGGATCTCCTTCACTTCGTGGTCAATCCGCCCCACGTCGAGCCCTGTTATCACGTTGGTCCCGACCGTCACCGTGACTGGCCGCTCGGTCCCGTCACGCAGGGTCAAGCACGGTATCCCGAGGGCGGTCGTCTCCTCCTGGATCCCGCCCGAGTCGGTGGCCACCAGCTTCGCGCCGGCCATGAGTGTCACGAAATCGTCGTACCCGAGCGGATCGATCGTCTGCAGGCCCGGGGTCTCCTGGAGCCGCGCCGAGAGGCCGAGATCCGCGGCGCGGGCCAGGGTCCGCGGGTGCACGGGGAAGAGCAGCGGGATCCTCGCGGCGATCGCCGCGAGGGCGTCGAGCGTCGCGCCCAGCGCCGCCGCCGTGTCCACGTTCACGGGCCGGTGCAGCGTCGCGACCGCGTAAGCGCCTGGCTCGAGCTGGTGGCGCTTGAGAATGCCAGTCTCGTGGCGGCGCGCGTGGTGCATCGAGTCGATCATCACGTTGCCGACGAAGGCGATCCGCTCTCCGGGTATTCCCTCGTCGAGCAGGTTCGGCAGCGCGTCGCGCGACGAGGTGAGCAGCAGATCCGCCAGGTGATCGGTGACCACGCGGTTGATCTCCTCCGGCATCGTCCAGTCGCGCGAGCGCAGGCCCGACTCCACATGAGCCAGGGGCACCCCGAGCTTGGCCGCCGCCAGCGCCCCGGCGAGCGTGCTCGTCACGTCGCCGACCACGACGACGAGGCTCGGGCGATTCCGCAGCAGATCGGCCTCGATCCCCACGAGGGCCGCGGCCGTCTGCGTCGCCTGTGATCCGCCGCCGGCGTGGAGGCGCACGGCCGGGCTCGGCAGCCCGAGATCCAGGAAAAAGACGTCGCTCATCGCGGCGTCGAAGTGTTGCCCCGTGTGAATGAGCCGAACCTGAAGGCCGCGCTTCTCGAGCGCGCGGTGGACGGGGGCCACCTTCATGAAGTTCGGCCGCGTGCCCGCGACCACGGTAATCATCGCGGGGTCCGATGATCCCCCCGCGAAGGTGGTTGTAGGCGCCCGTTCTCAGCAGCCGGACGGGCAGTACGTCGCGACGTCGGCCACGCACTGCGCATCCCACGTCACGAGGCAGCAGTACGCATCGCTGGTGCACACCGCGAGGGCGCAGCTCGAGCAGAAGGGGATCAGCGCCACTCCGGCCGTGCAGGTGTCGTGCGCGCACGTCCCACCGCCGCTGCCCGCGCCGCTGCCCACGCTGCCGCCGCTCCCGTCCGCCCCGCCCGCGCCCGCGCCGCCGCCGCCGCCCGCGCCGTCGGCGC
>JANYGI010000012.1 GCA_025362495.1 Byssovorax sp. | reverse complement strand
GAGAAGTCGAAGCTCAGCGCCGCCGCGATCAGCTCCAGCAGCGTCGTCTTCCCGGTGGCGTTCAACCCGAGCAGCACGTTGAAGCCGTCCCCGAACCGGAGCTCGCACGGCTCGACGTTCCGGAAGGTCTCGATCTTCAGCCGAGTGAGCTTGGGTTTCTTCGGCGCGTCCGCCGCGGAGTGCTCGGCTGCTTCG
Source organism: Byssovorax sp. (assembly GCA_025362495.1). Classification (GTDB taxonomy): domain Bacteria; phylum Myxococcota_A; class Polyangia; order Polyangiales; family Polyangiaceae; genus JANYGI01. The sequence continues at coordinate 45,229 of JANYGI010000012.1, read as the reverse complement.
TTTTCCATGGCTCGTCCGCCACGCTTTTAGCACGGCGACGCGACGGGCGTCCCGGCGGTCGCGCCCTCCGATCGCGGGTTTCGTCCGCTTCTACGCGGGATTGCAGCGTCGGGACCCTCGTCGGCAGCGTCGAGAGCCTCGTCGGCAGCGTCGAGACCCTCGTACGCAGCGGGGAAGTGCCAGGTCTGCACCGAGGAGGGCCAGGTATGCAGCCCCGCGCGCCAGGTATGCAGCCCCGCGCGCCAGGTATGCAGCCCAGCGCGCCAGGTATGCAGCCTCGCGCGCCAGGTATGCAGCCTCGCGCGCCCGATGATCCGGCCGTCGCGGATCGGGGCGCCGCGACGGGACTCAGGCCGGCTTTTTCCCGTCACCGACGGCGGGATCGACCTTGGCATCGGCCGCCGGGGCCGGCTCCGCCGGGGCCGCCGCCGCGCCGCGTCGCGTCGACGAACCTACCCCGTTCGCGGCATGCTCTTGGCCCACTGTGCGTAGGCGCGCCGCGCGGCCGCAAGGCGCTCTCCCGGCGTCGGATACCGCTTCATGAACCACGCGACGGAGGCCAGGATCTCCTCGCGCTCGGCGTCGCTCATCGGCGCTCGGACATAGGCTTCGAACTCTTCCGGGCTGAGCCTACGCTCGGCCAGAGCGTGAACGCGCGCCAGGGCTTCGGGGTCGGGAAGCTCCATTGCCGGGGGTTCGCTCATGGGTTTCCTCTGGAGCGAATCAGCGCGCGTCGTCCGATCAGCAGAGCCCGCGCGCCGCTCGCGGCGACGGCCCGGAAGAACTCTGACTCGTCGAATTCAGATCCATGCATCGCGGCTGGTTTCCCGCGCTCAGCCTACCACGCTCGCGGATCCGTCGGCAGCTCGCCCCGGATGACGCTGGGCGCCGTGCGCTCGAGATCTCCGGACCAGGCAGGATGGAGATCGTGAAAGAGAGGCGAGCGCTCAGGCTCCACCTGCGCATGAAAATCCGGGACTGGGTTCTCCGCCCGCTCCGGGCCTCTCGCCTGCTCTACAGCGCGCGTCGCAGGAACAAATCTTCCAGCGTCTCTCTGCGCGGGGTGACTTCGACGACCTGGGCTCCGGCGTCGAGCACGAGGCGCAGCACCTCGCCGACGCGGCCTTCTCCCTCGATGTCGAACACGACGAGGTCGGGGCGGCGGTGGACGGTGAAGCCCTTCTCGACGAGCGCGGCCTCGAGCTCGGCGCTGACGTTGGCGAGCGTGATCTCGGTGCGGAGGACGTCGCCTCGCAGCAGGCTTCTCAACGCGCCGCTGACGACGACCTTGCCCTCGCGGAGGATCGCCACGCGATCGCACATGGCCTCGACGTCGCCGAGGATGTGCGTGGAGAAGAAGATCGTCCGGCCGCGATCGCGCTCGGCGAAGATCAGATCCTTCACCTCTTTGCGACCGACGGGATCGAGGCCGCTCATCGGCTCGTCGAGGATCAGCATCTCGGGATCCGAGACCAGCGCCGCGGCGAGGCCGGTGCGCTGGAGCATGCCCTTCGAGAGGCGACGCACCTGGCGGTCGGCGGCGTAGGCGATCTTGAGCAGCTCGAGCACCTCCATCGTGCGGCTGCGCAAGGACTTGCCGCCCATGCCCGAGAGCGTGCCCGAGAGCTCGACGAACTCGCGCGGCGTGAGGTACGGGTACACGTACGGGTTCTCGGGGAGGAAGCCGATCCGGGTGCGCGACGTCGGCTCGCGGACCGGCTTGCCGAAGAGGAACGCCTCGCCGCCGCTCGGCGCGATCAGGCCGGTGAGCATCTTGATCGTCGTCGTCTTGCCGGCGCCGTTGGGGCCGAGGAAGCCGAAGATCTCGCCGCGGCGCACGTCGAAGCTGACGCCCTTCACGGCCGTCACGCGCTTGCGCTCGAGGAAGCCGACCTTGAACGTCTTCTCGAGGCCGCGGACGTCGATCAGGCGCTCGCGATCGTCGGTCACGACTGCGTCGCTCATCCGCGATCGTCTCCCGGATCGCGACGCACCGAGATCGGCCCGTCGTGCGCCGCGCCGGCCGGGAGAGGCGAGCCGCTCGCGTACTCGTGGAGCTTGTACTGGATCTTGCGCGGGCTGATCCCGAGGATGGTCGCGGCCTTCGACGTCGAGCCCTTGCACGACTCCAGCGTGCGGAGGATCGCGTAGCGCTCGAGATCGTAGATCGTCGTGCCGGGGACGGGCGGCATCACGTCGGGCGCGGCGCCGGCGTGGATCGACACGGGCAGGTGGCGCGCCTCGATCCGCGGGCCCTCGCAGAGCACGACGGCGCGCTCGATCGCGTTCTCGAGCTCGCGCACGTTGCCGGGCCACGCGTAGCTCGCGAGGGCGCGGAGGGCGTCGTCGGAGAAGCTGTCGACGCGCTTGCCGTTCTCCTGCGCGTAGCGGCGGAGGAAGAAGCTCGCGAGCTCGGGGATGTCGCCGGCGCGATCGCGGAGCGGCGGGATCTCGAGCGTGACGACGTTGAGCCGGTAGTAGAGATCCTCGCGGAACAAACCCTCGGCGATGCGCTGCTTCAGATCGCGGTTGGTCGCCGCGAGGATCCGCACGTCGACCTTGAGCGTCTCGTTGCCGCCGACGCGCTCGAACGTGCGCTCTTGCAGGAAGCGCAGGAGCTTGACCTGCGTCGCCATCGGGATCTCGCTGACCTCGTCGAGGAACACCGTGCCGCCGGCGGCCTGCTCGAAGCGGCCTTCGCGCCGCGCGACCGCGCCAGTGAACGAGCCCTTCTCGTGACCGAAGAGCTCGCTCTCGAGGAGCGACTCCGAGAGCGCCGCGCAGTTGAGGCGCACGAGCGGCGCCTTCGATCGCGGGCTGGCGCGGTGGATCATCTCGGCGATGAGCTCCTTCCCGGTGCCTGTCTCGCCCTGGATCAGCACGCTCGCGCGGCTGGGCGCGACCTGCTCGACGAGGCGCAGCAGCTTGACCATGCTCGCGTGCGTGGCGATCACGTGGCCGAACGCGTTGCGCTCGCGGAGGCGCTCGCGCAAGCGCGAGTTCTCCTGCATGAGGCGGGCGCGCTCGACGGCGCGCTCGACGACGACCGCGAGGACCTGGAAATCCAGCGGCTTCGTCAGGTAGTTGTAGGCGCCCTTCTTGACGGCCTCGACGGCGCTCTCGATCGAGCCGAAGGCCGTCATCACCACGAAGGTGGCCTCGCTCCGCGTCGCCTGGGATTTCTCCATCAGGCCGATGCCGTCGAGCCCCGGCATCTTCAGATCGGTCAGGACGACGTCGGGCAGGAACTCTTCGAGCTTGCCCAGGGCCTTGAATCCGTCGGCCGCCGTTTCGGTCGTGTAGCCCTCTTCCCGCAGGATTTCGGACAAGGCCGCTCGCGCGTTGGCCTCGTCATCGACGATCAGGATCCGGCCTCGTGACGCCATGCTCGCCTCTCTAGCAGGGTTCTCGCGGCGTTCGTATCGTCCCGAAGCAGGCGGACCCGTGGGGGGTGGATCGCGAAAACATGAGGGGCCCGGCACGACAGGAGTTTCCTGGCTTGTTCGTAGAGTGATACAACGGCGGCGCGCGAGGGTCGGGGCGCGTCCCACTTGGGGGACGCTTCCGAGATCGGCCTCGCGGACGAGGGTCGATGCATACGCTTGTAAAAGCCGCTTTTGTGCCGTTCCGGCGCACGTTGCTGACCGCGCTTCCGCTTCTTGGCCTGCTCGCGCTCGCGGGCAATGCCGAGGCGCAGCAGCCGCAGCCCCCTTTCGGGCCGCAACCTCAGCCGGGGGCAGGGCCGGGCGCACAGCCCAGCCCGTTCGGTCCTCAACCCCAGCCCGGACAACCCGGTGGTTTCACTCAACCGGGCCAGCCGCAGCCGGGCTTCGGCCCTGCTCCGGGCGGTGGGTTCGGTGGTCCTCCGGCGGGCCCGGGAGGTCCGGGAGGCCCCGGAGCCGGCCCACAGCCGGGCGGTGATCCCGCGTTCGGCGGCTCCTTCAGCGGAGACGTCAACACCGGCGCCCCCGCGGCGACGGCCACCCCCGAGGCCGACGAAGAAGAGCGCGCGATGACGCTCATGGAGCACTCGGGCATCTCGGGCTCCACCGGCCTCCTCCACACGTCGTACGCCGGCTCCGGCGCGGCGGGCACGTTCCGAACGTCGTTCCTCGTCGATTACTTCTCGACGAGCAACTTCCTCTGCAAGGACAGCGCGACCAACGCGGGCGGCACCCCGATCAGCTGCGCCGGCAAGGCGAACACCAGCGATCACGCCAGCCACGTCGGCGCGTTCTTCTCGCTCAGCGCGACGCCGCTCTCCTGGCTCGAGGGCTACGCCACCATCCGCACCTACGCGAACTCGGACGACCTCGGTCGCCCGGCGCTGCTCCAGGTGCTGGGTGACACGACGTTCGGCGCCAAGGCCTTCACGCCCGCGAAGCTCGGCAAGATCTTCACGTTCGGTGGCGAGGCGCAGCTCCTCCTCCTCAACGGCACCGGCGACGTCGGCGTGGCCGGCGCGGGGACGAGCGGGCTCTTCCGCGCCCTCGCCACGGCCGACTTCCGCAAGCCGGAAGGCCAGGGCGGCGCTCCCGTTCGCGTCAACGTCAACGTCGGGTACAAGCTCGACAACTCGGGCAAGCTCGTCGAGCAGACCGAGATCAAGCGCGGCGCGGCCCTCGGCTTCGTCAACGATCCGACCTCGGACCCCGGCCCGGCGCGCTCACCGATCAGCCGGATCGAGCGCTACGGCCTCGGCATCAACAAGGTCGACTTCTTCCAGATGTACTTCGGCGTCGAGCTGCCCTTCAAGAAGGTCCAGCCGTACGTCGAGTGGACGCTCGACATCCCCGTCAATCGCCAGGGCTACATCTGTCACACGAGCCGCGCGTCGACCGGCGACGAGTGCCTCGGCCTCGACAACTTCAACGCGATCCAGCCGAAGACGCAGGGCGGCCCGGGCTTCAAGGCCGTGCCGTCGCGCCTCTCGCTCGGCGCGCGCACCAACCCGTTCAACGGCGCGTTCCGTGGCCTCTCGGGCCACCTCGCCTTCGACATCGGCACCTCGGGCACCAGCCACTTCGTGGAGGAGGTCGCTCCGCAAGCGCCGTGGACGATGTACATCGGCCTCGGCTACGCCTTCGACACGAAGGAGAAGGTCATCCCGCCGCCGCCTCCGCCGCCCGTCGCGCCGCCTCCGCAGATCATCCAGATCCCGCAGTCGTACGCGCGCGGCCTGGTGCACGAGCAGGGCAAGCAAGACGCCGTGCCCGACGCGATCGTCTCGTTCGAGGGTGGAGGGCAGCCGCCCTTCGCGACCGGACCGGACGGCCGCTTCCTGACGCGCCACCTCGAGCCCGGTCAGTACAAGTTCAACATCAAGGCGCCGGGCTACAAGCCGGGCTCCTGCACCGCGACGATCGTGCCCCCGGCCTCGCCGATGGGCGCGGGCGGCGGGTTCCAGCCGGGCATGCAGCCGGGCAGCATCGGCGGTTCGGGGATGGCCCCGCAGCCGTTCGGAGCGCCTGGTGGTCAACCGGGCATGCCTGGTGGTCCGGGCATGGCGCCTCCGATGCAGCCGCCGCCGGCCGCGCCCTCGGGGCCGACCTACGTCGACGTCGACTGCCCGCTCGAGTCGTTGCCGAAGCTCGGCAACATCGTCGGTCAGATCAAGGACGGCGAGGGCGGCGCTCCGGTGCCGGCAGCGGTCGTTCGCCTCTCGGACGCGAGCGGCAAGGCGCTCACCGCGACGGCGGACGGCAGCGGTAACTTCACCTTCAAGGATCTCGGCCCCGGCGCCGTCACCCTGAAGACCGAGGCCACCGGCTACATGCACCACGTCGACACCGTCGAGGTGCGCGTCAGCGACGACAACCGCACGAACATCACGATCAACAAGCGCCCGAAGCTCCAACTCGTGAAGGTTCAAGGCAACGAGATCAGGGTCTCGAAGCAGATCCACTTCGAGACGGACTCGGCGAAGATCCTCGGCGACTCCAACTCGCTGATGGAAGAGATCGCCGACGTGCTCGTCCGCACGCCCACGATCAAGAAGGTCGAGATCCAGGGCCACACGGACAACACCGGCACGCGCGAGCACAACCTGCAGCTCAGCGACGCGCGCGCCAACGCCGTGAAGGCCTGGCTCGTCGGCGCCGGCGTCGAAGCCGTCCGCCTCCAGCCCAAGGGCTACGGTCAGGACCGCCCGCTCGCGCCGAACGTCACGGCCGGGAACCGCACCAAGAACCGCCGCGTGCAGTTCATCATCCTCGAAGGCAAGTAGGCCCTTCGTCCCCGCATTCTTGACCTTCTCCCCCTATCGAGGGAGGAGGTCGAGAGTGGCGATCCTTCTTCTCCCCCACCTCCGTCGATCCTTCCCCGCGCTCGGCCTCGCGCTGCTGCTCGGCTGCGCCAATTCGTCGCCGAAGCCCGACGCGCCGTCGGCCGTGATCGCGCCCTCTGCGGCGCCGATCGCCTCGGCCAGCGCGACGCCTCCGGCGGCCAGCGCCAGCGCCGCCGCGCCCATCGCCAGCGCGGTTGCCGCCGTCGATACGGCCGCTCCTGCTGCCGCGCCCGCAGCGCCCGTCGAGGCCGCGGCGCCGATCGTCGCCGACAACAACGTCCCGCCGACCGAGGGCCCCGAGCTTCAAGATCGCGCAAAAGGCCTTCTGGACGCGGTGATCCACGACGATCCGAAGCTCGGCGATCCCTTCTGGTTTCCAGAGGCGCCGTTCATCCCGCTCAAGGACGTGAAGGGCCCGGACAAGTACTGGCAGCAGCTCCACCGCACCTTCGGCGCTGACGTCCACGCGCTGCACAAGAAGCGTAAATCGTGGGACGGCGTCGCGTTCGAGAAGTTCGAGATCGGATCGAAGCCGACGTGGGTGAAGCCCGGCGAAGAGGGCAACAAGATCGGCTACCACCGCTCGTACCGCGGCAAGCTCCACTTCACCGTCGACGGCAAGAGCGAGAGCCTCGAGGTCCGCACGATCATCACCTGGCAGGGCCGCTGGTACATCACGCACTTGAGCAAGATCAAGCACTGATCCGGCCGCAATCGCCGGCCGCGCGCGGCGACGGCGGCGTGGATTCCGTGTGCGCGCCTTGACCTCGCGGCGTCGTCGCTCGACAAGCCTGGGCGATGCCTGCGATCACTCCTTCGCGAGACGAGCTCGGCCGGCGCTTCACCGAGGTCCGCGGCTTCACGGATACGCTCCACCGGCCGCTCTCGGCCGAGGACTGCGGCCTCCAGTCGATGCCGGACGCCAGCCCGACGAAGTGGCACCTCGCGCACACGGCCTGGTTCTTCGAGAACTTCGTGCTGCTGCCGCTCGGCGAGGCGCCGTTCAACCCGCGCTACGGGTTCCTCTTCAACTCGTATTACGAGGCCGAAGGGCCGCGCCACGAGCGGCCACGCCGCGGCATGCTCTCGCGGCCCTCGCTCGACGAGGTGCGTCGTTATCGCGCCGACGTCGATCGTCGCGTCGGTCAGGCGCTGAAGGAGATGAGCGCGGAGCGTTTCGCCGCGCTCGGCCCCGTGATCGAGCTCGGTCTCCACCACGAGCAGCAGCACCAGGAGCTGCTCCTGACCGACATCCTCCACGCCCTCGCGTCGAACCCGCTCCGGCCCGCCTACCGCGAGAGCGCGCCTCCGCGCCCCAGGGCCCCTGACGCCGGGCCGATGGGCTGGATTGCCCACGACGAGGGCGTCCGGCAGATTGGCCACGACGGCGCGGGGTTCTCCTTCGACAACGAGGGTCCGCGCCACTCCGTCTATCAGCGCGCGTTCCTCCTCGCCGATCGACTTGTGACCTGCGGCGAATACCTCGGCTTCATGTCGAACGGGGGATACACGCGCCCCGAGCTCTGGCTCTCCGACGGCTGGGCGGCGGTGAAGGCCGAGCGCTGGACGATGCCGCTCTACTGGGCTCGCAAGGGCGATATGCTCGAAGCGGCGACGCTCGACGGCGTCCGCCCCGTGGTCCCGAACGAGCCAGTCTGCCACCTGAGCTACTACGAGGCCGACGCCTTCGCGCGGTGGGCCGGCGCGCGGCTACCGACCGAAGCAGAGTGGGAGATCGCCGCCGAGGGCGCCCCGCTGCAAGGCACCTTCGCCGACGGCCTCGCGCTCCATCCCCGGCCGGCGGCGCCGCCGGATCCGGCGCTCACGCACCCGCGGCAGATGTTCGGTGACGTCTGGCAATGGACCTCGAGCGCGTACTCGTCGTATCCGGGATTCCGCCCGCTCGACGGCGCCCTCGGCGAGTACAACGGCAAGTTCATGTGCAACCAGATCGTGCTGCGCGGCGGCTCGTGCGCCACGCCGGCCTCGCACATCCGCGCCTCGTACCGGAACTTCTTCCCGGCCTCGGCGCGGTGGCAGTTCAGCGGCCTGCGCCTCGCGCGCGACGCCTGATCGTCAGCCGACGCCGAGCGTCTTCAGCGCGGCGACGAGCACGGCAGTCTCGGCCGCGTCGATGTAGATCGGCGTCGAGACGCGGAGGATCCGCTGCCCGAGCTGGGGCCAGGGGAACACGGGTATCTCGATCCCGTGGCCCGTGAACAGGGCTTCCTGGAGCGGGTCAATCGGCTGCGCGCCGGTGAGCGGAGTCGCCGGGCCGGGCAGGAGCACCGACGCCATCGAGCCCACCATGCTGTCCGGGCAGGGCGGCTCGACGCCGATGGCCGCGCAGAGCGCCTGTCGCGCCGCCAGCGCTGCGGTGTGATTCGAGGCCATCAGCGCCGGGAGCCCGCCGGGGAGCAGCCCTTCGAGGAACCGGATCGCCGCGGGGACGGCCAGCGCCGCCGAGGGATCCTCGGTGCCAGTCCAGTCGAATTCCAGCCTGAAACGCGAGCGATCCGGGCGAGGCGCACTGGCCCCGTGGCTGATGGAGAGCGGCCGGATCCCGGCCTGTCGATCGCGGCGCACGTGGAGGAACGCCGCTCCCTTGGGCGCGCACAGCCACTTGTGGAGGTTGCCTGTGGTGTACGCGGCGCCGCTCCCGCGGACATCCATCGGCACCATCCCGGGCGCGTGGGCGGCGTCGACGAGCGTGTCGACGCCCCGGGCCGCGAGCTCGGCGACGAGGCGATCCAGCGGGAAAATCAGCGCCGTCGGGCTGGTGATGTGGTCAATCAGCGCGAGCCGCGTCCGCGGTGTCACCCGGGCGAGCACGGCGTTGACGACGTGATCCGCGCCGGCCAGCGGGAAGGGAATGGCCGCGACGACGACGCGCGCCCCGGCCCGCGCCGCCACGAACTCGAGGGCGTTGCGGCAGGCGTTGTAGGCGTGATCGGTGGTGAGGAGCTCGTCGCCGGGGGCGAGCCGGAGCGACCGCAGCACGGTGTTGACGCCCGCGGTGGCGTTGGTGACGAAGCCGAGATCGGCCTCGTCCGCGCCGACGAGGGCCGCCACGACGGCGCGGGCCTCGTCGAGCAAGGCCTCGTACTCGCGCACGAAGAAGCGCACCGGCTCGCGCTCGAGGCGCGCGCGGATCTCGCGCTGCGCCTCCAGCACGTCAACCGGGCACGCCCCGAAGGAGCCGTGGTTGAGGAAGGTGATCGCCGGATCGAGCGTCCAGCGGGCCCGGAGAGCGGCGCCGCGCATGTCAGTGCGACGTCGGATCTTCGGGGGCGGCGTCGGTCGCGTCGGGGAAGCCGTCACCGTCGAAGTCGAGGGCCGGGGTGGGGAACCCCGAGACCGGAGGGGCCATACCACCCTTGAACGCGCCGGCGAAGAACCCGGTCATCATCGTTTGAAGCGGGAGATACGGCTCGTTGATCGAGAAATCGCCGGGGAGGACGGGGAAGGGATCGAGCGTGTCGAACAGCGCCGTCGGGTGTTTGAAGTGGTGCTTGCCCTTCGCCGAGAAGAGATCCGACGAGTGCGTGGCGGGCCCGGCCTGGACCAGCACCGCCGTCGTGCCGGCCATCGGGACGCCGGAGATGACTCCACCGCTCGGCATCGCGGAGCCGAGCGGGACACCGGCCATCGACCCCACGCTCGGCTCGGCGAGGGGGAAGCCGGCGGCGCGCGCCAGGGCCTCGTTGGACGCGTTGGCCACCGTCTCGTCCCAGAGCGCCTCGATCTGGATCACGTCCTTGCGCGAGTTCTGGACGCCGTTCATGGTGATCGGCGCCGTGATGATGTTGCCCGCGTAGAGCAGCGGATCGCCGGGATCGACGATGTGCTGGAGGAGCTGCAAGATCGGGTGTCCGGCGGCGAAGCGCCCGTTGGCGAAGCCGAAGTTGAGCGCGGCGGCCTGGCTGAGCGAGCTGGCGATGTTGGGGGAGTTGGCGCCGAGCTCGAGCATCAGGCCTCCTCCGGCGACGTTGAGCACGTACGTCTTCAGGTGGGGATCGATCGCCGCGACCATCGAGCCCATCAGTCCACCGAGGGAGTTCCCGAGATAGGCAATCTTGGTGGGATCGAGCTTGGCCCCGGGGACGGCGGCGAGGAGCGGGCCTAGATCGAGCGTCGGGTTCCGGATCACGTCGACGGCGCTGCCGATGTCGAGGACCGACTGGCGCATCTGATCGCGCACCGCGCCGAGGCTGCGGAGGCCGCCGAAGAAGTCGGTCGAGCCGTTGGGCACGTCGACGAAGCCGTCAGGGCCCTTGTAGCCAGAGGTCATGTTCCAGGGGAACACCGTGGTGGAGTCGACGACATTCGGCGCCTCCGAGGCCCGGGCGCCGAAGGTGGTCGACTCGATGGCGACCGTGGCCCAGCCCTGCTTGGCGAAGGTGTTGGCCACCGAGAGGATGATCGATCGATCGCCGCTGAGGCCGTGCTGCACGATGATCGTGGGGAACCCCGCCGCCGGCACCGGCGACTTGGGCAGCGCCAGCGTCATCCAGATCTTCGAGGTGGTCTTGGCCGGGTTGACGATCGGCTTGCCCGCGGTGTCCCGGGCGAAGGTGTGGTGGGTCGGATCGTTGAAGCCGTTGGCGTTCTCGAGCAGCAGGTTGGGCGCGCTGTACACGGCCGTGCCGATCACGGCGAGCGCGTCGTGGGCGAGCCCTGTCGCCTGATCGTCGGCGGGATCGTCGGTCATGTCCGCGAGCTGCGCGGGCGTGCCCAGCCACTTGTCGAGCGTCGAGGTGTAGCCCGACGGGAGCGGCGAATTGGCGAACAGGCCTCCTCCCATCGGCGCGAGGGTGGCCGCGTCCCACTTGAGGGCCGGCGGCGTGGCCTTGGTGAAGGCGGCGCGCAGATCGGCGATCTCGTGGCTCATCCCGTGGGTGGTATAGACGGCGATCGCGGCGATCTTGCTCTTGTCGGCGAGCGCCGGGACGAGAGTGGCAATCTTGTCGACGGCGGTGCCATAGAGCTTCTCGCCGGCGGTGGAGCGGGCCTTGCCGTCGCGGATCGCCACGAACCTGGCGCTGGCGGCGACGGGCGTGCCGTCCTTGGCGTGGACCCCGGTCGTCAGCACCGCGGCATAATGATGCTTCTCGGCGAGCACGATCCCGCGCGCCGGAAAGATGACGAGGAGCGGCGGTGCGGTGGAGCCGTTGGGCGCGTCAGAGTGGTAGTCGACGCGGGCCGGGACGAGCGCCGTGGCGGCCGTCTTGGCGTCGAGATCGACGAGCATCGCCGTGGCCGTGGCGGCGGTGCTGTCGGCCTCTTTCTGCGGGAGGGTGGCGCCGTCGATCGCCGCCGGCGCGACCTTCATCCCGGTGTGATCGTCGATGGCGAAGATGGCCCCTGCGGTGGTGCCGAAGCCGTCGAGCTGCCCGAGCCCGGCGCTCACGAACTGCGAGCCGCTGAGCACGTAGTCGCTGAGCTTGGGCATCGCCCCGATGTGGCCTTTGCCGTCGAGGTAGAGATCGCTCGGGAAGGGCACCGCGAGGAAATCGGGGACCGCCGAGCCGAGGGCGAAGCGCGCCTCGATCGGCGCTGACATCACCATTCCGCCGCTGCCAGAGTCGCCGCCCGCGCCGCCGCCGCCGCCCGCGCCCGAGCTCGACGCCACGTCCCCCGCGGCCTCGCTGCCGGCCGACGGGGGCGGGACGCGGTCACACGCAGCCCACACGAACGAGGCGATTCCAAGGGTTCCGAGGAGGCGGAGCGGGGTCCACGAAGGCGAGGTGCGCATGATCGATCTTTCGTCGGAAGAATTCCCTCCCAGACGATAGCGCCTCGCCTTTCGTGTCAAGCGCTTCCAGCGCGCGCGCGCGGTGCTTTCGCTGAAGGCGCCAGCCGCAGGGGGCTTTGGCGCCCGCGATTCACTCGCTGGGTTTGGTCTCTTTCACTTCGCGGAGCAGCTCTTCGATGCGATCCATCTTGTCGGGGGCCTCGTCGTAATAGAAGCGCAGCGTCGGCGCGTAGCGGAGCTTCATGGCGCGCGCCGTCTCCTTGCGCAGCTTGCCCGAGGCGGCCTCGAGCCCGCGGAGCAGCGCCTTCACCTGGGCCGGCCCGGAGCTCGTGGCGTGGCGCACGTAGACGCGGGCGAGCTGGAGATCGTCGGTGAGCTCGATGCGGGAGATCATCACCCCGACGATGCGCGGATCTTCGAGGCTGCGCACCACGTTTGCCAGCTCTTCTCGGAGGCGCTCGCCTACCCGTGTCGCCCGCTTGACCTCGCTCATTCGCCGTTCTCCTCGTCGTCGTCGCTGCCGCGCAGCTCCAGCCCACCCGCGATGCTGCTGCCGCCCTCACCGAAGGCGACGATCTCGGTCGCGCGGTCGGTGAGAATGGCATCGGGCAGGGTGTTCGCCATCGCCGCGACGTCCGCGAGCACGTGATCGCACACCGCGGCGTCGTTCGATACCACGGCGATCCCGAGCGTGGCGCGCCGCGGATCGTCGAGGCCCCCGACCTCGGCGATCGAGACCTTGATCCGCGCCTGCACCCGCTCCTTGAAGGAGCGCACGACGCTGCGCTTGTCCTTGAGCGAGCGAGCTCCAACAATCGAGAGGCTCACCCGCAGGACACCGACGAACATCTTGTAGGGGTACTTGTAGAAACAAGGGCGCGCCATGCGCGCCGGGGCTTGGGGCCGCTTGCGGCCCCATCGAGACTACCGCGCGTTGAAGCGGGGGAGCGAGCCAATCCGCTGCTTGGTGTTCGCGTCCGGCTTGCTGGCGGCCTTGTCGTAGATGCCGTCGAAGTAGGCCACGAGGTTGGCGTAGAACTGCGCGTCGGGGCCGTAGAACACGCTGCGGTAGGTGCCGTTGTCGGCGAGCTGCCCGCTGGTGTTCACGTACCCGAGATCGACGCGGCCGAGGTTCTCCGGGACGGCGTAGCTGAGCGAGACGTCGAACGTCGTGGTGACGTTGCGGTTCGTCGGATCGGTGCTCGCGTGGCCGACCGGCGCGCAGCCCGTCGCCAGCGGCTGACAGACCCCGTCGGGAGAGGGCGCGTACTTGAACTTCTCCTCGATTTCCCAGCTGTTGCCGAAGGAGAGGATGTCCTTGTAGATGCTCAGGTAGTACGTCGCGTTGAGCTTGATCCGGTCGTGGGTCAGGTAGCCGCCGGCGAGCTGATCCGAGCCGTCGCTCAGGCAGCCACCGGCGTCGCAGAGGCGCTGCCGCGGGATGCTGGTGACGTTGATGTCCGTCGTCGTCGGCGTGGTGCCGCGGGTGAACGAGTGACCCCAGTTGATCGTGCCGAAGAGGAGCACGTCCGGGAACCAGTCGGCCTTGGAGCCCGCGAGCTTCTGCGCGTGGATGAGGCCGGTGGTGATGCTCGTCCCGAGGTACTTGCCCGTGGACTGGCTGGCCTTCGAGGTCGGGAGCGAGAGGCCGCCGCTGATGAGCCAGCTGGTCTTCGTCTCCTTGTCGGCGGTCTGGAAGAGGGCGCGCGTGACGCCGACGCCGACGCCGGTGTCGCGGAGCAGGGGCTCGTGCTGCTTCGTCGTCGTGTCGCTGTTGGTGAGCTCGACCTCGACGCCGCCCGACACGTTCACATACGCCTTGGTATCGGGCGTGTTGAGGAACGAGTAACGAAGGTTGAGGCCGAAATCCATCGTGTAGGATTCGTCCTCGGTGCCGATGTAGTCGCCGCCGACGCCGAAGATCTTCGTCGAGCCCGAGTTGTTCCAGGTGAAGCGGGTGAACCCGAACGGGTTCGGCTTCTTCGCCACGACGGCGGGCGCCGTGGTGTCGGCCGGCGGCGGCGCGCCGCCCCAGTTGACGGGAGCGGCCACGACCGGCGGCGGCGCCGCAGGCATCGCTGCGGGGGCGACGCCGGCCGGCTCGGCAGCGGCGGGCGCGCCCGGGGCTACCATCGTCGCGGGCTGGGCGGCGACCGGAGGAGGCGCGACGGCGGGGGCCGGGGCGACGACGGGCGGAGCCGGGGCGGGCGGCACAGCGGCGGGCGGAGCCGCAACGGGCGCGGGCGCAGGGGGCGCAGCGGGCGCAGGGTCGGGAGCCGGCTGAGCCTGAGCTACGGCGACACTCCCGAGCACGCCGGCAGCCGCCAGCAACATGGTTCGCAACTTCGTCTTCACGTCGACCCTCTCCAAATTTCCGCCGCAGTGGGGCGAGCTGACCCCCGCGACCTTTCGGGCGCAGTCCGCGTCTCTCACAAGTGCCTACCCGCGTCAACGAGGGGCACCTGTCCGGGAAGATCCAGGAAGCAGAAACCGTACCTCGTCGTCGAGCCGGCTCATTGTGTTGAAATTGCAGAAGTATTTCGATCCGTTACGGCGCCCCGTTACTCCCCTGACGCGCGCCCCCGTTGCGAAGCTGACGACCCTTCGCTAAGGCTCGAGGGCATGGAGTCCGGTGAATCAGGCGCGGGATCGGGGCGCGGCGACGGGGGTGGCCATCGGCCCACCGAGATCAACGCCCTGCTCGGGCGGGGCACCCACTTCGAGGGGAAGCTCTATTTCGAGGGCCGCGTCCGCATCGACGGGAGCTTCAGCGGCCAGATCCGCGGAGAAGACGTGCTCGTGATCGGCGAGGGCGCGCTCGTGAAGGGCGAGGTCCTGGTGGGGAGCTGCATCGTCACCGGCGGCGAGGTCGAGGCCAACATCCGCGCCCGCGAGGCCATCGAGCTCTACGCGCCCTCCAAGGTGACGGGATCGCTGCATGCCCCGGCGATTTTCATCGATCGCGGCGTGCAGTTCGACGGCGCGTGCAAGATGGCGCCGCTCGACGACGACGTGATCATCAGCCCCCCCGACGGCGCGGGCGAGACGCTCGGCGCCGAGGACGCGAGCCCGGCGCCGCGGTGATGCGGTGGCGCTGACCCTCGTCCCGCGCGCGGCCCACGTCGCGGCCGAGCTCGGGAGGCGCGAAGGAGCGGGCAACGTCCGCGTTCTGTCGGACTTCGTGATCGAGGTGATGGCGCGGCTCGCGCGCGAGATCGTCCCCGCGTCGCCGCCCGCCGTGCGGCTCCTGACGGCGCAGGCGCTGGCCGAGATCGGCGAGGCCCGCCAGCCCTGGCCCGACGAGGCCGCGGCGCGCGCGGCCCTCACGCGATCGATGGATCAGGCGATCGGCCGGCTGCGGCGCGCCTCGGTGACGCCGGTGCACCTGCGCGATCTCGCGACCCCGCGCGCGACGCTCCTCGCCGATGTGATCGATCGGATCGACGCCGCGCTCCGCGCCCACGGGCTCGTCGATCCGCGCGGGCTCGGGACGATGGCGGCGCTGCGGCTGCGCGAGGCCCCGCGCGCGGCGCTCCACGCCGTCGATCCGGCGCTGCGATCCGGGGCGGTGATGATCACCGGCATGGTGGCCTTCGAGGCCGACGATCTCGCGGTGATCGAAGCCCTGCACGCCCGCCTGCGCGAGGGCGGCGGCGCCGGGGTGAGCGTCGTGCTGCCGCGCCTGCCGACCCCGGACGATCCGGTGGCGGTGATCGCCAACGAGCTCGAGCGGCGCTGGGCCGAGGTCGCAGATCCCCCCGAGATCGTGTGGATCGAGGCCCGCGCGCCGCTGGCGATCCAGGCGATCACGGCGCGGGACGAGGGCGGCGAGGCGCGCGCCGTCGTGGCGGCGGTGCTCACGGCGTTCTCGCGCGGCGCGGCGCCGGAGCGGATCGCGATCCTCGTCCCGACGCTGGACGAGGCGCGCCTCTCGCCGCTGCGGGCGGCGCTCCGTGACGCGCGCGTGCCCTTCGCCGAGCCGCGCCCGAGGCCCGCCGACAGCGATCCCGCGGGGCGGATCCTGCTCGGCTTGCTGGCGATGGCCGAGGGGCCGGTGACGCGGGAGCAAGTGATCGAGCTGCTGCGCGCGCCCGGCCTCCACCTCGGCGCGTGGATGGACGGCGCCTCCGCGGGCGAGGCCGCGTCGCGCGCCGCGCTGCTGGCTCATCGCCTGCGCGAGGTCCCCGTCGAGATCGATCGCAGCGGGAAGCTTCTCTCGCTCGGGCTCCGCGATCTGATCGCGGCGCGGCTGCGCAACCCGGCGCGGGCCCGCCGCACCGGGCCGCTGCCCGACGAGGCGTGGATGCCCGAGTGCCTCGACCGCCTGCTCGCCGACGTCCGCGGCCTGAGCGAGGGCGCGCCATCGCGGAAAGAGCTTGTCTCGAGGCTGTTTTCGCTCGTCGATCGCCTGGCGCTGGGGCGCGCGGATCCCCGCGAGATCGCCGCGGCGCTCCGCGCGGATCGTCACCTCGGCGGCCTCGCGCTGCGCTCGCTGGGCGGCTCGGCCGCGGCGGTGCGGGCGCTGCGCGAGGCGGCGCGGATCCTCGTCGAGGCGACCGAGTCGATCGGGCTCGCCGATCGATCCGCGAGCGCGGGCGAGCTCGCCGCGGAGCTGCCGATCGTCGCGGCGGAGCTCGACGCCGACGCCGCCGCGGGGCCCTCCGGGGCGGGCGCCGTCCGCGTCGCGCTGGCCGCCGATCTCGCGGCGATCGATCACGATCTCCTGGTGATCACGGGCCTCGAAGAGCGATCGCACGGCGGCCACGAGGGCGACGAGTCGCTCCTCGACGAGGCGCTGCGTCGACGGCTGCCGGAGGCTCTGCGGCCGCTCTCGGCGCGGGATCGCGATCTCGGTCGACGCGCCGAGCTCGGCCTGGCGATCGCGTCGGCGGCCCGCTTGATCACCAGCTTTTGCACCGGCGACGAGGGCGAGCTCGCGTCGCCGCACGGCTGGTTTCGCTGGGCCGAGGCGCTCGGCGCCGATCGTCACCAGGAGCCGATCTCGCGCGTGTCCCGCCTCGCGTCGCCGATCGACGCGCGCAGCGCCGAGCTCTGCGCTCTGGCGCGCGGCGCCGAGCCTCGCCCCGAGATCGCCGAGCGGGCGCGGATCGAGCGAGCCCGCACCGCGTATTTTCTCGATCCGCGCGCGCAGGCCGACGCCTTTTCAGGGCGCGTGATCCTCGGCGACGACGGGGCGCGGACGCGCTTCATCGCCTCGGTCGGCGGTGACTCCCGGGAGCGCCCCGTCGCCGTCACCGCGATCGAGCGCGCGGCCGGGTGCGCGTTCGCGGGCTTCGCGCGCCGCGTTCTCCATGTCCGTCGCAGCGAAGATCTCGGCGAGCCCGCCGACGCGCGCGAGCGCGGGACGCTGGTGCACCGCGCCCTCGAGTACGCATTCGAAGGCGTGCGCGAGCGCGGCGCCGGCGAGGATCCGGCGCGCCTCCTCGCCGCGGCGCGCGCTCACGCGGAGCTCGGGCTCGGCCTCCCGACCGCGCTCGCGCCGCTGCGACGCGAGGCGATCGATCAGGCGGTCACCGACGCCATGGCGGTCGTGGCGCGCGCGCTCCACACCGGCGACGCGCTGCGGTTCCGGCACGCGGAGCAGTCGTTCGGATCGGGCGACGCGTGGCCGGCGCTGGCGCTGAGCCCGGGCGCCGACGAAGATCTCGCCGACGCGGAGACGGTGTGGGTCGACGGCCAGATCGACCGCGTCGACGTCTCGATCGACGGCGCCCGAGCGCGCGTCGTGGACTACAAAACAGGGCGGATCCCGGCGATTGACGAGCACGGGCGCACCGCTTTTCAGCTCCCCCTCTACGCCGCCGTCGTGGCCGCGCAGCTCGGCTGCGACGACGTGTCGGCGCTCTACGTCGCCGTGCGCCAGCGAGGCTTCGTCGACGAGTGGCCGCGCGACGTGGAGGCGCGCCGCGCGCTCGGTGCGCGCCGCGGCGAAGCGATGATCGCCGCGCGTCGGGTGATGCTCGCGCAGTGGCGAGGCGAGGTCGATCCGCGGCCGACGAAGTCCACGCTGTGCGCTCGCTGCGAGGCGCGCGACGTGTGCCGCCGCCCCGCCGCCGCCCCGATCGACGAGGCCGCTTCGTCTCGAAATTGATCAGGCGCGGCCGTCTTGCAGCGCCGCGACGGGATCCATGTCGCGGTGGGCGCGCTGCCCGTAGACGACCGAGAGCAGGAACGCGAAGCCGCTGAGGCCGTTGAAGACCGCGATGAGCGGCGAGCCCGGCCCGCTGTTGGCGAGCGCGATCCCGGCGTGAATGAAGAAGAACACCAGGCTCACGAACTGCACCGCGCGGATGCCGAGGCGCTGCCCCCACACCGACGCGGGGAAGAGGGTGAGCGTCAGGAGGAAGTGCCAGCCAGCCGTGTGGTAGCCCATCTTCATCGCCCACTGGCTGTCCTCGTTCCAGGCCTTCACGAGGTAGAACCAGCTCGCCGCGAACCCCGCGGCCGATCCCGCGAGCGCGATCGAAGCGTGGATCCAGGCCGATCGTGTCGGCCTGGCCCAGACGCGATCCTCGCGCGGCGCGCGCTGACCCGCGACCTCGACCTCGACGTGGAGCGCGCCGTTCTTCGTCACGAGGCGCATCGCGCAGGGCTCTCCGCTCGGTAGCGTCCCGGTGACACCGGCCTCCAGCTCGTCCCGCGTGCGCGCGCGGAGGACGGTCCTGCCACCGGCCTCGAGGCGGGCGCTCCCGAAGCCGAAATCGCTGTGAAAACCGGCCTTCGGCCACCCTTCGATCGGGAGGCGAAAGGCGACGTCGAGGCCGGCGTCGCTCGTCGTCTCGGCGGCGGAGGGATCGATTGCAGGCATGACTTCGCGGAGCACGCGGCCCCGATTGCGCGCGGCGTGCCAGCCGCAACACGCCGGGCATTCGGGCCTCGAACGACGACGCGCGGCGCAGCGGCTGCGTCGCCGCGCACGAGGTGCGTCGTCAGCCGAGGGAGCGCGTCGATCGCCGCAGCAGCACGAGGAACGCCGGCCCGCCGATCAGCGCCGTGACCGCGCCCACGGGCGGCTCGGTCCCCGCCCAGCGAAACACGAGGCGCGCCGCGAGATCGCAGAGCACGAGCGAGCTCGCGCCGAGCAGGATCGAGAACGGCAGCAGACGTCGATGATCCGGCCCGCCGATCCGGCGCACCACGTGCGGCACGACGAGGCCGACGAAGCCGATCAGCCCGGTGACGCTGACGATCGCGCCGACGATGCCCGACGACGCGAGGAAGATCCGGCGCTCCAGCGATCGCACGTCGACCCCGAGCGTCTCGGCGGTCTCGTCGCCGAGCGCGAGCAGGTTGAGGCGCCCCGCGTCCGCGAGCAGGACGGCGACGCCGAGCGCGACGTAGATCGTCACGACGACGAGCGCGAGCGGGCTCGGGAGATCGATGAAGCCGGTGAGCCAGCGGAGGAGCTGCTGAGCGCGCGACGGTGAAACAAGCGTTTTCTGCGCGGTGATCAGCGCCGACGCGACGGCGTTGACCATCACGCCGGCGAGGAGGATCGACGTGCCTGACGAGCCCGCCCGCGCATCGCGCGCGACGCCGTACACGAGCGCTGTCGCGCCGAGCCCGCCCAGAAATGCCGCGGCGGGGATCAGCGCCGCGCCGAGCAACGTCGACGCTCCGAGGCCGAGCGCGATCGCGGTGGTCGCCCCGAGCGCGGCGCCGCCCGACACGCCGAGCACGTACGGCTCCGCGAGCGGGTTGCGCAGGAGTGCTTGAAACGCAGCCCCGACGGCCGCGAGCCCGCCGCCTGCGAGCGCCGCGAGCGCGACGCGGGGAAGGCGCACGTCGACGAGGATCGCGCGATCGAGGCTCGTCGGATCGCTGATGGCGCGCGCCGCGGACACGGGCTCGGCGCCGAAGCGCACGGCCAGGATCACCGCGCCGACGAGCAGCGTGACGAGCGCCGCCGCGGGGCGACCCGGGGCGCGCACAGCCGGACCCACGGCGACTCGACTCAGGCGTCGGCCGCGGTCTTCGCGCCCGGCTCGTTGAGCTCGAAGATCAGCCGCAGCCCCGTCAGCGTGAGGTTGTCGTCGACCTCCTCGATCGCCTCGGTCTGCGGGGCGATCAGGCGCGCGAGGCCGCCCGTGGCGATCACCCGGCACGGATACCCGAGCTCCCGCTTGAGCCGCGCCGAGAGGCCGTCGACGAGGCCCGCGTAGCCGTACACGATCCCCGATTGCATCGAGTGCACCGGGTTCCGCCCGACGACGCGCGGGGGCAGCGCCAGCTCGACGCGGTGGAGCCGCGCGGCTCGGGAAAACAAGGCATCGGCGCTGATCTGGACGCCCGGCGTGATCACCCCGCCGAGGTACTCGCCCTTCGGCGTCACGCAGTCGAACGTGGTCGCCGTACCGAAGTCCACGACGATGACGCCGCTCCTGGCCCACTCGAACGCGGCGACGGCGTTGACGATGCGATCGGCGCCGACCTCGCGCGGGTTCTCGTAGAGGATCGCCATCCCGGTCTTGATCCCGGGGCCGACGACCATCGCCTCGCGCTTGAAGGCCCGGCGCACCAGCTCGACCATGGTGTCGGTGAGCGTGGGGACGACGCTGGCGATGATCGCCGCGTCGATCCTGTCGGGATCGACGCCGCGGAGCACGAGCATCGCCCGCACGAGGACGGCGAACTCGTCGGCGGTCCGCGAGCGCGCGCTCTCGCAGCGGACGTGCTCGAGGAGCTTGGTGCCCTCGAAGACCCCGAAGCTGATGTTGGTGTTCCCTACGTCGACGACCAGGAGCATGGCGGCGCGGACCATACCATGCTCCGTGGAGCGCCGAGGCCGCGGAGACAAGGGACCCGGCCATCGGTCAGGCAATCAGGGGCAGCCGCTCGCGGACGTCAGCGCGTCGTAGGCCATCCAGCCAACGCGGGTGTCGCCCGTCTTGCTGAGGATGGAGCCATAGACGAACTTCAGCGCGCCGGCCGGCGTGCGGAACTTGTGATTGCCGTCCTGCGACCAGAGCTTGACGTCGATCGAGGGAGGACCGCTGTCGGTCGGGACGTCGAGCCGCTGAAACTTCGTGCCCGCGGGGAAGTGGTCAATCGCGGGGCCGCCGAGGGCCGAGCCGGGCGTGTTGAAGATCAGGTTGACGGAGCGCTTGTTGTTGGAGCGCAGCCGGGGCAGGTAATCGCCCGCGGCCTCGCCGGCAGGGCCGGGAGCCTCCTTGGTGTCGTAAACGACCTTCTTCTCCGCGAGCTGGGGATCGGCGCCGTCCTTGATCTCGTAACAGTGCATCTTGGCGAGGCCGCTGCGGTGCGCCGAGACGTGCCCGACGCGCGGCCCGAGCACGTCGGCCGAGGTCACCGAGGCGAGCGGGAACCAGCCGGAGCTGTGGTTGGACGTCGTCATCGCATAGACGTAGTGCTTGCCGCCGAACACCCGCTCTTGCCCGAAGTTGAACTTGAGCGTCGAGGCCTTCTCGACGCCGAGCGAGTCCCCGTTGCCGTCGAGGATCGTCGCGCCCGGCTCGATGGCCCAATCGATGGTGTTGTCGGCATGCGCGATGCGATTACCACCCTCGACGCGGAGCTTGCAGTTGTAATCGCTGAGGCCGCAGGCCCCGCCGTTGACCCCCGCGTGGAGCTGGAGCTCGGCCGCGACGGTGTCGGCCTCGTCGGTGCCCTGGGGGGCGGACTCCTCGGTGCTGGCAACACAACCCGAGATGAGGAGAGCGACGGCGGCGAAGCAGGGGAACCGGTTCATGAGGAGCCTCCGGGGGGAGGCCTCAGCAGGCGGCGTGCCAGGGGCGGCTACGAGCGGATTTTGTGTGCGGGCGCGGGGATTTGCGGGATCGCGGAGCGCGGATGCTCGACGCGCGAAGCTGGGAGGAGGCTAACGCCTGGATCAACAGCGACCCACCTACCGTCGCGGGTGATCCATCCGGGCGCGCGCACCGATGCTCAAGGCAAGGGGGCCTTCTGGATGTGTTCCGCGAGCCGTCGCGCCCCCTCGGCATCAACGGCGAGGAGCGCTTGCTCGTGCCACGCCTTCAACGTTTCCAGGCTGGAGACCGACCGGAGCCGCTCCGCGACGGTCGGGTCCACAGTGCCCGTCCGGTGAGCGAGGATCCTGAGGATCGTCTCGACGCACATCCTGGCCTCGCCCTTCGCGAATGCGCTCTGATACAGCGTGCTTTCCATGAGTCGCTCCTCCGAAATACAGGCCCGCAACACCCGCACCGGCACGTCTTCGGCTTCGGCGACGAACCATAGCACCGCCAGGTGATCCGCCCGCTCCGCCGATGTCTGAAAATCGCGCCCCTCGATGGCGTCGAGGGCCTTGTGGATCATCGCCTCGCCCCTTCCGTCCCGGGTCAGCGCGACGAGCGGCCACAGCGCAGGCGGGCCGCGGGCGAGCAGCTCGTCGCCGCCGAGCGCGCGCAGATTCACGCGCTGGTAGACGCACACCGAGCCTCCGGTCGGCGCAAGCGCCCCGTCGTCCGGTGGTGTCATGAGCGGATCCGGCCCGGTCGAGGTCGCTCCGTAGCTGAGCGTGCGATCCTCGACGACGCTCCCGTCCGGCCGGCCGTACAGATCCCAGATTTGCGAGAGCACCGGGCGCCCTTCGCGGCGGAACAGCCGGATCTGCGCCTCGGCCACATCGGTCCCGAGCTCGGCCAAGGCCTGGTGGCGGCGGTGGAACTCGACGTGAACGACGACCCGGTCATTGCCGCGCGCGATCAGATAAACCCCGTCGACATCGCGTGCCTGCGCGGGAAGGCTGCTCGGGAGGGCGCTGACGATAGTCACCCCCGGATCGCCGAGCGCAAAGCGGATGAAGTCCGCCGGCTCATGGTGGAGCAGGTATTTCAGCGACTGATCGAAAGCGCCCATGATTCCCCCCGTTGACGATGGGCAACATGACCGGCAGCGCTGGAGGCCGCAACATTCCAGTTGAGGTGCCGCATTGATTGTATCCTCATTGCGGTGCCGTCGATCGGGAGGCGCAGCTTCGGCCGCCCTCAGAAGCCCACGACGTGGACCGGAGCCTGGCTGTTGTTCAACGTCCCATCCCCGAGCTGCCCGGTGGCGTTGTAGCCCCAGCAATCGACCCCACCGGGCGCCAGGACCGCGCAGGTGAAGGCGCCGCCCGCGGCGATGGAGATGGCCTTGCCCGACAGCCCCGTGACCGCGGTGGGAGCCGTGCTGCCGGTGGTAGTTCCGTTCCCGAGCTGACCCCAGGCGTTCCATCCCCAGCACAGGACCTCGCCCGAGATGGTGAGAGCGCAGGTGTGCGCGGCGCCGGCTGCAATGGCGACGACCCCCGACGTGAGGCCTGCGACCGCGAAGGGAACGGGGCTCTGGGGGCCGCCGCTGCTCCCGAGCTGACCCCAGCTGTTCGATCCCCAGCACTCGACCGTGCTAACCGCGGTGAGCGCGCAGGCGTGCTGGGATCCGCCCGCGATCGCGACGACGCCGGACGTCAACGCCGTCACGTCGACCGGGACGACGCTGGCTGTCGTCGTGCCATTGCCCAGCTCACCGAGGCTGTTCCCGCCCCAGCATTTCACGCCCCCCGCTGCGGTGAGAGCGCACGAGTAGTCCAGGCCCGCCGCGAGGGCGACCACGCCGGATGACAGGCTCTTCACGGCGAGGGGGACGAGGCTCTTCTCCCCGGCCGTGCTCCCGAGCTGACCATCGTTGTTCCAGCCCCAGCATTCGACCCCACCCGCGTCGGTGACAGCGCAGGTGTGGACGTCGCCAGCGATCAGCGCGCGGCTCCCGGACAGGCCGGGAACGCCCTCCGGGACGAGGCTCTTCGTGGTGGAGCCGACGCCGAGCTGGCCCCAGAAATTCGATCCCCAGCACGTGACGTCGCCCCCCAGCGTGGCCGCGCAGGTGTGGAGCGCGCCGGCGGTGATGACGACGACGCCCGCCGAAATGACCTCGACCGGCACGGCGCCGGTGCTGTACGACTGGGTGCCATTGCCGAGCTGCCCCTGGGAGCTGGAACCCCAGCACTTGAGTGCTCCGGTCGCGGTGACCGCACAGGCGTGCTCGCCGCCCGCGGCGATGGGGCCGAGGAAGGTGGGTGTGCACGGCACCTTCTCCGAGCAATCCATTCCGCCGGTTCCGCTGGAGCCGCTGGAGTCGCTGGAGCCGCCCGTTCCGCTGGAGCTGCTCGTGCTGCCGGCGCCGCTGGCCGCGTCGCCGTCGGTCCGTGCGTCGAGCACGTCAGTTGCGCACCCGAGGACGAGGAGAGAGGAGCCGGCGACGAGGGCGGAGATCGTGAGCGCGAGGGCGGTCGGCGTGTTCATGTCGACCATGAATGCGCCGAGCCGGGCGCCGCGAGAAGGCCGAGCTGCGCGCGGCGGCCGTGCGAGGATCCACAGGCTCGCGCGGACGGGACGCCGCGCGTACCGAGGACGCCGAAGGAACGCAGCCCCGTTGCGGGCACCGCAAGGGCCATTCCGGTCTGCCGGAGGGGGTGGTGCGGACGCCGCAAGCGCCCCCCGCGGAGACGGCACCTCTGTGTTCCCCGACCGCACCACCCCTTCGTGCGCGCCCGACACCCGCTCGCGGCCGCCGCAGGGCCCTCCCCGGCGCACCGGATCGGCGCTTGCGGCCTCCGCAACGGGGGGACGCACGACTTTTCTTGGCAAATGCGAGCCGCTCCGTCGAGATTGTGAATTGCGGCGCTGCAACCACCGCCGTGCGGGAGAGGGAACAATCGATGGCACTGACGATGTTCACGGACAAGACAAGCTGGCACGTCGCGCGGCTCTCGCTGCGGATCCAGACGTGGAAGGAGGATGCCAATGGCGTCCGCCGGAGCGTGGAGAACAATCTCGACGCGCACGCCACCGAGCAAGGGCTGCCGCGCGATTACGGCGATGCGTTCTTTCCCGCGTCGCGCGCGACGAAGAGCACGACCGCAAAGACACCGGCGGCTCCCGCTCCTGCGACGCCGCCCGCTGCATAGGAAGATCGATCACCTTCAGGGCGCCGATGCTGGGCTCGCGTGACCGCGGGCGCGCGAGCCCAGCAAGACGGCAGCGACTGCGCTCTCGTGCGCCTGGTCGCTGACTGGACTCTCCCCACCGTCGATCCAGGGTAGCGTCGCCGGCCCCCTGCCGCAAAAGCACTCATGACACCCTGGGAAATCTTGCCGGACGGCGTGACGTCGAAGTGCTCATCGCTCTTCGGCTTTCCCGCGAACCGAGCTGCCGTGGAGGCCGCGCTGGGGCCGCCGCAGGGCGTCGATCTGGACTCGAACGGCATCGGTCCCATCGATGTGTGGGCGCTGCGTTTCCCGTGCGGGCGCGAAGTCAGGCTCTGGTTCTTCAAGATGCGACCCGACGGATCGATGATCGAGGGCCGTGACGACCTCAGCTCTATGGAGGTCCAGACAACCGATCTCGACATCGATAACGCCCGGCATCATCTCCCGCTCTCGATCGACGAGATATGGCCGTGGGAGCGCAACCCTGGGGGGATCATCGTCGTTCCGCGGCCGTTCCTCCTGGTGAGGCAAGACGACAACGGCAATCGATTCGAGGTGAAGTCGTTCACCTCGCGCTGCGAGGCGCAAGCCGCTCTCGCGGTGTTCGAAGCGCTCGGGCACAAGCAAACGTACTGGCTCGACTCCGCTGCGCCGCAGCCCTGAAGCCGGCGACGCTCAGCGAAGCGTCAACACCTCGACACCGCCCACCCCGCCGATCAGCGCCTTCGGGGCCACGCCGCGCCCGCGGACCCAGTAGCTCGCGCGGAACACCTCGGTCCCGGGCCGCTTCCGGATCGCCACCGGATCGCTGTAGAGAAACCCTTTCTTCCACCGCTGCGGCGCGAGCCCGAGCGGTATCCCCACCTCGCGCTCGGTCCCATCGAGCACGGTGAGCGACAGCGTCGCGGCCTTCGTCACCCGCGACCGCACCGTCAATTGCACATCAGCGACGCTCGGCCCGCCCGCGAGCACATAGAGCGTCAGCAGTGATCGCGCGCCCTCGTGATACGTACTCCCGACGAGCTCACTCCCATCGTCGAACTTCGCATGGACCGGAGTCAACGCCTTGCAGATCTCGTCCATCAACGCCCCTGCGCGGGCTTCATCGCCCGCCGCAACTGCGATGTTGTGCGCGATCCGCTTCTGCTCCAGCGTCACCGGCGCTTCCGTCGGCGCCACCGCCGGTTGCCCGAAGTGAGTCCGCAGCTCCCACGTCAGCCACGGATCGGCCACCACCTCGCGATGCGGCTCCGTCCCCGAGACGAAGTACCACTCCCACCACGACGGCTCGCGCTCCACGAATGAGAACGCGTCAATCGGCGCCGCGGCCTCGTTCGGCGCGACCTTCCAGAACGGTCCCACGGCCGTGACGTGAAAGCCACTCGCCAGCTCGCTCTGGGCGGCGTCGAGCATGAATCGCGTGTCGGCGAGATAAGCACTCGTGCCAGCGCTCGTCTTGCCTCGGGCCGGCACCGGGCGAAGCTGGGCCACGAGCCGGCCTCCGAGAGTCCACACCTGGCCCCAGGTCGTCTTCATCCCCTCGTGCATCTCCACGGTTCCGGTGCGCGGGATCGTGGGATCGACGAAGCGCAGGAACGCTGTCTTGGCGCCGTCCGAGTGGATGAGCAGCCCCTTCTCGTTGAAGCGGCCGCCGGTCTCGCGGGCGTAGTGGAGCGCGGGGATGCCGTCACGCGCGATCGCCAGGATTGGAACCATGGCCACACCGAGCGTGATCATCGCCGCGCGCGCCGGCGCTCGATCCGCCTTGCCGTGGCGCCGCCTGCGGATGCCCTCGTCAATCCACCCGATGGCCGGAGCGAGCGTGGCAGCCAGAGCGCCCATCGCCAGCGCGAAATAAGCACCGAAGTAGTGCGGCCAGAACACGTGGATGTCCGCGCCTTGCTTGAAGACCACGTATTGCACGGTGGCCATCGCCAGATACACGAGCGGGATGATCTCGTGCTCGCGGCGGAGCACGACGAGGCGTAGCAGCGCGACGATCGCCGCGAATTTCCCGAGCGCGATGGCGATCGGGGTGAACGTGAGCTCGATCCAGTAGCGCCGCGAGGCGAGCACCGCCGAGAGCGGGACCGCGTTGCCCGAGGAGCGCTGGCCGTAGCTGCCGAAGAGATCGTCGAGCTTGCCCGCCTTCTGGAAGAGCCAGATGTAGAGCAGGAACGTCAGCACCGAGAGGCTCGACGTCAGCACCCACCACTGCGCATACCGATGCTCGCTCCGGAGCTTGCCGAAGAGCGAGGGCGCAACATAGGCGCGCAGCACGCCGAAGCCAAGGAGCGCCCCCGCGAGCACGAAGGCCGGCCAGTCCCCGTTGAGCGCCAGGAGAGTGCCAATCAGCGCCGCGGCGAGGTGGCGGCGCTTCCCGGTCTGCGTCATCCGCACGAAGCCCCAGACGCCGAGCAGGCTCCAGGCGATCACCGGCACTTCGAGGGCGTTGAAGTTCGCGAACGCCAGCGTGATCGGGAGGACGACGAACGAGAGCGCGGCGACGGCGCCGGCGATCGGACGCCAGACGGCGCGGCCGATCGCGTGGAGGAGCGGCGGGGTAACCGCACTGAGCAGCACCGGCGCCAGGCGACAGATGAAGTCGTGGTGGCCGAAGACTTTCGTCAGCGCCGCTGTCGTCCAGAAGATGCCCCAGGGGTGATGGCAGTAGTACATCGACGGCGGAGGCGCGCTCGTCGTGTACTCCCAGACCGGCCCCGCGATGCGCCACCGCAGCATGTTCTCGGCGATGATCCCCATGCTCGCCGACGACGCGTAATGGCCCGCGAGCAGCGGTCCGAACAGCTCCCAGCCGGCGGCCAGGGTGAACCACACGGTCGCGACGATCATCGCGACGCGGGCGACGCGCTCTTCGCGCGGATCGGCCACGGGGAGGCCGTCGGGGCCGCGCGGCGGGGCAGGGGGCGGGGAGCGCATCGGGCGCGAAACGTAGCGGAATGACGCCGGGAAGTGGTGCTAACTTGCCGCCACTTTGCCGAGAGCCCTCACCCGGATCCGCCGCGCCGTCACGCGGTCGCCGCTCGAATCAGCGCTGGCGATCGCGGCGATCGCGGCCGCCGTGTACGCCATCGCCGCGCCCTTCACGGCCGCGCGCTACCCCGCGATGACAGACCTCCCGTTCCACGCCGCGCAGACGGGCACGCTCCGCCACTGGTTCGACCCTTCGTTCCATCAGCAAGACCAGTTCGAGCTCCATCCGCTCGAGGTCCCGTACCTCTCGATGTACGCGCTCGGCGCCGCGCTCGCGCTCGTCTTCCCGATGATCATCGCCGTGAAGATCGCCGCCGCGGTGATGCTCGCGCTGCTCCCCGCGGGCCTCGCGGTGCTGTTCCACGGCATGAAGAAGAGCCCGCTCCTCGGCCTGCTCGGCCTCGTCCCCGCGTGGTCGAGCCTCACCCACTGGGGCTTCCTGAACTTCATGGGCGCGCTCGGCCTCTTCGCGATGGCCACGGGCTTGACGTTCCTGCTCGTCGACCGGCCCACGCGCGGCAAGCAGATCGCGCTCGGGCTCACGCTCGTCACGCTCTTCTTCACCCACATCTTCCGCTACCCGTTCGCGCTCTCGGCCGTCGTCGGCACGGCGATCGTGATGTACCCGGTGACGCGGCGGATCAAGCCGATCGTGGCGCCGCTGGTCCCCGCGATCGCGCTCTTCCTCGTGTGGCTGCGCGTGCGTCCGCCGGCCCTCGCGGGCAGCATGGGCCCGCTCTCGGTCCACAAGGAGCGCCTCGCCGACTTCGTCGGTTACCTCGGCGGCGCGTTCACCGATCCTGCCGAAAAGGTCGCGTTCGAAAGCTCGTTTCGCATCCTGGTGATCGTCGCGGGGTTCTCGCTCGCAGCGAAGCTGTGGGCGCGGATCGATCGCGGCGACGACGACGCGATCGCGGGTCGAGGCAACACGTGGGACGCGCTCGCGCTCGTGGTCCCGCTCGGCTGCGCGGCGGTGTTCCTCGGCCTTTACCTCGTGATGCCGATGGAGATTGGCCTCTGGTGGTACGTATTCCCGCGCGAGGCGACGGCCGCTGCGTTCCTCGCCCTCGGCGCGTTCCCGGATCTGCCGCGCCCGATCCTGCTGCGCGCGCCGCTCGTCGCCGCGATCGCCGCCGGAGGCCTCGGCGTGAGCGCCGTCGTCTCGAAGAACTACGCTGTCTTCGATAAGTCGACGCAGGACTTCACGGCCATCACCAAGGAGATCCCGCTCGCGCCGCGCCTGCTCTACCTGGTCTTCGATCACGGCGGATCGACGCGCACGACGCCGCCGTTCCTGCACCTCCCGGCCTACGTGCAGGCCGAGAAGGGCGGGTGGCTGAGCTTTCATTTTGCGACATGGGGCGCGTCGCCGATCCTGTACCGGCCGCGCGAGGCGCCCGGCGCGGTGATCCCGCCGCCGACCCCGCTGCGCTGGGAGTGGACGCCGCAGGTGTTCAACGTCACGCGCAACGGGGCCTTCTTCGACTGGTTCCTCGTGCGACGACAGGGGTCGCCCGACGCGCTCTTTCAGGCCGATCCCGCCATCGAGCGCGTCGATCACGTGGGCTCGTGGTGGCTCTACCGGCGCCGCCCCGCCCCGTGATCGCTGCGCGCTCCCCCGCGTCGTGGAGAAACGAGTAGGATGCCAGGAGCCCTCGCGCGCCAGCGGGGAAACGGTCGCTGTAGCGGGGAAACGGAGCCGAAGAACGAAGATGTCCGCACCGGTGAAAATCGGCGAGACCCTCGCGGGGAAGTACACCGTGGAGCGGGTGCTCGGCGTCGGCGGGATGGGCGTCGTCGTCGCGGCCAAGCACGTTCACCTCGGCGAGCGGGTGGCGATCAAGTTCCTCTTGCCGCACGCCCTGGCGCGCCCCGACGTGGTCAAGCGCTTCCTCCAGGAGGGCCAGGCCGCCGCGAAGATGAAGAGCGAGCACATCGCTCGGGTGCGCGACGTCGGCACGCTCGACAACGGCGCGCCCTACCTGGTGATGGAATACCTCGACGGCGAGGACCTCGGCGTCGTGCTCCGCGCCAAGGGCACCATCCCGATGGAGGTCGCCGTCGGCTACGTGCTCCAGGCCTGCGAGGCCCTCGCCGACGCCCACGCCGCGGGCGTGATCCACCGCGATTTGAAGCCCGGGAACCTCTTCCTGACGCGCAAGAACGACGGCACCCCGGTGCTGAAGATCATCGACTTCGGCATATCGAAGGTCGGCGTCACCGGCGATGGATTGCCCCCCATCGGCAACGGCGAGATGACGGAGACGGCGATGATGATGGGCTCGCCGCTCTACATGGCCCCCGAGCAGATGGCGTCGGCCCGCGACGTCGACGGCCGCAGCGACATCTGGTCGCTCGGGATCATTCTCTACACGCTCCTGACCGGGACTCCGCCGTTCAAGGCCCCCTCGGTGATGCAGGTCTACGAGCTGATCATCGCGGGCGCGCCGCCGCTCCGGAGCGCGCTCCCCGGCGCGCCGGAAGGGCTCGAGAAGATCTTGCTCAAATGCCTGCAAAGGCAGCGCAAAGATCGCTACGACAACGTCGCGGATCTCGCGGCGGCGCTGGTCGAGTTCGGGCCGGCGGGCGCCCGCGAGTCGGCCGAGCGGAGCGCGCGTATCCTGCTCGTCAACAGCGGGAAGGGGAGCGAGCCGCCGCCTCGCGATCCGAGCGGCCTCGCGCTCGTCGCGGCGGCGACGCCGGCCGCCGCCAGCGCGAGCCAGCACGACAAGCCGCAGCCGCGCGCCGAGGTGTCCTCGGGGATCTCGGGAGCAAGCCTCGGCGCCTCGCTGCCACCCGATCCAAACGCGAGCCAGGGGCCCTGGGATCGCGGCGCTTCGGAGCCGGTGCGAAAGCGCCCGTCGCGCCTGCTGCTGGGCGGGGGCGCAGCCGGCGCGATCGCCGTCGCCGCGGGCGTGTTCGCGCTGCTCCACGGCGATCACCACGCGGACTCCAGCCAGCCCGCGGCGACCGACTCCGCGCTCGCGTCGTCGACGATCACGACGCTTTCGTCGGCGCTGCCGCGCGATCCGCTCGTGCCCACCGTCGTGCCGGTCGCCTCGGCCTCCAGCCCGAGCGTCGTGGCGAGCGCCGCCGCACCCCCGCCGCCTCCCCTGGTGACGACGCCCTCGACGGCGAGCTCGTCGCGCGGGCGGCCCCCCGTTTCGCGCCCGCCGAGGCCGCCGGCCGATCCGTTCATGGGCTCCCAGAAATAGGCCTTGGGGCGCTCCGGGTTCTTCGATAGAAACCGAAGCATGCGTCGGTTCCTTTTCCCGCTCACGATCGCGCTCGGCCTCGCGGTCGTCAGCGCTCCCGGCCGCGCGCTGGCGCAGCCCAGCCCCGATCAGCGGGCCGCCGCTGCCGCGCTCTTCGAAGCGGGTAGAAAGCTCCAGACCGAGGGCAAATTCGCCGAGGCCTGCCCCAAGCTGGAAGACAGCCAGAAGATGGACCCGGGCATGGGGACCCTCTTTTACCTCTCGGATTGCTACGAGAAGATCGGCCGCACCATGAGCGCGTGGGTCGGCTTCCGCGAGGTCGCGGCGCAGGCGCTGATCGCCGGCCAGGGCGAGCGCGAGAAGTTCGCCCGGGGCCGCGTGGCGACGCTGGAGCCGCAGCTCATGCGTCTCAAGGTCGTGATTCGCCCCGAGGCCGGGCAGATCTCGGTCATGCGCGACGGCGCCGTGATGAGCCCCGGCGTCTTCGGTACGCCCGTCCCGCTCGATCCCGGCGCCCACGTGCTCAGCGCCACCGCCCCCGGCAAAGAGAGCTGGGAGTCGAAGATCGTCCTGAAGGATCCCGGGCAGACTCTCACGGTCGAGGTGCCCACGCTGCTCGACAAGAAGCCTGGAGTCGCCGCCGTCACCCCGCCCGGCGACAAGCCTGCTCCCGGTCCGCAAAGCAACCTCACCGCGGGCAACAGCCCTGTCCTGATCCCGTCGGACGCGGAGCCGAAGCGCGCCTGGCAGCGCCCGCTCGGCATCACGCTGACGGGGGTCGGCGTGGTCGGCCTCGGCGTCGGCACGGTGCTCGGCGTGATGGCCAAGTCGACGTTCGACGACGCCAACAAGAGTGACTGTGACGCCACCGGTCACTGCAATCCCGCCGGAATCACGCAGCGCGGCTCCGCGGTCGCCAGGGGCAATGTCGCGACGGGCGTCTTCGTCGCGGGCGCGGTCCTCGGCGTCGGCGGCGTGGTCCTGTGGATCACGGCGCCTTCGCACCGAACCGTCGCCCCCGTGGGCGTCTCGGTCGGCCCGGGCAGCGCGTCACTCGTGGGCTCGTTCTAGCGCTCCTGGGTCACGCGCTCGCACCCCTGAGCCGCGACAGGGTACCTCCGGCCAGACTTCACCTCTTCGAGGTCGCGTCCATCCTGCGCGCGACCTCCGCTCCCAGCCAATCGAGGAAGCCAGTCTCCCAGGTGGGCCCCTCGGGCCAGCGCGCTTCGATCAGCTCGCCGAGCTCCTGGTTCCAGCCGGCGTATTGCGCTGATAGGGCCCTCTGGACCAGCCGCGCGCGCCCGGCGTCCGCCTCGCCGCGCTCGGCCCCGCTCTCCTGATAAGCCTCCTCGCAAAGGAAGTAATTGCAGGTCGATGGCCGGCGCGACGACACGATCGTGCAGCCCCGGGCTCCGTGGTAAACGCACTTGTTCTGCCGGGGCTCGGCGCTCGAATTGCGGCCGCGCACCCGGCGGAGCGCGAGCCCACGCGCGCCCGGGACCAGGTTCTTCGCGGCGATCTGCTCCAGCAGGAACTCTCGCCCACCCCCGAGGACGACGCGCCCGACATCCGCCCAGCCGTGCTCCGGCGGGCTGACACAGCACCCGGCGACGTTGTGGGGACACGCGGCGCAGACCGTCGAGACCAGCTGGGTATCCGCTCCAAGAACCTCGAGCCGGATCATCGCGCGACGGGGCCTCGAGTCATCATGAGAAGCGCGCGCAGGTGCTCGTGCAATGCATCCTCGCTGCACCCGAGGCGCGCGCCATCGCCGCGATCAGCCGCCGTCCTTGGGCTTGTTGCGCTGCGTGAGCGTCGGCCCCGCGGTGGCGGGCGTGACCTGCTTGATCTCGTCGCCGGTCGGGGTGAACTGCTTCACCTTGACGATCTCGCGTGGCCGATTCGCCAGCTCCTTGTCGCGCTTGCGCTCCTCGGCGCTCTTCACGAGGAGCACGTAGCCGCCTGCGGTCGGATCCTTCGCGACTTTGTTGAAGGGGCGACCGTTGACCTCTTGCACGTGGAACTCGGTGCGTCGGTTCTCCTGCCGCCCGTCGGCGCGCTCGTTCGGAGCGATCGGCTTGCTCTCGCCGAAGCCGACGGCGAGCAGGCGGGTGTTGTCGATGCCGTGATCGACGAGCCAGTCGCACACGGCGAGAGCGCGCGCGGCGCTCAGCTCCTGGTTGTGCTCCTCGCTCGCGAGCGCGTCGGTGTGCCCCTCGACGCGGAGCAACGTCACCTCGACATGGTCGGTGGCGAACTTCAGCAGCGTGTTCAACACCTTCTCGCTGCCGGGGCGGATCGTCGACTTGTCGGTGTCGAACACGATCTTGCCCTCGATGAAGATCCGACTCTGCCCGCCGCTCGCGGTCCACGGCGCCTCGGGATACCACCGCGGGAGCGCGGCCTGGTCGTCGGCGGTCGGCACGGCCAGCTTGGGCAGCGCGTTGCTGCCGCACCCGGCGAGCAACGGAGAAGCGGCGAGGAGCACGAGGCCCGCGGCGACGCTGCGGGCCACGAAACGCCGGGCGGAGGACGTCAGCTGAGTCATCAGCGCCGATCGTGCCTAGCCTCCATCCGAACTGCAAGTTCCGCGAGGGTCCGGGGCAGGGACGCACCGGCTCCCTCGTGGTAAGACGCCGTGTGATGCCCATCTCGGAAAAGCTCGCCGCCCTCCGGAGCCGCCTGCGCGCCCTGGATTCGGTCCTGGTTTGCTACTCGGGCGGCGTCGACAGCGCCTTCGTCCTCGCCGTCGCCCATCAGGAGCTGGGCGCGCGCGCCGTCGGCATGACGGCCGTCTCCCCGAGCCTCGCGCCCGCCGAGCGCGAGGACGCCGAGGCCGTCGCGCGCCTCATCGGCTGCGACCATCGCCTCGTCGAGTCGAACGAGATCGAGGACCCGAGCTACGTCGCCAACAACCCCGATCGCTGCTTCCACTGCAAGAGCGAGCTCTACCGGATCGCCTCGAAAAAGCGGGTGGAGTGGTCACTCCACGCCATCGTCAACGGCACCAACATCGACGATCTCGGCGACTACCGCCCCGGCCTCGAGGCCGCGAAAGCGGCCGGCGTCATCAGCCCGATGGTCGAGCTCGGCTTCACCAAGGCCGACGTGCGCGCCGGCGCCGCCCTCGTGGGTTTGCCGATCTGGGACAAGCCCGCGGCCGCCTGCCTCTCGAGTCGGATCCCGTTCGGTACGTCGGTCACGCGCGAGCGCCTGACCCAGATCGGCGGCTTCGAGGCCGCGCTGCGCGAGCTCGGCTTTCGCCAGGTGCGCGTGCGCTACCACGGCGAGCTCGCGCGGATCGAGGTCTCCCTCGACGAGATGCCGCGCGCGGCCGACGCGATCGTGCGCTCGGCCATGGTCGAGTCCGGCAAGGAGCATGGCTTTCGCTACGTGACGCTGGACCTCGGCGGCTACCGCATGGGCAGCCACAACGAGGTCCTCGTCGGCAAGACGCTGCGGATCGTCAGCTGAATCGGGAGCGCAATGGGAAGGTTCGATGATCGGGCGACGACGCCTCGCCGGGGGCCGAAGGATATATTTCGCTGGAAGGTGATCGACGCGATCACCGGCCGCAATCGCGCGGATCCCGGCGGCTTCACCACTCCACGTCGCGAGCCGGACCGCGCTCTCGTCGCGGGCACCGACGCCCAGCTCACCTGGATCGGCCATGCGTCGTTCCTGTTCACGCTCGGCGGCAAGCGCATCCTCGTCGATCCGATCTTCGCCCCGCGCCTCGGGCCCGTCTCGCGCCTCACGCCGCCGGGGCTACCGATCGAAGATCTCCCGCCGATCGATCTCGTGCTCGTCACGCACAACCACCGCGATCACCTCGATCCGTGGACGCTCTCGCGCCTCGGCCCCGCGCCGACGTACGTCGCGCCGATCGGCAACGGCGCGCTCCTCCGCAAGAGCGGTGCGTCGAGCGTGACGGAGCTCGACTGGTGGCAGAGCTTCACCTTCGGCGACCTCGAGATCACGCTCGTCCCTGCGCGCCACTGGTCGATGCGCTTCCCATGGGATCGCAACGACGCTCTCTGGGGCGGCTTCGTCGTGCGCGGACCGGAGGGCGCCGTCTATCACTCCGGCGACACCGCGTTCTTCGACGGCTTCAGCGAGATCGGTCGCCGACTCGGCCCCATCGACTGGGCCATGCTGCCGATCGGAGCCTACGAGCCGCGCTGGTTCATGGAGCCGCAGCACATGGGCCCCGAAGAGGCAGTGGAGGCTGCGCATCTCGTCGGCGCGAGACACCTCGTGGCGATGCACTGGGGCACGTTCCGCCTCACCGACGAGCCCATCGCCGAACCCCCGATCCGCGCCCGCGCCCGCTGGATCGAGCAAGGCCGCGACGAAAATCTCCTGTGGATTCTCGATGTTGGAGAGACCCGCAGCCTGGTCCGTTGAAATCGGCGCAGGTCAATATTTTTTCCAAGATCCGATCTTGACGTGGCCTGTGAAGCAGTTAGCCTGGGGTCTCTCTCAGCGAGATATCCGGAGCAGCGAGTCATCTGCCAGCGCGCAAAAGGGCGTAGACTGAGTCCAGGCGTCGAGCAACTTCGGACAGAAAGAACGATCGAATCATGGCTCTCAATTCATACCTCAAGCTCAAGGGACAGAAGAGTGGCGAGATCAAGGGCTCGGTGACCCAGAAGGGTCGCGAGAACAAGATCATGGTCATTGCGGTCTCGCACGAGATCGTCTCTCCCCGCGACGCTGCGAGCGGCCTGCCCACCGGCAAGCGCATGCACAAGCCCTTCGTCATCACGAAGGAGCTCGATAAGGCCACCCCGATCCTCTACAACGTGCTCGTCACGAACGAGAACGTTTCCGAGTGGGAGCTCCAGTTCTGGACCCCGCAGCTCCGCGCCACGACCGGCACGGGCAACGAGGTTCAGCACTACACGGTGAAGCTCACCAACGCGAACATCGCGTCGATCTCGTTCCGCATGGCGAACAACAAGCACCCCGACCTGATGAAGTTCGCCGAGTACGAGGAGATCGCCTTCACGTACCAGAAGATCGAGTGGACCTGGAACGACGGCGGCATCACGGCCGGCGACGACTGGGAAGCCCCGGTCGGCTGATTCGAGCTCTCTGAGCGGTAGAGAAGCCTGGGCTGCGAAAGCGCCCGGGCTTTTCCCATTTCGTCGCCTTGGCTCACCACAGGGCACCTCCCGCGCGACTGCAATCGATGCTGCGGCGTGGGGCTCGGCCATCCTCCTCTCGCTCCGAGCCCGCGCTATCGAACCGCGCCTCGTCTCGTCCTCGCGAGCGTGGGGCGCGTTGCACGGTGAGCCAGGAAACCGCGGCCCCGAGATCCCCTCAAGCCGGAAGCGTTCGCGCCGTTGCCGTCACAGCAAGGCCTGATCGCTCCAGTCGTCCACCGGACGATTCACTACTGAGGGCAAAATCCGATGTCTCGACTCTCCGCGCAGCGCGTCTCGTTTCCCACGCTCCTCGATCTCGACGCCCCTGCCAGCTCGGTCCCGCGGCTCGCTCCAAAGCCGATGGATCGCGGCGTCCTCGTCCAGATGAGCGGCGCCGAGACGGGGCGCATCCATCGCGCCGTCGGGCTCGTCACCCTGGGGCGCGGCGAGGCCTGCACGGTCCGCTTCGATGATGGGACGCTCTCGCGCGTCCATGCCCGCCTGATCGAGCGCGACGAAGAGCACATCCTCGAGGACGCGGGATCGCTCAACGGCACCTTCGTCAACGAGCGTCGGATCACCAGCGCCGTCCTCTTCGACGGCGATCGCTTGCGCCTCGGATCGGGCGCCACGCTGCGCTTTCACCTCATCGACGAAGAGGAAGAGCGCGCGCTCGTCCGCACCTACGACTCCAGCATCCGCGACGGGCTCACCGGCGTCTTCAACCGCCGCCACCTCGAAGAGCGCCTCGCCTCCGAGACGGCCTTCGCCCTGCGCCACGGCACCGATCTCTCCGTCGTGATGATCGATCTCGATCACTTCAAGCGGATCAACGACGCCCGCGGTCACCTCGCCGGGGACGCCGTCCTCCGCCACGCGTCGACGCTGATCTCGGCCCTGGTGCGCATGGAAGACATCGTCGCGCGCTACGGCGGCGAAGAGCTCTGCATCGTCACGCGCGGCGTCGGCACCGAGGGCGCGGCGCTCCTCGGCGAGCGCATCCGCGCGTCGATCGAGGACGCGCGGATCCTGTTCGAAGGCGCGATCCTCCGGGTCACGGCCAGCGTCGGCACCGCGGCCCTCGCCGACTGCACCGTGCGCACCGCCGCGGGGCTCGTAGCCCGCGCCGATGGGCTCCTTTATCAGGCCAAGTCCCTCGGGCGCAACCGCGTCGAGTCTCGCTAGATCGATTTTCGAGCCTTCCACTCGCGCTCGAGCATCGCGTAGATCAGCGTGTCGGCCCAGGCACCCTTGATCCGCGCGTACTCGAGGAAGTGCGCCTCTCGACGCATCCCGAGCTTCTCGGCCACGCGCGCCGAGGCCACATTGGCAGGATCGCAGTCGACGAAGAGGCGGTGCAAGCCGAGCTGTCCAAAGCCATGATCGACGAGGGCCTGCATGGCCTCGGGGATGTAGCCTTTGCCCCAGCAGCTCGGGTGGAGCACGTACCAGAGCGTGCCTTCGCGGATCCCCGGCTCGGTGACGTGGAGGCCGGCTCGCCCGATCAACCGATCTTCGCCCGGGAGCACGACCGCGAGATCGAACGTCCGCCGTGGGGAGGCGTTGATCGTCAGGCGGCTCTTGCGGATGTACTCCAGGCTCTCCACCAGGGTGCGCGTGTCGTTCGACTGCCATCGAACCACCTCGGGATCGCGCTCGTACTCGTTGCACGCGGCGGCGTCGGACTCTTCGAGCTCGCGGAGGAGGAGGCGCTGGGTGCGGACCTGCATGCCCGCCCTCTACCACGGCCGCGGCCCGGTCGACGCCTCGAGCTCCTGCCAAGGTCGCTCGATGAACCGTCGGCGAGCGAGCCAACGCGCGGCACCTGGACTATGGTGGGGGCCCACGATGAGCGACTTCCAGTTCCAGGACATCCTGCCCCTCGGCAAGGACGAGACCCCGTACCGCCTCCTCACGACCGATCACGTGAGCACCTTCGAGGCCGCGGGCAAGACGTTCTTGCAGGTCGAGCCCCGGGCTCTCACCCTCCTCACGCGCGAGGCCATGCGGGACATCGCGCACTTCCTCCGGCCAGGGCACCTCGCCCAGCTCGCGAAGATCCTCCAGGATCCCGAGGCCTCGGCCAACGACCGCTTCGTGGCGCTCGAGCTGCTCCGCAACGCCAACATCGCGGCCGGCGGCGTGCTCCCGTCGTGTCAGGACACCGGGACGGCCATCGTGATGGGCAAGAAGGGGCAGCTCGTCTTCACCGGCGGCGGCGACGAAGAGGCCATTGCCAGAGGGGTTTACGAGACGTACCACACCTCGAACCTGCGCTATTCGCAGATGGCCCCTCTCGACATGTACCAGGAGGTCAACACCGGCAACAACCTCCCTGCACAGATCGAGATCTTCGCGACGGACGGCGACGCCTACAAGTTCCTCTTCATGGCCAAGGGCGGCGGATCGGCCAACAAGAGCTACCTTTACCAGGAGACGAAGGCCCTCTTGAACCCGGAGAGCCTGCTCGCCTTCGTCGATCAGAAGATGCGCTCGCTCGGCACCTCGGCGTGCCCGCCTTACCACCTGGCGATCGTCATCGGGGGCACCTCGGCCGAGCAGACGCTCAAGGTCGCCAAGCTGGCCTCGGCGCGTTACCTCGACACCCTCCCTTCCGAGGGCAACAAGCTCGGTCGAGGCTTCCGCGATCGGGAGCTGGAGGCGAAGATCCTGGAGATCGCCCAGAAGAACGGCATCGGCGCGCAATTTGGCGGCAAGTACTTCTGCCACGATGTGCGGGTGATCCGCCTCCCGCGTCACGGCGCCTCCTGCCCTGTCGGCATCGCTGTCTCGTGCTCGGCCGATCGCCAGGCCCTCGGCAAGATCACCAGGGATGGAGTGTTCCTCGAGCAGCTCGAGATGGATCCGGCGAAATACCTCCCCGAGCCGTCGGCGGAAGATCTGGAGGGAGAGGTCGTGAACGTCGATCTCAACCAGCCGATGAGCGAGATCCGGAAGAACCTCTCTCGCTACCCGATCCGCACCCGGCTCTCGCTCACGGGCCCGCTGATCGTCGCGCGCGACATCGCCCACGCCAAGATCAAGGAGCGCCTCGACCGCGGCGAGGGGATGCCGCAGTACCTCAAGGACTACATGGTCTATTACGCCGGCCCCGCGAAGACGCCGGTCGGCTATGCCTCGGGCTCGTTCGGGCCGACAACGGCGGGCCGGATGGATGCCTATGTCGACGCGTTCCAGGCGCAGGGCGGCAGCCTGGTGATGCTGGCCAAGGGCAACCGCTCGCTCGCCGTCACCGCGGCTTGCAAGAAGCACGGCGGCTTCTACCTGGGCTCGATCGGCGGCCCGGCGGCGCGGCTGGCGAAGGACTGCATCACCAGGGTGGAAGTCCTGGAGTACGCCGAGCTCGGGATGGAGGCTGTCTGGAAGATCGAGGTCCAGGATTTTCCGGCGTTCATCGTCGTCGACGACAAGGGGAACGATTTCTTCGCCGGCATTGACAAGCCCGCCGGGAAGAAGCTCGATATCCTTACCTGAGCTTCAAAGCAAGTTGACCTCGACCCGGTCGGTGCCCAGGCGGAGCTGACCGGTGTCGGGGCGGCGCGCGACGAGGCCGGAGATCCCCTGGATCCCGAGGTCGGCGAGCTGCTTGCGCAGGCGGAAGACGTCGACGTTGAGACGATTGGTGTCCACTCCGAGCTTCTTGCAGAGGGCCTCTCGGTCGATCCAGCCGCGCTCGGCCACGGACGCGAAGCGCTCCGACAGGCGCTCTCGCGCGAGGATCAGCAGCAGATAGTGATATCGCCGCGAGGGCAGGGGCGTGGGGCTGCCCTGGTGCACGATGACGACCTCGACGTGCTCTTCGTCGCGGCTCACGCCGAGGCGCAGATCGATGGTCTCCAGCGTCGGCGGGGCGGCCTCGGCCTGCCAGGTCCCGCCGACGACCGAAGGCAGCTCGAGCACCCACGCGTCGCCGGCGACGGTGACGACGTCGCGATCGATCGCGGGGCGCTTGGCGTCCTCGGACTCGACCACCCACTCGCCCTCGGCGTCCTGGAAGATGCTCACGCGCGGATCGTCGTCGCCGGGCAGCACGAGGAGGCCGCCCTCGGCGCGGCGCGTGTGGCCCGTCGCGAGGTGGCGCGCGCCGACGATCGGCGGGGCGGCGTCGACGAGCGTGAACGCGAGGCCGCGCTCGCCCACGGCGAACGTCGCGCCCTCGGCGAGCTCGGCCATCTTGCCCGCGCCGAGCCGCTCGCCGTCGACGAACGTACCGTTGCGGCTGCCGAGATCCTTCAGCGTCCAGCCGTCGCCCGTCCAGCGCAGGCTGGCGTGCTCCGCGGACACGAGGGGGCTCTCGACGCGGAGATCGCAGGCCGCGTGGCGGCCGACGAGGCAGCGCGCGGCCAGCGTGTGGAGCTGCTTCGTACCTCGCGCCTCGAGAACTCCCATGCCTTGCTCTGCGCCGCCTTTCGGATGGTCATGGTATCGTATCTGCCGATCTGACGTGACGGACGTGACGGACGTGAACAAGAACCTGCCCGCCACCGAGCCTGCGCCTCCCGATTCGGAGCGGGACGAGGCCCCCGAGTCGTCGCGCCTCCCCGAGCGTTATCGCGCGGTCGGTCGCATCGCGAGCGGGTCGTTCGGCGAGGTGCGGCGCGTCCACGACACGGTGCTCGATCGCGAGCTGGCGATGAAGCTCCTGCGCTGGGAGTACGTGGATGACAGCCGCGTGCGCGCGCGCTTTCTCGCCGAGGCGCAGATCACGGCGAGGCTGCAGCACCCGGGGATCGTGGCGGTTCACGATCGCGGCGAGCTCGAGGATCGCCGGCTCTGGTACACGATGAAGGTCGTCGATGGGCGCACGCTCGGCGCGGTGATCCGCGAGGTCCACGCGGCGTCGGGGCCCGACGGCTTCCGCGCGACGGCCTCGGGCTGGACGTTCCGTCGGCTCATCGACGCGTTCGCGCGCGTGAGCCAGGCCGTCGGCTACGCCCACAGTTGCCAGGTGATGCACCGCGATCTCAAGCCCGAGAACGTCATGACCGGTACCTTCGGCGAGGTGCTGGTGATGGACTGGGGGCTCGCGCGGTACGTCAACGATCCGGGCGAGAGCCCCGCGAGCCGGCGCGACACGCCGTCGATCCCGCCGCCCACGTTCCGTCGATCAGCGCCCGCATCGCCGGGCGCGACGACGCGGATCCTCCCTGAAACGAAGTACGGCGAGGTGCTCGGGACCCCGGCGTACATGTCGCCCGAGCAGGCGCGCGGGCTGCGTGATCTCCATGGTCCGCCGAGCGACGTGTACGCGCTCGGGGCGATCCTCTATCACCTGCTCACGGGGCGGCCGCCGTACGACGGCGACAGCAACATGGTGTGGCACCGCGTGCTGGCGGGACCGCCGAAGTCGATCGACGAGGCCTCGCGCGGCGGGCCACCGCTGCCGCTCGCGCTGGTGGCGATCGCCGAGCGCGCGATGCAGCGCGCGATCGAGGATCGCTACGCCGACGCGTCGAGCCTCGCGCAGGAGGTGCTGACGTGGCTCGACGAGGATCTCCGCCGCGAGCGCGCCCTCGCCGTGCTCACCGAGGCGCGCGCGCTCGAGCCGCGCATCGCGGAGCTGCGCGCCCGCGCGGCCGCAGCGCAGGCCGAGGCCGAGGCATTGCTCGCCAGGGTGCGGCCGTCGGATCCGATCGATCGCAAGCGGCCGGGGTGGCACTTGCAGAGCGAGGCGGCGCGGCTGACGCGCGAGGCTGCGTTCTGCGAGGCGGAGTGGCAGGGCACGGTGCGCGGGGCGCTGAGCCAGGATCCGGATCTGCCGGAGGCTCACGCGGCGCTGGCGGACTATTACCGCGAGCGGCTCACGGCAGCCGAGCTGGCCCATCAAGACGAGGATGCTGCGCAGTTCGAGGTGCTGCTCCGAGGTCACGATCGCGGCAAACACGTCGCCTTTCTCAGGGGGGAGGCCGCGCTCACGCTCGTCACGAACCCGAGCGACGCAGAGGTCCTCCTCGAGCGTTACGCGTCAATCGATCACCGGCTCGTTCCGGAGCCTGCAGAAGCGATTGGCAGGACTCCCCTCATCGGGATCCCGCTCGCCCGGGGGCGCTACCGGCTGCGCATCCGATCGCCTGGGCGCGTCGAGACTCTCTATCCAATTCTGCTCGAACGCGACAGCCACTGGGACGGGCGACGGCCAGGGGAGCTGGAGCCTTATCCGATCGATCTGCCGCCCGAAGGAGAGCTTGGCGCAGCAGATGTCTATGTGCCCGCCGGCTACGGCTATATCGGCGGAGATCCGCTTGCGGCAGATAGCTTGACGCGTCATCGGGCGTGGATAGGCAGCTTCGTGATTCAGCGCTTCCCGCTCACGAACTCCGAGTATCTGGTCTTCTTGAATGACTTGCTCGACTCGGGTCGCGAGGCTGAAGCAATCGATTGCTGCCCTCGTCTGCGCGCCGGTGCCGAGCAGCTGATGTTTTGCCGTGACGCTGGAGGCCGCTTCGAGCCACGGCAGGAGGGGCCGAATCCAAGGTGGCTGCCCGATCTGCCAGTCGTCCTCGTCGACTGGCATTCAGCGTCGGCGTACGCTCGCTGGCTCGCCGAAAAATCAGGCAAGCCATGGCGGTTACCAAACGATCTCGAGCGAGAGAAGGCGGCGCGCGGCGCTGACGGCCGAGTTTATCCCTGGGGCGACGAGATCGACGCGACGTTCGCCTGCGTGGCGGAGGGAAGCTTTGAACGCATCCCGCAGCGGGCGATCATCGGCGAATATCCCCACGACGAGAGCCCGTACGGGGTCCGCGGGCTGGCGGGCAACACGCGAGACTGGTGCACCAACGTCTGGCGACACAATGGACCGCCCATTCGACAAGGTCGGTTGTCCATCGATGCGGCCGCGCTCGAGGACAAGGATCTGAGGTCGGTGAGAGGCGGGGGGTGGGCCAGTCCCATGGCGTTCAGCCGCTCCGCAGCGCGGTTCGCGACACCTCCAGGAAATCGAGCCACCATGCTCGGGATTCGACTGGTCAGGTCCTTGCGCGTGGACGACTAGCGCTCGCTGGCGACCCCCGGAGAAGTCGCCGTCGAGCGAGGCTCACTGCGGTTGCACGAAGGCGTGGAACCACGTCAATCCGGGGGGCGGAGTGGGCAGCTGATTCGCGAAGACGAAATCTCGCCCAGGGCTGATCAACGCGTATGTGGCTGCGGTCGTGCCGGTGACGCCTTGATACCAGTGAATTCCTGTCACTCGCGCGGGGCTGCTCACCGTGTCGAGATCGAAGGAGAGCGCGACGACCGCCACTCCGGCGCCGGACATCGAGAAGAACGCCGCCCCAGCGGGGGCGTGCACCGCCGTTCCCCAGTTGACGACAGTGGGCATCTGAAACCTGGTCACGGGGCTGAGCGGCGTGATGGTCGCCCGGGTGATGTCCATCTTCAATGCGGTGTGCATGGAGGCCGCCGCGCGCGCCAGGAAGATCATGAAATCGCTGCCGAGCGACCAGTTCTCGACGGCGTTCACGATCTGGAGGACCGATACCGCCCCTCCCATGGGTGCATCGTTGGTCAGCGCGAGCTTCAGCACCTTGACATCCGGGTCGATCTGGTCCGGATAGATGACCCCCGTCGGGTTCTCGCTGATCATCCCCCCCACGCCGAAGAACGGCAGATTCACCGCGCTGGCCGGGTGGAGCACCGGAGTCTGCTTGAAGGTGAACACCTTGAGCAGGCTCGCCACGTGGCGCTTCACGGCGCCGCAGCCGATCGTGGTGCGGATGGCGCCGTCGGGCGCCTCTTCCACCTGCCACTGGCCCACCGTCGACGTGAGGGCCCAGGTGAACGCGCCGTGGAAGCGGCCCGCGAACTCGGCCTGATAGGCTGCCTCCTGGATGTCGCAGGCCGCGAGGATGCGGGCGCCGCCGAGGTCGCGCTCGGGGTGACGATACGGGCTGTGCTTGAGATCGTGCTCCGTCAGCTCGCGCGCCGTGAGCGTGAGCGGCATCGCCGTGCCGATGGGAAGGAGCCCCTCAGCGGCGAGATCCTCGACGTGGAGCGGCTTGAAGGCCTCGAGATTGACACCCTTGGGCGGCGGCGTCTGGTCGGGCGTGCCCTGGATGACCGGGTTGGGCGAGTCGACCTTGAACTGCACGACCTCGCTCGGGACGTCGCCCTGCGCCGCGCTCGGCGCGTGCGCGTGACCGGGCGCATGCTCGTGGTCGTGCGCGTGAGGGCGGGCCGTCGGGAGGTGCTTGCGGTGCGGATTGCGCAGCGTGATCGGGTGGCTGGCGTGGCGATCACGCCCGCCCGAGTGGCAGCAGTCGAGGACGACAGTCAGGTTCGAGCCGCCGCCCTTCCAGAGGGCATGAACGGGGATCTCGTTGTTGGGGCGGGCGAGATCCATCCAGAAATCGGAGGGGCAGATGACCGCCGAGTCGTCCGAGGCGTTGTCGATCCAGGAGCCGTGACCGGAGTAGACGAGGAGCCCCACGGCGCGCGCGTCGGCGCGGAGGAGCGTCACCAGGGCCGCTTGCTCGGCGAGGATGTTGGCGCGCGTGGCCGCCTTGAAGTTCTCCACGCGGCCCCCGAGCTCGGCCGGATCGAGCGGCGGATTGGTGAG
Source organism: Byssovorax sp. (assembly GCA_025362495.1). Classification (GTDB taxonomy): domain Bacteria; phylum Myxococcota_A; class Polyangia; order Polyangiales; family Polyangiaceae; genus JANYGI01. The sequence goes on along the minus strand of JANYGI010000012.1, from coordinate 281 downwards.
AACATGAATGTTCTCCGGAGCGAAGCCGCTCGTCACGCAGACATCCCAGAAGGCGCGAACATCGTTGACACAGCCGAGGAGGTTGTGCTTGTTCGTGGCGTCATAGGTCGAGTAGTCGTCGACCCCGATGAGAACGGCGTGGGCTTTGGTCTGGATCATGGTGGCGAGCTCCGGGTTGCAGCGTGAAGCGTTGGACGCGGGGTGGATGACCCGCGCGATCCGTCGATCTCGACGTTACCGGGCGCGAGGCTAACGTCGCCTGCAGCAAAGGTCGATTACAG
>JANYGI010000006.1 GCA_025362495.1 Byssovorax sp. | reverse complement strand
TCTACCTCTTCACCTCGCTGATCTCGACCTTCAACAACTGGCTCTTCCGAGGCGCGGTCGACTTCTACGCGGCCACGAAGATCAAGAGCACGGGCTCGCTCACCAGCGAGAGCGGCAGCACGGTGACGACCAACGGTGGATTGGCGGTGAACGGCAACACCGTGATTTCGTCGACCGCCTCGGTTCTGCGCAACACGTTCGAGCGTCGCACCGGCGCCGCAGCCTGGAACGGGTCGCGGTTCCAGGTCGGCGTCAATGCCAACGTGCCCGCCTTCGACGCGAGCACCTTCGACGTGACGAAATGCACGGCGCTCTCGGCGTCACGAACGGTGTTCCTCACCGACCCGGGAGGCTCCACGGCGATGGGGGTCGAGCACACCTTCGTCCGGCGATCGACGCTCTCGAACGCCTTCCTGTGGACGATCTCCGACTTCAGCGACGGGACTACCGCGGTGCCGCTTGGCACCATGGCCGGGGCCGCAAATCAACAGTGCTTCATCACGGTCTGCTGGACCGGCTCGGTGTGGTTCGCGGTCCGGTGGGGCAGCTACACCGGCGCCAACGCCTACATCGAGGTGTGATCAGGGCATCACGAAGAATACTCTGGCAACGGCGCCGCGCCCGGGAACATCGCAAGCCGCGACGACCGCACCATCGCTGAACTCGATCGCAACGGGCGCGAGCACGGTGCTGTCGGCGACGAGCTGTCCGACGGCGCGGACGCGCACCAGGTCGAGCGCGGGCCGGTCGACCTCGAGTCTGGCGGACGCGCTCTGGTTGCACTCGACGCTGATCACGCCGGGCGGCGCGATCTGCACTTCGGGGCCGCAGCCGATGAGGGCGACGAGGAGACCACCAGCGCCCAGGTGAGCAGTAATAAGGCCGACGCCCCCGAGCTTCATCATCGGCCGAGAGTACCCGGTCACCGGCGCGCCAGCAATCCCGGTCGGTACGGTGTGTATGAGCTGGCTCCTCACCAAGCTGCGCGGGATTTATCGGGTGATGGCCGACGGCGCGGCCCTGCCGGACGTCCCGGCCGTAAACTTCGTCGCGAGCGCGCCCGGGGTGGCGGTCGGCGCGATTTACAACGCGGCGAAGAACCGTATCGACATCACGCTCCCTTTCGGCTCGACGTCGGCAGACGCTGACACCTTCGTGGTGCGCGATCCGCACGGCGACGTCGAGACCAACGAGCTACGGGCCGACGTCGTCACCGCGAACCTGATGGCGCTCGCGCAGTCGGCGACGATGGGTGGCGGCCTCGGGCTGTTCGGTGCGGCCGCCCCGCCGGTGAAGCCGACGATCACCGGATCACGGGGCGGCAACGCGGCGCTAGCGAACTTGCTCGTGGTACTGGCGACGATGGGCTTCGTCAAAGACTCCTCGACCTGAGGCTAAAACACCATGGCACTCCCCACCGAAGAGGACATCAATGCCGGCGCGGCTGCGCTCTTTGCGTTCATCATGGGCTGGACGGGCTCGGCCTGGGAGCGCATCCGCAGCAACTCCGGCGCGCTCGTCGTCGAGCTCGCGGCCTCGGACGGTCACCCCGGCAGCGGTGATTTGCCGCTCGTCGTCGCAACCAAGAACATGGATTTGTACTCCGATTTTGGCACCTCCACGACGGGGATGACCAGCCTTGGAGACCAGTTTTTGCGCGCGATCGCCGTCACGAATAACAACGCCTCTGGCCGGTGGTTCCAGATCTTCGACCAGGCGACTTCGCCGGTCGCGCTCGACATGCCGAATTATTCTTTCTGGGTCGCTCCGGGCACGATGGTGTCGCTCGGAGAGGACTTCTTTGGAAGCGGCGGCAGGCTCTTCAACATCGGTGTCGCGTGGGGTTGGTCGACGGGCGCTGGCCCCTTCGCGACGGGCGCCACGGCCTCCAATCACACGACCCACATTCACCTCGGCTGAAAGGCTCACTCCATGAATCGACGAGTCATCACCGCTTCGCTCTTCGCCGCGATCTCGCTCGGCGCCTGCTCCAAGGGCCCGGAGCCCACACCGCCCACGTTCAAGAGTGCCTCTGCGCTCGGGAGCGGCGGCGCCGGTGGCGGCGTCGCGTGCGGCCTCTGCGGCGCCGCGATCAACGGCTTCTCCCCGCCCTGCCCCGGCACCAGCGAGACGCTCTTCGACGCCTTCGCGGCGCGCGTGTGCGGCCCGTTCGCGGCGTGCGCGAGCGCGTGCGCGACGTCGTGGTGCGCGGGCGCCGACGCGAGCGCCGCCTGCAAGGCATGTATGGTCACGGCCGAGCCCGATGGGGCTTACACGGCGTTTTACGCGTGTGTTGGGGACCATCTGCCGATCGTCCCGCCCGACTGCGCCACCGATTATCCCGAGCTCCCGGCGTGCACCGGCAGCGAGATCCCCGTCGGCTGCAACGGCGACGACCTGTGTCCGGACAGCGCGCCGACGTGCGTCTCGTGCTGCGCGGCCGGCGCCGCGTACCCGCTCGACTCCTGCGCTCCCTGAGCAGCTCCGCGCCCGCTCGCCCCCGTCCTCGAGGAGTACTCGACCATGAAGCCGACCGTCGCCCAAGGGCTCTTTCTCGACGCCATCATCATCGCAGCCGTCGTCGCCCTGGCGCTCGCCCACGTCATCCCGGGCGAGGCCGCGCTCGGTCTGCTCGCGTCGCTGCTCGGCGCGCGAGCGATGGGTCGGCTCGGCGGCGGGCCCGGCGCCGGGAGCAGCTCGCCGAGCTCGCCGCCTCCCCCGCCGGCGCTCCCGCCCAAGGCCTCTTCGCTGCGCGAGGTGAGCCTCTGCGCCGCCCTCGCCGTCGGCCTGCTCGCGTTCGTGCTCCCCCATCACCGCACCGCCTGAGGACCTGTCCATGCGAGCTCGCGTCATCACTCCCCTGCTCCTCGCCGCCTCCGTCTACGCCATCGCCGGCGCCGGCGTCCTCGGCTGCGCCGCCTTCGATGCGGTGATGGCCGCGGCCGTGCCGATCGCGCGCGTCGCGATGGGCGCCGTCGAAGCGCTCGGCTGCCAGCTCCACACGAACGCGGGCATCCCCGAGGCCGACCCGCGCGCCGTCGTGGTGCACGAGGCCGGCTCGGCCGTCGATCGGCTGTCGCAGGCCTCGACGCCGAATGAGCTCGCCGCGCTCGCCGCGGCGGTCCGCGCGTTCGAGGGCGCGGTCGAAGAGATCACCGGCGGGATCCCCGTCCTCGCGACGCCGGCGTCGCTGCCGTCGTCCGTTCTGCCATTCACCGATGCCGGCACACCGGCTCCAGACGCAGGTGCCCAGTGAAATACATCGCCTCTCTCCTCGCTCTCTTCGCTCTGCTCCTCGCGTTCGCGGCGTGCTCCGCTGACTCACCCGCTCCCGGGCACTGCGATGTCGAGGGCCTCGACGCCTGCATCCGCGCGGGCAAGGACGCTGCCGAATGCGCCGCATCCGCGGGATGCTCGCAGGCCTCGGCGGCGTCCCCGCTCGTCGCTCTCGGCGGCACGTGCGCGGGGAGCGCGGACTGCTCCGCGGGTCTCTACTGCGAGATCGGCGCCGGTGCGATCGCGTCGTCGTTCGCGCTCGATCACACGTGCCAGACCGCATCGAGCGCGGCGATTGCCACCGTGAGCACGTGTACGCTCCCCTCGGCGCTGTCCGTCTCGCCGACCGTCATTACATACACGAGCGATGGACTGACGTGCTCGGTCTACCAGCCGACGAGTGGGACCGGCCTCCCCGTCGTGCTCGCGCTGCCCTACGGCGGCTTCGTCAGCCAGTTCGCCGGCAACCCCGATTTCGTCAGCTACGGCAAGCAGCTCTCCGGGAGCGGCAAGGTAGCTGTCCTCTGCAACTACACCAAGGCCACGGCGTCCGTGAGCGGCACTCCCGCCGAGCTCTCCGACGTGCGGTGTGCAATCCGCACGGCTGGCACGTCAGCCCTCGGCTCGCTCGTCGCCGCGGCTGGCGCGACCTACCGCGGATCGCCGTCGCGCCTCGGTGTCGTAGGCTCGTCGGCGGGCGGATCGCTCGCGCTCATGGCCGAGCTCGACGCCGAAGTGGCTGCGCTCGCGCTCCCCGACACCACGGCGCCGGGCACGTACCTGACGCCGCTGCCGCTCGACACGACCACGTGCAACGCCGGCACGGGCAGCATCCTCGGCATGGTCAAGGTGCTCGTCGCGGCGGCCCCGCCGGTCGACTTGCCGGGCCCGTACGGCTACGGGGCGAGCGCATTCCCGACCAAGGCATCGAGTCTCGACTACTACGCTGGGAGCTCGGCCGAGCCCGCGCGCGCCGATGCGCTGACGGCGGTGTCGCCCGCGCTCCTCGACCTGGCGCACCCGTACCCCGGCGCGCCCAAGGTATTGCTCATCCAGTCGAGCGGTGGCACCACCGTCGATCCCGCGCAGTCGGCGGCCATGGACACGGCCCTCGCGGCACATGGCTACAGACACTCTCGCATCCTCGCGGCTCCCCTCATGTGCGGGACCACGCCGTGCTCGCACCCCTGGCAGCTCGCCATGGGCGGCAACGCGCTCGTGGGCAATTGCACCGCGCACGCGCTCCTCAACACGCTCTGATCACCACCTGACACCGGAGATATCGACATGGCTTCCATTGGAGACCAAGACTATGCGGTCGCGGCGGCGGACCTATCGGCCAAGCTGGGCATCAGCCCGGCGCTGGCTTGCACGGCGAAGCTCCTGACTGCGGTTGGCGCGAACAAGGCGACGGCCGGCACCGAGGTCGCGGTGGGCTCGAACCCCGCGTACGCGGCGCAGACGGTGACGTGGGCGGCCATTGCGGCGGACGGCAACGGCGACGCCTCGACGAGCAACACCGCGGTGATCGACTGGGGCGCGCTCGCGGGCGGGCCGACGATCGTCGGCATCGAGTTCTGGGTGAGCGGCGCGCGCAAAGCCTTCAAGGCGATCACCGCGCAGCCGATCACCGCCGGCAACCACTTCACCATGGGCATCGGCGCGATCGTCATGGCCGAGGGCTGATCGATGCCTGCGCCGATGGGGTTTGGACCCACGTTGGGCACGGGCCTGACGGACCACGTCCAAACCCCGCTCGCGACGAACGCAAACCTGCGCACGTACTTCATCCAGTTCGATCGCAACGGGGCGGGCGGCAGCACGAGCAACGGCGGGCGCCTGTTCTCGAAGTTCATTGCCACGACCGAGACCACCTCGTGCACGTGGAACCCGGCCACCACGCTGTTCAACTTTCAGCGTAACTTTTCCACCGGGGGCAAGGCGTGGTCAATCGCAGGCGCGGCGGCGCTTGGCGTCACGTACGGCCTTGTGATCACACACGACTCGTCACTTCCCGCGAACAACATCCTCGCATGGGTGAACGGAGTCTCCGTGACGGTGGCCGTCACGGTCGGCGGCAGCGGGACGCGCGTCGACAACACCGAGACCTTTCTCATTGGGAACCGAGCCGACAACACCCGGGTCTGGGATGGGCACATCGGCGCCTTTGCGGTCTGGGACCGGATCCTCAACTCGACCGAGATCGCCGCCCTCGCGGCCGGCACGCTCCCGAGCGCGATCGGCGGCGTCGCCCCGGCGGTCTACATCGTGATGCCCGTCGTCGGGCCCGCGGTCGCGCTCGCCTCGGTCGCGAAAGAAACGCTGGCCGCACCCTCAGTGGGCAGCTCGGCCGCGGTGAGCGCCAGGGCGAAGGGCGCGATCGGATTTCAACGTGTCGGCGGCTCCGTGTCGGCCGCCGCGCGGCTGGCGAACACGATCACCGGGCCGCGCATCGTCGGCCCCAGCGTCGCACTGCGCGCCCCCGCGACAAGCTCCATCACCAGCGGCGCTGTCCGCGGCTCCGTGTCGGCGCGAGCGACCGCCAAGGGCACGATCGGCGTGGCCACGGTGCGTGGTGCGGTCACGGTGCGCGCGGTCGCGAAGAGCACGCCCGGCGGCGCGAGCGTCCGCGGGCCGGTGGTCTCGCTCGGGGCTCGTGCTGCGCTCGCGCTCGCCGGTGGCCGCGTCGGCGGCGGCGTGGCCCTTGGTGCGCGCGGATCGATCGCCCTCGGCCCGGGGCTCGTCGGCGGCGCTGCCGCGCTGCGCGGCGCCGCGCGGCTGACGACGGGCCCCGTGGTGGTGAGCAGCTCAGTCGCGCTGTCCTCGCGCGCGACGACCGCGCTCGGGCACGGCGACGTGCTCTCGGCGCCCGTGGTGCTCTCGGCGCGAGGTCGGCTCAACGTCGGACCGATCACCGTCGGCGCGGCCTCGATGCACCTCGGCGGCGCCGCGCGGCTGACGACGGGCCCGATCGCCGTCGGCGGGTTCGTCTCGATGGGCGCACTCGCATCGGCCTCGATCTCCGCCGCGAGCATCTTCGGATCGCCCGTGGTGATGAGCAGCTCCGCGAGCGCGCTCGTCGGCCCCGCGGCCGTCGCCTCCGGCCTGGTCTCGCTCGCCGCCCGCGTCACCTGGATCACCGGCTTCACGCCCGCACAAATCGTCGTCGTCGCCATCTGCGGAACGACCCGCGTCTCGCTCGACGTCACCGGCGCGATCGCGGTCGCCGGCGACGTCGACGGGAGCTCGCGCATCGCCGTCGACGTCACCGGCTCGAGCCCGATCTCCGACTGCTGAGGATCCCCACCATGCCCCTGATCATCCTGTCCGAGCCCGCGAGCGTCGCGTGGTGCACCGAGACGCCCGGCGTCAAAGCGATCGAGCTGCTCCTCACCAGCGAGCTCGTCGACACCTCCCTCGCGACGGCCGCGCGCATCAAGTACTCCGTCACGCGCGCCGCGCCGTTCACGGTCTGGAGCTGCTCGCTCACCACCACCGGCAACACCGGCGAGATCAAGGCGCGCCACCTCTTCGGCACCGGCGATCTCAGCTCGGCGCTCTTCCCCTCGATCGAGCTGAGGCCCTTCGTCACGGTCGGCGGCGTCGAGTTTCCGTGCGATCCGTGCCGCCTGATGGTGATCCCGTGATCGCGCTGCGCGATCGCGTCGTCACCTTCGCGCGCGAGCTCGTCGGCCTCACCGCCGATCCGAGCTGCCCGGCGCACCGCGCGCGGTACCTCGCGCTGATCGGCCCCGTCGAGACGCAGGCGCGCGCCGCCGCGCTCGCGACGCTCTCCGGGTGCGAGCTCGTCCAGCGCGGGATCCTCCGCGCCTTCATCACGCACCCGCTGCTCGAGCACCCGTACCGCGATCGCAAAGCCGGCGAGGACCTCCTCGCGATCGCGCGCGAGGCGCGCGCCGTCCTCGAGGTCACGGCGACGCCGCAGCCCGGCGACATCGTGATCGTCGGCGGCGGCGTCGACGGCGGCGGCCCGGAGCACGCGTGGATGGTGCTCGAGATCGACCCTGATCCGAGCGGCGCGGGCTACCTCGTCACGGGCCTCGACGGCGGGCAGCGCGACGGGCGCGACTTCGAGTGCATCAAGATCAGGGGACACGCGATCAGCCGCGGCTTCGACACCGTCGACGGGCTCCGTCGACGCGTCCGCGCGGTGCTCGATCTCGATCTCATCTTCGGCCGCTTCGGCCGCTCCGATCTCGATCCCCCGCCCTTCGAAGCTCTGGATCTCCGTCCGGCTCTCCCGACCTGAGAGATCGAAAAATTCCGAGAGAGAGCAGCTCTCCGCGGCCGGCAGGCCGCTCTCTCTCGGATTGATCGAGATTTCCTGATGGAGAGTTCAGAAGGCCGCGGGCGCTTGAACGCGTGGCCGGCCCCGCCTGAACGCATCGCCGCCGGCCACTCGTTCAGTGGCCGCTACGTGGCAGCGCCTTGACGGCCAGACGATCGCCCTCGTCGAAAAGCCGACGCGAGCAGGCGATCGCGACGCCAGCGCGGCGAGACGACAAAGCCCCCCAAAGCCCCGCCGAAACGGGGACCTTGGAGGGCTCATCACCGCCGCCGAGCGGGAGGCTCTACTCGGGTGGCCCGGCGCCGACGCGGGGCAACAACGCCGCGAGCGCGTCGAGCTCGGCGCGCTCCTCGGCGGAGATCTCGTCGAAGCGGCGCCGCGGCGTCGTGAGGTCCGACGGCGGCCGGAGGGCGTCGAATGCGGCGAACACGCCCGGGACTGCCACCGGGCCGGCCGGCGGCGCGG
>JANYGI010000196.1 GCA_025362495.1 Byssovorax sp. | reverse complement strand
CGAGCACGAGGATCTTCTTGCGCCACGACGACGACACGTCGGTGTTGGTCGCGTGGTAGCTCGAGTAGAGGTAGTTGGTTTCAGCCGGGAATTCGGCTGCCATCGTGTCGATCTGCGCGAGGTGCGGCTGGATGCCGAAGCGCTTGCGCTGCTCGCGCACCTCGCTCCGCTTGGTCGACGTGAGCTTGCCGATCATCTGATCGCTGAAGCCGAGGCGCTTGGCCGCGAGGAGATCCGCCTCGGCGATCGGGCCGGGCTTCTTCAGCGCTCGTCCCGTCGTCACGATCGGCAGGATCGCGTTCAGGAACCACTTGTCGATCTTGCTGAGCTCGTGGACTTCGTCGACGCTGATGCCCTGCGCGAGGGCCTGGGCCACCGCGAAGATCCGGAGCGGCGTCGCGTTCTTGATCTGGTCGCGCACGTCGTCGAACACGAAGGCGTCGGGATCCAGGCCCTTCACGCCGATGTCGAGCATGCGCAGCGCCTTCTGGATCACCTCGGGGAAGGTGCGGCCGATGGCCATGACCTCACCGACGCTCTTCATCTCGCTGCCGAGGCGGAGCGACGCGCCGCGGAATTTCCCGAGGTCCCAGCGCGGTACCTTGACGACGAGGTAATCGAGCGCGGGCTCGAAGAACGCCGTGGTGCGCCTGGTGATCGCGTTGGGGATCTCCGGCAGGGCGTAGCCGAGGGCGATCTTCGCGGCGACGTAGGCGAGCGGGTAGCCGGTGGCCTTGCTCGCGAGCGCCGACGAGCGGGAGAGGCGCGCGTTGACCTCGATCACCCGGTAGTCGGTGCTGTACGGATCGAGCGCGTACTGGATGTTGCATTCGCCGACGATGCCGAGGTGGCGGACCGTCTTGATCGCGATGGTGCGGAGGAGCTGGTACTCCTCGTCGTTGAGCGTCTGCGAGGGAGCGACGACGATCGACTCGCCGGTGTGGATCCCCATCGGATCCAGGTTCTCCATGTTGCAGACGGTGATGCAGTTGTCGCGCGCGTCGCGCACGACCTCGTACTCGATCTCCTTCCAGCCCCGGAGGTTCTCCTCGACGAGGACCTGCTTGATCCCGCCGTCGAAGGCGCGCCGGATCGCGACGTCGAGCGCCTCGATGGTCTCGACGATGCCGCTGCCCTTGCCGCCGAGCGCGTAGCCGCCGCGGAGCATGACGGGGAGGCCGATCTCGATCGCCGCGGCGCGCGCCTCGGCCGCGGTGCTGCACGCCTTGCTCCGCGCGGTCTTGACGCCGATCTCGTTGAGGCGATCGATGAAGAGGCTGCGATCCTCGGTGTCGCGGATCGATTTGATCGGCGTCCCGAGCACGCGCACGCCGTACTTCTCGAGGACGCCCGAGTCGTGGAGCTCGAGCCCGCAGTTGAGCGCCGTCTGCCCGCCGAAGGAGAGGGCGATGGCGTCGACCTCTTCCTTGACGATGATCCGCTCGACGAACTCGGGCGTGACGGCCGTGAGGTGGATTCGATCGGCGAGCCCCTCGCTCGTCTGGATGGTGGCGATGTTGGGGTTGATGAGGACAGTCGCGATGCCCTCTTCCTTGAAGGCCTTGATCGCTTGCGATCCCGAGTAATCGAACTCGCCGGCCTGACCAATTTGCAGGGCGCCGGATCCGAGGATCAGGATACGCTTGGGCTTCCGCGGGAGGTATGCGCCGAACACGTCAGCTCCTTTTCTTCATCGCGCCGACGAGGCGGAGAAAGTCGTCGAAAAGAAACCCCGCGTCCTCGGGCCCGGGCGAGGCCTCGGGGTGGAACTGGACGCTGAAGAACGGCCGCGTGCGCGAGCGGATGCCCTCGTTCGTGCCGTCGTTGATGTTGATGAACCAGGGCTCCCAGTCGGCCGGGAGCGAGCCGTCGCGCACCGCGTAGCCGTGGTTCTGGCTGGTGACGTAGCAGCGGCGCGTGAGCAGATCCTGCACCGGCTGGTTCACCCCGCGGTGGCCGTAAGGGAGCTTGTACGTGTCGCCGCCGGCCGCCAGCGCGAGGATCTGGTTGCCGAGGCAGATGCCGAAGATCGGCCGCGTGAAGCTCTGGAGCAGGCCGCGCACCTGCTCGATGAGGGAGGCGAGATCCTTCGGATCGCCGGGGCCGTTGCCGATCATGATCCCGTCGGCCTTCTGCGCGAGCTGGGCGAGGTTTTCGTGCCACGGCGCGCGCGTGACGCTGGCGCCGCGCTCGACCAGCGAGCGGACGATGTTGTCCTTGGCGCCGACGTCGATGAGCAAGATCTCGAGCTCGCCGCCGGCGTGGCGGACCGGGGACTTCGGCGCGACCGAGCGGAAGACCTCGTCGCGCATCTCGATGGCCTGGGCCGAGCGCTTGGCGCGCTCGACATCCATCTCGGCGGGGAGGATCCAGCCCTTCATCGTGCCGACCTCGCGCAGCTTGCGCGTGAGGGTGCGGGTGTCGATCCCGGTGATGGCCGGGATGCCCTCGCTCGTGAGCCAGGCGCCGAGCGAGCGCGTCGCGGCGTGGTGGCTGTAGGCGCTCACGTACGTCTGGACGATCAGACCCTGGACCTGGATGCGATCGGACTCGTACGGCCGCGCGATCGAGCCTTTGGCGCGCGGCGCGGGGACACCGTAGCTCCCCATGAGGGGGTACGTCGTGACCAGGATCTGGCCGCGGTACGACGGATCGGTGAGCGTCTCGACGTAGCCGCTCATGCCGGTGTTGAAGACGACCTCGCCCACGACGGCCGCGTTCGCGCCGAAGCCATCTCCGACCAACGTCGTGCCGTCTTCGAGGACGAGCTTCATTCGAGCTAGTTCCATGGTTTGGTCCCGGGGAGCGCACGCGCGCTCTTTCCGCGCGCCGAGCGCGCCTCGGCGGGCACCCTCATACCTCGATCCGCGAGAGCCTTCCATGCCCCTCTGCTCCGCGGCGAAACCTTCCGATCCGGCGTCGCTATTTCCACGTGTCGCGAGAGCGAAGCGAGCGCGCTCCGCCGCGGTTCGCGAGCGCCCGCGTCGAGGAAAGACTACGTCGCACCGAGCGTGCGCGGGCTTCGCGTCGGCGGGTGAAATCTGGTAGCGTCGATCCTCGGCGATCAGGGAGGCGTCCCCGGTCGTCAGGCAGGCGGCGCCTCGCGGGCTCGGTCCCCCGGGGCGCCTTCCATTTTGGAGGCTGCGCAGTGAGTTACCTCGGGAATCGAAGCGGACAACCGATCAGGACGGGGTCATGACGCAGACGCAACGGCGCTACGGGCGCGAGCCGCAGCGGCTCGAGCCGGCGATGTCCGCAGGTCGGGTTCCCCCGCACGATCTCGACGCCGAGGCGGCCGTGCTCGCCGCCGTGCTGCTCAACCGCGAGGCCCTCGATCGCGTGCTCGAGGTCCTCAAGCCCGAGCACTTCTACAGCGACGCCAACGGCAAGATCTTCGAGGCCGCGATGGCCCTCGCGCAGCTCGGCACGCCGATCGACATCGTCTCGGTCGCGTCGTGGCTGCGCGATCGCGAGAAGCTCGCGCAGATCGGCGGCGCCAGCTACCTCGCGCAGATCGCCGACGCGACGCCCGCGGTGGCTCACGTCGCCGCGCACGCCGCCGTCGTCTACGAGAAGTGGCGCCTCCGTCACCTCATCGCCGTCTGCCAGAAGGTCTCGGCCGAAGGCTACGGCGACGTCGGCATCGTGCAGGAGTTCATCGACAGCGCGGAGCAAGCCATCTACCAGCTCGCGCGCACCGAATCGAAGAGCTCGGCGCAACCGATCGCCGTCGTCCTCCGCGCCGCGTTCCAGCAGATCACCGCGGCCGCCGAGCGCGGCGATCGCATCACCGGCATCTCCACCGGCTACGAGAAGATCGACGCCAAGACCGCCGGTCTCCACGAGGGCGATCTCAGCATCATCGCCGCGCGCCCCGGCATGGGAAAGACGTCGTTCGTCCTCAACCTCGGCGTCAACGTGGCGTCGCCGCGGACGATCTCGTCACCCGGTCCGGGGGAAGACGGGCACGGCGTCGAGCGCCACGAGCCCGGGCACGGCGTCATCGTGTTCTCGCTCGAAATGCCGCGCGAGCAGCTCGCCTCGCGCATGGTCTGCTCCGAGGGCCGGGTCGACGTCGGCAAGCTCCGCCAGGGCTTCCTCCAGCCCGACGACTGGCGTCGCCTCACCGAGGCCGCGTCGTACCTCTCGAGCCTCCCGATCTGGCTCGACGACACCCCGGCGATTGGCCTGCTCGAGGTCCGCGCCAAGGTGCGCCGCATCCAGGCCGAGTACAACCGCGAGGCCACCGCGACGGCGGGCGAGCGCAAGATCGGCCTCGTGGTGATCGACTACCTCCAGCTCATGAAGGGCCGCGACGGCGTCAACAGCCGCGAGCAAGAGATCAGCGAGATCTCCCGAGGATTGAAGCAGCTCGCGAAGGAGCTCCGCGTCCCCGTCATCGCCCTCTCGCAGCTCAACCGCGCCGTCGAGACCCGCCCCGGCAAGGACAAGCGGCCCCAGCTCTCCGATCTGCGCGAGTCGGGCGCCATCGAGCAAGACGCCGACATGATCGTCTTCATCTACCGGGACGAGTACTACAACCCCGAGACGACGAACTCGAAGGGCCTCGCCGAGATCATCATCGCCAAGCAGCGTAACGGCCCGACCGGCAAGGTGATGACGAAGTTCACCGCGGCCTACACCCGCTTCGACAACCTGGCGCCGGGCGATTACCCGGAGAACGTCGACGACGAGTAGCCGCGCCGGAGACGACCCGGAATCGGAGGCACGGAGTCTGGGCCAGGGCGCCGATCCGCTTGAAATGCCAAAAAACACCGGAAATTTAACAGGGAGGCGAGGAGACGG
>JANYGI010000229.1 GCA_025362495.1 Byssovorax sp. | reverse complement strand
GCAGCGCGTCCCAGTTTTCGGATGTGCCGTCCCGGATCCGGGACGCGCCGTGCGCGCGTTCACGAGAGGCACCGCCAACCTGGTAGCCCTGCAAAATGTCGTTGACATCTTCAGGCCTTCCGCGAGCATCTCCGCTTCGATCATCACCTCTCGGGAGGACTCATGGCCGCAAAGAAGACCGCGCAGAAGCCGACGCAGGTTCCCGTCTCCGTCGATCCCACGACAGACGCCTCCCTCCTCGCGCTCTCTGCCCACTACGCCGCTTCCCCCGACATCCCGGTCGCCGTCGCCGGCGCCGAGATAGCCTCTCTCGCGCGGCTGGCTCGCAGCCAGCAAGCCCGCTTCACCGCCATTGGCCTCGGCCCGGAGAAGATTGATACCCTCGCTCGCCACGGCCGCCGCCTCGCCGATCTCGAGAAGGCCTGGGGCTCCGCGCGCAGCAACGTCAAGCTCACCGTCGCGCAGAAGAAGCTCCGGGACGAGGCCGAGATCCTCGATCCCAAGCTCGTCGCCGGTGGCCGCTGGGCCTTTCGCAAGGACGAGAAGGCCCAGGAAGAGCTCACCCGCATCGCCGACGGCTCGGGCCTGGCCGACACCATTCAAGACCTCCGCGACCTCGTCGAGTTCTGGTCCACCCGCAAAGACCAGCTCGCGCGGACGGACATCACTGAAAAAGACCTCGCCCGCGCCACTGTCCTTGCCAGCGAGCTCGACGCCGCCGCGGCCAAAGAGGCCTCGAATGTCGACGCCGCCCGCGCGCTCGATCTCCGCAATCGCAGCTTCTGGGCCAGTGACGAGCTGGCCAAGGAGATCCGCGAAGGCGGCCGTTACGCCTTCCGAGGCGAGCCGAAGATCGCCGCCAGGTTCACCTCGCGTTACCGGGCGAGCGTGATGAAGCGCGCTCGCCGCAAGAACAAGGCGGAGAAGCCCGCGCCCACCGGCTGATCCTTTCGCTCGAGCCCGCGATCCTTTCGCTCCTTCGGGCGATCCTTTCGCGCTGTCGAGCGATCCCTTCGCGCTGTCGGGCGATCCTCACGGTCTCTCCGGTGATCCTCACGCGTCGTTCGCGGGCCCCGCCGAGCGCGACAGTGCGGCGCTCTCCGATCCCGCGCGTCGTCTCGCCTCAATCTCCGCGCAGCGCCAGCATCGGGCTGATGCGCGTGGCGCGCCGCGCCGGCAGGTAGCTGGCCACCAGCGCGACGACGACGAGCAGCGCCGCGGCGAGGGAGAACGCCTCGAGATCGAGCGTGCCCACGCCGAACACCAGCGAGCGGAGCACCCGCGTCGCGACCACCGCGACCGCGAGCCCCGCGCCGACGCCGATCGCGACGAGGGCCGCGCTCCGGCGCAGCACGAGCAAGAGAACGTCGCGCGGCGCCGCGCCGAGGGCGAGGCGGATGGCGAACGCCAGGAGCGCGACGGTGGTGACGCTGAAGGTCTGCGCCCCGGCGAACGATCGCAGGGCGAAGCGGGCGTCTTGAACGAGCGCGTCCACGGTCACGCGGGCCCGCGGCGCGTCTCGTCGACGATGGAGCCATCGAAGAGGTGAATGGTGCGCGTGGCGTGGCGCGCGTACTCGGGGTTGTGCGTGACCATGCAGACCGTCGCGCCGCCCTGGTGAAGCCCCTGCAAGAGCGCCATCACCTGATCGCCGTTGTGCGAGTCGAGGTTGCCGGTGGGCTCGTCGGCGAGCAGCAGCGGCGGGCTGCCGGCGACGGCGCGCGCCACCGCGACGCGCTGCTGCTGGCCGCCCGAGAGCTGACCCGGCAGGTGCTTCGCCCGGTGCGCCATGCCGACCTTCTCGAGCGCGGCCACCACGCGGTCTCGCCGCTCCGACGCGGGCATGCCCCGGTAGGTCAGCGGGAGCTCGACGTTCTCCTGCACCGTGAGATCGCCGATGAGGTTGAACGTCTGGAAGATGAAGCCGATCTGCCGGTTGCGGACCCGCGCGCTCTCGCGCACCGAGAGGCCCGAGCAGAGCTCGCCGGCGAGCCGGTACGTGCCGGCGGTCGGCGTGTCGAGCAGCCCCAGGATCGAGAGCAGCGTGGTCTTGCCCGAGCCCGACGGGCCCTCGATCGAGACGTACTCGCCGCGCTGGATCTCCAGCTCCACGCCGCCGAGCGCGTGCGTTTCCATCTCGTCGGTGGTGAAGATCTTGCGAACGTCACGGAGCTCGATCAGCAGGGGATCGGGGGCGGTCATGGTCGGGTCCTCGGGGAGGGAAATCAGCGCAGGCGGAGGCGATCCGTCTGATCGTGGGCGGTGGTGTCGGAGAGGATCACGCGATCCCCTTCTTCGAGTCCGGTCTTGATCTCGACGTCGAGTACCGAGGCGCGGCCGAGCTCGACGCGGACGCGCGCGGCCTCGTCGCCGCGGCGATCGATCCGGAAGAGCGAGGTCGCGCGGCCGGGCTGGGCGAGCGCGGGCCTCGGCAGGTGGAGCACGTCGTCGAGCCGCTCCAGCTCGATGACGGCGTCGATGCTGAGGTCGGGGCGCGCGGCCCCGGGGAGGCCACCGTCGACGGCGACGTCGACGCGGATCGACCCGTTTTGCACCGCGGGATCGACGTGGATCACGTGGCCGTCGGCGAGGCCGGCGTGCGTGTCGATGCGCACGGTCTCGCCGACGCGGATCTCGCTGGCCTGGGTCTCGGCGACGCGGATCTCGGCCTTGAGACGATCGCCCCGCGCCACCCGCGCGATCAAGGCGCCCGGCGTCACCCACTGGCCTGGTTCGATGCGCATCTCCTGCACGACGCCGTCGGCGGCGGCGCGGACGCGGAGCGCGGCGATCTGCTGGCGTCGAAAGGCGGCGATGGCGCGGAGGCGCGCGAGCTGCGTCCGCTGCGCGGCGAGCAGCGCATCCTTGCCGCGGCCGAGGACCGAGAGCCGCTGCTCCTCGATCGTCACCCGAGCGGCGAGGCCGCCGCGCTTGTCGCGCGCGTCGTCGCGATCGAAGCGCGAGAGCACGCCGCCGTCCTGGAGCGCGTCGCCGGCGCGATCGTGGCGCTCGGCCTGGGCCAGGTCGCCTCGCAGCGTCGCTATCACTGCGCGCTGCGCGAGCCGGCCGCTCTCGAGCGTCACGCCGAGGCTCAGGAGATCCGCCTCGGCGCCCGCGAGCTTTTGCTCCGCGTCGAGCGCGGCGAGCTCGAGATCGGGGTTGTCGAGCTCCACCAGCACGTCGTCCTTGCCCACCACGGCGCCGACGCGCGAGAGGACGCGCCGCGCGCGCGCCGGGGTGACGGCCACCACCCATTGCACCTCCTCGGGCACCAGCGTGCCGTACCCGAGCACCGAGCGCACCAGCGGGCCGCGCGCCACCGTGCCGACCACGAGCGAGCCCGCATCGATGGAGGGCGCCGCGTCCCGCCGGCGCGTGAGCGAGAGCGTCGCCGCTCCGAGCGCGACCGCGGCGCCGACGATCGCCAGCCACCATCGGCGGCGGTGTCGAGGGGCGCGCGGGAGATCCACGACGCTCGCAATAGCCAGAGCCGTACCAGCGGCAAAACTCTGCGATTTCGCCTGGATTCCACGGGCGCCGGACCGCGGCCGTCCCACTTTTCGGATGAGCCGTCCCGGATCCGGGATCGAAGCGCTCGAACGCGAGCGGTGCGGGTCGCCGACGGGACGATGCGTGCCTTTTACCAGCTTCACGACCTTCGGCCCTATCGACCCACGTATCGCTCGCTCCGCGGGGACCCGGACAAGCAAGTCCGGGCACGGGCGGAGCTCGAACGAGCCATGGCGCCTCCATGAGGCCGCGCGCGGCAGTCACATCGTAAAAAGCGTACGTCAGGTTGAAAAAAGCGCCGTTGACTTGAGTCACGACGCTATTTGTCTCCCTCGCGCGACTCGATTCCGATATCACCGGAGACGATGCCGTCTGTCTCCGATCAAGCGCCACGAGCACCCGGGCAGATGAAGGCTCCGGGCCGCAGGCGATCGCCGGATCACCCTGCCCTGGTGTCCACCCGCGGAGTCGACTCGTGGTTTCCAGGCGTGAAGAGGGAGCGATGAACCGAACCATGCAATCGCCGTCGGGACGAGTCCGCGCGCTCCAGACGCGCGGGCGAGCCGCTCGTTTCGGCCTGGCGATCGTGGCTGCGCTCGTGGGCGTCGGGTGCCAGGTCGGCCTGCTCTCGGGGGACGATCCGCCGCCTGCGGGCACGACACCGGACCCGGTCCCGGCGTGCGTGGCCAAAGCTGGCCCGTTGACGGCGCAGCGCTTGACGAAGCTCGAGTACAACAACGTTATTCGCGATCTCTTCGGCCTCACGGACGACTTCTCCGCCGGCTTCGCCGACACGGTGGTTGGACCGTCCGGCTTCACGACCGACAGCTCGGCCCAGAACATGTCGCCGGAGATCGTCAACGACTTCTACGGCGGCGCGAACGCCGTTGTGGACAAGCTGTGGGCGCAGACGCCCAATCCGTTGCTCACCTGCGCCGACGGCGACGCTTGCGCCAGGAAGCTCATCAGCGATCTCGCCGGCAGGGCCTTTCGCCGCCCCGCGACGGGCGACGAGGTCGACCGGCTCTTCGCCCTCTTCAAGGCCTCGACCAAGCCGGCCTTCAGCGACGCCATGAAGCTCGTCGTCACCGGCGTGCTGCTCTCCCCGCAGTTCATCTTCCGCACCTACGACCTGCCCGACACGACCCTCGACGAGGTCGCGCTCACCCCGTACGAGCTCGCCAGTCGGCTCTCGTTCTTCCTCTGGGGCTCCGGCCCCGATGGCCTCTTGCTGGCCGCCGCGGCCGACGGCACGCTCACGAAGGACGACGTCTTGCGCGCCCAGGTGAAGCGCATGCTGAAGGACTCCAGAGCTTCGTACCTGCCGAGGGTCTTTGGCGCGCAGTGGCTGGGGCTGGATCGCCTCGACGCGCAGTCGCTCGATCAGGGCCGCTATCCACTCTGGAGCCAGAGCATGCAAGCGTCGATGAAGGGCGAGACGCTGGCCTTCGTCGACGGGGTGATCGGCGGCGATCACAGCGTGGTGGATTTCGTATCCGGCAAGTACACGTTCGTCGACGCCAACGTGAGCCAGATTTACGGCATCCCCGGCGACTTCAAGGAGTTCACCCGGGTCGATCTCCCGGAGCACCGCACGGGCGTGCTGACGCAGCCGGCGGTCCTGTCGATGTCTTCGCACGTCGACGTGACGTCGCCGGTGAAGCGCGGGAAATGGGTCCTGGAGCGGATCCTTTGCTCGGCGCCGCCGCCGCCGCCGATGAACGTACCGGACCCTCCGAAGGCCCCGAACGGCAAAGAGTTCCTCGAGTCGCAGATCCGCGAAAAAATGGCAGCCCACGAGCTTCAAGGCTCCTCGTGCAAAGGGTGCCACAGCGCGATGGACCCCATCGGCTTCAGCTTCGAGAGCTACGACGCCATCGGCGCCTACCGGAGCGAGTACCTCGACGGCGTGCCGGTCGACGCCTCCGGCAAGCTGCCGGCGCCGACCAAGGACAACCCCTCGAAGACGGTGCCAATCAAGGACGCCCTCGATCTCGCCGACGACCTCGCGCAAGACGCCCGTTTTCCGGCTTGCTTCACCGAGCAACTGGCGGCCTTCGGGCAGGGCCGGGACATGAAGGGGAGCAGCGACAGCTGCGAGGTGAAGACCATCGCCGCTTCGTCGATTGGCACCGAGAAGACGGCCTCCGAGGTCATCGTCGCCATCGTGCTCGGCAAGAGCTTCCGCACCCGCGTGGTCAATCGCTAGGACGCAAGAGGACACCGACATGAGCTCCTGGAAACTCCCGCGGCGGACCCTCCTCAAGGGCCTTGGCTGCTCTCTTCTCCTCCCGATGCTCGACGCGATGGTGCCGACGTCCGCGCGCGCGAACCCGACGCCGCTCCCCGCGCGCTTCATCGCCATGTTCCTCAACCTGGGGATCTACGGTCAAGGCTACGATCCGACCAAGAACGACGCCTCCCGCTACCCGGCCGTGAATGCCTGGGATCCGGGCGGATCGGGAGTCTGGGTGCCGGCAAAGGCTGGCGCATTCGGCGGAGTGGCGCTGCCTCCGGCGCTGACGCCGCTCGAAGCGCTGAAGGGCAAGGTCGCCGTTCTCAGCGGCCTCGGAACGCTCCCGGACGATCCGGCGAACAACTCCGTCAACCACTCTGCTGCCACCTCCTCGTGGTCGACGTCGGCGTGGAAGTCCTCGGCGGAGGCCACCCAGATCAACATCCTCTCCGAGGGCAGCCCGCCCGTGTTGACGCACACGAAGGCCAACGAGACACCGCCCAGCTCGATTGATCAGCACATCGCCAACGCGCTCAACATCACCCCGGGGACGACGCTGGCGCTCAGCGGCGGCAACTACGACTTCAGCGAGACCGGGCAAGGCGGTCACGGCGGCGCCATCTCGTACAACTCGGCGCTCAGCGCCGGCGGCAGCAGCCTGCTCCCGCGCACGCAGACGGCGCAGAAGGCGTTCGACAACGTCTTCGGGAGCTGCTCGAACGATCCGAACGCCAAGGCGCCGGACCAGAAGAGCCTCCTCGATTACGTGTCGAACGACATCAAGAGCGTGCAGAAGAAGCTCGGCGCCCAGGACAAGGCCCGGCTCGACTCCTACTTCCAGAACATCCGCGATCTCGAGAAGAAGGTCACCCTCCCTCTCCCCTGCCCCGATCCGTTGATGCCGGATACGCCCCTCACCGGCGGCGATTACGATCACATCACCAACCTGGAGATGATGATCGACGTCATCGCTCTCGCGGTCACGTCGGGCGCCATGCCGATCGCAACGTTCATGTCCTCGTCCGAGGCGGACGGCTCCGGCTGGGCCCACGCCGGCGTCGACGCCCTGGCGACCTATGTCGGCATCAACGGCAAGAAGGTCGGCTTGCCGGCCGGCATCGACATGCACGGCGAGGTATCGCACGTGGAGTACGCGGCCGACCGCTCCAACCCCGCGTCGATCGCCGCCATCGAGCGGCACATCGCCTTCACCCAGATGAACATGCACTTCGTGATGCGGCTCATGGCGAAGCTGGATTCGATGATGCCGGCCGATCCGGGCGGGCTCACCGAGCTCGACAAGACGATCATCCTGGTGGGCGCGGCGCACTCGGACTCGGGCGTTCACAACACCCACAACATCCCGACGCTGCTCGCGGGAGGCAAAGGGTTCGGCATCGCGCAGGGGCAACACCTCGCCTATCCGATGAACTCGGACCTCGGCGATCTCCACTATACGCTGTCGAAGGCCCTCGGCGTGCCGAACGGGGATTTCAACGGCCACAAGACCCTCTTGCCGGGGGTCTTCACCAAGGTGCCCTGACCGGAGCCGGATCCCACCCGCTCCGCCCGAGTCGAGCCCTCGATCAGCCGAGGATGATCGACCGCGGGATGAAGGGGAACTGCGCGTACACGGCGACGCCGGCGATCGGCGCGCCGACGACGCTCTCCCCGAAGACGAGAGAGACATCCTCGATGAGACCGTATTCATCGAAGCCCTGACAGTCACGCCGGCTGGTCAACCGCGTGGGCACGTCGAAGAGACGGTTTCCGAGACACCCTGTCTGGCCGAGCGCCTTCTCCTCGACCAGCTCGCACTCCGCGCTGCCCGCCGCGCGCAGGGGCCCTTGCCAGTCCATCACGTACGAGCAAGCGCCGAAGGGGCCGCCCGCGTTCCCGTTGAAGAAGAAGCTCGCCACCCCGGCAGGAGCGCCGGCGACGAGCACCGCGCGCGGGATGCTCTCGGTGAGCGCCAGGGCGCCGGTCGATACGGACATGGCTGCGAGCGAGGCCAGCAACATGAGTGTCTTCATGACTATCTCCAGGCGAGGGAAGAAATCGAGGCTCGGGCGCACCGAGGAAAGCAACGGTCCGGCGGCGCAGAGCGCCCGTCCGGCGAGCTCGACGGTCACCGCGAAGCGAGCAAGCTACGGCTCTGTCGCCGGCCGTCGGCGAAGCGGATCGACGCTGAGCGCGTCGACCCTGACAAGGCTACGTCTCGAGGGCCGACAGGCAAGGAGCCTTTCACGAGCCCGGCGCACGATTGTCGTCGTTCATTCGCTCGATGCCTCTTCCGGCCAGCCTCGCTCGATAGGCGGATATCCGGGAGAGACCCCGCTCGTGCTCCGCCGGCTCCAGCGCTCCATCACGGTCGTCGAGGAGCCTCGTTGCCCGCGGCCTCCACCTCGACCCGCGAGATCCGGTGATCGTGATCGGCGTCGAGCGCCTTCAAGAGCAGCTCGACCGTGATCGGCGACGCCGGCTCCGCCGTCACCCGGGTGATGGCCTCGGCGATCTCGCGGGCGTCGACGAAGCCATCGTGATCCGCATCGACGGCGTCGAACGCGCCGAACTGCTCCCAGAGCGCGCGGGAGAACGCGTTCACGAGCGCCACCTTGATGTCGCGGCCGCTGCCCACAGGCGGGATACGCGCGGGGTTGTCCGCGGCGAAGCGGACGAGCGGCTCGATGTGATCCATGCCCTCGAAGAGGTTGCGCACGAGGGCGATGCGGTACTCACGCGCGTCGACGAGCGCGGCGCCGCCGACCGAGACGAGCTGCTGCGCGGGGCCGGTGACGACCAGGCCGTCGTCGATCTGGAGAAAGCCTCCCGACTCGAGCGGGGCGTGGGCGCGCGACGCGGAGATGGCCTCGCGCAGCACGCGCCCGGGCAGCGCCGCGACGACGACCTCGTTCTCGAAGGGAACTTCGGCTTCGAGATCGCCGTAGGTGAAGTGGTGCTGGTAGTCGCGCGCGGCGCGGATGGAACCGCCGTTCATGATCGCGCCGTCGGCGCCGAGCGCATCGCGCAATCGAGCGCACAGGAGCGCTCCCAGCGTGACCGGACGCGCGCGCGCGCCCACCGACGAGAGCTCCTCGCCCGGCGCGAGCCGCAGCAGCGTCGCGTGCTCGATCGCGGTCACGGCGCGCAGGTGTCCGTCGACGCGAGCGCGAAGGGCTGCGTCCTCCGCGTAGCGGGCGACGTCTTCGAGGCGGACCCGCACGTCGGGGAGATCCGGTTGCCCTGCCGGAGGCGCGCTGGCCGGCCACGTGAGATCGACGATCACGGCGTGCACCGCGTCGGAGCCGGCCTTCACCAGCCAGCTGCCGGCGATCTCCTCGATGTCCACCACGTGCTCGTGACCGCCGACGATGACGGGAAAGCGCGGCGCGCGCGGCGATTGCGAGGCGCGCGCGAGCGCGCGATCCGCATCCATCGGCTGGTGGGTCAACGGGATCACACAGGCGCAGCCCTCGGCGTCGACGAGGTGCGCGGCGGCGCGCAGGGCCGTCGCGTTGGCGGGCAGCAGCGTCGCGCCTCCGAACGGATCGGCGCGGTACACCGCCGCGTCGTCCATCACCACGCCGACGAGCCCGACTCGCACGCGCCGCGACCCCGCGTGACCCACCTCGAGGATCCGGGCCGTGGGGAGCGCCGGATCGAGGCCAATCACGTTGGTCGATAGCCACGTTCCGCGAAACTCACCGATGCGCGCCCGCAGCTCGTCCACCGGAATGTCGGCCTCGTGGTTGCCGAGCATCGCGACGGAGATCGGTACCGCGTTCATGCAGTCGACCATCCCGCGCCCGCAGTCGAGGCTCGAGAGCATGCTCGGCCCGACGAAGTCTCCCGCCAGCGTCGTCAGCAACACGTCGGCGGGATCGACGCTGGCCTGCTGCTGAACCAGCGTGCGTAAGCGCGGCAGGTTCTCCAGCGTGTAGACGTCGTTGATGCAGACCAGCCGCAACGTGGGCCCGCGCGCGGGATCGGGGATCGACATGGGGGCGCCGAGCATCGCCCGGTTCGCGGTGCCGTCGCAAGCCTCGGCGCCCGAGCGACCGGCGCGTGAGAGAC
Organism: Byssovorax sp.; assembly: GCA_025362495.1. Classification (GTDB taxonomy): domain Bacteria; phylum Myxococcota_A; class Polyangia; order Polyangiales; family Polyangiaceae; genus JANYGI01. The sequence continues at coordinate 133,751 of JANYGI010000229.1, read as the reverse complement.
AGCTCCGCTCTCCGGAGAAGGAGCCGCGCTCGATCCTCGCGTCGTCGGGGCCTGCCGGCTCGCGGCCTTCCCGTACGCCGTGTACGCCGACGCGCTCGGCCTCTCCAGGGCGCGCATCGACCGCCCCGATCAGGAGTGGATCGGCGGTGTCCGCAACTGGGACTATCGCTATTGCTGGCTGCGCGACGCGACATCGACGCTCGATGCCTTGCTCCTCGGCGGCTTCCAGAACGAGGCCAGGGCCTGGCGTGACTGGCTGCTCCGCGCGATCGCCGGCGATCCCTCGAAGCTCCAGATCCTTTACGGGGTCGCCGGCGAGCGGCGGATCACGGAGCAAGAGATCCCGTGGCTTCCAGGCTACGAGGGCTCGAAGCCAGTGCGCGTGGGCAACGCCGCGAGCGCTCAGCTCCAGCTCGACGTGTACGGCGAGGTCATGGACGCGATGTACCAGGCGCACCTGGCCGGGATCCCACCGGAGAGCGCGACCTGGAAGCTCCAGTGCAAGCTGATGGACTTCCTCGAATCGAGCTGGAGAGAGCCCGACTCCGGGATGTGGGAAGTGCGAAGCGGGCGGCGGCAATTCACCTACTCCCGGGTGATGGCCTGGGTCGCGTTCGACCGCGCCGTGAAGAGCGTGGAGGAGCTCCGGCTCGACGGGCCTTCAGCGCGGTGGCGATCGCTGCGAGACGCGGTCCACGCCGAGGTTTGCGAGCGAGGCTTCGATCGCGCCCGGGGCACGTTCACGCAGTCGTACGGCAGCCGCGAGCTCGACGCGAGCACGCTCCTCATTCCGCTCGTGGGCTTCTTGCCGCCCGACGATCCGCGCGTGGTGGGTACGGTGAGCGCGATCGAGCGCGACCTGATGCGCGGCGGCTTCGTACAGCGCTATTCAATCGATCCTGGCGGCGCATCCGACGGTCTACCAGGTCCCGAAGGCGTCTTCCTCGCGTGCAGCTTCTGGCTCGCGTCCTGCTATGCCCTCATGGGCCGTGAGGCCGACGCGCGAGGGCTCTTCGAGCGACTGCTCGCGTTGCGGAACGACGTGGGTTTGCTCTCCGAGGAGTACGATCCCGCGGCGAAACGGCTGCTCGGCAATTTCCCGCAGGCGTTCAGCCACCTCGCGCTGGTCGGCACCGCGTTCGATCTCCATCCAGGCCACCCGGGGCGCACGCACCGCCGTCCGTACTGACCGCTCCGGGCTCGAGGAGCCCGGCGAGGACGACGTCGGCATACTTGCGAGCAGCGGCGCGGGGGTCGGACGCGGCGCGGGCGGCCGCGTGGACGCCGAGGAGGAGGTGGCACACGTCGTCGGCGCTGACGCCCGCGCGGAGGACGCGCATGCGCTTGGCGCGGCGGACGACAAGCTCGGCCGCGGTCTGAAGCTTCGCGACGTGATCCGCCATCGCGGCGGGCGGCGCGTGAACGAGCCGAGCGACCATTGGATGCTCCATCTCGAGCGCCAGCACATCGTGAAAGAGCGCGCGCAGCGCGGAGGCGGCGTCCGCCTCGGCGACGGCGCGATCGAGCAGCGCCCCGAGCGCGCCGAGCGGCTCTTCCATCAGCGTGACCGCCAGCGCGTCCGCGTCGGCGAAGTGCCGATACACGGTCGCCACGCCCACCCCGGCGCGCCGCGCCAGCTCGTTCAACGCCGGCGGCTCACCACCGCTGGTCTCCTCCGCCATCGCCCGCGCCGTCGCCAGCAAGTGCGTCCGATTCCGCTCCGCATCCAGCCGCATTGCGCGAGCAGCGTAGCACAATCGGATAAAATATCCGTTTCAACTTGCGCCGCCCGGTAACCGGATTATTTATCCGGTATGCAAATCGCGGTCATCGGCGCGGGCGGGATCGGGAGCACGTTCGCGGTGCAGCTCGCGCGGGCGGGGCACGAGGTGACGGTCGTGGCGCGGCGAACGCGGCTCGAGCAGCTCGCGCGCGACGGCGGGATCGCGACGCCCGGCGGCACCGTGGCGACGAAGGTCGCGCCGGAGCTCCCGCTCGACGTGGCGTACGATCTCGTCCTCGTCACCGTGCTCGCGCACCAGGTCGAGGCGCTGCTCCCCGCGCTGCGCGGCTCCGCGGCGCGACACGTCATGTTCATGTTCAACACCTTCGCGGCGCTCGATCCGGTGCGCGACGCGGTCGGAGCCGAGCGCTTCGCCTTCGGCTTTCCATCCGTTCTCGCGCAGGTCGATGCCGCCGGCGTGCTCAGCACCAGCATTCAGGACAAGGGCCTTCTCACCACCGTGACTGACGCCTCCTGGGCACGCGTCTTCAGCGACGCCGGGATCCCCGCCACGACGACACCCGACATGCCGAGCTGGCTTCGAGGCCACGCGGCCGCCGTCGTGCCCTTCATGATCGCCGCTGCCGCGGCGCACCGCGACCAGCACGGTATCTCGTGGGCTTTCGCTCGCGATCTGGCCTCGGCGATGCGCGAAGCCTTCAGCGTCGTGCGCGCGCTCGGCCACGACGTCATCCCCGCACCGCACGCCTTCCTTGGCCGCCTCCCCGCGCCCGCCGCTGCAGCGATGCTCTGGGCGATGAGCCGCTCCGCAGCCATCCAGAAGAGCGGCGCCGCCGGCAACGCAGAGCCTCGCGCCCTCATCGACGCGATGCTCGCCGTCGCCGCCCGTCCCCTCCCCGCGCTCGAGCGCGTGCGCCCGGCCCAGGTGTCTGATGTCAAATGACATCGCCCGCCAGATTGCCAGACGACCCGCTCTCGTCAGCAGGTGCGCGACAACCTCACGCACGCGAGAGGCGCGTTGCGGTGGATGGGCATCGGCACGACGTCGACGAGCCGGTGAACGGCCTTGCCGAGCCGGTGGTTGCGGTGGACGTAGGAGCGGTTGATCCGGATGCCGGTCGATCCGGAGATCGGGCCAGTCATGAACGAGGCGTGCGTCCCGTGGGAATCGATGACGCTCGACTGGGTGTCGAAGAGGGCGATGATCCCCTGGAGCGTGCGCGGGTCGACCCCCCGGGTCGTCCACTACAGCTCCACGCGCAGCTGGCGCTCGCCGCTCGGCTCGGCCGCGATCACGTCGAAGTAATGCTCGAGCGCGAACGGCAGTGACGCGACCCAAGCGCGCTCCGCCTCGACCCCTGCCCGCGAAGCGGTGGGCGGCAGGAACAGGTAGAGGACGAAGAGCCCGGCCGAGGCGAAGAGGCTCGTCATCCCGACGGGCATGAGCCGCATCATCTCGAACACGTTGTCCGTCAGGAGACTGGCGATGACTCCTCCCGCGATCAGCGCCACCACGGACAGCACGAAGAGGACGAGGACCGCGCGCCTCACCGGTGCGCCGCGCACGGGGCCGATGGCGGTGCGCATGTTGAAATCAGCGGCTGCGTTCGCGCTCGAGCTCTGGCCTTGCTGGTCGGCCTGCAAGCGCGCTTGCCCCTGCTGCGCCAGGCGAGCCAGCTCGTTGCTCGGCTCGCCGCCGTAGGGTCGATGGGGATCGCTGCTCACGCCCGGAGTCTGCCAGCCCACTCGCGCGCGTGGGAGCGAAGCTTCAGCCGATGTCGCATGGCAGCCGCGACCTGCTGCCCACCATGATGAGGACTTCCATCAGCGAGGTCTGGAAGCCTCGATATACATCTCGGTCTCCGCAAAGGCCCCTCGCAGACAGGCAATTTGCGGGGCCGGGCCCGTCGGCAGCCGGCGCTGCGAGCGCCTCGACGCGAGGGGCGAACGGGCTGACTGCTCCAGCGCCCCCCCGCCGACTGCGCGGGATCGGAGGCGACGGATCACGCAGAGAAGGCGGCGCCGCCGCCTGCGGGGAAAGAGCGCCGCCCCCTTCCCCGCAGGCCTCGTTCATTTCGGGAGCTTGGAAATGATCTCGTCCGACATGATCTGCTGCGCGAGCTGGCCCTCGGGCGTGCCGAAGTCGTTGACGAGCTCGGTCACGAGCTGATTGGTGACCGTGACCGTCACGCCCAGGTCGCGCAGCCGGGCGAAGGTGATCTCGTCGCCCAGCGTCGTCATCGTGCCGCACGCATCGGCGACGACGGTGATGCTGTAGCCGAGCGCGATCCCGTCGTAAGCCGCCCAGAACATGCAGATGTCGGTGGTGAGGCCGGCGAGGATGATGCTCTTCTTGCCGAGGGCCTTCACCCGATCACGGAGCGCGGCGTCGTCCCAGCAGCTCAGTTGACCCCCTCGCTTGTAGCGCGCGGCGAAGGCCTCGGGGGCGACCTCCTGGAGATCCTTGATCGTGGGGCCCACGTACTCCTCCATCGTGGTGGTGAGGAGCAACGGTATCCGGTAGGCGAGGGCCATCCGCGCGAGGACGCGACAGCTCGCGATCACCGTCTCCTTCGGCAGGCTCTTGACCCAATCCACGGTGCCAGTCTGGTGATCGACGAGCAAGATCACGCTGTTCTTGCTGGTGAGACGTTCTCTCGGGGGGGCGATGGACATGGGATGACTCTCCTGCTGCGGGGGCGGTGGACAGGGCCCCCGTCAGCGGCGTCAGGATGGGTCCAGCCGTGGATCCCCGGTAGCGGGCGAAACCGGGAAGGACCTTTCCACGGGCGACGCGCGCGGGATCGACGCCGCGCCCTCGTGGTCCGGCGCCGATCGCGGTAAGGTCGGCGCCGATGAGGCCCGAGTTCATGGAGCTGCTGCCCGACATGGCGCTCTTCGTCGCCGTCGCGAGGGCGAAGAATTTCAGCGTGGCGGCGCGCGCGATCGGGATGCCAGTCTCGTCGGTGTCGCGGCGCGTGGCCGAGCTCGAGGCGCGGATCGGCCTCCCGCTGCTCAACCGCACCACGCGCAAGGTCGAGCTCACCGAGGTCGGCGCCGAGTACTTCGAGCGCTGCCGGTCAATCGTCGAGGCGGCCGAGGCGGCGCACGGGGATCTCAAAGGGCAGCTCGACAACCCGCGCGGGCACCTCCGCGTCTCGGCGACACCCGACTTCGCCTCGACGTTCTTGACTCCCCTGTTCGTGGAGTTCGCGCGGGTTTACCCCGAGATCACCTTCGAGTGCGATCTCACGCCGCGCGCCGTCGATCTGGTCGCCGAGAGCTTCGATGTGGCCATCCGCGTGGGGAAGCTCCCGGACTCGCAGATCACGGCACGGCGGCTCGGCTCGGCCCGCGGCGGGCTCTTCGCGTCGCCCGGCTACCTCGCGCGCGCAGGGAGCCTCGCCGCGCCTCGCGATCTCGAAGGCCACGAGTGCGTCCGGGTCCTCCGCTCCACGGACGACGAGACCACGTGGACGCTCCGCCGCGGCGAGGAGCAGATCGCGCTCGCCGTCAAAGGCCGCTTCGTCGCCAACAACATCCGCTTTCTGCTCCAGCTCGCGACGCTGGGGATCGGGATCGCCGCGCTCGATCTGGAGATGGCGCGGCCCGAGGTCGAGGCGGGCCGCCTCGTCCGCGTGCTGCCGGCGTGGAGCCCGCCGGCGGTGCCGATTCACGCGCTCAGCCCATCACGCCTGCTGCCGGCGCGAACGCGGCTGTTTCTCGACTGCCTATCACGCAACATCCAGGGGATCGAGGCGACGGGAGGATGAGGTGAGAGCGCGGCGCGGTTCAATGCCTGCCGCCGTCCGCGGCCGCCACGACGCTCTCTCGGAATCCTTGCGTGTTGAAGCGGGGGTCGTTTGCCATGGTGCGGTAAGCCCCCACGGCGTTACCGGGGTGGTGATGGAGCACGCGCCCGACACGCGACGATTGAGCCGGCATGAGGGGACCGTGAGACAAAAAGAAGCCTACGCTTTGCAGCATGTCTCAGGAAGAAGCGAGACGGCTCCTCGTGGCGGCGCGGCGTGTGCGGGCGCGGGAAGGGCCGGGGTTCTCCGTTGCGCAGCTCGCGCGGCCCGCGGGGATGTCGCGCGCCACGCTCTACCGGCGGCTCGCGGCGGATCGCGCGCTCGCGGCGGAGGTCGAGCGGGTCCGGCGAGAAGGCGCGCCGAGCGCGCGGCAGTAGCTTCTGCGGGCGGCCACCGCGCTGCTTGCCGAGAAGGGGCTCGCCGCGGTGAAGATGGATGCCGTCGCCGAAAGGGCGGGGTTCTCGACGGCGACGCTCTATCGCTGCTTCGGCGATCGCGACGGGCTCGTGCGCGAGGTCGTGCGCGGCTCGCCTTCGGCGGCGCCCGTGCAGGCGGCGCTCCTGGAGGATGGGCCGTTCGCGGAGGTGCTCGTGCGCTTCGTCGAGGCGATGATGGCGCGGCTCCGCGACCAGCCGCACCTCCTGCGGCTGCTGCTCTTCGCGGACGCGGAGGAGATCCGCGAGCTGCGCAGCCTGCGACGCGGCGAAGAGCGGATGTCGCTCGCGCTGCTCGGGCTCTTCGAGCGCCGCGGTGAGCGCGAGCGGCTCCGCCCCGTGAAGCCCGAGCGGCTCGCGGCGGCGCTGATGGGGCAGGTGGTCGGAGCGCTCCTGTTCCAGCGCCTGCACGGCGAGGCGCCGGACGCGAAGGCGATCGTGGCGTTGTTTCTCCGCGGCGCGCAGCGCCCGGTGCGCGAAGAAGAAGAAAAAGGAGCGAGCGATGAACGGCAAGCGTGAGGACTCGGCCCTCTGCGCGTTCGACGATGCCCGCGCGGGCGTGGTCGCGGCGTGCGGTGGCAAAGCGGTTGGCCTCCACCGACTGGTGCGCGCGGGGCTGCCCGTGCCGCCCGGGTTCTGCGTGACGACCGCCGCGTTCGAGCAGGTGGTCGCCGGGGATCGCGCGTTCCGCGCCGCGGTGCTGTCGCTCGACGCCGATGCGGACGGCCCGTCCCTGCGTGACCGCGCCCGCGCGGTGCGCGTAGCGGTGCTCGCCTGTCCGCTGCCGCAGCCGTTCGCGCGCGAGGTCGTGACGCGTGGGCGGAGATCGCCGGGCGCGCCCCCGTCGCCGTGCGATCGAGCGCGACCGCGGAGGACCTCGCCGACGCCTCGTTCGCGGGGCAGCAAGACACGTTCCTCTCGATCGCGAACGAGGAGGCGCTCCTCGACGCGCTGCGCGGGTGCTGGGCTTCGCTGTTCACGGAGCGCGCCGTGAGCTACCGGCGGCAGCGCGGGATCGCGAGCGCCCGCGTGTCGATGGCCGTCGTGATCCAGCGCATGGTGCGCGCCGACGCAGCGGGGGTGCTGTTCACGGCGGACCCGCTCACCGGCCAGCGCGGCGTGTCGGTGATCGAGGCCGTCGCCGGGCTCGGAGAGGCCCTCGACGCCCGCGCACATCGCGCGGTGGCTGGGCGACGGCGCCGGCCTCCGCGGCGTGCTCGCCGGATGGATCGCCGGAGCGCTGACGCCGGGTGGTGGACCCATCGGTCTCCCACTCGCCGGCGCGCTCGCTCGGCAGGGCGCAGCGATGCCCGCGATCCTCACCTACCTCACGTCGATGTCGCTCCTCTCGCTGGTCCGACTACCGATGGAGTGGGGGCTGCTCGGCGGGAGAGTGACTGCCATTCGCTGGGGGGCGACGTTCCTGCTCCCCTTGCTCGTGGGCGTGTGCGCTCTGGCGTGGCAGCGGTGCGCAGGCTGAGCTGATGCAAGGCCCGATGAAGCTCGAGGCCCGCGAGTGGGACGACGAATACCACTGCTTCAACGTGGCTCAAGATCCCGACGAGCAGCGGAACCTCGGCGAGCAGGCCTGTGCGCCGCTGCCGGACCTCGCGCGGAGCCGCGTTTCACGTCATGCCGAACATCACCCCTCCGGGCCGACCACACACGGACGGGGGCAAGAAGCAGCCTCGGCGCCCGGTGATCCCGCAGATCGCAGGGTGATCCCCGGGATCGCCACGCAGCGGGGATCGACGAGAATCCCGTCCACCCGCGCCGCCCAGAGCGCCCACGGCTTCCCCGGCGATCCGCGCCTGCGCATCTGCTGCCGCCGTCAAATTGGCGGCAGCACGCCCCGCCACGAATTGGTACGTGCTTTGCGATGAGCCTCCGCGACAGCGCCCTCTCGGCGCTCCGCCCCGGAGGGTTCACATGCTCGGTATCCGCTGGACGTGGCTCCGCCACTCGCTCCCCGCGCTCCTGCTCGCCGCGAGCGCCTGCGCGCCCGCCGCCGACTCCACCGCGCTCGCGGACGGGGGGGACTCGGCCGATCAGGACGACGCGGTGACCGCCGCCGATCACTGCCCGGCGCCCACGGGCGTCTCGCTCCAGGGCCGATCGCGCTTCATGTACGGCGCCAACTACGCCTGGAGCGAGTTCGCCTCCGACTTCGGTGGTCTGAAGCAGTGGGGCGCGCCGGGCGTCGCCGCGAGCGTCGATGTCCACCGCAAGAACCTGAAGGACCTCCACGCCCACGGCGCCGACGTGATCCGCTGGTGGGTGTTCCCGGACTTCCGCGGCGACGGCGTCAATTTCGATGGCAACGACGTCCCCACCGGGCTCGGCGGGACGACCCTGGCCGATCTCGACAAGGCCCTCGCGCTCGCCGAGGAGGCCGACGTCCACCTCATGCTCTGTCTCTACTCCTTCGACGCCTTCCGCCCGACGACGTCGATAGGCGGCCTCCACGTGCCCGGGATCGCGCCCATCGTCCGCGATCCGGTCAAGCGCGCTCGCCTGCTCGACAAGGTGGTTCGCCCGCTGGCCAAGCACATCCAGGCCAGCCCGCACCGCAAGCGCCTCGTGGCCTGGGACGTGATCAACGAGCCCGAGTGGGCCATCACGGGGCACGATCCGTACGGCGATCCGGCCTTCACGCCGATGAACGGGCTCGATCCCGTCGACTTCCACCAGATGGAGAGCTTCGTCCAGGAGACCATCGACGTCCTCCGCTCGGTGAGCTCCACGCGGATCACCGTCGGCAGCGCCGGGATGAAATGGACGCGCGCCTGGACGGGAGTCGACGTCGACTTCTATCAATTCCACATCTACGACTGGCTCAACGACTTCTGGCCGTACAGCCTCTCTCCGAAGGACTATGGCATCGACGACAAGCCGGTGGTGATGGGCGAGTTCCCGATGAGCGGCCTCGACGACGCCTCGTACACGAAGCTCGTGGAGAGCTTCTACGCGAACGGCTACGCCGGAGCGATGGGTTGGGCCTACGACGGCAGCACCTCCGCGCAGCTCGCGAGCATGAAGGGCTTCGCCGCCGAGCATCCGTGCGAGACCAGCTACTCGGCCAACACCCCCGAGACCGCCGGCGGCTCGTGCAACGACACCCCGCCCGACGCCAAGTACACTTGCGCCCAGCAGAAATCGTGGGGCAAATGCGGAGAGGCCTTCATGCAAGGCCACTGCGATCAGGTGTGCGGCCGGTGCAGCGCGCCCGCCGGCGGCACGTGCTCCAACACCCCTCCCGACAAGAGCTACACCTGCGCTCAGCAGAAGGCGTGGGGCAAGTGCGGTGAGAGCTTCATGAAGGGCCATTGCGACAAGGAGTGTGGCCGCTGCAAATGAGCCGCGCGCGCCCGCGTGTCATCGGCGCCGACGAGCCTCCCGGCATCACGACGCCGTCCCCGAGGCTCGTCCGCGGGCGCCTCCGCGCGGCTTTCTCGCTGTCGCGGCCACGCTCGGGCAACGTCCCCTCGCCGCTCGCCACGAACGGCGACGCGTCGTCGGCCGTCTTCGCGATCCGCTGCTTCTTCTTGGCGCACGGCAACGTCGCCGTCGCCCCAGCTCTCGCCGGCCCGCGCGGCACCACCGCGGCTCGCAGCGACGCGCGCGGCGCGACCACCCCCGACAAGCGCTGGAGTGGACACCGGGGCGGCGGATTCAAGCTCACCAGCCTCGCCCCGATTGCCTGCGGAATTGTTTGCAATGCTCATTGGCGCTGGTTGCTACCCGCAACCCATCAGCCTCTCGCTACGGGGAGGCGGATGGGGATGACCGCAGCCGTCACTTCAGCTCGCCAGCAAGTGCGATGAGGGTTGCAAACGATCTCCGAAACCTCGCAATGGAACCCGACGGGTTCAAATGCGTGAAGCGCAACGTGGAGCTGCCCACCTCGATCGTTCCGTCAAGCCGCTCTTAGCACCGGCCGCCCGAGGTATCGTCTGCGCCGTGATACGCGGCAGCGACGGCGATACGACGATGGATGCGGGCGCGGGCCTGCCTCCGGCCCTTCGCCCGACGATCGAAGCTGACGACGCGCACGCCCTTCCCGTGGCCAACGGTGACGAGCTCGATCGCGGCGCGTGCATCGGCCGCTACCTGGTCCTCGCGCTGCTGGGCCGCGGCGGCATGGGTGCCGTGTACGCGGCCTACGACCCCGAGCTCGATCGCCGCGTCGCGCTCAAGCTCCTCCACATCGGCCGCGGTTCGGACGCCGCCCGCAAGCTGCTCCTCCGCGAGGCGCGGGCGCTCGGCAAGCTCTCGCACCCCAACGTGGTGCAGGTCCACGACGTTGGCGAGCACGCGGGCGACGTGTTCGTGGCGATGGAGCTGGTCCGCGGCGAGCCGCTCAGCGCGTGGTGCCGCGGTACGCCGAGGCCGTCGTGAGCAGGGGCCAAGACCCGCGCCGCCCGCGCGCTCGTCGGTGCCCGCATGGGTTCACGCGGCCCTGGTGCGCGGCCTTTCGTTCCAGCCCGAGGATCGCTACCCGACCATGCCGGCCCTGATCGCGGCCTTCGGGGAAGATCCGCAGCAGCGCCTGCGCGCGCGGCGCCGACGCCTCGACCTCGGCGCGGCGGCCGCGGTAGGCTTCGCCTCGCTGGGCGTGGCAGCGGCGCTTGGCTGGGCCCGCAGCAGCGCCCACGCGGAGCGCGAGCTCGCGGGCGCGTGGGACGAGGGCGTCAAAGGGCGGGTGCCGGCGGCCTTCGTTGCCACCGGCCGGTCGTACGCCGAGAGCACGGCGGCGCGGGTGAGCGAGCGGCTCGACACCTACGCCGTCGAGTGGTCCGCGATGCGCGGCGAGGTGTGCCGCGCGTCACGCGGCGGCCATCCGGAGACCCTCGCGCTGCGCGACGCCTGCCTCGATCGCCGACGAGGCAGGCTTCAGGCGCTCACCGCGGTGCTCTCCGACCGACCCGATGCGGACGTGCTCGACAAGGCCGTGCAAGCCGCGTCGGCGCTCTACCCCATCGCCACCTGCGCCGACACCGAGGCGCTGACGGCGCGCGTGCACCCGCCCGAGGATCCTGCCGTGCGCGCGCGCGTCGCCGCGCTCCAGCCCCGCGTCGATCAGCTCGAAGCCCTGCACACCGCGGGCGAGCACAAGCAGGGCCTGGCGCTCGGAGAGCCGCTGCTGGTCGAGGTGTCGGCGTTGCGGCACCCCCCGCTGCGCGCCGAGGTTCAGTACTGGGTGGGCCGCCTGCGCGCCGGAGCCGGCGACTACGCCGGCGCGCGGACGGCGCTCGACGACGCGGCCCTCTCGGCGGCGGAGGGCCACGACGATGTTCTCGAAGCGAGCACGTGGGCGGAGCTCTTGTTCCTGGTGTCGGAGAACCAGCAGCGCCTCGATGAGGCCGCGGTGATCCACGAGCTCGGTCGCGGGCCGGTGGCGCGCGCGCTCGACGATCGGGCGCAGGCGGTCTGGCTCAGCTCGGTGGTCGCCTTCCTGGGCCGCAAGGGAGCCTTCGCCGAATCGAAAGCAGCCTATGCGCGCGTCATCGCCTTGCGAGAGAAGACGTTCGGTCCCGATCATCCGCTGGTCGGCGTGGCCGTGCACAACCTGGCATCACTGCTCAACGAGACGGGTGAGTGGCCGGAAGCCAGGGTCATGTACGAGCGCGCGCTCGCCATCAAGGAGAAGACGCTCGGGCCCGAGCACCCCAGCGTGGCGCTCTCGCTCAACCAACAACCTCGGCGTCGCGCTCCGCAACATGGGCAGATACGCTGAGGCCATCGCCGCTTACGAGCGCGCCCTCGCCATATGGGAGCGGACTCTGGGCCCGGATCACCCGAGGCTCGCCACCGCGCTCACCAACCTGGGTGAAAGCGCGCTGCGACGCCGGCGACGACCTCGGCGCCATCCCCCTGTTCGAGCGCGCGCTTGCCCTTCGGCAGAAGGCGCTGGGGCCCGACCATCCCGACCTTGCCTACACCCTGGATGGCCTCGGGCGCGCGAAGACACACCTCGGGCAGCTCGACGCCGCTCAGATCCTCCTGGAGCGCGCGCTCGCCCTCAAGGAGAAGGCCTTCGGTCCGGCCAACCCCGAGGTCGCCGGCCCGCTCCTCAGCCTCGGCGAGCTCGCCCTCGCGCGCAACAAGCCGGACGAGGCGCGGGCGCTGCTGGAGCGCGCCCTCTCGCTCCATGCCAAGCAGCGCGCCCCGCTCCAGCTCGCGCTGGCGGAGGCGCTCTGGCGCGCGGACAAGGACCGACCACTTTCGCGTGCGCTCGCCGGGGAAGCACGTGCGATCTACGCGGGCGTCGACCATCGCCCGGGGATGGAACGCGCGAGCCGATGGCTGGCGCAGCACGCCCGCTAGGCGAGATTCATTGGCGCCGATCGTCGTGGGGATGGCCAATCATGCTCCTTCTTCCTCGTTCCTCTGGGCGACGCTCTCGATCGCCGCGAGCGACTCGATCAGGGCCTCTTCGTCGCGATCAGCAGCCGCGGCGAGCGCGACTCTCATCCGGGGCGCGGAGGTGGTCTCGGCCGCGATCCGGAGTCGATCCCGGGCGAGCTCGCCCCCCGACGCCCCCAGCGACACGGCCGCTGCTATCCGGTCGTCGGGCGTGGAGCTCGCGCTCTCGACGATCTCCCAGAGCGTCTCCGGCGGCACCGGGGCGGTGCGGTGATCGGCGTTCGCGCCGGAGCCGAGCGCGCGCAGCGCCTTCAGCCATACCTCGACGGGCCGCCCTCTCCGCCGCAGAGCGAAGGGCGCGTCAGCGGGTACATGGCTCTTGCGGGACAGCACGAGGCATTCGCGAATGCGCTCCTCGATGATCTCGTGCACGGGGTTGCTCTTCGCGTTCGTCACGGGGACACGAACGCTTCGGCCGTCGTGAAGCGCGATGTCGACACCCCACTCGTCAGGGAGGGTGATGTAACTACTACCACCTCCTTTGTATCCACCTCCGCTGATGGAGCGAGTCATTCCGGTGGTGTGATACGTCGATACCTCCTGCACCTCGGCGAAGGATAAAAAGAAATCTTTGCCGTCCGATCCAGAGCAGGCAATTCCGTCGATACCAATCATGAGCCTGCCGCAGACGACGCGAAGGGTGACAGTTTTCTGCGAGGCGTCGAGCCCGAGGGACCGGAGCAGTTGCCGCGCGTCGCGCGCGCTGCTCATCCTGATCATCATCGGCCACCAGCGCTTCCCCTCCAGCAGCACGGCAGGGCCTCGGGACTCGTCTGGCACGACGAACCCCGCCCGGAGCGCAGAAGCTGGCACGCGGAGCCTGCCGTTGATGCTGAGCCCCTCGGGCCCCGCGCTCACCGCGGCGCGGACATTGATTCCCCACCCCCGGAGCGCCCGGTTGGTCTGACGATGTATTTCGCCCAGCCAGAAGATCACGAGGACGGCCACTCCGAAGGGAATCACGGGCGGCCCTCCCACGACGCAAGCGAGGACGACGGAGAGCGCCAGCGCCGCGCCGATCCAGCGGAGTGGACTGTGGATGACCGCGGCCTGGTGCGGTTGAGATGGACGACCGTCGTCGCCATCCCATTCTTGCTCGGACCCCCGCTCATCAGGGGGATCCGAGGCTCTTTCAACCCGAGTCATCGCGACGAGCGCCTCGCTGGTCGGGGGCGAAGCGCGCCATCGTTGCTTGCCTGTTTGGAGCACCTCACACGACCTCCCGTTGCCGGCCCGCGGATACGCGGCGCGCGCCTGCGTTGCTCGTATTCGACGTGCTTTCGCACGCCTTCGTCCTCGCGCCTTGGCGCGCTGGCGTCTCCTTGACCTCCTCGATCCGGTCTTGTTCAGTGCTCATATCTTCGTCTCTACCCGGGCGATTGGAGGGACGGAAGCCTGGCGGTCGAGAGCCGGGTTCTTCGAAGTGAAGAGCCGCTGTTTCAGGACGCGCGGCATCGGGCGCCCGTCGAAGACTGCGGCGTTCACGGAGGAGGTCACGACCTGGCTGCGCGACGAGCCGGAGCTGCCGACGCAGGAGCTGCTGTGCCGCGCCGAGGAGAGCGGCTACGCGGGCAACAAGACCGCCTTCCACGCCCTCGTCGCCAGCGCGAGGCCGCCACGCGCGACACCGATCGCGCGCTTCGAAGGGCTCCCCGGCGAGCTCTCCCAGCACGACTTCGGCCACGTCGATGTGACCTTCGTCGACAGGCGCACGAAGCGGATCCACAGCTTCCGTCGCGCGTTCTCGATGGGCCTCGCCGAGGCCGGCGTCAACGCGCAGCCGGCAGCGTTCCTCGCCGCGTGAGCAGAGCCACGAGCCGCTCGGCCGGAGGAAAAGCGCGTCCAGGTCTACGAGCTACAGCGGAGGTGACCGCGCGGGGCGTCCTGGACCTAGAGGGGGCGCAGCGGCCGAGGGGTGTGGGGCCGCTTGCGGCCCCATCGAGACAAACGGAGCGGGACACGAGATTCGAACTCGCGACCCTCAGCTTGGGAAGCTGATGCTCTACCAACTGAGCTAGTCCCGCCGAATGCGAACGGAGGGATACCCAATCCCGCGACCGATCGCAAGAGAATCGACACGCTCGGTGTCCAGCCCCGTCCGCCCCCGACTTGTAATACCGTCGGATCGTGCTGATCCGCCTGAACCTTCGCCTCGGTCTGCTCGTTCCCGTGCTCGCTCTCGCGCCCGCGTGCGGCGGCGGCGCGAACGCGGCCAACCCCGCGACGCCCACGTCGTCCGTGATCACCTCGGGCGGCGACAAGCTCGAGTGCCCCGCGCCGATCGGCAGCGTGCCGCGTGAGGATTGCAGCGCCGTCGCCGACGACTTCGGCGCGCTCTCCGTCGCCGAGTCGCTCAAGCTCGCGGGCAGCGGCCGCGACGCCGACGCGCGCATCGAGGCCATCCGCGCGGCCGCGGCGCTCGCCAACGTGCTCAAGGAGCAGCGCGTGTCGCTCTGCGAGCTCTACGACAAGTGCAAGGTCACGACAGCGGACCACGCAGCGCGGGATCAGGTGCTCAGCAGCTCGATGCGCGCGCTGATCGATCTGTGGAACAAGCGGCGCTTCTCCGGCGCCGACGCCGTCGTGCGGTTTCGCGAGAGCGTGCGCGCCCTCGATCAGAAGGTGAACGGCGACGTCGCGGGCGCGCCGGGGCCGGCGAAGAGCCTCGCCGCGGCGCAGGCGTTCGCGCAGGTCGAGGGCGCGGGGCTCTCGTTCAAGGTCGACGGCAGCGCGATCGTCGTCACGGCGGCGGGCGCGGGCTCGCGCGTCGCGCTGCGCACCAGGCCCGAGGCGCTCCCGCTAGCGTCGGGCCACCACTACCGCCTCAAGGTCACCGGCGCCTACGCGCCCGCGGCGCCGGCGATCATCGCGCCCGGCGACGAGCTCACGGTGCGGCTCAAGTTCCACGCCGACAAGGAGGGCGACCTCTACGCTGCGCTGCGATCCCTCGAGGATCCCGACGCCGGCGAGAGCACGACGACGTGGCACGTGAACGCCGGCGAAAAGGGCGCGCGCGAGGCGACGCTCACGGCCGATCCCGCGTCGAGCGGCTTCTACCTCGGCGTGGGGATGAAGGGCGCGGGCGGCGTCGATCTCGACGACGTGGAGATCCTCCGCGCGGGCAAGACGATCGCCGCGGGGCGCGCCGAGATCGACGTCGAGCCCGGCGTGAAATCCGACTGCCTGGTGATCGGCGCCGGCGCGATCGGCGGCCAGAAATCGTGGCGCTGCAAGGCCGGCGCGGGCGATCGCGTGCTGATCGGGCAGCCCGAGTCGCACCTGTTCCTGACGCTGCGAGGCCCGCTCGGCGATCGCGCCGTGCTGCGCACGCTGTCGCTCGACGGCGGACGCAGCGTCGACGCCACGGTGTCGGACGACGCCGAGCTCGTCGTCGGCCTCGTGGGCCCGGGAGCCGCGACGATCCGCGCGATCGAGACGACCGAGCTGCCGCAGTAGCCGCGTCGGCGCTTCAGCGCGCGAGCGCCATCGGGAGCTCGGGCAGCGACGAGGCCCGGGTGCCGCGCTCGATCGCCGGGAAGCGCGCCATCGCGTCGACGATCGCTTGCCCGACCTCGGTCACGCCGGCGTCCGGCGCCACCCACGGCAGCTCGCGCAGCGCGGCCGCGCTCTGCGGGATCCAGCGCAAGCTGCGGGTGATCAGCACCACCGGCACGTCGAGCGCGAGCACCTCCTGCGCGAGCCGGACGCCGCCGCTCGGCGCGGGAGGGAGGTCGAGGCAGACGAGGGCGACGTGAAAATCGACGGAAAAAAGAGCCACGCGCGCGTCATCGACCGAGGAAGCGTCGGTGATGTCGACGGCGCCGAGCGCTGATTCGATCACGAACGCGAGGGGATCGCAGGTCGTGGCCGTCGCGTCGTGCGCCAGCAAGAGGCGCCATCGGACTGAGCGGATTCCGGATGCTCCTTGCATGGGCCCTCCGAACTCGTGACCGGTTGCCATCATTCCCTCCGGATCGATGGGGGTGCGCCCCCACCTCGAAAACGGATTTCCTGGAGGACTTCCCGAATCACCACGGTAGCACCCCTTGAATCCGACCTGCCGGCCATTTATACGGGGCCGGACAGGTCTGTTCTAGTCAGGCAGAGCCTGGCCCCTCCACAGGGCCAGCCTGGCCCGGACAGCAGGAGAGACCAGACCGCGGGCTCGAAACACTCGGCCCGATGCCCGTCAGGAGCGAGACGACCGATGCCCAGGTTTGCTGCGAATAGCCTCTGCGAGTGCCAGGCCCACCTGACGGCCATCGTGGACGAGAAACATCACGTCATCGAGGGGACGGCGCGACGGCACGGTGACCGCGAGAACGCGCCCGCGCACTCGATCAACCCGGCGCAAGAGCGCTTCGACATCGGGTGGCTCTGCCCCTTCTGCGGGCGGAACACGCTGCGCTCGTTTCACCAGGACGCGCTGCACCGGCTCGCCGACGTCGCCGGCGTCTGATCACGCCGCGTCGCGCGCGAGCCTCGCGACGATCGCGGCGCGCGCGGTGTCTCCCTCGCGCTTGCGGAGCCAGCCCGCGTGCGTGAAGGCCTGAGCGGCCTCCGCGCGCTGGCCCGCTTGAGCGAGCCGGGCGGCGAAGATCGTCCAGGTTCGCGCGCGCCATTCGTCCTCGTTGCAGGCCTCGCGCAGCACGCTCAACGCGCGGCGCAGATCACCCCGCGTCCACAGCCGACGAGCGCGCGCGACGAGCACCTCGACCGCGTCGAGCGGCGTCGACGACGTGACGATGGCGGGCGCCTCCGTCACGCCCCTCCTCGTGTCTGTGCGTCTCCGTCCCATCGCGCGCTCCCCTCCCCGGTGGGCCACGGAGTCGCACGACCCGGGCCACCGGAGACCGATCGTACCCGACGCAAAAGCGCCGCCGTGCAGGCTGCTCGGCGGCGCGTTCGAGGGTCGCGCGCCGGAGTGGGCGCGCGCGATCGGGTGAAGCTGGACTAGCTCGATTTGCTGGGCTTCGAATCGCCCATCGTGCCGAAGACCCAGTCCCAGAGCGGCGACGAGACGCCCCAGCGGGCCTCCTCGCCGGTGTGGTGGTGGACCATGTGATAGCGCTTGATCCACCGGCCCCAGCGCGAGCTCATCCGGAAGTGGTGAATCGCGAAGTGGGTGCCGTCGTAGACGAGGTAGCCGAGGGCGAAGCCGACGAAGAGCGGATCGACCAGCACGGCGCCGAGCAGCGCGCGGAAGATCAGGTAGAAGCCCACGCCGAGCGGAATGCTCGCGCCGAGCGGCATCACCAGGCGATCCGCGTCTTGCGGGAAATCGTGGTGGACCCCGTGCAAGACGAAGTGCATCCGCCGCTGCCAGGGCCGCGGGCCGACGTAGTGGAAGAGGTAGCGGTGCAGCGTCCACTCGGCGAGCGTCCACGCGAGCAAGCCCGCGAGGCCGAGGCCGACGCCCACGCCGAGGCCGACACCGTTGCCGGCCGCGTGATACGCCGCATAGCCGAGAACCGGGAGCCAGAAGAGGAACGGCGTCGCCGGGTTGATGCGCGAGAACCGCTCGATCAGCGGCGTCTCGAACATCTGGCAGGTGACGGGCTTCTGCACCGCGGCGCGGGCAGCCGAGGTGGCCGGTCGAGCGGCGATCACCGACGAGGGAGAAGGAGCAGTTGCCGACATAGCGACATGCTCCGTACCCCATCCGCGCGAGCGCGGCCAGGGTACGGCCCGATCGAAATGCAGCGTAAATCCCTACGCAGAGCGTGGATTGGACGATGTTCGATCGCCCGGTCCGGCCGTCGGGAGATCGCCTGTCAGAACGAGGCCTCGTAGAGCTTGCGGAGCTCGTCGCGCGAGCACGCGCGCGGGTTGCTCGTGTGGCACGCGTCGAGGATCGCGAGGTCGGCGAGGGCGTCGAGCTTGTCGAGTGTGACGCCCGCCTTGCGGAGGCCTTCCGGGAGGCCGATGCGCGCGCGCAGGCCCCGCAGCGCGTCGGCGCAGCCCTTCGCGCTCGGCTCGCCGCCGAAGATCGTCGACACGTGGGCGAGGCGCTCGCCCGCGAGCTCGCCGTTGAACTCGACGACGGCGGGCAGGCAGTACGCGTTGGCGAGGCCGTGATGGAGGCCGCACTCGCTCGAGAGCGGGTGAGCGAGCGAGTGGCACGCGCCGAGGCCCTTCTGGAAGGCGACCGCGCCCATCATCGAGGCCTGGAGCATCCCGCCGCGCGCCGCGAGATCGTCGCCGTGCGAGACCGCGCGCTCGAGGTGCTTCGCGACGAGGCGCAGGCCCTCGAGCGCGATGCCGTCGGCCATCGGGTGCTCGCCCTTCGACACGTACGCTTCGAGGCAGTGCGTGAGCGCGTCGAAGCCCGTCGCGGCCGTCACGTGCGCGGGCATCGTCACCGTCAGCTCGGGATCGAGGATCGCCGCGTTTGCCATCAAATACGGGGAGAAGATCACCGTCTTGCGATGGTTCACGTCGAGCGTGACGACGCCGGATCGACCGACCTCGCTGCCCGTTCCCGCCGTCGTCGGCACGGCGATCATCGGCGGCACGTTGGCCGTGATGAAGGCGTCGCCGCCGGTGTTGTCGTCGTAGTCGACGAGCGGCCGCGTGTGGTTGACGCCGAGGCGGATCAGCTTGCCGACGTCGAGGGGCGAGCCGCCGCCGACGGCGATCACGAGATCGGCGTTGTGAGCGCGGAAGGCCGCGACGCCGTCGTGCACGTTCTTCTCGACGGGGTTGCCGAGCACGTCGTCGAAGATCGCCGTCTCGATGCCTGCTGCGTGCAGGGACTCGACGATCGGCGCGACGAGGCCGTGCTTGACGACGCCCTTGTCGGTGACGATCAGCGCGCGCTTGCTGCCGAGGCGCGTGGCCTCGCTGCCGATCTTGTCGACGGCGCCCACGCCGTACAGAACCCGCGTCGGAAAGCTCCAGATCTTGATGCCGCTCATGTGATTACACCGCCTCGAAGTAGCGCTTCAGCTCCCAGTCCGTCACGGCGCGCTCGTACTGGCGCACCTCCCATTCGCGCGTGCGTACATAGTGCTCGACGAAGCGGTCGCCCAGGATTTCTCGCGCCGCTTTGCTCTCCGAGAGCATGCGCGCCGCGTCCTTGAGCGTGCGCGGGATCGGCGCCCGGCCGTCTGCTCCGCCCTCGCCGGCGTCGCCGCGCACCTCGGACGGGGGCTCGATCTCGCGCTCGATCCCGTACAGGCCCGCAGCGAGGCAGGTCGCCATCGCGATGTACGGGTTGATGTCGGCCGCGGTCTGGCGGTACTCGACGCGCGTGGCGTCGGTGCCGGCGCCGATCACGCGGATCGCCGTGGTGCGGTTCTCGACGCCCCAGGTCGCGGTGAGCGGCGCCCACACGCCGGGGACGTAGCGCTTGTAGGCGTTGATCGTCGGCGAGTAGAGGGCCGTGAGCTCGGGCATCAGCGCGCACTGGCCGCCGATGTAGTGGCGCATCGTCTTCGAGAGGCCGCCCGGCGCGCTCGGGTCCTGGAACGCGCTCTTGTCGCCGCGCCACAGGCTCTGGTGCAGGTGCCCGCTCGAGCCCGGGAGGCTGGCGTTCCACTTGGCCATGAACGTCACCGCGAGGCCGTGCTCGTGGGCGATCTGCTTCATCCCGACCTTGAAGAGCGCCGCCTTGTCGGCCGCGCGCAGCACGTCGTCGTAGCGGATCGCGACCTCGAACACGCCGGGGCCCGTCTCGGTGTGGAGCGCCTCGATCTCGACGTCGAAGGCCTTCATGCCTTCGAGGATGTCGTTCATCAGCTTGCGCTGCTGGCCCTCGCGGACCCACGAGTAGCCGAACATCCCCGGGGTGAGCGAGGTCAGGTTCTGGAAGCCCTTCTCGTGCAGGCTCTGCGGCGTCTCGTGGAACATGAAGAACTCGAACTCGCACGAGAACTTCGCCGAGAAGCCCATCGCGCTCGCGCGATCGATCACGGTGCGCAGGAGCGAGCGCGGACAGGCCGGGTGCGGGCCGCCGCTCTCGTCGCGAAAATCAGCGATGATCGCCGCGGTTCCGGGCTCCCACGGGATCAGCCGCAGCGTCTCCGGAGCGAGCACGGCCTTGGCGTCGGGGTAGCCCGTGTGCCAGCCGGTGACCTTCGCGTTGTCGTAGAGGACGTCGGCGATGTCCCAGCCGAAGATGACGTCGCAGAAGCCGAAGCCGCTCGCGAGCGCGCCCTTCAGCTTGTCCATCGACACGTATTTGCCGCGCAGGACGCCGTCGACGTCGAAGCCGCCGATCTTCGCGCGCGTGACGCCGCGGGCCTCGAGGTCCGCGACGAGCTTGAGGTGGGGCGAGTCGCTCATGGCCCGCGACGATAGCAGCACCCCGCGGCCGGTGTCTTTCGCGAGCAGCGACTACGCGTCGCCCGTCGGATCGTCTTTCCACTCGGCCGCGTCGAGGTCGATCTCCAGCGATCCAGGGCCCTTGGTGCGCGCGGCGACGAGGGCTTCGCCGGCGCGGTCGACGAGGTCGGCCGGCAGCTCGCCCGACGGAGGCGTCCACACCGCGACGCCGGTGCACAGCGTCATCGCTTCGCCGAGGACCTCGCCGCCCTTGCGGACCGCGGCGGCGATGGCGCGACGGAGCACCTTCTTCGCGGTGCGCGCGTCGCATCCCGGGAGCAGCAGCACCAGCTCGTCGTCGACGAAGCGCGCGACGAGATCGTACTCGCGGCGCGTGGCCTTGAGCTCCTCGGCGACGCGGCAGAGCAGCTCGTCGCCCTTCTCGCGGCCGTGCGCGGCGTTGATCCGCGCCATGCCGTCGACGTCGACGCGCGCGAGGGCGTACGGCGCCCAGGCCCGCTGCGATCGGCGATGCTCGCGCTGCGCTTCCTCCTCGAAGCGGCGGCGATTCATCAGCCCGGTCAGCTCGTCAACGATGGATGCCAGCGAGAGACGACGGGCCATGGCGGCCGAGTCTTCCTCGGCGCGGCGCTCGCGGCTCACGTCGCGGAGGATGTCGATCCGCCCGATGACGCCGGCGCGATCCTCGATCGGGACCGAGGTCCACGCCAGCGTGCGCGGGTGGGGTCCGACGATCTCGATCGGATCGGCGACGGTGCTGCCACCGGCGAGCACCTCGTCGTGGAGGGCGCGAACGCCCTCGGGCGAGGCGGCGATCGCGGCGATCCGCTCGACGAGCTCGTTGCGGTGGAGGCCGACGAGGGAGCGGGCGTCACCGCCGAGCAGCTCGGCCACGCGGCGCCCGGCGGCCCTGCAGGTCTGGCGCTCGTCGAACACGAGGGCACCCTCATCGAGGGCGTCGAGGAGAGCGGTGAGGGCGCGGTCGGCGGTCCACCCGAGAGAAACGGGCATGGGGCGAATGGTACACCGCTTGTGCGACCTCCCGTAATTTTCAGCGCACGAGGCGCCCGGGGATCGACGGAAAAACGCGGGACCAGCGCCGCTATTTGATCCGGACCTCGGTCACGGCGTGCTTCGCGTGGAGGGGGACGAGCACGGTGTCGATCAGCGCGCGGACCCGCTCGTAGCGCTGAAAATTGCTCGCCGACGGGTTGCGCGCGGAGTCGACCACGCCGATGCGCACCTCGAGGATCGGGCGACCGTCGATCGAAGCGGCCTCGGCCGGCTCGCCGCCCGGGAGCGCGCTCTCGACCGGCGGCGCGCGGGTGACGAACGCGTCGGGGCTGACCGCGTCGAGCAGCGGGTTGACCTCGGCGGCCTTCGGGCAGCTCGTGGCGAAGGTGATCTCGAGCCCCTCGCCGAGGCCGTTGAGGACCGCGTTGAAGTTCTCGACCGGGAACGGGAGGCTCGCCAGCCAGTCGATCACGCGACGCCGCGCGCCCAGCAGCGCGAGCGAGACCACGACGCCGAGCAGGAGCGGCAGCGCCGTCAGCGCGGCGAACACCGGCGTGAGCCCCTGGAGCACAACGATGCGCAGCGACGCGAGCATGATGATCAGCAAGATCCCCGTCGCGAGCGCGAGCATGGGGGGATCGGTGATCACCCCCCACCGCGACGTGGCGGCGTTCATGAGCCGGGTGAACCGCGCCGCGACGCTCTCCGTGGCGCGCGCGCGGGCCGTGAGATCAGCCATCAGCGTCGCCTCCGATGAAGCGCCAGAGCGTGAAGCCGACGCCGACGATGGCGAGCGGAGCGGCGATCCAGAACGGGCGAATGGGGCCGAGCATCAGCGGGGTTCCTGTGACCCGGGTATACGCGATCTCCAGCGCGGAGATGGTGATCGCGAGCGCGAGGATGCCGAGCGGCGCGCGGAGCCGGTCGCGGAGGCTCATCGGCTCGGGCTCGTCGACGCGGCCGATCGGGCCCGGTGACGCGGCGGCGGCGAGCTCGGCGCGCTTCGCCACGGGATCGATCCGGCGCGGCGCGATCGCCGCCTCGAACTCCATCGAGGGAAGCTCGACCTCGCGCGGCGCGGACGACGCGACGCGCGGCGGAGCGGCGAGATCCGCCTCGAGATCGACCTCGGCCGGCGCGGCCTTCGCGGGCGCCACGCGCCGGGCCGGGGGCGGCGCGGCGACCGGGGGCGGCGCGGCCATCACCGGCGGCGCGATCACCGGCGGCGCGGCGATCACCGGCGGCGCCGCGATCACCGGCGCGACCACCGCCGACGCGGATCGCGGATCGAGGATCGCGGGCGGCAGATCGAACTCGAGCGAGCCCGCCTCCGGCGACGGATCAGCTTCGTTCTCCGCGTCGAGCGAGGCCTCGAGCGACTCTTCCAGAAGGGCTTCGGTCCCCGCGTCCGACCCGCTCGGCGACAGGTCGAGCTCCTCGGGATCGTCGTCGAGCTGGAAATCGAACGCGGCGCTGTTCGGTGCAGCGTCGGGATCGAACGCCGGCGCGCTCGGGCTGGCGACCGGCACGAGCTTCTTCTGCAGCTCGATGCGGCCGAGCCGCGAGCCCCCCGTCGATCCGGACGCCGACACCGGATCGCCGCGGCGCTGCGGGAACGAGAGCGGCAGCCCCATCGCGCTTTCGAGCGCCGACCAGAACGCCGCGAGATCCTGGAAGCGCTGCTGCGGCTCGACCGCGAGCGCCTTCTCGAACACGCGATCCACGTCGGGCGGGATCGCCGTCCCGAGCGCGCGCGGCGTCGGTCGACGCTTCTCGTCGAGCGCGATCTTGCGCATCTCGATCGCGTCGCCGTCGATGGCCGGACCGCCCACGAGCACCTCGACCATCGTGAGCGAAATGCCCCAGACGTCGGTCCACGGCCCGGCCTCGCCGAAGCGCTTCGGCGCCCATTGCTCGGGCGCGCCGTAGCCGGGGCTGAACGCGCCGGGATCTTCGCCCGGGCCGAGCCCGAGCGACGTCGGCGACTCGACGAGGCGCCCTGCGGCCTGCGACGCGATCCGGCTCGCCTTGGCGATCCCGAAGTCGAGGATCTTCACCGTCTCCACGCCGCCGATCCGGGCGATGAAGATGTTCTCGGGCTTGAGATCCCGGTGAATGATGCTCTCCACGCCGTGCGGCCCCTGGAAGTGGTGCGACCGCGCCAGCGCCAGCGCCGCGGGCTTGAGCATCTTCACGAGCTTGGGCAGCCCCATCGGCGGCAGGCCCTCGTTGCGACGGCGCAGGATGACGGCGTCGAGCGCCTCGCCCTCGAGCCACTCCATCGCCAGGAACGGGACGAAGCGCCCGTCCTTCTGCTGGAGCACGTCGACGTGCAGTGGCCGCACGACCTCGGGTATCGCCGCCGAGAGCCTGAACAGGAGCTCGGCCTCTTCGCGAAATTTCTCGAGGAAGACGTTGCGCTGGAGCTGCGACATGCCCTCCGGCACCTTGAGGCACTTGAGGGCCACCGGGGCGCGGAATCCGCCGTGCTGCGCGCGGTAGACGACGCCGAAGCCACCCTCCGCGACGACGCGCTCGACCCGGAAATTACCGGCCTGAGTGGTCCCCACGATGCCGAAGACGTCTTCCGCCGCCATGCTCGATCGAGAGGGATACCCTATCGTCACGCCGCCGAGAAACCATTCGACGATCGCCGACGTGTTGACACTGTTGACGACGTCGCCCGTCCGGCGGGCTCATGGCCTCGGCGGATCGTCTCGCGCGGGCGTCCCGCTCGCTCCGAGCGCGTGCCGCGCGAAGAATTTGAGCACGTCGACCTCGCGCGTCTTTGGCCAGCGGCGGTGGTTGCCCTCGCTCTTGACCGGCGTGCATCTGTTCTTCACTGCGCAGCTCGGCTCTTCTTCGCCTGCCGCGCCGAGGCGGAGCCACGCGGTCTCGGCCGACACGCCGTCGCGCGCCCGCAGCCAGCGCTCGACCGACTCGCACGAGAAGAACCCATCGCAAGCGCGGTACACCACCATCCCCGGCGGCGGTGGGCCGGCGCACGACCACGCGGCGCGGGGCGCGTCGGCCGCATAGGCCCCGAACGCCGCGACGCGATCGGGTCGCATCATCGCGTAGGTCGCGGCCATCTGCCCGCCGTACGCCGCCCCGAGCGTGTACACGCGCCGCGCGTCGACGAGCCCCTTCGCGGCGATCTCGCCGATGAAGTGATCGACCGTCGCGACGTCGACGTTGCCCGGCCCGGTGTAGTCGGTGTCGAACATCGCGCCGTGCTTGCCGCGCTGGATGTGGCGCCCCTGCACCGCGAGGATCACGAAGCCCTGGTGCGACGGGTCCCCGCTCAGGCTGAACGACGCGCCGAGCTTGCGCAGGCTGGTCTTCTTATCGACGGCAGTGGGATCGTCGTCGCCGTCGGGGAAGAACACCAGCAGCGGCAGCGGCGCGCGCGTCTCGACGCCGGGCGGAGTGAACGAGCAGGCGTAGCGGGGCGCTCCCTCGTCGTCCTTCCACTCCATGACCTGCGAGCCGCGGCAAGCGGGGCGGCCCAGCACGCGGCGGATCTCCTTGTTGGGGGTGCCCTCCTCGGTGACGCACACGCCCTCGATTGGCGCGCGCACCGAGGCGTCAGGCGCGGGGGGCGTCGGCGCGGCCGCGTCGGCGCCGCCATCCTTCTTGCCCGCGTCCTGCCGTGGCGCGGCGTCCGGCCCGCCCTCGGCCGACGCGTCGCGCGCGAAGACGCCCAGCAGATCCCCGCCGTCAACGTCGGACGACGGTGTGGAACAACCGGAGCCGGCGGCCGCGGCCGGGCCGACCACGCCAATCAGCGCCGCTGCGAACAGGCTCGTCGCGCGCGCGAAGCCTCGACGCGGGCCGGTCGTTCTTCTTCCGAGCACGGCCGGACTCTACCCCGGCCTCCCGCGTTCGCGGTCGCGAAACCTTGCGCCCAGCGCCGCGGTGGCTAAGTTTCTCGCCCCATGTTCGCTTTTGAAATCTTCGTCGCGCTCGTCCTGCTCGGCCTTGTCTCGTTCCAGGCCTGGCTCACCGTCCGCGTTTTCCGCAGCGGCCTCTACGAGCGCAAGCAGAAGATCTGGCAAGCGCAGCTGATCTGGCTCTTGCCGATCATCGGCGCCGGCCTCGTCTTCAGCATCCTCCACGAGGACAGCAAGGCCGAGACGGAGGCGACGGCGCACCTCAAGAGCTCGGGCCCTTCGAAGAGCTGATCGGCCGTCCGCGCTCGGCGGAAAATGGGCGCACCACCACCCTTCCTTCCGGGGCTCTGGGCCCCACCCTCGGCCCTCGCACGGAACCACGCACGCCGTGTTGAGAAGCGGGCCGGTTCAGCGCTAACGTTCTGAGCCGGATGTCTCAGGCTCAATCGATCGCCACGCCCCTCCCCGTCGGATCAACCATCACGCAGGGCTCCCTCCGGGCCGAAATGGAGGCTCGCCGCGCCGCGGGAGAACCGTTCAGCGTCAAGGAAGCGCTCGGGATCGTCGTCCCGCTGTGCACCCAGCTCGCGGGCCTGCACGCCCAGGGCAAGACGCTCTTCGTCCACCCTTCCAGCCTTCGCTACCTCGCGAAGAACGGGTCCGCCGAGATCGCCGAGGAGCGCGCGCACGTCGCGCCGACGCTGCCGCGCGATCGATCCTGCCTCGCCCCCGAGGAGCGCAAGGGCGCCGAGGGCGACGCGCGCGCGAGCGTGTTCGCCATCGGGGCGATGCTCTACGAGCTGCTCACCGCGGGCAGCGTCGGGCCGGGGATGCGGCGCCCTTCGGACATCGCGCCCGAGGTGCCGCACGAGCTCGAGGTCATCCTCGGCAAGGCGCTCGTCGCCGATCCCAAGCACCGCCCCGCCGACCTCGGCGCGCTGGCGCAGGCGCTCCACCACATCTCGCCGCAGGCCTCGATCGCGCCGCCGCCCGCGGACGAATCGCACCTCGACGCCGACGGCGACTTCGAGGTCGACATCCGCCTCTCGATGATCCCGCCGAGCGAGATGGGCCCCGTGCCCACGATCCCTCGCGCGGCGGCGTTGCCGAAGATCCACTCGGTGTCGGGCGAGGGGCCGTACGCCGTCGCCATCCGTCACGAGGCGCCGCGCCGCGCCGACGATCCCACCCAGCGCCTGACCGAGCTCAAGGTCGCGCTCGAGTCGGATCCGCGCCCGCGTTACGTGGTGATCAAGGACGGGATGGACCACGGCCCGTTCTCCGCCGTCGAGCTCCTCCAGCAGATCGGATCGAGCCTCTTCACCGACGAGAACGTCCTCCGCGACGCGTTCTCCGGCGAGGAGCGCTTCATCAAGGACTGGGACGAGTTCGCGCCGTTCGCCGAGCAGTCGAAGCTCAACCGCGACATCGTCAAAGAGAAGAAGGCCTTCGACGCCGTCGTCGTCGCGGAGAAGCGGGGCACGCAGTACAAAGCCCTCGTCGGCGCCGCGGTGATCGGGGTCGTCGCCGCGGGCGGCGCCGGCTGGTGGATGCGCGAGCGCGCCAACGACGAAAAGACGCGCGAGGTCCAGGGCCAGGAGGTCACGTCGATCGACGTCGACGGCGGGCTGCGCTCGGGCAAGACGGTCGGGGAGATCATCCCCGGCGGCGGCGGCACCGGCGCTCGGCCGGCCGGCGGCAACTACCCGCAGATCGCCAGCGGCACGAGCTGCGAAGGCGCGCGCGCCAAGTACGTCGAGGACTACGACAAGGCCGCCCCGCCCGACCTGTCGGCCAACGCCTTCGGGAGCGTCCTCAACAACGGCCGCTACCTGAACAACTGCGGCGTCCCGAGCTCGATGAGCGTCACCATCTGCGCCGCGGTGCAGAACGGCCACGCGGTCGGCGTCACCGTGCGGACCGATCCCAAGGACGGCAAGCTCTCGTCCTGCATCGCCAGCCAGATCCGCGCGCTGAGCTTCCCGTCGCACCCTCGCCTCGACGTCACCACGACGACCTTCTAGCGTCTCGTCCGTGATCCACATCGAGGGCTTGAAGAAGAGCTTCGGCGGCCTGCCGGTGCTCCGCGGCGTTCACCTCGACGTGCCGAAGGGCTGCCTCTACGGCCTGATCGGGCCGGGCGCCGCGGGCAAGAGCGTGCTCTTGAAGATGCTCACCGGCCTGCTCCGCCCCGACGCGGGCCGGGTGATCATCGACGACAAAGACGTGCACCAGCTCAGCGATCTCGAGCTGCAGACGTTCCGCCTCAAGTTCGGGATGCTCTTCCAGAACAACGCGCTCTTCGACTACCTGACCGTGGGCGAGAACATCGCCTTCCCGCTGCGGCGCCTCTTCAATTTGCCCGAGGAAGAGGTGCAGGCGCGCATCGTCGAGCGGCTCAAGGTGGTGAGCCTGCCGGGCTTCGCCGATCGCCTCCCCGCGGGGCTGTCGGGCGGCCAGAAGAAGCGCGTCGGCGTGGCGCGCGCGACGGTGTCGCAGGCCGAGATCGTCCTCTACGACGAGCCCGCCGCGGGCCTCGATCCCGTGACGTCGCAGCGCATCTTCGAGATGCTCCGCGCCGAGCAGCGCGCCGCCGGCGCCACGGTGATCATGGTGTCGAGCGATCTCGATCGGCTCCTCACCGTCACCGATCGCGTGGGCATGCTGCACAAAGGTCGCCTGATCTTCGACGGGACGACGGCCGAGGCCCAGTCCTCGACCGACCCGTACGTCCGCCAGTTCGTCCACGGCCTCACCGAAGGTCCGCTCTGAACCTTCGACAACCATTTTCGTTCTCGCGTCGCCCTCCGAACCTCCCTAGGGCCACGAGGGGCCGCGTGGGGAGTCGAGGGGACGGCGCGTCACCGTGGGACCGCTGCGCCACAGCGTTTCCCGTCGAGCTCGCTCGTGTCCGCTCGTTGACGAAGGGAACCGCCCCGGCCCGGAGCGATGAACGATCAGGAACGCTCCGACATTCATTGCGGGTTTCACGTCGGAACAGGCCTTTTATACACATTTGTCGGAGGCCATCCGAAATGAAGCTCTTGCTCGTCGATGATCAGAATGTCGTCCGTGAAACTCTCGCCAACGCGCTCACGGTGGAGGAAGGCATCGATCTCGTCATCCAGGCCGAGAGCGCCAAGGAAGCGATCACGCTCCAGCAGCGCCACCGGTTCGACGTCGCGGTGATCGAGCTCTCGCTCGCCGACCGCACCGGGACCGAGCTCATCCGCGAGCTCAAGACGTTCGCCGACACGCGCGTGCTCGTGCTCAGCACCCACCGCGACGAGTTCAGCGTCGGCGAGGCGATGCGCGCCGGCGCCGACGGTTACCTCTCGAAGCGATCGCACCTGCGCGATCTCGTCGACGCGATCCGCACCGTGGCGCGCGGGCGCACGGCGGTCTCGCAGGACGTGAGCGCGGCGATGGTGCGCGCGCTCCACCGGAGAGAATCTCCAGGGAGCGGAGACGTCGTCGCCGCGCTGAGCGAGCGGGAAAGGCAGGTGCTGCGCCTGCTCGCGCTGGGCAGCTCGGCGAAGGAGGTCGCCGCGCAGCTCGCCATCAGCGTGAAGACGGTGGAGACCCACCGGGCCCGCCTCTGCGCGAAGGTGGCGACCCACAGTGTCGCCGATCTGACCCGGCTCGCCGTGCGCGCCGGCCTCGTCGAAGCCTGATCCTCGCTCCCCCGGATCGCCGCGCGACGCTGTCGCCGACGCGCGATCCCGCATGAACCTCCTCGCTACACCAGCACCCCGGGATTCATGATCCCCTGCGGATCCAGCGCGGATTTCGCGGCGCCGAGCGCGCGCGCGAAGAGGTCCGGGCGCTCGCGATCGTAGAACGGCCGGTGATCGCGCCCGACGGCGTGGTGGTGCGTGATCGTCCCGCCGTGCGCGAGGATGGCCTCCGACGCCGCGATCTTGATCTCGTCCCACTGCGCGACGCGGCCGCTGGCCTTGCCCGGAGCGATGACGGTGAAGTACGGCGCGGCGCCGTCCGGGTACACATGGGTGAGGCGCGACGTGACGACGGCGCTGCCGCAGACCTCCGTCGCTGCGCGCGTCGTCGCCTCGAGCACGCCCGCATGGAACGCGTCGAAGCGATCCCAGGTCACGGCGCTCTCGAACGTCTCGACGATCATCCCGAGGCGCGTCAGCGCGTCGCGCAGGTAGGGGCCCTTGAGGAACATTGATCGCCAGGTGCCGGCCTCGCCTTCGCGGGCGCCTTCGCCGGTCTCGCGCGTGACGCCCGCGCCCTCTTTCACCTCGCCACCGAGGCCGCGGGCGATCGCGAGGGCGCGCTCCATCCAGGGATCGAGGCCGTGATCGGCGGACTCGAAGCCGAGGAGCAGCAGGCTGCGCGAGCCGTCGCCCGCGCCGGTGTTGAGGGCCTCGCCGCCGTCGAGGAGGCGGCAGTTCTGCGGGTGCAGACCGGCCTGCACGATCTGGCGCGCGGCCTCGGCGCCGCGGCGAAAATCGACGAAGCGCGCCGTCGCCGAGGCGCGGAAGCGCGGCCGCTCCTGCACCCGCATCCAGGCCTCGGTGATCACGCCGAGCGCGCCCTCGGAGCCGAGGAAGAGCCGCTCCGGCGCGGGGCCGGCGCCCGATCCCGGGAAGCGCTTCGTCGCCAGCACGCCGCTCGGCGTGACGACGCGCACCGACTCGACGAAGTCGTCGATGTGGGTGTGCAGCGTCGCGTAGTGGCCTCCGGCGCGCGTCGCGATCCACCCGCCAAGCGACGAGAACTCGAACGACTGCGGGTAGTGGCGGAGCGAGAGGTTGTGCGGCCGGAGCGCCTCTTCGATCGCGGGGCCGAGGACGCCGCCCTGGATCCGCGCGGCCCGCGAGGTGCGATCGATCTCGAGCACCTGGTCGAAGCCGCGCAGATCGATCGAGACCGCGCCGTCGAAGCGCCCGTCCCGTCGCGCCTCGACGCCGCCGACGACCGAGGAGCCCCCGCCGTAGGGGATCGCCGCGAAGGAATTCTCCGCGCAGAAATCCAGCACGCGCCGGAGATCGTCTTCGTTCGACGGCAGCGCGACGGCGTCGGGAGCGGCCGTGAAGTCCCCCTCGAGGCCGCGCACGATGTCGCGGAAGGCCTTGCCGTAGGTGTGCGCCGCGCGCTCGTAGCGGTCCTGCGAGAGGATCGCCGCGAGCGCCGACGGCACCGTGATCCGCGGCGCTGGCATTCGAAGATCTTCCAGCCGGGGCGCGGCGAGCTCGGACAGACCGGCCACGCCGAGGCGGGCCTCCATCATCATCCTCAGCGCGTCGCGCTCGGTCGCGTCGAGGCCTCCGTCCTCGTGGCCCCAGCCCCAGAAACTCCGTCGGGGCGACTCATCGGTGGACCTCGGCTGCGTCATGGGAACGATGGTATAGCGTCGCGCCTGGCCGTGCCGCTCCGAACCGCTCTGCTCCCTGCGGCGCTCGCGCTGCTCGCCGTCGGCTGCTCCCGTGAGCGCGCGACGACGGACGCAGACGGTGCGCCGCCCCCTGCGAGCTCGGCGATTGTTGCAGCAGCAACGATCGCCGCGGCGCCGCCGACGGACGCGGGCGCGCCTCTCGTCGTCGACGCAGGCGCGGCCGAAGCGAGCGCCCCGGACGAGGACGGATCGCGGATCGGATCGCTCGGACGGACGACCTGGATCTACGCCGCGAGCGTCCGCAAGGAGCGCCTCGGCTACCTGCGCCCGGGCACATCGGCCCGCCTGCTAGCCGCGCCGCCCATCGATCCGCCCTCGAAAAAAGGACGCAAACCGCCGACGCCGAAGGGCGACTGCACGAGCGGGCGCTGGTACGCGATCGAGCCCGAGGGGTTCGTCTGCGGCGACGAGACCACCACGCTCGACCTCACGCTGCCGCTCTACCGGGCCCTCGCCTACGCCGGTCCCCGTCCCTTCGCGGTGCCCTTCGGCTACGCGTTCTCCACCCGCGCGCCGATGTACGGCAAGCTGCCGACGCCGAACGAAACAAAGCGCGCCGAGCGGCGGCTGCGCCCGGTGAGCGAGCTCTTCGAGGTGCGTCGATCGACGGCGGGCCACGAGGATCTCGCCGGCCTCGATCCCCCCGCGCCGGGCTCGCCCGTCCCCGATTTCCTCGCCGACGGGGCCGCTGCGCCCGTCCCGGTGGGGCAGCAGAAAGGCCTCGTTCGCAAGCAGATCCCTTACGGATCGATGCTCTCGTTCCAGCAGGTCTTCTCGTTCGGCGGCCGCACCTTCCTGCTCAGCCCGGACCTCACCGCCGTGCCTGCCGATCGCATGCGCGTCTTCCACCCGTCGACGTTCCACGGGACGCCGATCGACGCCGCGCACCCGCTCCCGATCGGCTGGTTTCGCCGCGAGCCGCGCGCGAAGTACCGTCGCGGCGAGGGCGGCGCGATGACGGCGAGCGGCGCTCTGTGGGCCCCGCGCACCTTCGTCGGCCTCACCGGCTCGACCGCGGACGACGGCGGCGTGCTCTACCGCGAGACGCGCGACGAGGGCCTCTTCGCGCGCGACGTCGACGTCTCGATCGTCGAGAGCCCCGCCGCGACGCCGCCCGCCGTGGCGCCGGGCGAGAAGTGGATCGACGTCGCGCTCGCCAAGGGCACGCTCACGCTCTTCGAGGGGACCACCGGCGTGTACAGCACGCTGATGTCACCGGGCGCCGGCGGCACGACGCCCTCGGCCGACCTCAGCACGAGCGATCTGGTGCGCGCCGCGTTCACGCCGCTCGGCAGCTACCGCATCGCCGTGAAGCACCGCGCCGCGCAGATGACCTCGGAGGCCAAGCCTGATCCCGACTCGTTCTGGATCGCCGACGTGCCCCACGCGCAGTACTTCCGCGCGCCGTTCGCCATCCACGCCGCGTACTGGCACGAGGACTTCGGCTCTCCGAAGAGCGGCGGCTGCGTCAACCTCTCGCCCGAGGACGCCGCGCGGGTCTTCGACTGGACCGAGCCGGCGCTGCCGCCCACGTGGGGCGGGATCATCGCGCGCCGATCGAAGCTCGGCACGCGGATCGTCATCCATCGTTGACGAACGGCGACGTCAGGCGACGGCGGGTGACGCCGCGGGCGCGGGCGCGATCTCCGGGACGCCGTTGAGCACCACGCCGAGGATGCGGCGGTCGCCGAGCTGGGCCGTCGCTCGCGCGAGCGCCCCGCCCTTGGTCACCGCGGCGCGGGCCACGAGGAGCACGCCGTCGCTCACGCTCTCGATCACGTTGGCGTCGCCGGATCCGAGCACGGCGGGGCCGTCGATGATCACGTAGTCGTAGGAGCGCCGGAGCGCGTGGAGCGCGGCCTCGAAGTGGGTGGAGTGCAGCGCCGCCGGGTACGCGGCGGAGGCGCCGCACTCGGCGAGGACGGTGAGCGAAGGCCCGAGGCGGACGACGCCCCAGGGCCGGCTGCGACCGCTCATGTGCCGGCGCACCTGGGTCGAGAAGCCCGCGCTCTCGGGCAGGCGCAGGCCCAGCGTCGCGGCGACGCGCGGCCGCTCCAGGTTCCCCTCGACGAGCACCACGCGCGCGCGATCGGCCTCCGCCAGCGTCATCGCCAGCTCGGCGGCGAGCAGCGTCTTGCCCTCGCCGCGGCCGGGGCTCACCACCGACACGACGAACGATCCTTCGCCGCGCCGCTGCTCGAGGCGATGGCGGAGCACGCGCAGCGCCGCCAGCGTCGAGGGCGACGCCGAGCGCAGCAGCGCGAAGGCCCCGTCGCCCTCGGGATCGACGTCGGCGCCGATCACCTCGACCTCGGGCTCGTCGAAGATCGCCTCGAGCAGGCCCGCGGCGTCGCGCACCACGATGGCGGCGGCGCTCGGCGACTCGACGGCGGGCGCGGGCAGCGGGTAACCGAAGCGGACGGTGATCGCGGCGTCGCGTCGGTAGCCGGGGTCGAGCCGCGGAGGACCGGGCGCGATCGGGGCGATGGGCGCGATCGGCCCATCGGGCGGCTCCGAGGTGCGCGCGCGCGCGGGCTCGGGCGCCGTCGCCGGGCGGCCGGCCGCGGGCCTGGGCGCCGGCGGGAACGGCGCGGGATCCTCGGCGTCGTCGTCGCGGCCGATCGAAGGCACCATCGCGCGCTCCCGCGGAGTCTTCGGCGCCGCGACGACGTCGGGGAGCGTCACCAGCACCTGCGGGCCGCCAAGCGCGAGCACGTCGCCCTCGTCGAGCAGCGTGTCGTTGAGCAGCACGCGCGCCGCGGCGTACGCGAGCGCCAGCACGAGCGCGACGGCCGCGCCGGCGAAGAAGACGCGACCACGCCCGCGATCGGGGCGCGTCGGCCGGTACGCCGGCTCGAGGATCTGCATCTCTTCCTGGCTCTGCTTCTCGACGGCGTCGGCGGAGACGTCGGCCGCGTGCGCGTTGGTCTGCATGAGGCGGAGCTGATCGCGCGCGCGCTCGAGCTCGAGGCGCAGGCGGTGCCACTCGGTCTCGAGATCGACCACCGTCGGCGGCCGCTCCGGCGCCTTGCCCGCGCTGTCGGCGACGCTCGGCGCGGCGACGGCGACGGCCGGCGCGACGTGGCGGCGACGCTCGGCGATCTCGCTCCGGAGCTTGTTTCGCCGCAGCTCCAGCGCGGTCCGCTGCTTCGGGTCGAGCGGAACGCGGTCGACGTCGGGGGCCGCCCCGGCGCGCGCGCGCGAGAGGCTGGTCTCGGCGGCGATGAGCGCCAGCCGGGCGGCGTCGAGCTTGGCCTGCGCGGAGATCGCGTCGGGGTGGGCCGGCGTCACCGCGGTGAGCCGCTCGGCGAGCGTCGCCTGCGCGGCCGCCGCCGCCGCCGCCGCCGCGTCGCGCTGCTTCTGGGCCTCGACGAGCTGCGGCGACGCGGGCACGACCGGGCCGGGCAGCGGCGGCGCCAGCGCGGACTCCACCTGCGCGAGCTCGCGTTGCAGCGCGGCGAGCGGCCCGTCCTGCGGCCCGCTCGCGCGCGGCGCGGGCAGCAGCGGCGCCGCCCCACCGAGCGCGCCCGGCTGGAGCGGCGCGTACGGCGAGTCGTTCATTCCCCACTGAAACTGCGGGTTCTGCGCGAGGAACGTCGCCAGGGCGCGGCTCGCGTCGTCGACCTTGGTGGTGGTCGCGTCGAGCTCGCGCTGCAAGAAATCTCGCGTGAGCGTCGCCGTGTCGATGTTCTGCCGGTTGTACTCCTGGATCATCAGATCGGTCAGCCGCGCGGTGACCTTCTGCGTGAGATCCGGATCTTCGTACGTGAACGAAATGACGAAGCTGTCCGAGCCGCGCGCGCGAAACGAGACGACGGTCTGCATCTCCTCGACGGCCTCGAGCATCGATTTGCGGGTCTTCTCCGGGAAGAGATCGAACTCGCGGATCACCTGCTCGAGGCGGGGCCGCGCGTAGACCAGATCCTTGAGCTTGGGCCCGAGCCGCGCCGAGCGGGCGGCCGCGGTGTCGCCGTCGCTCCGGCTCGTCTGGATCGCGTTGCGGTAGAGCACCGTCGTCTCGCTCCGCCAGGCGCGCTTCGACTGCATCGCGACGCCGAGCGCGAGCAAGAGCCCGACCGCCGCGATGACCGCCGTCGATCGCCAGAACATTCGTGACCGCTTGACGAGGGACACGACCCGCTCGAGCCGCTCGCGAGGTGTGCTTTCGGTGCTCAGGCTGGCCATCGGCTCCTCATCGCGGACGCTCGCAATTCCGCCGCGGCCGCGCAGCGCGCCCGGGGCGCGGGGTGAAGGGGCAATGGGCGTGCTCACCCGAGGCGTACCCTCCGCGCCCAGGGAAACCACCGAGACTCCGGAGATCGAGAGTGGCAGTCTGTCCGTGGCACTCCCCTTCTCCCCGGCGAAGCTGGAGGCGTGAACGGTCGCCACGCTCTCGCGATCCCCACCTGGACGGCGCCGGACAGCCCGGCAAAAACGTCGCCGGAAGCGCTGGCATCAGGGCATAATCGCCCCTCCGCGAACGGTGGAAGAAGGAGACCCCCGATGGCCGACCCGTCCTGGACCGAGGCTCATTTACGCACGCACATCCAGCATGCGGTCGAGCTCGAGCTGTTCACGATCCCGGCGTACCTCGCGGCGTACTACTCGATCCGACCGGCGAGCTCGCCCGCGGCGCAGCGCGCGGCCGACGCGCTGATGGGGATCGTCAACCAGGAGATGATGCACCTGGAGCAAGCCTGCAATGTGTCGAGCGCGCTCGGCCAGGCGCCGAGGCTCACCGGCGCGGCGGCGCCGTCGTACCCGCGGCGCGTGCCCTACAACAGCCATGATGGAGTGATCGCGCTCGGCCCGGCGACGAACGCGCAGATCAAGGCCTTCATGGCCATCGAGCTGCCCACCTGGCACGATGTCTACGACGCACCCGATCTCCCGCCGCAAGACGCCTACGAGACGATCGGCGAGCTCTATCATGCGTTGATGCACGGCCTGACGGCGGTGTACGGGCCCGACGGCGGCGCCGCGTTCCCGGACGGCGCCGGGCAGCAGGTGACTGGCACGTTCGCGGACGATCGCTTCGCCGTCACCGATCTCGAGTCGGCGCAGCGGGCGCTCGCGCTCATCGTCCTCCAGGGCGAGGGCGCCTCGGCCAGCGATCCTCATGGCGACGATCCCCGCGAGCTCGCGCATTATTACCAGCTCCAGGCGATCGTCGACACCCTCGCGGTCGGCGATCTGCGGCCGATGGTGAGCAACACCGCCGGGCTCACCTGGTCCACGGCCTGCGGCGCGCTGCTCGATTTCTTCGACGCGTGCTACTCGCACGTCCTCCGGCTGCTCGAGGCGAGCTTTCAGGGGCGAGGCAAGGTCGGCGCGCCCGTGGGGCTGAT
Organism: Byssovorax sp.; assembly: GCA_025362495.1. Taxonomy (GTDB): domain Bacteria; phylum Myxococcota_A; class Polyangia; order Polyangiales; family Polyangiaceae; genus JANYGI01. The sequence continues at coordinate 97,372 of JANYGI010000229.1, read as the reverse complement.
GTACTCGGTGCTGCAGGTGCTGGCGACTCACGTCGTCGAGATACCCTATCAGGCGAGCGACCGGAGCGCCCCGACGGGCCACACGCTCACGCCTCGATTCCGCTGCACGACCACGACGCCGCAGCAGGCCTACGCGAAGCTCGACGCGTCGGCGCGCGAGGCGCCGGCGGTGCAGGCCGTCGCCGCGGCGCTTCAGCTCACGTGATCGCGTCGGCGCGGGCGGCGCTGTCCAGACGGTGGGCAGCGTCGCCGCGGGGAATTGCTCGAAAACGCCGGGGATCCCGCGCGGCATCGCGCTTGCTCATGGGGAGCGCATGACCACCGTTCAACGTGCTTATCGGGATGACGCCGCGGTCGCGAGGCTCCGCTACGACGAGCAGGTCGTCCGGTGGAACGAGGCTGCGGCGTCGCTCTCCGCGGCGGCCGAGGTGCACGAGATACGGTCTGCGCGCATCGCGGCGGCCACCGCGGGCCTCGTCGGGACTGCCACCCTGGTCGTCACCGGCGTCGTCGCCTTCGCGGCGATCGGCCTCCGCCCGTCGGGCCTCCTCGGCGCGATCCTCGCGTCGACCTGGATCGCGATGGGCGTTGCCCACGTCGTCGCGCGGCGACGCGCCGCTGCCCGCGCGCGCCGCGCCGCCGTCGCGCCCGCGCCCACCGACGATCCCTGGGCCGATCTCGCGGGCCTCGCGGCGTCGCCCCCGGGCGCCGCCCTGCGCGACCTCGCCATGTCGCAGGAGCGCGCGAGCGCGTCGCTCCCGCTGATGGCGCTCGCGCTGCTGCTGCCGCTCTCGATCCACGGCCTGCTCTTCGCGGTCGCGACCGTGATGACCGGCACCGCCTCGGCCATCGGCGCGTTCGACGGCTGGATCTGCCTCTGCGCCGTCGTCGTCGGGCACGCGCACCTCGCGCTCGCCTGGTTCGGAAGGGATTTCGCGGGCCGCCTCGCCAGCCTGCGCGACGAAGAGCTGGTGTTCGAGGCCGAGCGCCGCGCCCGCAAGGCCTACTGGTCGACCGTCGGTATCTCCGCGCTCCCCGGCGCCGTCCTGCTGCTCTTGCCGCCGATCCTCACCGCGATCACCGGCGTGCTCTTCTGCGGCCCGCTCTTCCGCGGGATCGCCTTCAAGATCTGGCAGGAGCGACAGCTGCTCGGCGGGCGCAGCGCCGCCTGAGCCCGGAGCGTCGCTCTCGCCCTCGAACGCGCCTTGTCTCTCGCGGGGCGAGGCCCGATGCTGCCCCGATGAGCAATGATTTCCCGCCGCTCGACGCCGAGCTCGCGCAGCTCGATCGCGATGGATTCGTGTAGCTCATGGCTTGTGGAGGCGCATCCCCAGCCACACCGCGAAGAGCAGCAGTAGCAAGCCCACGGCGACGCCGATCGCCTCCCTGAGCGAGAGGCGGACGGAGAGAGTCGGGTCCTCGGCGCGGGCCGCGGCGTGCAGCGCGGCCGAGGCGCCGAGCAGCAGATAGAGAATGTCCTTGTAGGTCCACGACAGGAAGAAGATGCCGACCATCACGCTGCCGATCGCCACGGCGAGCGCCGAGGCGAGGCGCGCGAGGCCCCACGAGAGCCGCGCTCGGCCGCGCCAGACCACGACAGGCACCTTGAGCGAGAGATAGAGCGCCAGCCCGAAGAGCACGAGACCGACGATCCCGGCCTCCGCCGCCGCGAGCACATAGGCGTTGTGCGCGGTGAGCCCGATCGACGACTCGTCGGTGAACTGACCGAGGCCGAGGCCAAAGCCGCGCGTACCGCGGATGAACTCGAACGCCTCGCGCAGCAGCTCGGCGCGCTCGTCCGACGACTGCTCGGCCTCCTCGCCGCTCCGTCCGCCGAGGAGCAGCAGCGGCGGGGCGAGCAGCGCCGCGACGACGACGCCGAGGGCGCCTGCGCGGCGAATGAAGGCGATCCCGAGCACCAAGACGAAGGCGATCATCCCCGAGCGCGACTGCGAAAGCACGACCGCGAAGCCGACGGCCGTCGACAGCGCGAGGGCCGGCAGCGTCCGCGCGGCGGCCACGACGCGGCGGATCAAGCGGTCGCCGAGCAGCGGCGGCAAGCGCACGATCCGCCTCGGCGCAGCGCCCGGATCCCGCGGCGTGGTCCGCCGTTGCGGCGTCGCGCCGAGCGCGAAGCAGAGCGGGAGCGCGAGCGAGATCATCAAGGACAGCTCGTTGGGATCGGCGAGCGAGCCGCGGTAACGCACCCGCCCACCGATGCTCGACGTGCCGAGCGGCCCGACGTGCTCGCAGCGGTAATTGCCCCAGGGAACCGGCGCGTCGACGCGGCAATCGAGGTTGGTCTCGCAGGCGCGACCGTCGTACGCGAGCTCGCCCTTGCCCTCCCAGTCCTCGTCGGCGCCGAGGAAGCAGCCCCACGGCCCGTAGCCCTGCTCGATGGCCACCGTCGTCGCGAGCGCGGCGCAGGCCACGTAGGTCGTCGCGAAGATCCAGAGTCCCCGGCGCGTCCCGCAGCCGATCGCCACCGCGAAATAGAGCCCGAGGAGGATCGCCAGCGCGAGGGCCTGATCGCCGAGCGCGTCGGGGTGCTTCACCGCGGTGACGAGCAGGCCCCACCCGAAGAAGGCCAGCACGAACGGCGTCTGCGGGGCCAGCGTCGGGCGGAGCTTGCCGCGGATCACGGCGACGACGACGGCGACGATCACCGCGCCGAACGCCAGGTAGACGAGCGGCAGCCCGGCGAGCGCCGCCACGAACTCCTGCGGCTTGACGATGACGAGCGCCGCGAGCAGACAGACGATCCACGCAGCCATCGGGGTCGACGGATCCAGGCGAAAACACGCCCTCTCGTGGCTCCGATGTCCAGAGCGGCGATCGGGTGGCGGCCTCGGGCATCGAAGGCTGCGTGACCACGACCACGACCCGGCTCCCCTCACCTCTGCTCCTCGCGACGCTGCTCTTCGCGGCGCTGCTCTCCGCGTGCGGCGCCGCGCGTCCAGGCTTCGATTTCGAGGCCGAGCGCCGCACCACGGCGACCTACGCCGTCGGCCCCGGCGACGTGCTCCAGGTGCGCGCATGGAAGAACGACGCGCTCAGCCAGCGAGTCACGGTCCGGCCCGACGGCTACGTCACACTGCCGCTCATCGGCGACGTTCTGGTCGAAGGGCGAACGGTCGACTCCATCTCTCACGATGTCGTGACGCGGGCCGCGAAGTTCTACACCGAGACACCCGTCGTCGCGGTCGAGGTCGCCGAGCTCCACAGCTACCGCGTTTACGTCATGGGCGAGGTCACGCGACCGGGCGAGTTCACGCCGAAGGGGCAAGTCACCGTGCTTCAGGCCATCGCGCTGGCCGGCGGCTTCACCCGGTTCGCCGCGCCCGAGAAGGTGGTCATCGTGCGACGCGACGCCCAGGGCGAGCGGCGGATCCCCTTCGCCTACGAGCAGGTCGTGGAGAAAGGCGAGCTGCGGCAGAACCTGCCTTTGCAGTCGAATGACACCGTCGTGGTGCCCTGAACGTAAGTGTCAATTTCCAGCGAAGAGTGACAATCATGTTTCCGAGCTGACGCGGGTCAGCGTACGCTCGGAGCATGAAGAAGCGCTTTCCTCTGTCACCGAACCCCGTTGGCTGGTACGCGGTCGCGCTCTCCGAGCAGCTCGCCGTGGGCGGCGTACTACCGCTCTCGTACCTCGGACAGGATCTCGTCGCCTTCCGCGGCGACGACGGCGTCGCGCGGGTGCTCGACGCGTACTGCCCCCACCTCGGCGCGCACCTCGGCCACGGCGGCGTGGTCGAGGGCGCGACGATCCGCTGCCCTTTCCACGGGTGGAGCTTCTCGGGCGAGGGGTCCTGCACGAAGGTGCCTTATGCCGCGAAGATCCCGCCCGGCGCCCGCGTCGCCTCGTGGCTGGTGTGCGAGCGCAATGGCTTCGTGATGATCTGGTATCACCCGACCAAGGCACCTCCGTCGTGGGACATCCCCGCCATCGCCGAGTACCAGAACGAGGCGTGGACGCCGTTCACGCGGCGTCGCTGGAAGATCCGCACCAACATCCACGAGATGGGGGAAAACGGGCACGACGGCGCGCACTTTCGCTACGTGCACGGGCTGCGAAACCTGCCGGCGCCCGAGCCGCGGTTCGAAGGGCCGACGTACACGAGCCATGCGTCGACGGTGATGGATACGCCCTTTGGCGGCGTGATCGAGGGCACGCTCGACATCCACTCGCTTGGCTTCGGCGTCGGATACGTGCGGTTCACCGGCGTGATCGAGACGCTGCTCGTCAGCACCGTCACGCCCCTCGACGACGATCACGTCGAGGCGATGTTCTCCTTCACCGTGCGAAAGCTCCCGGACGAGGGCGCGACGGCGATGGTCGGCGCCACCTTCATCGACGAGGTGGCCCACCAGCTCGAGCAGGACATCCCCATCTGGGAGCACAAGACCTTCCTGGAGCGACCGCTGCTCTGCGAGAGCGAGGGGCCGATTGGCGCCTTCCGCCGCTGGGCGCGGCAGTTCTACCCGGAGCTCGCGCCGCGGCCGGCGCGGACCGAGAGGGCTTTGCCGGTGCTCGTCGAGGAGTAGAGGTGAGCTGCCTGGGCGGCGCGCCGGTCGAGACGCCGGCGCGCACGAAGCCGACTCAGGTGCCAGCCGTGTAGACGCGGACGTAGTCCACGAGCATCTGCGCGGGCATGCCCGTCGAACCATCCGGCGAACCAGGCCAGTTGCCGCCCACAGCCAGGTTGAGGAGCATGAAGAACGGGTGGTCGTAGACCCACTTCGCTCCGCCCGGCACGCTCTGCGGGGTCCGCGTTTCGTAGAGGTTGCCGTCGACGTAGAAGCGGACCGCGGCCGGCTCCCACTCGACGGCGTACGTGTGGTAAGCATCGCCGAGCGCGCCGCTCGGGTTGTTGTAGATCCCCGTCAGCGGGTTACCGCCCGAGTAGCCCGGCCCGTGCATGCTACCGTGGTTGGTGGACGGCTCCTTGCCGATGTTCTCCATGATGTCGACCTCACCGCACGTCGGCCACCCGGCAGAGCCGATGTCGTTGCCGAGCATCCAGAACGCCGGCCAGAGCCCCTGGCCGCGCGGGATCTTCACGCGCGACTCGGCGCGACCGTACTTGAACTCGAACTTGCCCTGCGTGACGAGGCGCGCGGACGTGTACTGGCAGGTGCCATACCAGCAGCCGTATTGATTGGCGCCGGCCGGAGTCGCGGTGATCACCAGCGAGCCGTTCTGTTGCTGCGCGTTCTGCGTGCTGTTCGTGTAGTACTCGAGCTCTTGATTGCCCCAGCCGGAGCCGCCGACCTCGGCCGCCCATTTCGAGCCGTCGACGCCCGAGCCATTGGGGCCATTGAACTCATCCGACCAGACGAGCTTCCAGCCGCCGCCAGTGCCACCGCCGCTGCCGGTGCCACCGCCGCTGCCCGTGCCACCGACGCCACCGCCGCCGCCCGCGATCATCGCCGGCTTCCACGACTGGGCTTTCGTGCCGTTGCACGACCAGAGCTGGACGTTCGTGCCGTTGGCGGTGCCGGAGCCGGCGACATCGACACACTTGTTGCTGCTCTGGCCGACGATCTTGACCACGCCGCCGCCGACGTCCTCGAAGCGAAAGGCCTGTGCGCCCGACGAGCTGCACGTCACCTGAGCAATGTTCGTCCCGTCGGCCGTGCCGTTCCATGCGACGTCGAGGCACTTGTTGCTGTTCGTGTTGACGATGTGCGACCAGCCGCCGCCCAGATCGTCGACGCGAAACGATTGAGAGGGGCTGCCCGTGCACCACCACTCCTGAACGTTGACGCCGTCGCCCGTGCCGGCCCCGGAGATGTCCAGGCACGCTCCGGCGTTCGCGAGCGTTCCGAAGTTGTAAGTCCCCCCCGCGAGCGACGGCCCGCCGCCACCCCCACTGCCGTTGCCCCCACCGCCGCCGCCGATCAGCGCGGGGTGCCACGACTGGGCCTTCGAGCCATTGCACGACCAGAGCTGGACGTTGGTGCCGTTGGCGGTGCCGGCGCCGGCGACATCGACGCACTTGTTGCTGGTCTGGCCGATCATCCTGACCGCGCCATTGCCGACGTCCTCGAAGCGGAAGGCCTGCGCCCCCGAGCTGCTGCACGTCACCTGAGCGATGTTCGTCCCGTCGGCCGTGCCGTTCCACGCGACGTCGAGGCACCGATTGCTGTGCGTGTTGACGATGTGAAACCAGCCGCCGCCCAGATCGTCGAGGCGAAACGATTGAGATTCGCTGCCCGTGCACCACCACTCCTGAACGTTGACGCCATCGCCCGTGGCATCGCCGGCGATGTCCAGGCACGCTCCGGGGTTCGCCAGCGTGCCGAAGTTATAAACCCCCGACGCGAGCGGCAGCTCCGAATTGAGGACATCTTCACTGGTGGTCTCGGCGCCGGCGCCGAAGCAACCGGCGATGAGGATCGGAAGCGCCGAAGCGACGACAATTTTCTTGAGCATGGAGATCTCCTGACCAGCGCAGAAATATCGAGGGCGTTCGCAACCCTCGTGTCTCACGACGGCGGCTGGATCCTTCGAGGGCCACCGGCCTCTGGCACCCTCACAGCAAGCTGCGTGCCCCGCGCGCGGAGCGGGAAATCTTCGGAGCTCCGGGCGTTATCGAGCGTCGAGACGATCCTGCGGATCACGCCGGTGCGATCCACGCGATCGCGTCCGGAGCGAGGACGCCTGGCGCGCCCCCCGAGCCTCGGTCCACGGCGGGGGACGACCGGGGAAGATCACCGGCTCGGCCGCGAGCGACCCCGCCCACCGTCGAGCGGGAGAGTCACCGCGAGCCCGGCGTCCAGCGATGTGCGGTGTGGTGCGACAGCTCCTGCTCGCCCTGCTCGGCCGCGAGCAGCACGTCAGTCTCCAGCAGCGGAGTCGACTGCTTCGCCACGGCGTCCACCAGAGGCCCGCTCATCCGCGGGATACGACAGCTCTTGTTGTTCGTCTCCCGCTTCGCCCGCCGGATGGCCACCACGTCCTGCTGCACCCTCGTCGCGACGGTCGCCACGTACTCCGTCATCTCCTTGGGCGTCCGGGGATCAGCCTCGTCGTGCCGGTACGCGCCGAGCAAATTCCTGCGGAAGTGCGCGAGCAGCGGCGCCGCGTCCTCGCTGTCCGCGGCCACGTCGCGGAACATGCCGAGCGGCTCCGTGCGCTTGTCGATATCGTACGTGAACACCAGATCGGCCTGGCCTGCCGTCCGCAAATCGAGGCCGAAGAGATCGCAGCCGGCCACCACCGGCTGCTCCGCGTACCAGTGCGAGCTGCGCGCCAGGAACGCGGTGTTGCAGTCCCCGACCACCGCCTCCGGATAGAGGTTATCCATCCGGTACTTGTTGAGCTCCCACAGAGAAGGTGTCACCACCGCGAGCGACCGCATCGGCGGCGCCCCCTTCCCCTTGGGCCAGACACGCTCCATCTCGCACAGCAGCGGGATCGACAGGCTCGCGTCCAGGTGCCACAGAATGACGTGCTCCGGCGCCGCGGGGTCCTCGTCGACGGTCACGGTCACGCCGCCCGCGCAGCTGCTGATGCCGGCGGTCACCACGCACGTCACCTTGAGCGGCGGATCAAAAACATGGCGCATCCAGTCGGCTCCCGGAGCCAGCCGATTGCCGCTCTCCAGATCGAAGTCCTTGACCCCCTCGACCTCGATACCGCCGAGCCGGAGCCCTTTTTGAAGCAGGTCCGTCCGGGCACCGAACATGGCCTTGTACATCCGATCACACAGGGCGGCGCACTCGGCGAGCTCGACCGTGTACACGATGGGCATGGCGTCGTCGCGGCAAACACTGAGCCGGAGCGCCGAGGTGTCGAGATCACGGTCGGCCAGGAATATCCTGGCTTCGTCGCTCGCCTTGAGCGCGCTCACCTGCAGGACAGCAGTGGCGTACGCGTCACGGAACCTCGTCCCGTGCGCGGCCTGCGCTCGCTCGTCGTCGTTCCAGCTCCACATCGCGCTATAGAAGTCCTTCGACCGGATGAGCGGGAACAGCACGGCGTATTGCGCTGAGGTCAAGTTACTGGCGGTGTTGAGCGCCGATCGGGCCGCCGTGACGAGAGCCATCACGCGGTTCAACCGGTTCACAGCCTCGCCCGCCGCCCTGGCCCCGGGCTGCGCCAGATCGGCCGCCGTGGCGACGAACGCCCCCCGCATCGAGCCTGACCAGTAGAGTGATCGCAGATAGTAACAGTCGTCGTCCGGGTTCCTCTGGAGGGCGGCCATGCTGGCCCACGAGGTCGCCACGTACCACTCGCCCGGCGCCACCTCGATGAGGTAGCTGTTGAAGTTGGTGTCGATGGTGCCGAGCCCTGTCGCGTTCAGGAGCTGCCCGAGCGCGACCTCCTTGTCGGCTGGCATGGCAAACGTTTCACGCCCCTTCGGCGCCTCGGCGTCGATCGCTGGATTGGCCACCGCCGCGACCGTGGCGCCTATCCCCAGATCGGCCAGCACCATGGGGCTGTCCCCGAGCATCTTCACCGGCACTCCGGCCACGTACTCCGCCAGCAGGATATCGAACTCGCTCGGGACGTGCGCGTGCGTCCACGCCGAGGCCCCGGGCTCGAAATCGGGATCGCTGCTCACGACGATCTGAAATGGGGAGGCCTGCCACGTCATCAGTCGCGCCACCTCGTCGGGCAGCGCGTCCGCCGGATTGAGCGTGATCCGCGTGAGCGCGGGCTCGTCGATGTCGTCCGACTTCGCCTTCGCTTTCGCCAGATCAATGACAGTCTCGCCCAGCAGCCCGCCGTGCGGCACCGAGGCCCCGGCATGACCGAAGGCTCGCTGGTACACCCGCACATACAGCCGCACCGGCAACGGCGCTTTGCCGCGCTCGAGATCGACCACCAGATCGGTCGAGGAGAAATCGAGCAGGTTGATACAGACCCCTTCGACCCGCACTAGCGGCAGGATGAGGGGCTCTTCCACCACCCGACCGAGCACCTCGGCGCCCGCCTGCGCGGCGAACGACGCCGAGGTGAGAGCGGCCTTGTCGGCGCGGTTGCGCACGCGCACGGCGACGACCGGGGCCGGCGGCCCGAGGATCACGTTGGACTGGCCGCCGAGCGCCACCGAGACGGGTTTGACGACCACCTTCTTGCGCGACAACCCTTCGATGACCGCGCGGCTGAACGCCATCTGTCGGTGGTCGAGCGCTGGACAGAACAGATTGAGCCCCTCCGGCGCCAGGTGGTACGCCCAGGGTGCCTTGGCCGACTGGCTGATCTCCCCACCCTTCCTCGGCGCGTCGAGCACGACGGCGGCGCCGTCCCGGAGAGCATCGTAGTCGGGCAGATAGACGTCGTAGTGGACGGGGGTGTCGCCCAGGAGCCGGATGCAGAGCCGGATCTTGAGGCCCACGGCGTGCGAGACCGCATAATACGGGACTCCGAGCGCCGCGGCCGCGCCCTGATCGTCGAAGACCAGCACCTCCACGCCATAGAGGCGCTCGATCGCCGTGATGCACGCCTCGTCTCCCCAGTTGCGCAGGCCGCGGAGGTACGCCACCTGCCGATCGATCGCCTGTCCCTGGGCCACCGATACAGCGCCCTGCGCGTTCAGCGCGATGCCCATCCCGTCGCGCAGCTTGAACCCGAGCGCGTTCAGATCCTTCGCGTGGAGGGCGACGTAGGCCACCACGTGCGCGCGGAGCAGCGCGTGATTGGCCAGCTCGGGGCCCGCGTGCCCCGCCGTCACCAGGGCGTGGCCGGCGGCATGAAACAGGCAATTCCCATCCTTGCTGGCGCGGATCAGCTCGTGATTCACGCCCGCCAGCGCGACGGTGCTCTCTCTGCCGCGGACATCAAAAGGCATGGTCGTTTCCTCGGCTCAGCAGCCGTGCGCCGTGAGCAGCGCGCTCCTCGTCGCTTCGTCCGGGAGCTCCGTCAACGGGAGCGCATGGCGAGCCTGCATCTCGTTCATGGCAGTCACCGTCTCGGCGTTCACTTCGCCGTCTGCAACGCCGCGGTAGTACCCGAGGTTTCGTAGACGCTGCTTGAAGCCCACCACGCTGTCCACCGGATCGAGCCCCCTCAGCGCCACCGCATAGCGCTCCTCGGGGGCGTCGGCCGGCCGGAGCACGAGCTCTGCGAGGCGGGCATTCGGCGTGAGGTAACAAGCAATCTCCCCGCGCTCGGTCGTCACCCCGCGCACGGTGACACCGTCGATCGTGAGCTCGTAGGGGACGCCCTTCCGCGGCAGCTCGTCGGTGCCAAACCGCAGCCGGAGCTGCTCGGGGAAGCCCTTGCGGCGGAAGCTGTGGCGCTTGCCCGTCTCGGCCTCGACCGCTTTCGGGCGGAGGTCGGGTACGAAGACGCGGTCGCCGTCGAGGAGAACGTGGGGGTTACCGCGCGCCTCGCGCAGCGCTGCATTGTCCGGGTGATCCCACAGAGTGGGCCAGAAATGACCGCTCTCGAAGGCGATGCTCGACAGGCACTCACCGACGCCTACCGTGATGAACGCGGCCATGGTGGCTACCATTCGATGCCAGGACGCCCCGCGTGTCAACGCATTTCGGGCGAGCTGCGGAGTCGAGCCTTGCGTCGACTGGCCCCGCGCCGGCAATGCGCTCCGACGACACAGGCTACCTCGTCGTTCAGGACAACGCTTGAAGCCAGCTTCGTCGTGACTCGCGTTGCCGTATCCGGTTCTTCTGGTCAGGCCCCGTCAAGCGCTGCTCGTGTCGCGACATCGCGAAGGCGCACAGCGGTGCCCCCCCGTGTCGACGACGTCCGACCGATTGGACTTCACTCGGTGAGGCGCAGTGATCACGAGCGCCTCACCGAGCGTCCCGGCGCGCCGGCCAGGCTCGTTTCCGCGCGCGATCAGTGCCGCGGCTTGATCTTGATCCCCGTCGACGCGGGCGGCGCCTTCACCGTCGCCGTCGGCGCGGCGGTGGCAGGCACCGCCGCCGTCCGCGCCCCGAGCTGCGGCCCCTGAACGCCGACCGGCGGCACGGTCGCCACCGGCGGCACCACGGTCGCGACCGTCTTCGCCTTGACCGGCACCGAGCCGAACCTGGCGACGGGGACGCCCGGCGCGCCGCCCGGCAAACACATCTTCAGCGCCCCGGTGTCGGAGATGCTGTCGCAGATCTTCATCCCATCGGGGCAATCAGCCGGGGCCGTGCAGAAGCGCGAGCAGATCCCGGGCGCGTTGTCCTCGCCGACGTGCTTGAGGCAGTGGCCGTTCTCGCAGTCGCTCGGGGCCATGCAGGTGCCGTTGAGCTTCACGCCCACGGGCTGCGCGCAGTGATCGCCGGAGCCGTCGTCCTTCTGGCGGCAGACCATCGTCCCGCCACAATCGGCGTTGTACTGGCAGGCCTTCGAGCACACGTTCCCCTGCCCCGCGCAGTCGAGCGACGCGCAGTCGGAGTCGACCACGCAGGCCTCGGCGTAGGCCTTGTTGGACTTCGGCTTGAGGAAGCCGCAGCCGGTCGCCATCACCGCCGCGAGCACGCTCGCCGCCATCGCCACGCCCAGCCGCCGTGCCTGAAACTTCGCGTTCATGATCACCTTGCCCCGAAAGAAATGGGTCGAGAGCCCCTGATTATCACGGGTCTCACGGCCCCGGGAAAATCGCTGGCCACCTGGCCTTTCGGGGCCGGTAAGCTCCCGGGCGATGAGCAACGCTACCCTGAACGATCCCGCCCCGTCGACCGCGATCGAAGTCGAAGACGATCGCACCGGCATGCACCCGGTCGTGCTGCGGAGGGCGTTCAACGACCACGTCCAGTACTCGCGCTCGCGCGATCTCGACGGCGCGACGCCCTTCGATCGCTACATGGCGCTCTCGCTCTCGGTGCGCGATCGCCTCGTGCAGCGCTGGGCCAGGACGCAGAAGACGTACTACGATCAGGACGTCAAGCGCGCCTATTACCTCTCGGCCGAGTTCCTCCTCGGCCGCGCGCTCACGGCCAACCTCCAGGCGCTCGACATCTTCGACGAGTACCGCAAGGTGCTCGCGGATCTGGGCATCAACCTCGACGACTTGATCGAGCAAGAGCCCGACGCCGGCCTCGGCAACGGCGGCCTCGGGAGGCTCGCGGCGTGCCTGCTCGAGTCGATGGCGACGCTGAGCTTGCCCGGCTACGGCTACGGGATCCGCTACGAGTTCGGCATCTTCGAGCAGGCGATCCGCAACGGGGCCCAGGTCGAGCGCGCCGACGAGTGGCTCCGCTTCGGCAACCCCTGGGAGATCGCTCGCCCGGAGTACACCGTGCCTGTGAAGCTTGGCGGCCACACCGAGCACCAGAGCGACGGCAAGGGCGGCTACCGCGTCGTGTGGGTCCAGGAAGAGACGGTGCTCGGCGTCCCCTACGACACGCCGATCGCCGGCCACCACACCAGCACCGTGAACACGCTCCGCCTCTGGGCCGCGCGCGCCGGCGAAGAGTTCGACTTCGACCTCTTCAACAGCGGCGATTACGTGCGCGCGGTGCAGGCCAAGAACGCCTCCGAGGTCATCTCGAAGGTGCTCTATCCCAACGACAACTTCGAGGCCGGCCGCGAGCTCCGCCTGCGCCAGGAGTACTTCTTCGTCGCCTGCTCGATCCACGACATCGTCTATCGCTACCGCAAGGTCCACCCGGACTTCACGCGCTTCGCCGAGAAGGTGGCGATGCAGCTCAACGACACGCACCCGGCCGTCGCCATCGCCGAGCTGATGCGCGTCCTCGTCGACGAGCACAGCGTCTCCTGGGACGAGGCCTGGAAGCAGACGGTCGCGTGCTTCGGCTACACCAACCACACGCTGCTCCCCGAGGCCCTCGAGCGCTGGCCGGCGTCGACGTTCGGTCGCCTGCTCCCGCGCCACCTGGAGATCGTCACCGAGATCAACCGCCGCTTCATGCGCGTCGTGCTCGACGATCACCCGCACGACAAGGAGCGCGCCGCGCGCATGTCGCTCATCGAAGAGGGCGGCGAGCGGCGCATCCGCATGGCCCACCTCGCCGTCGTCGGATCGCACTCGGTCAACGGCGTGGCCAAGCTCCACACCGAGCTGATCAAGAGCCACCTGCTCCGCGATTTCCACGAGATGTTCCCGGAGCGCTTCAACAACAAGACCAACGGCGTGACGCCGCGCCGCTGGCTCCAGGCCTGCAATCCCGGACTGGCGAAGCTCATCACCGAGCGCATCGGCGACGGCTGGGTGAAGGATCTCGAGCGGCTGCAGGACCTCGAGCCGCACGCCGCAGATCCGGTGTTCCGCTCCCGGCTGCGCGAGGTCAAGCTCGCCAACAAGGTCGCGCTGAGCAAGCTCATCCAGCACGAGCTCGGCTTCGAGGCCGATCCCGCGTCGATCTTCGACGTCCAGATCAAGCGCCTCCACGAGTACAAGCGCCAGCTCCTCAACGCGCTGCATATCGTGGCGCTCTACCTGCGGCTCAAGCGCGGCGAAGAGGTCCTCCCGCGGACGTTCATCTTCGGCGCCAAGGCCGCCCCCGGCTACCGGACGGCGAAGCTGATCATCCGCTTCATCCACGCCATCGCCCAGGTCATCAACAACGACCGCCACTGCAGCGCGATCCGCGTGGCCTTCCTGCCCAACTACCGCGTCTCGCTGGCCGAGAAGATCATCCCCGCGGCCGACGTCTCGGAGCAGATCTCCACGGCCGGAATGGAGGCGTCGGGCACCGGCAACATGAAGCTGGCGATGAACGGCGCGCTGACGATCGGCACCCTCGACGGCGCCAACATCGAGATCCGCGACGCGGTCGGGCCCGACAACTTCTTCCTGTTCGGCCTCGACGCGGCCGAGATCCTCGAGGTCCGCAGGAACGCCGTCCCTGGGCGCGCCTTCTACGACGCCGATCCCACCATCCGCGAGGTCGTCGATCTGATCCGCTCGGGCTTTTTCAGCCCCGACGAGCGCGACCTCTTCAACCCGCTCCTCGACGGCCTGCTCGGCCGCGACGAGTACTTCTCGCTCGGCGACTTCGCGGCCTACGCCGCCGGCCAGCAGGCCGTCGCCGAGTCGTTCCGCGACGCGGACGGGTGGTCGCGCAAGGCCGCCCTCAACATCGCCCGCGTCGGCGCGTTCTCGTCGGATCGCACGGTCCGCGAGTACGCGCGCGAGATCTGGAAGATCGATCCGGTCGAGGTGCGGCTCGAGCCCTACGACGGCGGCGGCGCCTGACGACGGCTGCCAGGCAACTCCTGAGCCGTCCCCCCTTCCCATCGGGTCGATCGATGCCCACCTTCCGGGTCTCCCTTAGCCCGACGCGCCCCGGCGGCGGCGGAGGGCGCCGCCCCGCTCCCTCGGCGGGCGTCAAAGAGCCCGCGTTGCTATGCTCCGACCCCGACCGATATGGCCAATGATCCCATCAAGAAAGAGGACAACGACGGCGATCTCGCGACCGAGCGGAAGAGCAAGCTCGAGAAGATCCGCCGTTACAAAGTCCTCTTCCACAACGACGACTACACGACGATGGAGTTCGTGATCGACGTCCTCATGAAGTTTTTTCACAAGTCCGAGACCGAGGCGACGCACATCATGCTCAGCGTTCACCACAAGGGTCACGGCGTGGCCGGCGTCTTCACGAAAGACGTCGCCGAGACCAAAGTCGCCCAGGTTACCGATTACGCGAAGGAGCAAGGCATGCCCCTTCGGCTTTCCGTGGAGCCCGAATGACCATGCGTGTCAGCCCCGAAGTCGAGATCGCCTTCTCTCTTGCCACCCGTGAAGCCCAGCGCCGCCGGCACGAGTTCGTGACCGTCGAGCACCTCCTCTACGCCCTCCTGTTCGACGACGAGACGGCGCAGATCCTCCGCCACGCCGGGGGCGACGCCGCCGCGCTGAAGAAGCGGCTCGAGCGCTTCTTCGACACCGAGCAGCCCCCGCTGCCGGACGACAGCGACGCGTCGCCGACGCTCTCGCTGGGCTTCCAGCGCGTGGTCGGCCGGGCCGTGTCCCACGTCACGACGTCGGGCAAGAAAGAGCAAGAGCTCCGCGGCGCCAACGTCCTCGTGGCCATCTTCGCGGAGCGCGACTGCCCGGCCGTCGCCATCCTCGGGGAACAAGGGGTCACGCGGTACGACGTCGTCAACTATGTGTCCCACGGCGTCTCCAAGACGGGCCAGGACGACGTGTCCCGCGAGGAGCCGGGCGGCGTCGGCGGCCCGTCCCCGCAGGGCGGCAGCGAAGGCGAAGAAGAGGGCGGCGGCAACGTCAAGGATCCCCTCGCGGCCTACACGCTGAACCTCAACAAAGAGGCCGCCGAGGGTCGCATCGATCCGCTGGTCGGCCGCGAGACCGAGGTGGCGCGCGCCATCCAGATCCTGGCGCGCCGCCGCAAGAACAACCCCTTGCTCATCGGCGACGCCGGCGTCGGCAAGACGGCGATCGTCGAGGGCCTCGCGCAGAAGATCCAGAAGGGCGACGCGCCGAAGCCGCTGCTCAACTGCACGGTCTACTCGCTCGACATGGGCGCGCTGCTCGCCGGTACCAAGTTCCGCGGCGACTTCGAGAACCGGATCAAGGCGGTGCTGAAGGCCCTGGAAAAGCAGCCTGGATCGATCCTCTTCATCGACGAGCTGCACACGATCATCGGCGCCGGCGCGACCAGCGGCGGGACGATGGACGCCTCCAACCTGCTCAAGCCCGCGCTCTCGTCGGGGCGCCTGCGCTGCATCGGAGCGACGACATTCCAGGAGTACCGCGGGCACCTCGAGCGCGACAGCGCCCTCGCGCGCCGCTTCCAGCGCATCGAGGTCGGCGAGCCGAGCGAGGCCGAGACGGCGCAAATCCTCGAAGGATTGCGCTCCAAATACGAGGAGTTCCACAAGATCACCTACACGAAGGAGGCGATCGAGGCCGCCGCCAAGCTCGCAGCCCGCTACCTCCAGGACCGCAAGCTCCCGGACAAGGCGATCGATCTCCTCGACGAGGCCGGCGCCGCGGCGCACCTCGCGCACGGCGAGGGTTACGTGGTCGACGTGACCGACGTGGAAGCCGTCGTCGCGCGCATGGCGCAGATCCCCCCGCGCCAGGTGTCGACGTCCGACAAGGCCCAGCTCAAGGATCTCGGGACGGCGCTGCGCGGCGCGATCTTCGGGCAAGACGAGGCGGTCGATCAGCTCGCCGCCGCGATCAAGCTCTCGCGAGCCGGGCTGCGCTCGCCCGAGAAGCCGATCGGCTCGTTCCTCTTCAGCGGCCCGACCGGCGTCGGCAAGACCGAGCTGGCCAAGCAGCTCGCGAAGACGCTCGGCGTGCAGTTCCTCCGCTTCGACATGAGCGAGTACCAGGAGCGGCACACCGTCTCGCGTCTCATCGGCGCTCCGCCCGGCTACGTCGGGTTCGATCGCGGCGGTCTCCTCACGGAGGCCATCGCGAAGTCCCCGCATGCGGTGCTCCTCCTCGACGAGATCGAGAAGGCGCACCCCGACGTGTTCCAGGTGCTCCTGCAGGTGATGGACCACGGCACGCTCACCGACAACAACGGGAAAAAGAGCGATTTCCGGCACGTGACCATCATCATGACGAGCAACGTCGGCGCGCGCGATCTGGCGCAGTCGCGCGTCGGCTTCGGCGATCGCGGCAACGCCGGCGACGACGACAAGGCCTACAAGAACATGTTCAGCCCCGAGTTCCGGAACCGGCTCGACGCGCGGATCCAGTTCAAGTCGCTCGACCCGTCGATCATGGGCAACATCGTCGACAAGTTCATCAAGGAGCTCGGGGCGATGCTGGCCGACAAGGGCGTGACGATCGAGGTCACCCCGGCGGCGCGCAAGCACCTCTCCGAGAAGGGCTACGATCCCGCGAACGGCGCGCGTCCGCTCGGTCGCGTGATCGAGAACGAGATCAAGCGTCCGCTCGGCGACGAGCTGCTCTTCGGCAAGCTCGAGAACGGCGGCCACGTGGTCGTCGACGTGAAGGAGGGCGCGATCGCGTTCACCTTCCGCAGCACCGACGCCACCGCCGAGAAGGCCCTCCTCCACTGACGATCGGCGCGTCGGCGATCCCCTCGTCGGCGCGCGCTCGCGACCTCGCTTGAAGCTCCACGCCATCAGCGATCTCCACCTGGGCCACCGCGCGAACCGGCTGGCCCTGGAGGCGCTCCCCTTCAACTACCGCGACGACTGGCTCCTCCTCGGCGGCGACGTCGGCGAGACGGAAGAGCACCTCGAGTGGGCCCTCGCCGCGCTCACGCGTCGCTTCGCCAGGGTGCTCTGGACGCCGGGCAACCACGAGCTGTGGACGCCGCCCGCGGTCGAGGGCGGCCTGCGCGGCGAGGCGAAATACCGCCGCCTCGTGGAGATTTGCCAGCGGTTCAACGTGTTGACGCCGGAGGACGAATACCCGATCTGGCGCGGCGAAGGCGGACCGGCCGTCCTCGCGCCGACGTTCCTGCTCTACGACTACAGCTTCCGGCCCGACGACGTGCCCCTCGACGGCGCGGTGGCCTGGGCCGAGTCGCAGGGCGTGATCTGCACCGACGAGTTCATGTTGCACCCCGAGCCGTACGCGTCGGCGGCGGCCTGGTGCGCGGCCCGCGTCGCCGCGACGTTGCCCCGCCTCGAGGCCGCGGCGACGCGCGCGCCGCTGGTGATCATGAACCACTTCCCGCTGCACGAGAGCCTGATCCGCTTCACCTCGATCCCGAGCTTCTCCATCTGGTGCGGGACGAAAGAGACGCGCGACTGGCACACGCGCTTCCCCGTGAAGGCCGTGGTGTACGGGCACCTTCACGTCCGCGGGACGGACTGGATCGACGGCGTGCGCTTCGAGGAGGTGTCGCTCGGTTACCCGCGCGACTGGGACGCCACGGCCGGCCTGGCGAGCTATGTGCGGCAGATCCTGCCGATCACGCCCGATCGGCCGCACCCGCTGCCGCCGCCTTCGCCCCGGTGATCTCGATGCTCAGTTGAGCGAGTGCGGCATCGCGAGATCGAACTGCGCGACGTCGGCGTCGAACGATTGGCCATCGGGCGTCTGCATCTGGTAGCTGCCGCGCATAGAGCCGCGCGGCGTATCGAGCACGCAACCGCTCGTGTACTCGAAGTGATCGCCCGGCTTGAGCACCGGCTGCTGGCCGACGACGCCGGGGCCGCGGACCTCCTCGACCTTGCCGTTCGCGTGCGTGATCACCCAGTGCCGGCTGCGGAGCTGCGCGGTCTGCGTGCCCTCGTTGGCGACGCGGATCGTGTACGCGAAGACGTACCGATGCGCGGTGGGCGCTGACTGGGATGGAACGTAGACCGTGGAGACGGTTACGCGGATGCCGTTCGTGATGGCCGTGGACACGTGGACGGCAGTGCCACGCGTGCGTCGCGCGCACAAGGGGCGTGCGCGGCGACATCGATGCAGGAGGCGGCGTTGACAGCGACGGGACGCGTCCGCACCTTCCCTCGACCGTGAAACCCCCAGATGACGCTTTCGCTCCGAACGGAGCCTCTGAAACGGCCCCGATCGAGATCCCCAGCGTAGAGGCGCAGGAGACGGACGCGGCCGTGAAAACCGACGCGAGCGCGCAACCCGAAGCGTCGTCGCAGCCCGCCGAGCCGAGCGTGGCGATGGTCCCGGCCGGCGCCTTCCCCGCGCCATCGCATACGCTCCGCGTGCCCGTCCCCGCGATCAGGCCGTACCCGTTCACGACGCCCGCGCTCGTGCCGCGTGCCCGCGTCGAGGCGCAGCCGTCCGCGTCCGCGCCGGAGGAAGATGCCTTTGCCGGGCTCACGGCGCTCGGCCCCGTCCCTCACGAGCGCAAGGCTCGCGACTACGCGCTCGTGCTCCAGTCCATGTCGATCTGGCACGTCATCCGGCGCTCCAACGCTGGCTGGGTGCTGCTCGTTCGCGACGCCGACTACCCGAAGGCGTCAGGCGCCATCGATCGCTACGAAGAAGAGAACCGCGACTGGCCGCCTCGCCCCGTGCGCGAGCGCCCGCGCCATGCGGCCTCGCCGCTGACGCCGCTCCTGTTCCTGACGCTGATCGCCTTCTTCCTCGTCACGGGGCCCGTCGCCGCGGAGAGCCACTGGTTCGCGCAAGGCACGGCGGTGACGCAGCAGGTGCTGGGCTCGCAGCCCTGGCGCGCCGTCACCGCGCTCACGCTCCACGCCGACGGCAACCACGTGCTCGGCAACGCGATCTCGGGCACCGTGTTCGCGTCGGCCGTGCATCGGCGCTTCGGGGCGGGCGGGAGCGCCCTGGCGATCCTCGCGTCGGGCATCCTCGGCAACGTCGGCAACGCGCTCTGGCACCGCAGCCTCGGCGATCCGTGGCACGGCTCGATTGGCGCCTCGACGGCCGTGTTCGGCGCGATTGGCCTCCTCGCGGCGACGCAGGTCGTCGTCAATTTCGGCGTCCGCGAGAAGGATCGCGCGAAGAAGCAGCCGCGCTCGTGGACCGACATCGCAGGGCCGCTGGTCGGCGGCCTCGCGCTCCTCGGCGCGCTCGGATCGGGCGGCCCCACCACCGATCTCGGCGCGCACCTCTTCGGCTTCCTCGCCGGCGTGGGCATCGGCGCGGTCGTCGCCTGGCCGCAGCGCGGTCACAGCCTCTCGCTCGACGCCGGCTCGCAGCGCGTCGGACACACCGTGGCCATCGGATCGGGCGCGCCGAGCTGGTGGATCCAGACGGTCCTCGGCGGCGTCGCCGCGGCGATCGTGGTCGTCGCGTGGGAGCTCGCGCTGCGCCACTGAACAATCGCGATCGCCTTGCAAATGCGGGCGATCAGTCGATGGGGATCAACCCCACCGTCCCGCCGGTCCACACCATGTCGCGGTTCTGATCGACCCCCAGCATCTTCCCGCGCGAGAGCCGCACCAGGTTCAGCACCAGCTTCGGCGCGGCGTCGCCCGGCGCGCGGAGGAACATCATCCGCACCTCGCCCTTCACGCCCTCGCCCGTGGGCATGATCAGCCCCGGATCGTAGACGATCTTCTCCTGGAGCAGCCACCCGTCGCGCTGATCGGCGGGGATCGCGTCGATGTCGGCGCGCGTCGGATCGACCTTCACGCCCGAGCCCGCGAACGAGAACAGCGGCTTGAGCACGTAGTTCTCGAGGTCGTCGGGGATGCGCGCGAGCGAGGCCACCGTGCGGGCGCGCGGCACCGCCGGGTGATCGATCGACGGCAGCGTGTACTTGGACCACGTCCAGTACCAGTTCGGGTGCGAGCACCAGCTGACGTCGAGGTCATCGGTGTACTTGAACGGAAGCTCGACCTTCTTCACCTCGAGCTCGTCAAATACAACTCGGTTGTAGATGCGACGCACTTGCACGAGGCGGCCGTCGACCTTGCGGAAGAGCCGGCGGCCGTCGCGGATCAGCGTCGTCGGGCAGATGGAGTCGATGCCGGTGAGCTCCTTCGTGGCGAGGAAATCCGGGTAGGTCTTCTGCGACGGCGGATCGAGATCGAGCAGCACCACGTTCTCGGGCGCCTCGTCGGCGAGCACCGCGCGCCGGAAATGCTCGGTGAAGCTCGCCCGATCCAGGCCGCTGAAGTAAATCGACCAGCGGCGATCGAGGCCGGGCATCTCCGCCAGCATCTCGCTCATCACCTCGGCCTGCACCACCATCAGCGCGTACAGCGACGGGAAGGCCTGCAGCTCGACGACCTTGCCCTCGAGCTCGCCGTTCTTGTTGCGGGTGATCGCGAAGTCGACCTGTACGCAATTCGGCAGCGCATCCATGCCGGGCACGTCGAGCGCGGGCGGGATGGCGGCCTTGAGCTTCTCAATCAGCGCCGGGTTCGAGATCTGCTGGACGATCTCGCTGGCCGATCGCTCGAGGTTGTCGCGGAGGCCGCGGGTGAAGAACAGCGGCGTCTCGGCGACGCGAAAGGGGATGGGGCAGCCGACGCGCTTCTCGAAGCGAGCCAGGTACCTGGGATAGAAATCTGGACCGAAAGCGGCGTTGAAGTCGCGCCGGAACGAGGGCTCCATAGCCTCCTTTGGTAGCACGGCTCTCCCCCGCCACGGCAAGCTATGCTAGCGTCGCTGCGTGCTTTCCCGCGCTCTCCTCCTCCTTGCCGGTGCCCTGACGCTCGTCGCGACGACCACCGGATGCACCGGCCTCACAAAGCCTGAATCGATCGCGATCATCGCCGAGCCCGCGCCCGAGCCGGCCGCGCCGAAGCCCGGAGCGGCCCAGGCTGCGGCCGCGGCTCCCGGACGCGTGGCGCCCGTGCCCGCCCCGCAGCCCGAGCAGGCCGGCTGCGGCGAATGACGTCACGTCCGTCGGGCTCGTCGCGAACGGATCGCGCGGGCCGCCGCCGATGATGAGCTTCACGCCGCTGTACGAGACAGCCGAGCACGCGCAGCTCCGCGCCCAGGTTCGCCGCTTCGCCAGCGCCGAGATCGCCCCGCACGCGACCGCGTGGGAAGAGGCCAACGAGTTCCCGCGCGAGCTGTACGCGAAGGCCGCCGCCGGCGGGATGGCCGGCATCGGCTACCCCGAAGAGATCGGCGGCGCGGGCGGCGATCTCTCGTTCGTGATCGCCGCGGGCGAAGAGCTGGTGCTCGCGGGGCGCTCGGTCGGCGTCGCCGCGGGGCTCGGCAGCCATCGCATCGCGCTCCCGCCGATCATCACCTTCGGCACGCCCGAGCAGAAGCGCCGCTTCCTCCCGCCGGTGCTCAGCGGCGACAAGATCGCCGCGCTGGCGATCACCGAGCCCGGCGGCGGCAGCGACGTGGCCTCGCTCCAGACGCGCGCGGTACGCGACGGCGATGTCTTCGTGGTGAATGGCTCCAAGACCTTCATCACGTCGGGCTGCCGCGCCGACTTCGTCACCACCGCGGTGCGCACGGGCGGCCCCGGCCGCGGCGGAGTTTCGCTCCTGATCATCGAGCGGGGCACGCCTGGTTTCACCGTGAGCAAGAAGCTCGCAAAGATGGGCTGGTGGGCCTCCGACACGGCCGAGCTCGCCTTCGAAGACTGCCGCGTCCCGGCCGCCAACCTCATCGGCGAAGAGAACAGCGGGTTCGTCCCCATCATGGTCAACTTCGCGGTCGAGCGGCTCTTGCTCGCGGGCAACTGCGTCGCCATCGCCGAGCTCGCGTACCGCGAGTCCGTCACGTACGCCCAGGAACGGAGGGCGTTTGGCAAGCCCATCATGGGTTTCCAGGTCCTCCGTCACAAGCTCGCCGACATGGTCACCCGCCTCGCGGCGGCGCGCGCCCTGACGAGCGAGGTCGTCCAGCGCGTCGTCCGCGGCGAGCAAGTCCCCGGCCTCGCCGCGATGGCCAAGAACACCGCGACGGACATGTGCTCGTTCGTCTGCGATCAGGCCGTGCAAATCCACGGCGGCAACGGCTACATGCGCGAGTATCTCGTCGAGCGCCTCTATCGCGACGCCAGGCTCTACCCGATCGGCGGTGGAACGCGCGAGATCATGAACGAGATCATCAGCAAGACGGAAGGCTACTGACCGATGCTCCGGATCCATCACCTGCTCACGATTCTCTGCGCCGGCGCTCTCGCGATCGCTTGCTCGAAGGCGCAAGAGCCAGAGAAGTCCACGCCCGCGCCGACGAGCCCGTCGTCGAGCACGCCCGCTCCGGTGCGCCAGGCGCCGGCGCAAAGCGCGCCGAGCGGCCCCAGCGACGTGGCCTGGGACGCCCCCGCGAGCTGGCAGAAGGCCGAGAATCCGAGCCCGATGCGCAAAGCCACCTACAAGGTCCCGAAGGCCAAGGGCGACGCCGAGGACGCGGAGCTCAGCGTCTCGCAGGCGGGCGGCTCGGTCGACATGAACCTCCAGCGCTGGGCCGGGCAGTTCGCTCCCAAGGCTGAAATCAAGCGCACCGAGAAGAAGACGGGCGATCTCAAGATTACCGTGGCCGAGCTCCACGGCACGTTCTCCGGCTCGGGGATGCCCGGCGCCCCGGCCTCCGGGCCGAAGGAAAAATGGGAGATGCTCGCCGCCATCGTCGAGACGACGCCGCCCACGTTCTTCAAGATCACCGGGCCGGAAAACACGGTGAACGCCGCCAAGGCGGACTTCGACAAGCTGCTCGACGGAATGCGATCCAAGTGACGAGGTCGCCCGGTTCGGCGGATCCTGTTGCGGGGGCTCCCGATCAACCGACGCGACAATCCGGGGTGCGACGCGGTACACTCGAATCACCTGTTCTTCGAGCTCCAAGCTCGGGAGGTCTTATGCGCCGTCGCCGTGTACACGCTGATATCTTCCTCGTTGTTGCCCTCGGATCGGGCGCCGCGATCGTCGATGGTTGCTCGGCGACGAAGGAGCCGAGCACGTTCACCACGGGCGCCGGCGGCGCCGGCGGGGTGAGCACGACGGCCACGGGGATCGGCGGCGCGGGCACCGTGACGTCGTCGGGCAACAGCAGCAGCGGCGAGGGCATCGGGGGCATCAACATCGCCGGGAGCGGCGGCGCCGACGCCGGCGAAGACGTCATGGTGAACCCCTGCGGCACCAAGTGCGGCCCGGTCGAGCTGTGCGATCCCGAGCACCTCGGCCTCGACGACAACTGCGACGGCGAGGTCGACGAGGGCTGCGGTTGCTCGGCCGGCCAGGTGCATTTCTGCTTCAAAGGCGACCCTTCGTACCACAACGCCGTGGGCTGCTTCGACGGCTCCGAGAAGTGCAGCGAGCAGGGCACGTGGGGACCGTGCATCGGCGGCGTCCACGCGACGGCCCCGGACAATTGCTACATCAACGACGTCGCCAACTGCCACGCGATAAGCTCACCGCCCTTCGCCGACGTGCACCTCAAGACGGGCACTGGCACCTTCAGCGCCAACGCCGTCGCCGGCAGCGAAGCGTGGACGGTGAGCTGCCCCGCGGGCGTCAGCCCCTGCCCCGGCGTCGCCGGGATGAACCCCGCCGACACGTTCAAGCCGCTCCAGTCGGGCGAGTACTCGGTCACGTACACCAAGCAGGTCGCCGGCATGCCGATGCCGCAGTCGTGCACCTACCCGCTCTTCGTCGGCGCCCCCGGCCTCCGCGTCGAGCTGACGTGGGAGCACACCGCGGACGACGGCGGCGTCGATCTCGATCTGCACGTGAAGCAGCCGATGAGCACGCTGCCGTGGGACATCAGCTCGTTCGGCTCCGAGCAAGACTGCGGCTGGGGCAACTGCAAGCTCTCGCCGTTCGGCTTCGGCCAAGACCCGTTCCTCGATCCCGCCGCGCCGCACTGGTTCGCCGACGCGCCCGTGATGCCGCCGACGCCCGTGAACTGGTGGCTCGATCCGATGATGTCGGCGAACACCTGTTACTACGCGCCGCGCGGCATCGGTCAGAAGTGGCAAGACCTCGGCAAGGGGTGCCACAACCCGCGCCTCGACATCGACAACATCACCTGCGACTTCACGCTGACCGATCCGAACGATCCGAACTTCTGCACGCCCGAGAACATCAACGTCGACTTCCCGCCGGACAAGCAGTGGACGCGGGTCGGCGTGCACTACTACTCGAACCACGGCAACGTGTACGATGTACACCCTGACGTGAAGATCTTCTGCAACGGCGCCCTCACCGCCGAGCTCGGATCGGGCGGCTACTACGCGCCGGAGTCGCCGGTCACGTTCTCGTCGTCGGACGGCGAAGACGTCGGCACGAGCAACCGCTTCTGGGTCGTCGCCGACGTGGCCTTCGTCAACGACAAGTGCGGCAAGAGCTTCTGCAACGTGAAGCCGATCTACTCGGATCCCGCTGGCAAGACGCCCTTCTTCCTCCTCGACGGCGCCGCCACCACCGCCTTCGCGCCGCCGTACGCCCCCATCCCCACCCCCTGACACGCGGGCCCGTCGCGCCCCGCGGAGACGGTTCTTTGATCATGGCCGCCGAGGCATCGACCACGTGAGCAACGATCGCGGCCAGGGCGCCCCGCCCAGATCTCCACTCGGCCAGCAGCAAGCGCCGTCGAGCCCCACCGCGGGCCGCCCGCTGCGCGGGCCCCAGGCTTCCGCCAACCCCCAGGCGCGCGTCGCGGCCGAGCCCCGCGGCGCCTCTCCGGCGCGCTCGGACGACCTCGCGCACCTCTACCGCAAGATCGCCGATCTGCAGGCCGACACGGCCGCCGCCGAGGCCCGCGCCGTGAAGGCCGAGCGCGAGCAGGAGAGCGCCGACAGCATGCTCGGCCAGATGCTCGCGCGCATCTCCGAGGTCGAAGCGCGGCTGCGCACCGAGCAGAAGCGCGCGGCCGAGGGCGAGTCCGCCGCGACCCAGGCGGCCAAGCTCCGCGCCTCGCAGAGCGACATGCTGGAGCGCCTCCAGCAGGTCGAGGCGCAGAGCGAGCGCCTCCGCCTCGACCTGACCCACGCGCGGCGCGAAGCCGCGACGCACCGCCTCGCGGCCGACGATCAGCTCCACTTGCTCGCGAAAGAGCGCGAAGATACGGCCGAGCTGCGCGCGCGCCTCGAGCGCGACCAGAAAGAGCGCGAGTCGCTCCGGGCTCGCCTCGCGGAGCTCGATCGCACCGCGGGCGAGCGCAACGACGCCTCGGCGCGGGCGCGCGAGAACGTCGCCGAGATCGAGGCCGCGCGGCTCGCGGCGGTGGCGCGCGAGCGCGAGATCGCCGTCAAGCTCGAACAAGCGTGGGTCGAGATCCACAAGGCCCACGACAGCGCCGACGCGCTCGAAGATCAGCTCGCCGACGCGCGACGCGAGCGCGACGCCGAGCGCGCCGACGCCGAGAACGCCCGCCGCGAGCTCGCCGCCGAGCGCGCGCACGCCACCGAGATCGAGGCCGACGTGGCCCGCCTCGAGGTCGCCCGCGAGGCCGGCGAGCGCGCGCTCACCGACGCCCGCGCCGAGCTCGCGAAGGCCCGCGCGACCCACGAGCGCGCCGTCGAGGCCCTGCGCGAGTCGCACACCGTCGAGCTCGCCGAGGCGCTGTCCGAGCGATCGCGCCGCGAGCGCACCGCCGTCGACGCCGAGATCGCCGCCGGCCGCCGCGATCTCCTCCAGCTCGAAGAGACGCTCGCCGAAGCGCGCCGCCAGATTGATCTCGAGCGCGCCGCCGCGGCCGAGGCCCAGAGCCTGCTCGCCGGCGAGCGCGAGTGGGTCGCCGAGATGGAGGAAGACAGCCTCCGCCGCGAGGAAGACCTCGAGAAGACCAGGCGCGCCCACAGCCGCGCCGAAGCGCACGCCCGCGCCGCCGAGTCGCGCCGCGTCGAGCTCGAAGACGCCTTCGCCGAGGCCGAGCGCGGCCTCGCGGCTCACCGCGGCGAGCTCGAGGCCCTGCGCGTCGAGGCGGCGATGCACCGCATGCGCATCGCCGAGCTCGAGCGCGAGCGCGAGCTCCGCGCCGGCCTGATCGAGGTCAACGCCGTCCCCGCCGAGATCGAGCGCCTCCGCCGCCGCGTCGCCTCGGCCGAGGCCCGCGCCGCGCAGATGCACAGCGAGCTCTCGGGCGCCATCGACGAGGTCACGCACCTCCTCGGCGAGCTGGAGCGCCGCGAGCTCGAGACGGCCCGCATTCGCACCCAGTCGCTCGCCAGCGCGCGCAGCCTGCTCGAGCACGTCACCGCCGCGACGCGTCCCGTGGCGCGCCCCGCGATCGAGGCCGCCACCTCGGCGCGCCTCCCCGGCAGCGCCGCGTCGCCGCCCCGCGCGCTCGAGGCTTCAAATCAAGCCGTTGACATCGTTGACGAGATCACGGCCGAGCGTGCCCCACACCCCGCCGAGGCCACCGCGACCGCCGTCACGGGCCCGCGCTCGGTCGTCCCCCCGCCGCTGCCCTCCGTCGTCCCCCCGCCGCTTCCGACCGAGGCGCGGATGGCCGTGCCGGTCGCTCCGCCGATCGTTGGCCTCCGGTCGCTCCAGGAAGAAGACGAGGACGAGGCGACGACGGTCGTCGAGCGCGACTCCGTCAGGCCGCTCCCCGCCTCGACCTGATCACCCCGGCGACGTCCCCTCGCAGACGATCTGGCTCGTGCGCTTCGTCGACGGCGGCGCCTCGAACTCGCCGCGTCGGGTCGCGTCGATCGGATCGCCGAAGCGCTCGATGTCGGCGTCGTAGAGCCGGATCGGCCGCGCGCTCGTCGACGTCGCGGCCTTGCTGATCCGCAGCCGCGTCGCCCCGAGCGCGACCGGATCGGTGATGTACGCCCCGATCGGGATCCCGCCTCCCGAGATGCGATCGAACTGCCGCCACGTCTCGGCGCTCGCGACTTTCGTGATCACGTTGCTGCCCGCCGTCGTCATGCCGGTGCTCGGCAAGTGGAAGCGCGGGAAGTAGCGCACGCTGAGCTCGTGCACGCCGTCCCGGAGGCCGCGCACCACCGACGTCATCCGCACCATCCCGTCGTCGATCGACGCGACCACGCCGCACACGCCGTTGCTCACGCGCGCCTCGGTGTAGCTCTCCGGGATCCAGCCGGGGCTCACCGCGAACACCAGATCGCCGGGCTTGAGGATCGAGGGATCCGGCGCGAAGAAGCTGGCCTCGCCGGGGCGCGCGGGATCGTTCTTCACCGTCACGCCGTGGAGCCGGATCGCCTTCACCTCCGACGAGACGCGGAGCAGCCCGCCCGAGAGATCGGCCGCGATGATCATGCTCCCGGGCGGCATGATGCTCCGATCGAGCGCGCCGAGCCGCGACGTCCGGTACACGCGCTCGAGGTACACGAGCTGATCGGGCAGCGATCGATCCCCCGCGTCGCACTCCTCGAACGTCACGCGCGAGAGATCTTCGAAGCCGACGAAGCCGATCTGCGAGGGCTCGGTCGTCGAGTCGACGTCGGCCGTGATGTTGAGGAACGAGCACGACGAGAGCGAGAGCTGCCCGAGGTTCATGAAGCGGATCGGCAGCGCGTGGCTGTAGCTCGCGAAGGTGCAGCCGACGAAGCGCACCGACGCCGGCGCCCAGAGGTGCGTGTCGATCGCCGGCCGCGTCTCGGCGAAATCGAAGTTCGATCCCACGAAGGTGATCGACGGTCCGGACCTGGCGCCGGTCGCGAGCAGGAACCCGAGCGCCAGCGTCGACGCGCAGGCGATCCCCTCGAACACCGCGGGCGTGGAGCCGGCGTCGAGGAGAAACAGGTACTTGGTCGCGCCGATGTTCGCCCCGCCGATCGACGGCACGTCGTACCCGGGCGCGCCGTCGCCGTACGTCAACGTGCTCAGAAAGAAGAGGTTTCCGAACGATCGCACGTTGCGAACGGTGACGTTGGCGCTGGTGCCGAGGCCGGTCGCGATCGAGATCTTGTGCTGCTCGAAGGTGCTGTCGCTGATGCGGATGTCCTCGGGCGCGACGTCGGCGCCGGCGGGCGCGATCGCCACGCCGACGACGAACCGGTAGAACGCGCACTGCTCGATGGTGATCCCGCGGCTCGGGCGCGAGCGCCGGTAATAGTGGTTCTCGAGCTCGGGGTAGCCGCCGTCCGCGGGCAGCCCGCCGCCGGGGAACGGATCGACGGCGATCGCCGCGTAGGGCGAGCAGTACGCGTTGTCGATCGAGAGCGCAGAGCGGCGATCGCCGTCGCGGCAGCCGGGCACGGTGAACGTCGCGTCGTCGAGGAGCTCGTGGTAGTCGCCGCTCAGGCTGTAGTTGTTGAGGCCCTCGAACGACAGCCGCGAGAGCACCACCGAAAGCACGCCCTGCATCCACAGCGCGGGCCGGTCGCCGAAGGTCGCGATCAGCACCGTGTCGTTGCCCTGGATGCCGGAGGCCCTTCGTTCGCCGAGGATCTCCACCGTGCACTCGGCGAACGCGCGCGGCCCGTCGTGCTCGTTCTTCACGAGGCGATGGATCGAGAGCGAGCGCGTGAGCTTGTACATGCCCGCGGGGATGAAGAGCTTGGCGCCCGTCGCCACGCAGTAGTCGATGGCCTCTTGCAGCGCGTCGGTGTCCTTGTCGATCGACGCGTCGCCTGCGCCGATCGCCCCGAAATCGCGGGCGTTGACGACGGCGTGGCCGAAGAAGAGCGGCTCCCACGTGTCGAGGAGCGCGCCGCTCTCGTCGCTGATTTGCAGCGTGTAGAGCCCGTCGCCGTAGGCGTCGGCGCGGCCCTCGGCGTCGAGCGTGATCACGTTGCCCCAGGGCCCGTCCCACGGCACCGACTTGTCGATCGTCTTCCACAGCGGCGCGGGTGTCGAGGTGCCGGGCCGGTACGCGGTCACCTTGCCGCGCGCGACCGGGGCGCCGAACGCGGTGACGCCGCGGGCGAGCGGCTCGATGGAAACTCCACGCTTCAGCTTGATGGGCATTCTTTGTCTCCAGCGTCAGATACCGAGTTTCGAGCGGCTCCCCGCGCCTCTCGATACACACTGAACGCTAGATCAGCTCCTGCCTCCGGTCAACGCGAGAACCGCGCTCGGACATAGCCGATCCGAGCTGAAAACCTGTGGAAAACAAGACGATCCAGAGCGCCTGCCCCCGGACGATCCCCGCGCGAAGCGGACATACAATGACCGCGCGAGGGCGCCCACGCTCCCCCCGCAAAGCCATGTCGGATCAGATCGCGACGTCGCCCACGAACGCGCCGGCAAACCCGCCAGGCAACGAATCGGGGGACGCGAGCGGCCGCGGCGAGCGCGCGCTCGAGAGCGTGTGCCAGTAGAGGATCGTCTGGCCCGGGTGCTCGGCCGCGATCGCGCGCAGCCCCACGAGGCCCTTGCCGCTGTAGGTGATCTCGCCGGGCACGCCGAGGAGCTTCTCGACCTCGGGCACGGCCTCGATCGCGGCGGGCGTGGCGTACCCGTAGCCGCGACCGATGGCGCCGTGGTGGATCGCGACCCGCACGCGGTCCATGCGGATCCCCTTTGCTGCGGGCGCGCGGCGGCCGAGGAAGCGCCGGAGCGAGCCGATGAGAAAGGCCACGGTGACGCGGTTGCAGGCGATGAAATCGGTGATGCGCACGCCGACGATCTTCACGTCCCACTTCAGCATCGCCGCGCCGACGGCGAGCGCCGCGAGCGTGCCGCCGCTGCCGGCGGGGACGACGATCACGTCGGGCTGCGGGGCCTCGCCGCGGCGCACCTGCTCGCCGAGCTCGAGCATCGCGTCGACGTAGCCGAGCAACGCCAGCGGGTTCGAGGCGCCAGGGAGGATCAGGTACGGCTTCTCCACGCCGCGGAGCGCCTGGATGGTGCGGATCGCTGTCGTCACGTAGCCGCCGCCGTGCACGAGGTTTCCGCCGCCGGCCGCGCCCGTGAGCAGCGCCTCGCGGGCGAAGCGCGTCACCGGCTGATCGAAGAGCGCGGCGGTGACCTCGAAGCCCGCGCCGCGGCCGAAGAGGATCGTCGCCATCACCTGCGTCGACGCCAGGCCGCCGACCGTCACGAGGTGCTTCGATCCTCGCGCTTCGGCGTCGGCGAGCAGGTACTCGAAGCGCCGCACCTTGTTGCCGCCGTAGAGCGGCGAGACCCGATCGTCGCGCTTCTGGAACACGCCTCCCCGCCCGAGCCATGCCTCTATCGCCGTGCACGGCTCGACCGCCGTCGGCGCGTGAACGAGCGCGCGAAACGGCACGTCGCGCCCGATCTCCGGCAGCTCGGCCACGAGCGGGCGCTCGCGTGATCTGGGGATCGGGATCGGGATCGGGATCGGGATCGGGATCGGGATCGGGATCGGGACCGGGATCGGAGCTGCGCTCGGAAGCGTCACGCGCCCGCGGGGACGGGGCGCGCGCGGCCGGCGGCGCCGCCCTCGTCGTCACCGTCATCGGTCACGTCGTTGCCGAGGTTTCCGCGCACGTCCGGATCGTCGAGGTAGGTGTCGGTGAGGCGCTTGGGCCGGAAGAAGCCGAGCATCCGCAGCGGGAAGAGCACCACGCCGAGCACCATCGCCACGAGGCCGCCGAGGGCCTTGCCGGCGTAGGCTTCGAGCACGTAGAGCACCTTGCGCGGCGCCGAGATCTCCGACAGCGGACGATCGACGAGGCCGATGCGCTGCAGCCGGATCTCCGACATCCGCACGGTGTGGCGCACCAGATCGGGCAAGAGCGCCATCGTCGGGTGATTCATCGGCAGGCGCGTCTTCATCAGCGATTCGAGCCGGGCCACGCCCCAGAGCGTCACCAGCGCGAGGCCGAGCAAGCGGCGACGGAGCCACGGCTTGCCCTGGATGGCCTTCATCGTCTGCTGCTCGCCGAACTCGACATGACGCTCTTCCTGCTTCACGCCGCGCTTCAAGATCGCCGTGACCTCGGCCTCGTCGACCGTCTCGATCATCGCGTAAAAAGCCTGCAAAACCAGGCCTTCGCCGAGCGCCATCTCCATCGAGACGTGCTCCGACCACTCGCCGCCCATCAGCCCCGTCGCCAGGAAGCGCACCGGGCCGGCGGCCTTCTCGGGGCGTGCCTTCAGGATCTCGAGGATGCGGAGGAAGTTGCCGACGTGCTGGAACTCCTCGACCGCCTGCCGCGAGAGGAAGCGCGCCGACTCGAGATCGGGGGCGTTGTAGAGCCAGTGTCCAATCTGGATCCCGGTCATCTCGCCGTAGAGGAACTGCTGTACGGCCCAGACGATCACGTCCTTGTCGGCGACCGGATCGAGCTTCTTTCCCTGGAAATCGAAGGCCATTTCCTCGCGGCTCAGCAGCATCCTCGTCTCCATCCGGGCAATTTACCGCGGACCGCGGCCGAGCGCTGGGGCTTTCGACGGCGTCGAATGGGTCAGCGTTCACGGCGGCGCGCCCGTGGTATACGGCCGCTCCGCGAAATACCGGTATCCGCCCCGAAGGAGAACGCCATGGCCCGTGTCCACAACTTCAACGCCGGCCCCGCCGGGCTACCCCTCCCCGCGCTCGAGCGCGCCCAGCGCGATCTCCTCGATTTCGACGGTACGGGGATGTCGATCATCGAGCACAGCCACCGCGGCAAGGCCTACGAGGCTGTGCACAACGAGGCCATCGGCCTCGTGAAAGACCTGCTCAGCGTACCCGACGACTACCATGTGCTGTTCCTGCAGGGCGGCGCGAGCCAGGTCTTCGCCACGCTGCCGATGAACCTCTTGCCCGCGGGCAAGAGCGCCGATTACCTGGTCACGGGCGGCTGGGCAGAAAAGGCCCTCGAAGAGGCCCAGCGCGTGGGCACCGCGCGCGCAGCGGCGAATACCGCCGTCGGCAAGAGCTTCACGCGCGTCCCTCGCCCGGACGAGATCACCCTCGATCCCGCCGCGGCCTACGTGCACATGACGACGAACAACACGCTCTTCGGGACGCAGTGGCATGGTCTGCCCAGCGTCGGCGGCGTGCCGCTCATCGCGGACATGTCGTCCGACTTCATGTGGAAGCCCTTCGATGTTTCGAAGTTCGGGATGGTGTACGCGGGCGCGCAGAAGAACATCGGTCCTTCCGGCGTCGTCGTCGTCGTGATCCGCAAAGACCTCGTCGAGGCGGGCCGGAAGGACATCCCGATCATCTTCCGGTATGCCACGCACGCCGCGAACAACTCGCTCTACAATACCGCTCCCACCTTCTCGATTTACCTGATCCGCAATGTCCTCGCGTACACGAAGGACATCGGCGGGCTCGCGGAGATCGAGCGCCGCAACCGGCGCAAGGCGAGCCTGCTCTACGCGGCCATCGACGAGAACCCGGAGTTTTACCGGGGTCCCGTCGAGAAGGAGAGCCGTTCGACCATGAATGTCGTCTTCCGCCTTCCCTCGGAAGATCTGGAGAAGCGCTTCGTCGCCGAGGCGGCGAAGAAGCACATGGTCGGGCTCGCCGGTCACCGCTTGACCGGGGGCATTCGCGCGTCTCTCTACAACGCGGTGCCTTACGAGTCTGTGGAAACGCTGGTGTCCTTCATGAAGGACTTCGTGAAGACGGCCTGAGCATACCGGGCGGAGCCGCGGGGATCCGGGGAGGAACCCCCCGCGCTTCGCTCATTTTCCATCATCACCGCTCGCCGCCGCGCGCCTCGCCGCCCCGGCGGCCGATCTGGGCCATGTGCTCACGATCGCCGCTGACGGCTTCTCCGCCCTTGCGGCCGATCGCGGCCATGTGCTCGCGATCCTGGCTGACGCGCTCGCCGCCCTTGCGGCCGATCGCGGCCATGTGCTGGCGGTTCTGGCTCACCACCTCGCCGCCCTTCTTTCCGGCCTTCTGGGCCTCGTCGCGCGTGAACTCGTGCGCGGTGCCCTTCTCGTGCGCAGCCTTTCCACCCTTGCTCGCGATCTGCCGTTGCTTCGCCTCATCCATCGCCGCGAAGCCCCGGTGGTCGCTGCGAGGGGCCTTTTCGCTGCTCGGCTCACGCGTCGAGTCAGCCCTGGGCTCCTCGTCCTCCCGGGCTTCTTGGTCCTCCGCGGCGGCCTTCACCGACTCCGGCTGGGGCTGCGCAGTAGACGCCTGGGGCTCACGATGCGGGTACTCGCGATCATCCATACTGGCCATGAGATCCACCTCCTTTTTCAAGCTCGGCAGCGCATCGCGACACCGAGCCCGACTTTCGAGGTCGTTCGTTGGGCCCATCGAAATGACGTCAAGCGGCCTCGTGTGACATCGTCGCGAAGTGACGCGCTCGCCCACGGAATGGAGGGAATCTATCGGCGATGATGCCGAGTCCACGCGCGGAAAACACGACCCGAGGAAGCCTCGATCGCGGATCTCCCGGCTTTGCGGCCGCGCCCTCCCAGCGCGGAATCCTCAGCCGATCAGGGCTTTTCGGAACGCGGCGGCATCCGAGAAGCGCGCGGCAGGGTCCTTGGCGAGGGCGCGCAGGATTGCGCGCTCGACGCCCTCGGGGATCTCCGGGCGAAGCTCGCGCGGGGGCCGCGGAGGCTCGGTGAGCTGGGCGAACCCGACGGCGATCGGCGTGTCACCGCGGAAAGGCGGGCGCCCGCAGAAGACATGATAAGCCAGCGCGCCGAGCGCGTAGACGTCGGCGCGCGCGTCGCACGTCGTGCCGCGAACCTGCTCCGGCGCCATGTACTCCGCGGTTCCCAGGATCATCCCTGTCGCCGTCATCCCCGCGAGGAACGTCGCCCCGGCCAGGCCAAAGTCGATGACCTTCACCACACGCGAGCGGGCCTCACCCGCGGCCGGGCTCGCCCCGACGATCACGTTCTGAGGCTTGATGTCTCGATGGATCACCCCGGCCGCGTGCGCCGCGGAGACCCCGAGCGCGATCTCGCCGAGCACCTCGAGCGCCTCGTCGACGGGCAGCGGATCGCGGCGGCGCAGGAAAGCCGCGAGGGTCTCGCCTTCGATGAGCTCCATCGTCAGGAACAGGAGGCGCCCGTCCTCGTGGAGATCGTGGATCCGCACGACGTTGGGGTGGGTGATCCGGCGCGCGGCCTGGGCTTCGCGGCGGAAGCGCTCGGCGGCGAGCTCGGGATCGGCCGCGGAGATCGTGGCGAACACCTTGAGCGCCACGCGCTCGGCGAGCTTGCCGTCGGTCGCGAGGTACACCGCGCCCATGCCGCCGCGGCCGATCTCTCGCTCGAGCGTGTAGCGATCGAGCACCACCGAGCCCGGCGTGAGGTGCCCGAGGACGTAGCCCGGGCGAACCTCGACGGCGCGTCGCTCGCCCTCCTCACGAAGGCGATTCCCGGGCGACGTCGGGGCGCCGATGAGCTCTGCCGTCTGCGATTTGAGGCTCTCGGCGGCCGCGCTCGCCGCCGCGGGAGGCAGCCAGCGGCCTGCCAGCGAGGCCTCCGCGGCGACGCGGTTCAGCCGCTGATTGAGCTCGAAATCGACCGAGCAAACGATGGTCTCCAGGTTCTGGAGGCGCGCCTCGAGCAGCTTCCGATCGGTCGTCGCGGCGCCGCCCGACTCGAGCAGCTTCTCCTCGCGGCGCCCCCCGAGACCGCGCTGGAGCTCGAGCTCCTTGAACTTGAAATAGCGGTTCACGAAGGTGATCGCGACCGGCATTCCAAAGACGGACAGCAGAGCGATGATCGGGATGAGCGGCCGGAGGTCCATGGCGGCCTTGCCCGTACCCGAGCGGCGCTGCGGCCGCTACAGCCGGTAGACTTCGCCCTCGCGAGCACAGACGATCGGCGAGGTCGCGACGTCGTGGAAGTCGGGATAGTGGATGAGCCGCATCCGCGCGCGCGTGGATTCATCGAGTCCCACGAGCGACGCGAGCGGGGTGTGGATGCCGAGGTTCGTCTCGTGAAAGAAGAGATCCGCCCGCGAAAGCCAGGCGACGAGCGTCGGATCGAACGCGGTGTCGGCGCTGTACCCGAGGGTCAGCGCGCCGCTCCGCACGCGCACCGCCGAGGTCGGGATGTGATGGATCGTCGGCCGCCACTCGATCGCGAGATCGCCTATCGCCGTCGCCCCGTCGCCGAGCGGCCGCACCTCGGCGTAGTCCTCGAGCGAGAGCGTGCGCGCCACGCCTCCGGGCGCGTCGAGCAGCGTGTCCATCCCGCCGCGGAGCCGCGTTTCCCAGAGGCCCGCGAGCACCTCGGGGATGGCGTACAGCGCCGCCTTTCGCCCCGTGACGAAGCGCCGGTAGAACAGGAGCTGCTCGAGCCCACCCACGTGATCCCCGTGCAAGTGCGTGATCAGCACATGATCGATGTCGTCGAGCCCGACGCGCTCGCTCGGCTCCACGGCGCTCTCGCGGAGAGCGCGCGCCAGCGCCGGCGGCGCGTCGATGAGAAGCCGGGTGCTCGCCGACTCGATCAGCAAACAGGCGTTGTAGTGGAGCGCCGTGAACGCGTCGCCGACGCCGACCACGCGCACCGAGAGCGAGCTCATGAGTCGTCGCTGCCGCCGCCGCTGCTGCCGCCGAAGAGGTCGTCCATCAGGCCTCCTCCGGCGCCCCCCGGCTCGCCGCTGCCGTCGCTGCTGCTGCTCCCGCCGTCGCTGCTGCGGCCGCCGAAGAGCGAATCCATCAGGCCGCCGCCGGCCCCGCCGGGCGTGCTCGGGTCGACGTTGCCCTGGCCAGAGTCGTCGCTGCTCCCGCCGGTGATCGCGCCGAAGAACCCGCCGTCGTTGCCGCTGTTGACGCTGTTGTCGTAGCCGCCACCGCCATCGTACGACGAGTGATGGGGATGGCCGTGGTGCCCCTCGTGGCGGTAGCCCTGGCCCGACCAGGCGCCGCCGACGGCCATGCCCGCCGCGGCGCCGAGGAACGACGCGGCGACGTTGCCGACGGTGCCAATCACCTGCATCCGCTGCTGGCCTTGCTGCGCCGCCTGGCGCTGCGCAAAGCGCTCGGGCGCGCCCGCGAAGGCCTCACGGCAGCGCAGGCAGGCGGGCACGTGGTGCGGCGAGAGGCTGCTGCAGAACAGGCACTGCACCACGACCCAGGCCTCGCACTGCACGCACTTCTGCGCGCCCCACTCGTTCACCGTCCGGCACTTCGGACAGGGGATCACGTTGTCCTGCGTCGAGGTCTGCTGCTCCCGCGCGAACACCGTCCCACAGAACTTGCAGGCCCCGTAGCCCGGCGCGCGAGGCGCCCCGCAGTGCGCGCAGATGTCGTTGCTCTCGCTCATGGTGGCCGATGCTAGCAACGGCCGCGGCCGCGGGAAAGTCAGGCCTTCTTCGGAGCGGCGCAGATCTTCTTGAGCTTCGCCGCGAAGGCCGGCCCCTTGCCTTCATCTTCGTGTTTGAAGTACACGAACGTGTCCTTCCACGCCCCGCCGCCGGCGAGGATGAGCGCGCCCCAACGCTGGAGATCGGCGCGCTTGTAGCCCTCGTCGCGGAGGCGAAAGTAGCCGAAATCCGCGGTGAAGACGGGCGGTGTCGTCAGCGCTTCGCTGTCGGAGATGCACAGCGCCGCGTTCTTGCCGCGCAGCAGATCGAACACGGCGTCGTCGTGCCACGAGGCGTGGCGAAACTCGAACGCCACGCGGATCTCGGCCGGGAGCAGCGCCAGGAAATCGCGGAGCTTGCCCGTGTCGATCTTCATGTTGTGCGGGAGCTGGAAGAGGATGGTGCCCAGCGTGGGACCGAGCAGCCGCGCCCCCGCCAGCAGCTCGGCGAGGTGCGCCTCGGCCCCGACGAGGCGCTTGTGGTGGGTTATCTGCTGAGGTGCCTTGAGCGTGTAGCGGAACCCCGCCGGCGCCGCGCTGGCCCAGGCGGAGATCACCTGAGCTTCCGGCATCGAGCGGAAGGTGTGGTTGATCTCCACCGTGGGGTGACGCTCGGCGTAGTACGCGAACATCTTGTTCTGCGCGAGAGTGGCCGGGTAAAACGAGCCCTTCCACTCCGGGTAGCTGTACCCGCTCGTGCCGATCCAGAGCATCGGTATCCGGTCAGGCGATGGCGCCGAGAGACACGTCCGACGGGGTCTCGCTCGGCGCGGGGATCCACTCTTCGTCCGGGCCCGCGGGCGGGAGCACCAGCGGCTCGCCGGTGTACATCGTGCGCTTGCCCGGCCAGAAGAAGGTGCGAAAGAGGTACGCCGGGAAGTTCTGCTGATCGAGGTTCGGGTGGATGTGCGGCGCGACGCGCTTGGCGTGCTCATCCGGGAGAAGGCTCCAGTGCAGGCCAGGCTCGATGTGATGGATGGTGTGGTAACCGTTGTTGTAGGTCCACCAGTTGACCATCTTGCCGACGAAGTTGCGCGAGCCGTTCCACTCGCTCTTCTCGTCGGTGCCGTCGTGCTGGAGCAGGTTCATCGTGATGATGCCCCAGGCCGCGTACTGGTGCGGGATCAGCACGTAGAGCAGGAATTTCTTCCAGTCGAGCGCGAGGAGCACGCCCATCGACGCCACGAAGACCACCGCCTCGAGGATCATCTGGCGGAACCAGGGGCGGTTACGGCCATACATGGCCTTGAAGTAGCGCATGTCGGCGAAGAAGATGTCTTTGCCGACCTTGGACATGAAGAGCAGGCCATTCAAGAAGTGCCAGCTATAGCGGGCCTTGCTCGTCCGCATCACGTCGCGGTACGACTGCGTGTGCTTGTGGTGGCTGAGGTTGTGGCCGGGCACATAGGCGCTGACGGGGTGACCGTAGGTCAGCGTCAAGACCACCTGAAAGGCCCGGTTCATCCAGCGGGCCTTGAAGACGGGGCTGTGCACCGTGTTGTGCGTGGCCACGGCCCCGAAGAACGAGAACCAGCAGGTGAGCACGAGCAGCGGGATCGCGAGGGCGAGGTGGTGCGGCGCATAGACCCACTGCACCGCCACGAGGGCGAAGTAGATGGTGACGAAGATCAGAGTCTTCACGTCGGCGCGGTAGCGGAGCATGGCAAGTGACCTCGGCGCGAGGCGACGGGCGGGAGAGCTCGCTCTCCGGGGCCCGGCGGTGTCCAAATCTCGACGGCGGTTCGTAGCGCATTTCCCGGGGGCCGTGCCGGAGAATCCTCACGCGAAACCTCGTTCGCGCCTTGATCCGCAGGGTTTGCGCGATTACGGAGCTGACGCCGAGCGCGGGCTGCATGCGGTGGCGCAAGGTTTGCTGTGGGGCGCGCCTCGCGCAAACAGACCGTTGACGGAGCGCCCCGTCCCGCCAAGTCTCGCCGCGTGACCACTCGACCCTTCGAAAGCCTCGGCCAAGCCTCCGTCGATCTCCTGCCTCGCGGGTTCGATCCCGGCGCGCCCGCGCAGGGCGACGGGATCTTCGGGCTGCCGCACGGCCCCGACGAAGCCCGGATCGTGCTCATCCCCGTCCCGTGGGAGCCGACGACGTCGTACGGTCGCGGCACGGCGCGCGGGCCCGCGTCGATCCTCCACGGGAGCCGCCAGGTCGATCTCTTCGATGCGCAGACCGGGCGCCCTTACGCCGCCGGCATCGCCATGCTGCCCGTCGATCCCGAGATCGTGGCCTGGAACGCCGAGGCCTGCGCCGCGTCGGAGCCGGTGATCGCGGCGGGCGGCGAGGTCGTCGGCGACGCCGATCTCGAGGCCCGCCTCGCGCGCGTGAACGAGCTCTCGCAGAAGCTCAACGAGCGCGTCTTCGCCATCGCCGCGGGGTGGCTCGCGCAGGGGAAGATCGTCGGCGTGATCGGCGGCGATCACTCGACGCCGTTCGGCGCGATCGCCGCGCACGCGGAGCGCTTCCCGGGGCTCGGCGTGCTCCACCTCGACGCCCACGCCGATCTCCGCGACGCCTACGAAGGCTTCACCGACTCGCACGCGTCGATCATGTTCAACGTGATCGAGCGGCTACCGGGCGTCGCCCGCGTGGTGCAGGTCGGCATCCGCGATTTCTCCGAGGCCGAGCACGCGGTGATCACCGGCTCGGGCGGGCGCGTCGTCACGCTCTTCGATCACGAGATCGCGCGCCGGAGCTTCGAGGGCGAGCCCTTCGGCACGATCGCCCGCGCGGCGATCGAGCACCTGCCGCAGCACGTGTACCTGTCGTTCGACATCGACGGGCTCGATCCGGCGCTCTGCCCGCACACCGGCACGCCGGTCCCCGGCGGCCTCGGCTTCCAGCAGGCCGCCGCGCTCGTGGCCTACGTGCAGGAGAGCGGGCGGACGATCGTCGGCTTCGATCTGTGCGAGGTGGCGCCCGGCCCCGACGGCGAGGAGTGGAATGGCAACGTGGGAGCGCGCCTGCTCTACAAGATGATCGGCTTCACCCTGCTTTCACAGGCTGCGCCGGCCACGGAGAAGGCCTGATGGCAAGGGAGGGTTGGCGCGGGCTCAACCCTCTTCGTCGTCCGCCAGGGCCTCCTGGATCGCGCTCGCGAGATCGCGTGGCACGATGGACACTTCGATCCTCGGCGGAGGCTCGGTGGGATCGCGGCGATCGTCGACGCCGCGCCTGCGCGCGAGGTTGCGCCCGCCGCGGCGCACGAGCCCTGCGCTGAGGAGCGGCGCGAGCGTCTCGTCGAGGTTCAGGCCATCGAACGAGTCGCGTGCGGACGGGGCGGGCTCGGGGCAGACCGACGGCGGTCGCGCGGGCGCGATCGGGCCCGACGGCGCGAGCACCGGTGGGAGCTGCGCCATCAGATCTTCCCACTTGAGCGTGCCTCCGCGGACCGGGCTCTTGCGGGTGCTGGCCATCCGTTCGGCGCGGGCGGCGGCGGCGCTCAGCTCACCCCACTTCAGCGTTCCGCCGCGAACGGGGCTTTCGGCCGACGGCCGCTCCGCCGCGACGCGGGCGAAGTCGCCCCAGCGCAGCGTCCCGGAGCGCGTGGGGCTAACCCGCGCTCGGGTCGGAGCGCGGGGTGGCGCGGGCGGCCAGGGCACGTCCCAGTCGCCCTGGAGATCGAGAGTGTCGTCGATGGCAATCTCGACGGTTGCACGACCTGGAGCCGCGCGCGCGTGTGGCGAAACAGGCGGACGCGAGCTGCGTTCTCGTTCGGACATGGCGAGGACCTCCCTGAGGCGCGGGGGCGATGTGCAGGCACGGTGGGCGAGCCACCGGCAAATCGACGCTACGCCATGCCGAGAGCGGTCCACAAGACATTTCCGGTCGACGGCCAGCCTGGCCAACTGAACGTAGGGCAGTGTCGTGCAATTGGCACAGCGCGGCTGGAAATATCCAATCACGCGGCAGATTTCGCTCCTCGTGGCGGGCGCGCGATCACCCACGCTCCCCGCGACGACGGCGCGCGGGGAGCGCTGCTCGATCCGGACCGAGCAGTCAAGATAGCGTCGGCGTCTCAGCGGCTCGCGAACGGATAGTCGACGTAGCCCTCGGGGCCCTGCGAGTACCACGTTCGCATGTCGTCTTTCGTGAGCGGCAGGTGCTCGGCGAGGCGGCGAGGCAGGTCCGGGTTCGCCAGGAAGGGGCGCCCGAAGCTCACCGCGTCGGCGAGACCCGCGGCGAGGGCGGCCTCGGCGCGCGCGGCGTCGTAGTCGGAGTTGAGGACCAGCGGGCCGGCGAAGGCCTCGCGGATCAACGGCGCGAGCGGAGCGCGCTCGGCCTTGCCGAAGGTGCCGTCGAAGGCCGGCTCGCGCAGCTCGAGGAAGGCGATCCCGATCTCCGAAAGGGCCGCTGCAGCGGCGCGGAAGAGGGCCTCGGGATCGCTGTCGTTCACGCCCTGGCTCTCGCCGTTCGGCGAGAGACGAACCGCCGTGCGATCGGCGCCGACGGTGTCGGCCACGGCCCGCGTCACCTCGCGGAGGAGGCGCGTGCGGTTCTCGATCGAGCCGCCGTAAGCGTCGGTCCGCAGGTTGGTCTTGTCGCGCAAGAACTGATCGATCAGGTAGCCGTTCGCGGCGTGGACTTGCACGCCGTCGAAGCCCGCCTCGATCGCGTGGCGCGCCGCCGTTCGATAGTCGTCGATCACGCCCGGCAGCTCGTCTAGGCGGAGCGCGCGCGCCTCCGTGTACGGCTGTTTGCCCGCGTAGGTGTGGGCCTTGAATGGGGCCGTCGTCGCCGAAGCGGAGACGGGCTGACCGCGACCGGGGAAGCTCGGGTGGACGAGGCGACCCATGTGCCAGAGCTGCGCGAAGATCCGCCCGCCGGCGGCGTGAACGGCGGCGGTGACGGGCTTCCAGCCCGCGACTTGCTCGGGGCTCCACAGGCCCGGGGCGAACGGCCAGCCGAGGCCCTGGGGGCTTATCCCGGTGGCCTCGCTCAGGATGAGGCCGGCGCTCGCGCGCTGGGAGTAATACTCGACCATGAGCGCGGTCGGCACGTGATCGGGGGTGGCGCGAGCGCGGGTGAGCGGCGCCATGAAGATGCGGTTGGGCGCGGTGATGGCGCCGATTCGGAGCGGGTCGAACAGCGAAGGCATGGCGGTCTCTCCTCGGGGTTTCGCGGGTGGGGATCGCGCGCACGGGGGCGCGCGGGCGTCAGTCGAACGCCTGGAGCGTGATGTCGACGATGTCATGCAGGGCGGCTGGATCGGGCGCCGTCGCCGCCGAGACGCGCAGGCCGGCGAGCGCCGCGACGAGGAAGCGCGCGAGGGCGCGGGTGTCCTTCGCGCGCGGGATCTCGCCGGACTCGCGCGCGGCCTCCAGCGCGCGAAAGAACACGGCCTCCACCACGCGCTGCCGCCGCGCGCTCGCCTTCGCGACCGCAGGATCGTGGGCGCCGAGCTCGACCGCGGCGGTGATGCCCATGCAGCCGCGGCGCTTCGCCGGGATCGTGGCGTCGACGATGGAGAGGAACAGCTCGCGGAAGGCGCGCCGCACCGAGGTCGCGCCCTCGAGGCAGGCGCGGAGCTCGGCGCCGCGGGCCGCGTCGTAGCGGGCGAGCGCGTGGAGGAAGAGCGCGTGCTTGTCGCCGAAGGTGTCGTAGAGGCTCTGCCGCGCGATGCCCATCGCCGCGAGCAGATCCGGGAGCGTCGTGGCCTCGTAACCCTGGTCCCAGAAGACGTGCATGGCCCGGTCGAGGGCCTCGTCACGATCGAACTCCCGGGTGCGCGCCACGCGAGGCACTGTAGATATCTGGACCGATCAGTCAAGATAGAAGCCACGGCGATGGCCATCGCCGCCGGGCCGGCTATCCTCGCGCGACCCCGATGATCGTCCGTCACCGCAGCGTCCGCCCCGCCCTTCTCGCGCTCGTGCTCGCCGCCGGCGCGTGCTCCCGTCCCCCGCCGCCCTCGGCGTCGACGGCGAGCGCGACGCCGACGATCGCCGCCTCGACGCCGGCTCCCCGCGAGCGCGGGCGAACGCCGGCCGAGACGATGAGCTACCGCGGCGCCGACTGGCTGACCCGGCCGGAGCGCATCGCCGAGGAGCAGCCCGACCGGATGCTCGCGGCGCTCCACCTGACGCCGGGGATGAGCGTCGCCGACATCGGCGCGGGCGTCGGCTACCACGCGCTCAGGATAGCGACGCTCGTCGGCCCGTCGGGCCGCGTGTACGCGACCGACGTGCAGCCCGAGATGCTGACGATGCTGCGCGAGGAGAGCGCGAAGCGCGGCGTCGTCAACGTCGTCCCCGTGCTCTCGGGCGACACCGCGACCGGGCTGCCCGCGGCGGCGATCGACGTGGCGTTGATGGTGGACGTCTATCACGAGCTCGCGCAGCCCGAGCGCTTCCTCGCGGCGCTGAAGGAGGCCTTGAAGCCCGATGGACGGCTGGTGCTCGTGGAGTTCCGCGGCGAGGATCCGAGCGTGCCAATCAAGCCGGAGCACAAGATGACGGCAGAGCAGGCCATCCGCGAGCTGGAGGCAGCGGGGTTCGCGCTGGCGGAGCGGCAAGAGTTCCTGCCCTGGCAGCACCTCCTGATCTTCGCGAAGCGTCGCTGAAGGCGAGGCGATCAGAGGGAAAAGAGCCGCTTGATCTTGCCGAGGAACTCGCTCTTGCGCTCCTCTACTTCCTTCGGGGCGAGGGGCTCGAGCGCGTGGAGATCGAGCGTCGCCTGGCGCTCGACGAGCACGGCGCTGAGGCGCTCGGCGAGATCGGGTGAGCGCTCGAGGGCCTCGTGCATGGCGTCGGGGCCGACCTCAACGAGCTCGCACGCGGTGGCGGCGCGCACCGTGGCTTGACGCTTGTCGCCGGTGACCAGCGCCATCTCGCCGATCAGCGATCCCGGGCCGAGGCGCGCCACGGCGATCGCGCTCTCGTCGCCCGGGCGCGCCAGGAGGATCACCACCTCGCCGCGCTCGATCACGTAGAGCTCGCGGCTGTCGTCGCCCTGCCCCATGATCACCTCGCCGGCCGCGTACCGCCGCGAGAACGTCGCCGCGGCGAGCTGGGAGCGCTCGGCGACCGAGAGGATCTTGAAAAACTCGGTGCCGTCGAGGACGCGCTTGCGCTTGGCGATCTGCCCCTCCTTCGCGCGCGCCTCTCGCTCGTCGGTGACGGCGTGGAGGTGGACGTTGCGCTGGGGGAAAGGCATCTCGACGCCGAGGCGACGGAGAGCGTGCCAGATCCGATCGCGGACGCCGCCGTCGACGAGATCGCGGCGCTGGAATTGATCGGTGTAGAAGCGGACCCAGTACTCGATGCCGTTGTCGGTGAACTGATTGGTCAAGATCGTCGGCAGCGGCTCGGCGAGCACGCCGGGAGCGCCGGTGATGACCGCGAGGACCGCGCGGTGGATCTCGTCGGGCGGGGCGTCGTGCGGCGCCTGGAAGAAGACCGAGCGGCGCGAGGTGGTCGTCGGCTTGGTGAAGTTGCGGATCGGCGCCTTGGCGATGCTGCCATTGGGGACGATTATCTCGACCTCGTCGAGGGTGACGACCTTGGTCGCGCGCCAGTTGATCTCGATGACGCGGCCGGTGTTCTTGGGATCGCCGTCGTACTGGATCCAGTCGCCGACGTCGAAGGGCTGCTGGATCTGGATCGCCAGGCCCGCGAAGACGTTGCCGAGCGTGTCCTGGAGCGAGAGGCCGACGACGGCGGTGAGCAGCGCCGAGGTGGTCAGGAGGGAGCCCGGCTCGACGCCGGCGTTGTTGAGCACCGCGAGGCCGATGCCGACGACCACGAGCCCCTGGAGGATGTCGCGGATGATCCGCGGCAGCGGCCGCCCCATGCGCCGACCGAGGAAGACGTCGATGCCGAGGACGACGGCGCTGCGCCCCAGCGATCCGAGCAGGAAGAGCAGCGCCAGCGGCGCGAAGAGGCGGCTCGGCGCGAGGCCCTCGGGGAGCGCCTGCGCCAGGCCGAACGTGATCAGGTGCAGCACGAGCAGCAGGCTCGGGGTGCGCGTGCGCGCCTGCGCTGCGGGCGCGAGCGTGGCGCGCAGCGCGAGGATCAGCGCTACTGCCAGGAACACGCCGAGGCCGTCGAGGACGAGGAGGTCTTTGCGGAGCGGGCCGTGGAGGATCGCGTCCATGCTGACGTGACCTACCAGAGTTTCGCCGTGGTCGGGCGCGTGGCCACACCGGAGCGTCACACGAGGCGATCCCCGACCCATCACTCCTGCTCACCGCCTGGTGAGACGTGGGCCGCCACGCCAGTGAAGCCGAGGGAGGCGTCGACTCATGTCCAGCGCGAAGCCGCAGGCGCGCGGAGGCGCAGGGATCCCCCGCAGGCCGTTCGGCAACACCGGTATCGAGGTCTCGTGCCTGGCGCTCGGGGGGTTCCACCTCGGCGCGGCGGGGAGCGCCGACGCCTGCGCGCGCATCGTCCACGCGGCGCTCGATGAGGGCCTCGATTTCCTCGACAACTGCTGGGAATACCACGACGGGCGGAGCGAAGAGTGGGTGGGCCGCGCGCTCCGCGGACGGCGCGAGCAGGCCTTCGTGATGACCAAGGTGTGCACCCACGGGCGCGGCCGGAAGACGGCGCTGGAGCAGCTCGAGCAGCCCCTGACCCGGCTGCAGACGGACCACGTCGATCTCTG
Source organism: Byssovorax sp. (assembly GCA_025362495.1). Classification (GTDB taxonomy): domain Bacteria; phylum Myxococcota_A; class Polyangia; order Polyangiales; family Polyangiaceae; genus JANYGI01. The sequence continues at coordinate 52,424 of JANYGI010000229.1, read as the reverse complement.
GCAGATCCACGAGTGTGTCTACGACGACGAGCCCGCGCGCTATTTCGCCGACGACGGCGCCGTCACCGCGCTCGACACGGCCCTTCAGCAGGGCAAGACGCGCTTCGTGGGGTTCACCGGCCACAAGGACCCTTCGATTCACCTGGCGATGATCGAGCGCGGGTATGCCTTCGACGCGTGCCAGATGCCGCTCGGGGTCTTCGACGCGACGTTCCGCAGCTTCGAGCAAGCGGTGCTCCCCGAGCTCGGGCGGCGCGGGATCGGCGCGCTCGGGATGAAGAGCCTCGGCGGCCAGGGCGAGGCCGTTCATCGCGGGATCGTCACCGCGGAGGAGGCCATTCGCTACGCGATGAGCCTGCCGGTGACGACGACGATCTGCGGGATGCCGAACGTCGAGGTGCTCCGGCAGAACCTGCGGATCGCGCGAGGATTCAAGCCGATGGCGGCCGCGGAGATGCGCGCGCTGCGCGAGAGGTGCGCGCCCCTCGCCGCCGACGGGCGCTTCGAGCTCTACAAGACGTCGCTGAAATACGACGACGCCGAGGCCCGCGCGGCGCACGGCTTCCCGCCCGATCGCACCCAGGCCGATTTCAAGGACCGGCTCGACTGGGCGGAGAGCTTGCTGCCGAAGATCTGAGCGGCGAGGGCGCCAGTCGCGGCGTCACCCGAGAGCGCGCTTGAAGGTCTCGATGGCCAGGTGAACATCGAGCGTCCCGCAGAGCTCACGGCACGAGTGCATGCTCAGCATCGGGGCGCCGACATCGACGGTGGCGACGCCGAGCTCGGCCGCGGTGATCGGCCCGATCGTGCTGCCGCAGGGCAGATCGCTGCGCGTGACGAAGCGCTGCGCCTGATACCCCGCGTCGGCGCAGAGGCGGGTGAAGGCTGCGGCGGTGGCCCCGTCGGTCGCGTAGGATTGATTGGAGTTCGACTTGATCACCAGGCCTCGATTGAGCATCGGCTGGTGCATCTGCTCGTGTTGATCACCGTAGTTGGGGTGGACGGCGTGGGCCATGTCGGCCGACACCATCAGCGAGCGCGCCATGGCACGTCCCATCGCTTGCGGCTGGCGATCGGGGTGGGCGTCGAGGATGCGCCCGATCGCGTCGCGGAGGAACGTCCCCGCGGCGCCGACCGCGCTCTTGCTGCCGCACTCTTCGTGGTCGTAGAGAACGATCAAGCGCGTGGTCGCGCTCGACGACGCCGCCGCCGTGAGGGCCGAGAGCGCGCCGTGCGAGCTCCCGAGGTTGTCGAGGCGGGCGGCGTGCAAAAACTCGTCATTCAGGCCGGAAATCGCGGATTTTTCCACGTTGTAGAGGGCGAGATCGTAGCTGAGGACGGCCTCGGGGCGCACGTCGAGCGCGCGAGCGAGCGCGCCGGAGAGGGCCGCTTCCTTGCCGAGGCCGACGATCGGGACGAGGTGCTTCTGCGCGTTGAGGACCAGGCCCTCGGTGTTGACGCTGCGGTTGAGGTGGATGGCCAGGCTGGGCACGCGGGCCACGGCGCGCTCGAGATCGACGAGGCGCGACTCGACGCCGCCGCCCGGCTTTTCGAGGAGAACGCGGCCGGCGAGCGAGAGATCGCGATCGAGCCACGTGGAGAAGAGCACCCCGCCGTAGACCTCGACGCCGAGCTGCTGGTAGCCGCGCACCGAGACGTCGGCGTTGGGCTTCACGCGGAGGTTGGGCGAGTCGGTGTGCGCGCCGATCATGCGGAAGCCGCCCGTCGCGGGCGACTCGTCGCCGACGATGAACGCGAGGAGCGTCGAGCCGCCGCGGATGACATAGCGCCTGTCGCGCGGCGCGATCTGCCACGGATCGGTCTCGAAGAGCTCGCGGAAGCCGGCGAGCTCGAGGCGGCGAGCGGCCTCGCGGACGGCGTGGAAGGGCGTGGGCGAGGCGTCGATGAAGGCGCCGAGATCGCGCGCGGCCGCGACGCCGGCGGCGCGGAGGCGGCTCATCTCGTCGGCGCTCTTCGGGAAGCGATCGCCGAGATCCGTGGAGGGCGAAGAGGGGTCGGGCATGGGCGCGCAGTGTAGCCCGAGGGCACCGGATCGCGATCGCGATCGCTCGACGGAGGTGCAGGTTATTCGGTCGATCGCGAGGTGCGTCGGCCCCTCGGGCGCACCAGGCTGCGCAGCTCGGCGAGGTCGAAGGGCTTCTGGATGCAGCGGTTGGGGTACTTGCGGAAGAACTCCTCCACGCGGCCCGTCAAGGCTCCTCCGGTCATGAAGACGAAGTGCTCGGCGAGCTCGGGGCGGATGGCCCGGAGCTCCTCGAAGAGATCCATCCCGGTGAGGTCGGGCATCATCAGATCGCAGAGGATCACGTCGAAATCGGGATCGTCGACGAGGCGCGCGAGGGCCTCGCGGCCGCTGACGGCGACGACGACGTCGTGCTCGCCCGCGAAGAGGCCGCGCACCGCCGGGCCGAGCGCGGGCTCGTCGTCGACGACGAGGATCCGGGCGCGCGGCGCCGCCGTGAAGCCGCTCGACGGAGGGGCGCTGTCGAGCTTCGCGCGCGCCGGCGCGGCGGGCAGGACGAGGCGCACGCGCGTGCCCTTGCCGAGCTCGCTCTCGACGGTGATCTCGCCGCCCGCGGCCTTGACGATCGACCTGGAAACGAAGAGGCCGAGGCCCGTGCCCTCGCCCACCGGCTTGGTGGTCATGAACGGATCGAAGACCTTGCCGAGCAGGTGCTTGGGGATGCCCACGCCGTCGTCGGCGACCTCGATCACCGCGCGGCCGCGCTCGTCCGTCGAGGTGCGCACGCGGATGGTGTGAGCCTCGGCGCGCCCCTCGGGGATGGCCTGCGCCGCGTTCACCAGCAGGTTGAGGAATACCTGACCGAGGCGCGACTCGTTGGTCTCCACGAGCGGCACGACGCCGTAGTCGCGCGTGAGGACGGCGCGGTGGCGGATCTCGTTGAGGGCGATGCCGATCGACGAGTCGAGCACCTCGTGGAGATCGACGGGGCCGAGCGCGACGTCGTCGGCGCGCGAAAACGTCTTCAAATCGCGGACGATCGAGCGAACGCGATCGACGCCCTCCCGGGCCACGGCGAGCATCTCGGCGGCCTCGACGAGCTCGCCGGCGATCTTCTCGAGGGCCGGCGACTCGATCGGGCCGACGTCGAGCGCCGACGCGCGCACGCGCTCGATCGTGCCGGGCAGGCGGCGCGCGAGCACGTCGAGGTTGGCGATGGCGTAGGCGAGCGGGTTGTTGATCTCGTGGGCGACGCCGGCCGCGAGCGTCCCGACGGCGGCCATGCGGTCGGCCTGGAGCAGGTTGGCCTGGAGCTCGGATCGCTCCGACAGATCGCGGATCATGCTGAGGATCACCCGCTCGCCGCCGATGTCGGCGCTGCGCGCGCCGACCTCGACCGGGAACGTCGTGCCGTCCTTGCGGCGGTGGATCGTCTCGAAGAGCACGTGGGCGTTGAACGCGTCCTCGAGCTGATGATCGACGAGCGTCCGGGTCTCCTGGCCGCGGAGCTGCCGGATGTTCATCCCGACGAGCTCCATGTACGCGTAGCCGTAGGCGCCGATGGCCGCGTGGTTGGCGTCGAGCACGACGCCGTCGCGATCGAGGAAGAGCACGATATCGCGGGCGTATTGATGGAGAAGCTCGTACCGCCGAGAGAGCGCCTCGTGGCGATCTCGCGCGACCGCTCCGCTCGGCTCCGCTCGTTCGCTCATGATCCTAGTCGGAAATTCATAGTCCCGGCCACCACGGTACGCTCACGGAAAATGGTGCCGCGCGGGGGCGCACCCGGCCCGGTCACGCCGCCCTCCGAACCCAGGTGTTCGGATTTATCGCCGCGATTTCAAGGCAAAATGCGATTCGATCCGACGATATCGCGCCGGAACGAGGAGCCGCGGCTCGTCGCGGCCGCGGCGATCGAGCACCCGTCGGCGGCGATCGAGGGCCCGCTCACGCCGCTGACGCCGCCGAGCTCCGGGAACGGAAACGCTGCCCACGAGGCGCTGCTCGCGCTCGGTCGCGTCGCCGCCCAGATCGTCGATACACCCGGGAAAAAGCCTCCCGATCGCGTCGAGGCGAAGACCAGCGTCAGGCCGTCCGGCAGGAGCCGCGGGGCCTCGTCGCGCGCGCCCACGACATGCCCGCGGCCCGCGACCTCGACCGCCTTGCCCCAGGTCGCGCCGCTCGGCGGGGCCGTGGCGATCACCCCCGCGGCGTCGCCTCCGCCCCACGCGAACCAGAGCACGTTCTGGGCGTCGACGAAGGGCGTCCCCTCGACGACCGCGGCGGGCTCTGCCGTGGCGCGCGTCACCGTCCCGGCGACGGCGTCGGCGATCCAGATCTTGCTCACGCCGCTGCGATCCGAGACGAAGAGCAGGCGACCGTCGGCGAGCTCGAAGGGCGCGCTGAGAGCTGCGGGACGATCGTGATGTCGGTGAAGGGCGCGGCTCTGCTGGCCGAGGTCGGCGCAGTAGCCGCACATCAGCGCGTCGGGCACGCCGGTCTGGCGGCGCTCGAAGTAGACGAAGCACGCTTGACCCTGGCAATACGCGCCCGGCGCGAGCTCGCGGCCGACGGGATCGCTGAAGGCCGCGAGCCGGCGAACGCCGCAGAAGCCGGGGGCGCCGGCCGTGATCTTCTCGGGCGCGAGCGGCGCGCAGGGAGCGGCGCCTCCCGAGCCGCCCGCGCCGCTCGCCGAGCTCTGGCCGGCGCTGACGCTGACGCTCGCCGTGGCGCCGCCCGGGCCCGCGCCGCCGCTCGAGGCGCTCGTGCCGCCGCCGGCGCCGCCTTGCCCCGCGGGCCGCGGGCCGTAGTCGTCGAGGCCGAAGACGAGCTGACAGCCCGAGACCGACGCCAGCAACACGAAGAGCGAGGCCGCCGGAACCCGCCGGCCGGTGCCCGCAAGAGAGGCCATCGTCGCCACGCTAGCAGAACACCCGCGGGCAGCGCGGCCCGACCTGAGCTATCCCTCGGCCCACGATGACGATCGAGATCCGCCTCCACCCGTCGATTGATCTGATCCCGGAGGCGACATGGGACGCTCTCGACGGCGTCGCCGACGCGCCGTTCCTCTCGTGGGCCTTCCTCGATACGCTCGAAAAGACGGGCTGCGTGGGCGAAGACGCGGGGTGGTTGCCGCACCACCTCACCATCTGGGAAGACGACCAGCTCATCGGCGCGGCGCCCGCGTACCTCAAGGGCAACAGCGACGGCGAGTTCGTCTTCGATCACGGCTGGGCCGGCGCCGCCGCGCGCGCGGGCATCGAGTACTACCCGAAGCTCGTCGTCGCCGTGCCCTTCACGCCCGCGAGCGCGTCGCGCTTGCTGGTGAAGAACCCGGCCGATCGGCCGCGCCTGATGCCCATCCTGGCCGAGGCGCTGCGCCGCATCGTCGCCGGCGAGCGGCTCTCCAGCGCGCACGTGCTCTTCCCGACCGAGGTGGAGTCGAACCTCCTCGCCGACGCGGGCTTCTGCCAGCGCTACGGTATCCAGTTCCAGTGGAAGAACGAGGGATATGCCACCTTCGAGGACTACCTCTCTCGCTTCTCGTCCAAGCGGCGCAACCAGATCCGCCGCGAGCGCAAGGAGATGGATAAACAGGGCATCACGATCACCACCGTTCGAGATCGCCTGTCCCCTGCCCTCGTCGACAACGTCTACGACTTCTACGCCGCGACCGTCGACAAGTTCTCGTGGGGCCGCCACTACCTCAACCGCGCCTTCTTCGAGGAGATCGCCGCGCGGCTGCCGGGCAAGATCGAGGTCGTGCTCGCGCGCGAGGGCGACAAGCTCCTCGGCGGGGCCTTCAACATCGGGGGCACGAAGACCCTTTACGGGCGCTACTGGGGCGCCTTCGAGGACCGGCCCTTCCTCCACTTCAACGTGTGCTTCTATCACTCGATCGACGACTGCATCGCGCGCGGGCTCGAGCGCTTCGAGCCCGGCGCCGGCGGTCGCCACAAGATGGTGCGCGGCTTCGAGCCGACGATAACCCACAGCGCCCATCACCTCGCGCACCCCGGCCTCGACCGGGCGGTGCGCGAGTTCCTGGAGCGCGAGCGGACAGTGCAGCTCGAGAGCGCCGAGGCGGCCCGCGCGGACGGGCTCGCCTTCAAGTGATCAGCTGATCACGGGACCTGAGTGAACACGAAATCGCGCGCCGTCGCCGCGAACGTGGTGCCCGCCTTGATGTGGCAGTTCACGCAGATGCTCAAGGCCTGGCCCGAGGTGCCGAAGCCGTCGGCGACGATCGGGCCGGTGGGCGCCGGGATCGTCGGGTTGTCTTCGTACCAGTACCAGTTCGCGCCGCCGGCGCTGTCGGCCTCGGTCTTCACGTAGACCGCGTAGCCGATGACCTTCCCGCCCATCGTGTCCCAGAGCTCTTTCACGCCCGCCGCGCCGACCGGGAAGGCGCCAGTCGCGCCGGCGCCGGCGAGCTTGTCGTTGGAGCAGATGCGGTTCACGCCGTGGGGCGAAGGGTCCTTGGAGGCGTGCTCGGCCGCCTGGCAGTGCCACTTCTTGTAGTCGCCGGTGGCGAGCCAGGTCTTCATCACGTCGACGCCGCCCTGCGGGGGCGTCTGCGCGTCGCTCGTGAGCATCGCGCCGCCGGTGCTCGTCGAGCTGCCGCTCGTGGTGGCGCCGGTGCTCGCGGCGCCGCCCGCGCCCGTCGACGTGCTGGCGCTGCCGCCCGCGCCCGTCGACGTGCTGCTCGTGGTCGTGTCGCTGCCGCACCCGACGAGGCCCGCGGGGATCATGCTCAAGATAGCCGCGCAACCAAACCAGCTCATTGCCTTCATGGATATACCTGTCCCGGAAAAAAGGGCGGATCCCACCCTCGAACCGGCGATGGCCAGTCCACGAGGGATCGAGGGATCGGAGAGCACGACGTGCCCGCCGCCAGACGCACGACCACCGCGCGCTCGGCTCGCCGGCCTTACGCGGACCGTCCAGTCCGGTTTCGGAAAAAGATCGAGGGGCGATCAGCCGTTGCGGAGGAACGGGTTGGCGCGGCGCTCTTCGCCGATCGTCGTGCCGGGGCCGTGGCCCGCGACGACCCGCGTCGCGTCGTCGAGGGCGAGGAGCTTCCCCTTGAGCGAGCGCTTGATCGCCCGCGGATCGCCGCCCCAGAGATCGGTGCGGCCGATGCCGCGGCGGAAGAGCGTGTCGCCGCTGAAGAGCACGGAGCCGGCGGCCGACTTCACGAGGAAGCACACGCTGCCCGGCGTGTGGCCGGGGGTGTGGAGCACGCCGAGATCGATCGCGCCCGCGGTGATCGCCGCGCCGTCGGCGAGATCGCCGTCGAGATCGCAGATCGCGGGCAGCGGGATGCCGAGCAGCGCGGCCTGCACGGGGAGCATCTCGTAGAGGAAGCGATCGTCCTCGTGGATCCGCGCGGGGGCGCCGGACCAGCTCTGGACCTCGGCCGTGGCGCCGACGTGATCGATGTGCGTGTGCGTGTGGATGATCGCGGTGACCCGGGCCTCGGCGGCCTCGAGCTTGCGGCGGATCAGATCGAAGTCGCCGCCCGGATCGATCACGATCGCCGACTTGCTCGCCGGATCGACGAGGATCGAGCAGTTGCAGCCGAGCGGCCCCGCAGGAAAGGTCTCGATGACCATGCGGCGCTTGTAGCACGACCTTGGCTCGGCCTACATTCTCGCGGTGGGGACCACGATCATCGCCGAGATCGTCGAGGAGCACGCCGCCGAGGCGGCCTTCTTGTTCAGCATCCGCGACGCCGCGGCGACGGCGCCGCACTACGACGGCGCGCGGCTGCGCGACCTCGACGAGCGCATCGAGGCGCACCTCGACGGCGTGCGCGTCGCCGCGGACGAAGGGCTGGCGATCGCCGCGGCGGCCCTCGACGAGGACGAGCCCGGCACCGCCTTCACGCTGGCGGTGCTCGCCGCCGAGCGCGGCGACGCGGCGGCGTTCGCGCCCGTCCTCGCGCTCGCCGAAGCGTCGCGCGGCGCGGCGCGCGGGCTCGTCGCCGGCCTCGCGTGGGTGCCGTTCGCGCAGGTGCGATCGATCGTCGCGCCGCTCCTCGCGCAGAGCGCCCCCGGTCGGCATCGACGGATCGGGATCGCCGCCTGCGCGGCCCACCGCGAGCACCCGGGCGAGGCGCTGACGTACGCGCTCTTCGACGAGGACGCGGCGCTGAAGTCGCGCGCGCTCCGCGCCGTGGGCGAGCTCGGTTGCCTCGATCTCGCGGACGCGGTGCGCGCCGAGCTCGCGATCGTCGAGGGCGACGAGCGACGCTTCCGGGCGGCGTGGTCGGCGGCGCTGCTCGGCGTCGAGGCGGCAGTGCCGGTGCTGTGGTCGATCGCCGACGCCGGAGGGCCGTTTGCGGAGCAGGCCTGTGCGCTGGTGATGCGAAAGCTCGACGTCCGCGAGGCCCGGGCGCGCCTCGAGGGGCTCGGCGCCGCGGCCGATCACGCGCGCGCGGCCATCGCCGGGGCGGCGGCGCTCGGCGATCCCGGGCTGGTGCCCTGGCTGCTCGCGGCGATGGACACTCCCGCTCTCGCGCGCGTCGCCGGAGAGGCCTTTGCGACGATCACCGGCGCGACGATCGAAGGCGCCCTGGCCGGGCGCGCGCCCGAGGGGTTCCGCGCCGGCCCGAGCGAGGATCCCGCGGATACCAGTGTGGCCATGGATCCTGACGGAGCGATCCCCTGGCCCGCGCCTGCCGCGCTGCGCGCTTGGTGGAGCGCGCGCGAGGGCGGCTTTCGCCGCGGATCGCGCTACCTGGGCGGCGCGCCGTTGACGCCGTCAACGCTGGATGACGACGTCGCCCGCGCTCACCAGCGGCGCCGCGCCGGGGCCGCTATCGAGCTCTCGCTGCGGCAGCCCGGACGCCCGCTGACCGAGGTGCGAGCGCGGGTCACGTCGTCGCGGTGAACGAGGCCACGTTCGAGACCAGCGGCCCGAGCGAGACCAGCACATGGCCCGTCCCGTACGCGGCCACCTTGAAGTACGGCAGCAGATCGGCGTTGAAGTAGCCGCGCACCACGCCGCCGCCCCCCTCTTCGTCGTCCGCGAACGTGATGGTCTGTCCGACGAGGCGCCACGCGCGGTGGAAGAGGCCGGACGTCACCGTGACCACCAGGGCTCTTTGCAGCGGGATCGAGCCGATGGCGCGGGCGTCGTCGATCGACACGCGATAGACGCCATGGAGGCGGAGAGCGGTGAGATCGCCGTGCGACGAGCGAGCCTCGATCTGGAGGGCGATCCCCAGGAAATTGAGGTCGACGGCGGGGGTGCCAGGCCCGGCGACGAAGTCGACGAGGGGGCCGCTCATGACGCGCTGACCTCGATCGTGACCACGTTGGAGACGATGTCACCCACCGTGGCGAAGACGTGATAGCGCGCGGGCGCGCGCGGCAAACCATCCATCCAGTGGTAGAGATCGAGGTTGAAGTAGCCGGTGACGAGGATGTTGTCGAGATCGGGATCGGCTGGATCGAAGCCCGAGGGCGCGGCGTCGAAGCCCTCTTCCAGCAGGTTGGTCGAGCAGGGCGCGTGGGTCGCCGCATCGACCGCGACCACGGTGATCTCGTTGCGCAGGGAGTGGAAGCGGTTGAGGAACCGCGCGCCCACCTGGTAAACGCCGGCGATCGGGAGCATGGCGTCGGGCCCCGCGGTCACCCGCGTCGGCGCGGCGAGGGCGAGGCCGCGCGCGGACTCGGCCATGGGCGGCGAACAGGCGTTCTCCTCGAAAGTGTTCCAGCGGACGCGTTCGAAGCGCGACGGCGTCATCGCCATGAGTGGCTCCTTGTCGTGGGCGAGCGCATCACTTCACCAGTCCTTCGGCATGCCGGCGCGCTGGACCGAGCTCTTGCGGACCGAAGGGTCGCAGATCGCGCAGAACTCGGGGAGGCGCGACGGAGCGCTCTCGCCGAACATGATGCACGTGCCGGCGAGGCCGGAGTAGCTGGCCCGGGCCTTGTCAGGGTCGGAGAGGCCCTGGGTGCAGTGCCCTCCCTTGTGCCCGTGCTCGCTGTAATGCGTCGTCTGGGTGGTGGGGACCATGCTGATGAAGTGGCCAATCTCGTGGATGGCTGTCTGCTTCATGGCGTCGGCAGTGCGCGCGCCCTCGTGCATGACGGCCGAGGCCAGCCAGATGGCGTTGTACCAGCTCGATCCGTTGGTGGAGCCCGAGGCATGGCGGTAGGTGACGCGCACGTCGATCGATTTCGTGCGATCGACCTCCTTGCGCCACCACCACATCCCGCCGGCGCCGAGCTCGGCCCCGTCGAGATCGATCGAGGCCGTGGTCGGCCCGGTCCTGGTGATCCAGGTTGTGGGGATGGGCTTCCAGCTGGCGTCGCCCACGAAAAAGCGCCATTCCCCCGCGACGAGCCAGTCGGTGTCCTTGTCTTGACTCGGATCGTCCCAGAGCTTGACCGGGAACGTCAGCGGCACCGAGGCGTTGTTGGGAATGTTGAGCTTGGTGATCTTGTCGGTGGCGGCGGTGGCGAGCTGATTGACGACGACCACGCGGACCGCCACGGGCTCCAGGGCCTTGTCGTAGCTGTCCTTGCCGCTCTTCTTGTAGGCCTTCGAGCTGTCGTCGTGGGTCATCACGTTGGCATAACGGGTGATGAGCGCCGTCGAGGTCTTGTCGACCAGCTCGATGTTGTGCTGGCGCGCGGCGAGCTCGGCCTCGACCGGGGAGATGTCGTACGCGGCGACCTCGGGGACCGAGCCGTCGGGCTGGCCCTTCCCCGGCGTCCCGGCCTTGAAGCGGCTCATCTGGTAATAAAGGCGCCTCCAGACGATGTACTTGTCGGAGCTGAGGGCCGGTCCGTTCTTCGGCCCCAGCGCGAGCGTGGCCTTGACGGTGAACTCGTCGCCTCCGTGCTCGCTCAGCTCGTAGGAGAGCGCGGCCTTGCCGTCGTCCATCGTCGTGGCGATGCGACGCTCGGTGTGGCCGGGGCGAGCGAGGTTCTGCGCTCCATGGGTGATCTCGAAGGCGATGGGGATACCCGGCTTCTTCGGGCTCACCGTAGCGGCGAGGAGCACCGTCTTGCCGGCGCGCGCCTCGTCGAGCCCGTCGAGCTGCCCGGACTTCGTCGGATCGAGGTTGACGTATTGCTTGATGTCCGCCATGGCCCCTCTCCTAGCGCTCCGCCTCGGCGAGGCTCTCGAGCTTGATATCCTCGTCCTGCGCGGCGGGCTCGTCGGAGCCGGGCATTCCCGGCAAGACCACCACGACGGCGGGCGGCTGGACCTCGGGCATCGGAGGAGTGTTGGGCGCTCCACCCTTGTTCTGCACCATCATGTCGCCGAGGCGGGGGACGGGCTTGCCCTCGACCATCACGTCGAACGAGAAATTGACGAACTCGGCCTTGGCCTTGATTTGCCCGCTGACGACGCCGCCCGCGACGCCGGCCTCGTCGCCGGTGCTCATCTTGAAGCTCGAGCCTTGAAGCATGATCGGGTTACCGTCGCACTTCACGTCCGAGCTGCCCTGCGCGGTGTCGGCCGACATCGCCACGTTGGGATAGGGGATCGGGACGGGCGGGGCCGGCGGCGCCGGGGTCTTGCACACGTCGGGAAACGCCGTCGCCACACCGTTGCTCGCGGCGTGGACGACCGTGCGGAAGTTGACGTTCACCGTCGCAGCCATGGAGTCCTCCTCGGGGTGTTCATGCGCGCTCGCTCCTCGCGGGGGCGACGACGCGGGCGGCGCCGCGCAAAGGCCCCTCGGACGCCGTGAAGATCAGGGCCTCTTCGCCCGGCGCCCAGCCGCGCGCGAAGGCCTCGACGGCGGTGGCGAGCAGGAGAGGGCCTGTCGCCGCGCCGACGTCACCGATGCTCCGCGCCGGCATCACCGCGCGCCCCAGCCCTTCGAGGCGGGCGCCGAGCCGCGCCTGCGCGACGCCCCACTCGAAGGCACGATAGCTCTCGCCGTCGAGATCGCAGAGCAGGAAATCAGGGGCTCTGTCGGGCGGGAGCGCGCCGCGGAGCGCCTCGACCAGGCCTCTGCCGGTGCTCACCTTGTCGGATCGCATCGGCTCGGGCTCGACGCCGAGGCCGATCGCGGGGATGGTCGCTCGGGCTCCGCGCCGGGATCGCGGGCCTTCCACGAGCACCGCGGCGGCCGCCTCGCCCGGGCAGAAGCCGTCGACGTTGCGCGGGCTCTTGAGCCGATAGCCCTCGTCGAGGGCCGCCATTCGATCGGCGCTCAGATAGGAGTCGACGCCGGCGACGACGCACGACTGCACCTCTCCCGAGGCCAGGAGCGCGCTGGCTTCGGCCAGCAGCTCGACGCCGGCCGCGTGGCCGGAGAGGCTCTGTCGCGTGGCCTTGAACCCGAGGCCGGTGCGGCGCGAGAGCTCGGCGGCGAACGTCTCGGCGAGGCGCCACGACACCACCGCTTCGTCCGGGGCCGGGAGCGCGAGCAGGAGCGCGCACTGCGCGAAATCACGCCGCTGGAGACCGGCCGCCGCGACGAGATCCGTGACCACGGGGATCAAGAGGGCGTGGAGCCGCTCGGCGCCGTGGAGAGCAGGATCGACGCCGGGGGCAGCGGCGACGATCAACGGCTCCCGCTCTTCCCACTCGGGATCACGACACCGCGCCTCGTAGGTGGGGTGTGCGCCGAAGCGCGCGAGTCCGGCGCGGATCGAGGCCGCCGTCTGCGACAGGCCTCCTCCGACCGCGGTGCGCGCCGCCGCCGCGGTGATGGCCAGAGGTCGAAAAGGCGCCATCACGCCGCCCTCTTTTCGCTGATCCGCACGTGGTCGATGTAGAGGAAGAGCCGCGGGCAAGGCACCGTCACTCGCCAGGTGAGGACGACACGCCGGAGATCCGGCTCGATCAGCACGGTGTCCAGCGCCGGGACGGGATCGGTGACGACGCGCCGGATCGAGAGCGCGACGCCGGGAGGCGCCGACGGCAAACGAAACCCGAGCTCGCCCGCCTCGGTGACATTGGTGACGTGGACGGCCTCACCGCCCTTGAAGGGGCGCGCCGAGACCAGCGCCGGGTGAGCGCCGTTGAAGAAGCGATCGTCGAAGTCGGCTGGCAAGAACGGAAATCGGTCGGCCTGCCAGGCGTCGTCGTAGGTGCCGGCAAAGGCCCGACGAGGTAGCCAGTCGCGGCCGATGACGCCGAACCCCGCGACGGGTGGGCGGTCGGTCGGCGCGGCGATCCGGCTCCCGGGATCTTCGAGGTTGGGCAGGCGGACGCCCTCGATCTGCTCGGGCTCGACCGCGCTGGTGAAGCCCACGCCGAGGGGGTTCCGCGGATCGCGGGGCCGCGCGGCCTCGTCCAGGATCGCGAGATCGCCGCCGCCGAAAGCGCGCTCGTAGACGAGAGGCATCCTCGTGAACGGGATGGGATCGGAGATGGCGAGCCCGCCGAGCGAGCGGAACCACACCCGATCTCCCGAGACGCGGACGATCTTGCGGACCGGGCCCACCGAGAGGCTGACGTCGAGCGAGGCCGTGGGCCGGAGCGCGCAGGCGTGACCGACCAGGACCACGTCGGTGCCCTTCTTCGCGGGGCAAGCGTCGGCCTCGTACTTGATGCTGGAGGCGCCGGGCTCGCCGTGGAACGTCTCGGCGTGGACGATCGGCGCTTGCTTCTCCGAGGGCGCGAGCGCGGTGCGCGCGCCGAGATCGAAGGTGCCTTTGACGATCACCGTGACCGTGTCCCGGCCCTCGCGATCGAGCCCCGGCACCAGGGCCGCCGCGAAGGGCGTACGATTCTTGATCTCCAGCATCGGTGACGTCAGTTGATGCCGACGCTGGCGCCCTTGACCTTGACGGCGCCCGAGGCGTTGAGCTCCATCGGCCCGGAGCCCTTGACAAGGACCTTGCCCGAGGCCTCCACGTTCACGTCGCCGGACGACTTGACCGAGACCTTGCCCGTGGCCTCGACCTTCACGTCGCCTGTCGCCTTGACCGAGATGTCCTTGCCAGAGATGGTGACGGCGCCGCTCTTCTCGATGGTGACGGTGGCGTCTCCGACGGTGATCGTCAGCTTCTCGCCCACGGTGAGCGTCTTGTTGAGCTTGATGTCGCTGGTCTGGTTGGAGCCGACGGCGGTCGTCATGTTGGCGGTGACGTCGATCGCGTAGTCTTTCCCGGCGCTGAGCGAGCGAGTCTTGCCGACGCTCTCGGAGCTGTCGTCGCCGACGTCCTCCGTCTTGGCCTTGGCGACCGAGAGCGAGAGGTTGTTGCCGATCGACTCGGTGTGATCGTTGCCGACCTCGATCGAGCGATCGTGGCCAATCGACTCCGCCTCGTCGTGGCCGACCGATTTCTTGCGATCGTGGGTGACGGCGAAGATCTCGTCGTTGCCGATGGTCTCCTTCTGATCGTGGCCGACGTCCGCCGTGCGATCGTTGCCGACGCTCAGCGTCTCGTCGTGGCCGACGGTCTGGTTCTTGTCGTTCTCGATCGCGATCGTCCAGTCTTTCTGGCCGTGGAGATAGATCTCTTCGCTCCCGGCTTTGTCCTCGAAGCGCAGCTCGTTCGAGCCATTGCCGCCGGGCGTCGAATTCGACTTGATGGTGCTCCGCGTCTTGTTCGCGGGGAGCGCGTACGGAGGCACGTTGGTGCCGTGGTAGACGCGACCGACGATGATCGGCCGGTCGGGATCGCCCTCGAAGAAGTCGACCAAGACCTCTTGATTGATGCGCGGGATGTGCATCGCGCCCCAGCCTTCGCCGGCCCACACCTGGCTCACGCGGATCCAGCACGAGCTCTTGTCGTCCTTCTTTCCGAGGCGATCCCAGAAGAACTGGACCTTCACCCGGCCGTGCTCGTCGGTGTAGATCTCCTCGCCGCTCGGGCCGACGACGACGGCGCTCTGCACGCCCTTCACCGTCGGTCGAGGCGTTGTGAGCGCGGGGCGGAAGGGCACGTCGGACGGGATGACCTCGAAGCGGTTCTCGTAGCGCGGCGTCTCGACACCGGCCTCGGCCATCGTCGGCTCGGCGCCCTGGTGCTCGATCCGCGTGATCAGGTACTCGCGATTGAGGGCCTCGCGGGCGTGCTCGCTCAGTGTGAAGGTGAAGCCGGGGATCAGCCGCTCGCAGGCGCTCTCGCCCTCGCCCTGCTTGCGGAGCGAGCTGCGCTCTTCGAGGCGCAGCGCCGAGAGCGCGTCGCCCACGGCGGGGATCACGTAGTCGCCGGGGTGATCGTAGATCTCGAGATCGGCGAAGAGCGAGCCCTCGTTCTTGCTCGTGCTCTCGAGCTTGAGGCTCGGCTTCTTGAAGTCGTAGTCGCGGATGGTGATCTTGCCGCTGCGGATCTCCTCGGCGTAGTGGAAGCGCTGAATGTGCTCCCCTTTGCTGAGGGCGCCGAGCGTGGGGCGGAACTTGACGGTGCTCTCGCCGGCGATGGCCACGTACGACGCGGCCTTGTCGACGAGGGCCAGCACGTGCTTGTCGGCCTCGTGCTCGAAGAAGTAGGCGATGCCTTCCTCTTCCATCAGCCGCGATACGAAGGCCCAGTCGCTCTCGCGGTACTGCACGCAGTACTCGCGCACGGCGTAGGTGCTCTGGACCGCGAGGCGAAAGTCGGTGCCGGCGACGAGGCCCGCGCCCTCGAGCACCTTCTTGATGATGTCCGGCGCCGTCTGCTCCTGGAAGATGCGGCAGTCGTGGCGGTGCAGGAGGCGCCACGGGCGCGGGACGATCGTCAGGTGATAGGTGGTCAGCTTCTTCCCGAAGTCGCCCTGACGCAGCCGCGCGACGATGCCATGCACGTAGCGAGGCTCGCCCTCGTCGGCGCGCATGGTCAGGAGCGCGGGCTTGCCGATGACGTCGTCGAAGGCGATCCCGCCCTCCTCGGAGGCGACGATCACCTCGAAGCGGAAGAGCTCGGAGAGGCCTTCGCTGCCGGCGAAACGGACCACGCGGAGGGTCTGGGAGAGGCCGTCTACCTCGAACAGGAATCGATCGGACAGGGGCATGGCTCGGGCTCCTCTGCGCGGGGACGCGCGCCGGAGGGGACGCCGCCGCGGCCCCCCGAGGCGCCATCAGACCGCTTGTCGATCACCGACGCAAGGCCTCGTCGCGGGGACGCGCGATCGGCGCGAGCTCGGCGGAGGCGCTCTCGCTGATCAGGTGAATGGCGTCGAGGTCCGGCGCGCGCTCGTCGGCGACCGTGGCCACGCCGCGCCACACGAGCTGGATCGTCATCGCGTCGAGATCGAAGACGACGGTGTCGAGCCGCAAGGCGATCTCCTCGGGCTCGCCGCGACGCAGGACCAGCGCGCGGGCGCGGATCCCCGGGAGCGCGCCAGTGACCACCGGGTGATCCTGGCGGAGGCCGGCGATTTCGAAGGGCTCGTCGCCGCGCAGGAAGGCGAGCTGCTGGGGCGGCGGCGCGGCTTGAAACAGCGTCCAGTCGAGGTCCTCCGGGAAGAGCGGGAACACGGCGCGCCGGGTGCCGCGGCTGGCCCACAGGTCCTTCCAGGAGCGGGGGATCGGCGCGAAGCACGCCGGCTTGACGACCTGCTTCGGCGTGCGCAGCCGGCTCCCGGGATCCTCGAGGTTGGGCAGGCGCGCGGGGCCGCGGCGCATCGGATCGGGGAAGCCTACCCCGACGGGGTTCTCGTCGCATTTCGGGCCGCCGAACGCGCGCGCGTGGACCATCGGCACGCGGACGAAGGGCTCGGGCGCAGAGGCGCGCGCCGCGGCCGGACCGGGCTCCCAGCGGCGATCACCGGAGACGAGCACGCCGCGATCGAACGAGTTGCCGTCGGCGCCGAAGGCGAAGCGCGTCGCGAGCGTCGGCACGGCGCCCTTCGGCGCGCAGGCGTGGCCGGTGAGGACCACGTCGGCGCGCACCTTGTAAAGGGCGAAATCCGTCGGGTAAACGCAGCTCGATTTCCCGTCGGCCCCGGCGTCGATGGCGGCGAAGCGCTCGCCTTCGAGGGGATCGGCCGCGGGGCGGAGGACGGCCGGGCCGCCGGGCACGAGGTCGCACGTGGCCTTGGCGATGATCGTGAAGCAATCGCGTGACGGGGTGAGGCCCCAGGGGATCGCGCCGAGCGCCAGCGCCGTGTCGTTGACGAGCTCGATCGAGCCGGCCCTCGGGCGCGCGCGCGCGGCGCGCACCGGCTTGATCTCCAGC
Organism: Byssovorax sp.; assembly: GCA_025362495.1. GTDB lineage: Bacteria > Myxococcota_A > Polyangia > Polyangiales > Polyangiaceae > JANYGI01. The sequence goes on along the minus strand of JANYGI010000229.1, from coordinate 35,351 downwards.
GTGGGCTCGGCCGCGGTGGAGGGCTCTTCCCACTTCGGCGGCGCGGGCACGACGACGCGCGCCGCCGCCGGCGCCGGCTGCGGGATCGACTTGATGAACGGGAGCGTGCGCGGCGCGACGTGCGGGGCCTCGTCGTCGATGAACACCGTGCTCCCGAGGCGCGTCGCCGCGTCGACCGCGATCGGCGACGGGATCCGCTGCGTCTCCGCGGGTGGGAGCGCCGAGGGGCCTTTGCGGAACGGCACCGCCGGCGCGCGCGTCGCGGCGCGCTCGGCCTCGGGCTCGATCGCCAGCGTGCCCTCCCAGCGCGGCGCCGGGGGCGGGACATCGATGCTCTCTTCGCTGTGGACCGAGCTCGCCAGATCGGAGACGTCCTCGAGGATGCCGCTGATCTCGCTGACCTCGCTCACGTCCTCGACCTCGACGATGGCCACCGGCGGCGCGGGGCGATTCTGCGCGGGCGATCGCGCCGGCGATCGCACGGGCGACGGCTCCTCGACGAGCATCACGGTCGAGGCGCCGTCGGGGAGCAGCGGGGCCGCCGCGAGCACCGCCGTCGGTCGATCGATCGACGCGCTCGGCTTCGCTTCGGGCGGCTTCGCTTCGGGCGCGGGCCACTCGAGCGGGTGACCGACGCTCTCGACACCGGCCAGGATCCGCACGCCGGCGAGGGCGTCTTCGCCTTGCACCGGAAAGCTCCCGCGCCAGGTGACGGAGCAGACGAGCGCGTCGGCGTCGATCCGCAGCGTGTCGGCCGAGAGCGCGAGCAGGTGCCCGGCGCCGCCGTCGGCCACGCCGTACACCCGCGCGACGCCGCGCGCCGAGGGCAAGTACGACTGGATGTGCGCGAAGTCGGGGTTCATCCCGTCGAGCACGATCCACTCGGTCCCGACGAGGAATTCGGTGCGCTGATCGGGCGGCGCCGACTGGAAGTAGGCCCAGTCGAAGCCCGCGGGCACCTCGGCGATCGGACGATCGAGGGCCTTGCGATCGGCCGTCCCGAGCAGGCGCTTGCGCAGCGGCCAGCCGCGCGAGATCGGCCCGAAGCCCGCGACGCGCTTCGGCTCCGCGGGATCGATCACGTTCGGAGACTTCGCCGAGGTCGCCGCGCCCGCGCCGACGCCGAGCGGGTTCTCTTCCCAGCCGATGCCGCCGAACGCGCGCTCGTACATCAGCGGGATGCGATCGAACGGCGTCGTGGCCTCGCCCGCGGTGTCGCCGCGGACGTAGAGCGTCTTGTCGATCAGCGGGCGCTCGCGGAACACCACGAGGCGCACCGACAGCGCCTCGACCGTGGTGCCGGTAGGGGCGCACGCGTGGCCGGTGAGCACGACGTCGGCGAGAGGCTGAAACGGCGCGAGATCGCCCGTGGCGCGCACGCTGCGCATCGGGTTCTTGTTGTGGTGGACCTCGGCGCGGAGGATGTCTTCCGGGTCGATCCGGCTCATCGCCGCGTCGAGGTTGAAGGCGAAGCTGGCCTTGACGACGACCGTGACGTGGAGCCGACCCTGCATTTGCCACAGGACCGTCTCGACGGCGGCGGGGCCGAGAGCCGTGATGTCGACCTTCCGGGAGGCGCCGGTTGCCATGTTCCCCTGCCCTATCACAGCCGAGGGGCGATCGTCTGCGGCCGGGGTGCGCCGCGGTTGCGACGAGGGGCCCCTTTCACCTACAGTGAGCGCCCCGCGTGATCGAAGAAATCCTGAACGGCAAGTACCGCTTGATCCGCCAGATGGGGGCCGGCGGCATGGGCGCCGTCTACGAGGCCGAAGAGGTCCCGAGCAGCCGCCGCGTCGCCGTGAAGGTGATCAGCACCGGCGACGAGTCGCGCGATCGCGCCCTCGTGGGCCGCTTCCACCGCGAGGCCAAGGCCACGATGTCGATCGACACGGACCACATCGTCCGCGTCTTCGACACCGGCAACGACGCGGCCTCGGGGCAGCCGTTCATGGTCATGGAGTACCTCGTCGGCGAGGACCTCGCGCAGTGCTTCAAGCGCGTCGGGCCGCTCCCGCCCGACGCCGCGCTGCGGATCGTCGCCCAGGCGTGCTTCGGCCTCGAGAAGGCGCACGCGGCGCGCGTCGTCCACCGCGACATCAAGCCCGCGAACCTCTTCCTCGCCGAGCGGCCGGAGGAGACGGGCGGCGGCCTCATCGTCAAGGTGCTCGATTTCGGCATCGCCAAGATCAAGATGGATCAGGCGAACATCACCGACTCGAAGAGCCTCACGCGCACGGGGAGCATGGTGGGATCGCCGCTCTACATGTCGCCGGAGCAGGCGCGCGGGAGCAAGAGCATCGATCACCGCGCCGACGTCTGGTCGATGGGCGTGGTGCTCTACCAGGCCCTCACGGGGCGCACGCCGAACCAGGACATCGAGGCCCTGGGTGAGCTCATCATCGCCATCTGCTCGGAGCTGCCGCGCCCGGTGCAGGAGCTCGCGCCGTGGGTCTCGCCCGAGATCGCCACCATCGTGCACCGCGCGCTGCGCTTCGAGCCCGCCGAGCGCTTCCAGACGGCCGACGAGATGCTCGCCGCGCTGATGGCCCTCTTGCCCGATGGATCGAGCCTGACGGCCGGGATGCTGACGCCGCTGACGGCCGAGATGCGCGAGCACAAGGCCGCGCTGATGGAAGCCGCGCCCGCGACGCGAGCCTCGTTCGGATCGGGATCGAGCGCGCGGCCGCACGTCGCCGGCGCGATCGATCCCGCGCTCGCGAGCACGACGGCCGCGCCCGATTTCGACGCGCCGCAGCCGCGCGGCGACATGCCCTCGACGCCGCCGCGCGCGGAGCTCTCGATCGCGCCGGCCGCGGCCAGGACGAACGAGGGTGTCGCCACGTCGCGCCCCGGCGAGCTCGCGGTGAGCTCGGCGGCGTCGGCGGGCCGCGGGGCGATGCTCGGCGTGCTCACGCTGCTCGTGGGGGGCGGCGCCGCCTTCGGCGCCTACACGTTGATGGGCCAAAAGGAGGCGGCGCCGGTGATCACCAGCGCGCCGGTCACGCCTGCGCTGCCGATCATCACGGCGGTGATGACAGCGACCGCGATGGCCGCGCCGGTGATCGCCCCGGCGGGCAAGACGGTGCGCGTCGCCATCCTCCCGCTCGACGCCGCGGTCGAGGTCGACGGCGTGAAAGCCACGGCGAAAGACGGCATGGTCGAGATCGTCGGCGGCCTCGGGACGGTGCACCGCGTCCACCTCTCGAAGGGCGCGGATCAGTTCACGGACGACGTCGCGGTGACGCAGCAAGGCGCGGTCCCCGCGAAGCTCGAGCTGAAGACGACCGCGAAGAAGATCCAGCAGCCGCCGCAGCGGTGATCCTCGCCGCGCCGCAGGCCCGGGGGAAGCGGATAGCATGAGGAAATCCGTCGAGGCCGCGTGGGCAACATGGATGACGGTGCTCGTCGCGGGCGTCGTCGGCTGTGGCAGCGTCGACGTCGCGCCCGGGACCACGGACAGCGCGCCCGCGAGCGGCGCCGGCGGGAGCGCGACCTCGACCTCGACGAGCAGCAGCAGCGGGATCGGAGGTGCGGCCTGCGTGCCTGTCGAGGATGGCAATTGCGTCGGCTGCAAAGCACCCTCCGACTGCGAGGGCACCGACGATGAGTGCCAGACGCGAACCTGCGTGAGCGGGCTTTGCGGCGTCGCGTTCACGGCGGCGAACACCCCGGTGGCGGCCCAGACGGCGGGTGATTGCAAGACGGCGGCGTGCGATGGCAGCGGCGCCGTCACGGCGATCGCCGACGACGCCGCTCTGCCCGCCGACGACGGGGATCCCTGCTCGGTCGAGACCTGCAAAGCCGGCCAGCCCGGGCGTCCTCCGGCGAAGAACGGCGCGGCCTGCAGCGTCACGACCAACGAGCTCCCGAGCGCCCCGGACAACGACGTGAGCGTGCTGCTCAACACCTGCTCCCCGTAGCGACGGGGCGCCACGCGGAGCGGCTGGCGGCGCGTCTGCGCGAGCTGGGGATCGATCCGAACGGCGACGGATGATCGCCGGGCGAGGCGGCCCGATTGCCGCCTCGCTACTCGTCCGGCTCGTCGTCTCCGAACAGCACACCGACGCTCAGCTCGACAGCGTCGAACGGCTCGGCCCGGACGACCTCATCGCGCTGCGCGGCGAGAACCTCGATGTAGCCATCCGGTCCCCAGCGGTGCACGGAGAGCGTCTGTTCGACAGGATCGATGATCCAGTAATGGGGGATCTTGCACTGATGGTAGACGCGCTTCTTCTTGACGAGATCGTTGCTGCGATTCGTCGAGAGGATCTCGCAGATCCAGTCCGGTAACAATGTGATGGGCGTGCCGGTGGGCCGCTGGGGGGCCCGTTCGCGGCGCCAGCCGGAGACGTCGGGGCGGAAGATCTGCCCGCGAGCGAAGACGATCTCGACCTCGGTGACGAACCACCAGCCGCCCGGCCAGCGTCCGCCGGGGCGACGGCTGAACCGGTTGCGGAGCGTGCCCACGAGGTCCGCCTGGGTGCCGCCGTGCTCGCCGGTGGCGGCGCCCTTCTCGACCAGCTCGCCGTCGATGATCTCGTGGTGGCGCTCGGCCTCGGGGATCGCCAGGAGATCTTCCAGCGTGGCGGGGTTGTCGGGGAGCTTCTTCGCGGCGGCGCTCATTCCGGGAGCATATAGCGCAGGCCCGGGCACGTCGCGTCGATTGCAGAGACGCCAATGACTCGACGCTCCTTCGCGCGCGCCAGGAGAGGCACGCCCTGCGAACCGTCCTCCCCCCGCCGGATCCAGCCCCGGACCCAGGGGAGATCGCTCTCGCCCGCGACGATTCACCTCGTGAACGCGCCGTCCTCCCCTCCCTCCCGCCAAAATCCGCGCCGGATCCGGCGCGCTCCGCCCTCTCTCGCCAGAATCCGCGCCGGATCTCCCGCGGCGATCCCCCTCTTCCTTCCCCACCCCTGCCAATTCCATCGGGCCTCGCCCGCTCCCCGCCCCACGCTTCGCCGGTTTTTCCAGATGTACCCTTCCCCACCGCTTTGCCTTCCGATAGCGTCGGTGATCATGGCATCTCCCCGCACCATCGACGCTGACGAGCCGCTCGACGACATCGACACCGAGCTCGCTCATACCTGCCTCTTCGCCCTCGCGTGCCCGCTGACCACGGCGCTCGCGCCTCCGATCGCCGCGCTGCGCGCCGATCTCCCCGCCGTACGCGCCCTCCAGGCCCAGCACACCGACGCTGTCCAGGCGCAGGAGGCCAACGCCCTCTTCGTCGACGACGACGGCAACACGCTGGTCGACGAGGTGAAGGTCGCGGTGCTCGCCGACGTCAAGGGCGACTACCAGGCTCCGCTCTACAAGCAGCTCTTCATCGACAAGAGTCCAACCCAGCTCAAAAAACCCGTTCTTGGCGACCAGTTGGGCCAGATGCGCGCCTGGCCGGCGATCCTCGCGAGCACGTCAAGCCCCGCCCTCCACGCCCTCGGCCTCCGGACTGCCAAGTTCGTCGCCCAGGGCGACGCGACCAACGCCGCCCTCGCGAGCGCGCAAACGAAGCTCGACACCTTCCTGAGCGGCCCGCGCGCCGCCTACGTCGACAAGGTCAACGCATCTCGCAAGCTCACCTATGGCAAGCTCGCCGAGCTCGCCCACAGCCAGCCGGCGGGCACGATGCCGGCGGGGTTCGCCGAGCGGTTCTTCCTCCACGACACCAGCGGTCGCGCCGCCTCGACCGGCGATGTCGAGCGCACGGTGGCTCGCCTCCAGAAGAAGCTCAGCCGTCATCAAGGCATCTTGACCGAGCTGAATCAGAAGCAGGCGAGCGCCCAGAAGACGAAGCAAGACGCCGCGGTCGCGAAGAAGCAAGAGGCTCTCGCCCTCGCGCAGAAGAAGGTCGACGACGCCGCCAGGGAGCTGGCCGCCCTCCAGGCCGAGCTGCCCAGCGGCGACGGCGCCTGAGCGCTTCCGCCGGCTCGATTGGCACCCTCGAGGGCGTCGAGCCGGCGCCGTACGCAGCTCGAAAAGCGGCGGCACTCAGGATACGAGGCGTGAACCACATCGCCACGCGTGGTACGGTCGGCGCGTGAACCCCGCCGACATTCGTGCCTACAAAAAGCGCTGGGAGCTCGTCGCCGCGGTCGAGCAGGACGAGCTGGCGCGAACGTCCGCCGCGCAGAAGTTCGCCGACACCGGCATGCTCATGGAGGTTGCGCGGGCTCTTGCCGGCGCGACGGACGACGACGACGAGGTAGCGCAAGTACGACGCCGCTGGAAGCTGCTCGCGGAGCGAATGGGTGTCTGACTCCAGCCCTCGCCTCACGACGCGACTCCTCGACCGACTCCCTCTCGTCCTCGCCGCCCTCTTCGCTGCAGGCGCGCTGTTTCACCTGGCCGCGATCCTCGCGCCGACGATCGGCAACGCCGCCTCCCCGGGCCGCCACGCGGTCTTCATCCTCATCAACGCCTCCTTCGCAGCAGCGTTCTTCTCGCGCTGGCGCTTCACCCTCTTACCTGTCCTGGCGCTCGCCGCGCAGCAGCTCTACGGCCACGGCACAGATCTCCTCCGCGCCCACGCCGAGGGCCGCACCGACGTGCAAAGCCTCGTCGTGCTGCTGTTCCTGCCCGTCGTCGTCGGCTGCGCGGTGCACCTCGCGCGAAGTCGGCGCGCGAAAACGTGACTCCGGTGACGATCCAGGCGGCCGCCAGCAGAAAAATGCGCTCCGGGCCAAATTCACCGTCTCCTCAAAAACGAGCATCTGCGGTAGGCTGCGTAACCATGAAGGCCTGTTTTCGCCGTCGCTCGCTCCTCGGACTCCTCGCGGCCACCGGCGCGCTTATCGGTTCATCCTCCCCGGCGAACGCCGACGATCCGGTCCTGCGCCACCAGGAAGACTTGCACGGCGACGTGGTCGCCTTCGGGAGCACCCTCGGGTACGACTGCGGCGCGGGCGTCGCGGTGCCCTCGGGCGCCAGCGCGGCCTGCGTCGGCCAGACCAACACCACCGACACCGCGCCGGACCTCTTCTGGCGCGACAACGCCGCCAACGCGACGATAACGGCGGTTCAGGCCCGCACCTCGGCGACTCTCGTCGTCCCGGCCGGCGCCACGATCACCTACGCTCGCCTCTACTGGGGTGCTCTGAAGGACGGCGCCGCGGCGGACACCACGGCCGTGCTCGACTACCTGGGTGGCCCCGTCAAGACCATCACCGCCGACAAGACCTGGGTCGTGCCTTATGGCGCGGCGCACCCGACCTGGAATTACTATCAGTCCTCGGGCGACGCGACCCCGTACGTGGCGGCCTGGGGCGCCGGCGATTTCCGCGTCACCGACGTCGAGGCCCTCCCCCTGCCCTCGTACGCGTTCGACGTCGATCGCGCCTTCTCGGCCTGGACGCTGGTCGTCTTCTACGATCTCCCCGGCGGCGAGCTCCGCAATCTGGCCCTCTTCGACAGCTTCACGCCCATCGATCCCGCCGTCCCCGCCACGGCGACGGCCAAGGTCACGCTCGACGGCTTCCTGATCCCCCAGGGCTTCAGCGCCCGGATGACGGCCTTCGCCTACGAGGGCGACGACATCTACAACGGCGATCACTTCACGCTCAACGGCGGTCAGCTCAGCGACGCGCAGAACCCCGCCGACAACTTCTTCAACTCCTCGCGCAGCAACCTGGGAGTCCCGGTCTCGGGCGCGCTCGACGTGCCCAAGCTCAGCGGCGCCGCCGGCTCGATGGCCGGGTACGATCTCGACACCGTCGATGTCACAAGCCACCTCGCGCCCGGGGCCACCTCGTGCGAGGTCGGCGCCGACTCGGCCAAAGACATCTTCTTCCTCGGCGGGTTCATCACCTCGGTCGCCAACCTCGCCCCCGACTTCAAGGGCATGGGCAAAGACGTCGTCGATCTCAACGGCGGCGCCGTCGTCCAGGGCGACGTGCTCCAGTACACGATGACCGCGACCAACGGCGGCAACGACGCCTCGAAAAATTCGATTCTGATTGACGTGCTCGAGAGCGGCCTCACGTTCGTGCCGGGCTCGATCGAGATCCTCCAGGGCGGCAACGCCGGCCTCGAGACCGACGCTGCGGGCGACGATCAGGGCGACTACAACGCTGCCAGCAAGACGGTGACGGTGCGCGTCGGCACCGGCGCCACGGCCACCACCGGCGGCGTCGTCCCGGTCGGCGGCGTGGTCCAGGTCCGCTTCAAGGTGACTGTCTCGGTCGCCACGGGCTCCGTCGCCAACCAGGCCTTGCTCTCGGCCTCGGGCCAGGCCGGCGCCATCAAGAAGACGTGGCTCAGCGACAGCGATCCCGTCGCCGTGGGCGATCAGCCGACGGTGACGACGATCTACGAGTGTGACTCCGACGCCGAGTGCAAGGGCGCCAAACCCCACTGCGATCCGGTGACGCACACCTGCGGTGGCTGCGCCAGCGACGCCGACTGCAAGGATCCCGCGAGCCCGGCTTGCCAGCCGGACGGCTCCTGCGGCCAGTGCTCGAAGACCAATGACACCCTCTGTGTCAACGACACGCCCGCGTGCGACACGGCGGACGGCATCTGCGTCCTGTGCACCCTCGGCACCTCGGGCGACGCGACCAAGTGCAAGACGGATCCCAACGGCCCTGTCTGCGTCGCCGGGATGAACGACACCGTCCACTGCGGCTGCACCACCGACAAGGACTGCGGCGGCCCCAGCAGCGGAATGGTCTGCGACTCGGTGCCCCAGATCTGCGTTTCCGGCTGCCGCGGGATGAACGGTAACGGCTGCGCCGACGGCCTCACTTGCAGCTCGACGGACAACACCATCGGCACCTGTGGCCCCGACGCTACGACCACGGGCGCCGGCGGCGCGATGAGCACCAGCACCGGCAGCGGCGACGCGGGCGGCGGCGGCGGCGGCAGCGTGCTCCAGGGCGACAAGGGGAGCTGCGGTTGCAGCGTGCCTGGCAGCGACGAGAGCGAGAGCACCGGCGCCGCCGCGGCGGCCCTGGCGATGATTGGAGTCGTGGTCTCGCGCCGCCGTCGCCGCGCCTGATCTCGCGGCCATCGGATCACCTCGAAGCGCCCCTGTCGCGCTTCGAGGTGGTCAATCCGCTGGCCGACCTCAGCTCTTCTTCTTCAGGCGGTGTCCGAGCAGCGAGCGCAGCACGCCGCGCACCGCCGCCAGCGTCTTCGAGCCGTCGATGGCCGGGAAGGCCTCGGGATCCATCTCGGCGGCGAAGTACGAGCCCTGCCCGCTCAGCGCTGTGTAGATCGGGAGCGAGATCGCCGCGAGGGGCGCCGTGAAGCCGCCCGAGGCGAGGTCCCAGTCCGGGATCGGCGTCATCTCGCCGAGCACGAAGGCCTGCCCCCGCGGATCGCCAAACCACTCCATCGCCGCGCGGATGTCGAGCGCGCGCGTCGGATCGCGCTCGCCCATCAGGCAGAGCCCGGCGTAGTCGACGCAGAGCACGTCGGTGCCGGCGACGAACAGGCGCGGGTGCTTGGGCGTCGGATCGGCCATGAAGCCCATCAGCCCGTCCGCCGCGTTCTCGTATCCATCGATGAGGCCAAAGTGCGGCGGGAAATCGTGGAGCAGCGCCATCGTCACGGTCTGGAGATCGCTGAGGCGGCCCGTGAAGAGGTGGTCGCCGAACTGGGGCACGACGGTGACGATGTTCCGGATCGTCAACGCCGCGACCGCGTTCACGTGGGTCTTGAGCTTGGCGAACGAGATGCGGATGTCGGCGTCGCGCCAGCTCTCGCCGATGTCGTAGAGGCCCATGCCGCGGGTGAACGCGTGGGGCGCGAGCTCTTGCGAGAGATCGACGATCCGGTAGCGCTCGGGTCGATAGCCCACGTAGCGCGCAACGTTCTCCACCGATCGGTTCTCGTAGTGGTTGCCATAGAGGTTCTGAGACTCGCAGAGTCGGAGGTCGCGGAAGCCGAGATCGTGGAGCTCGTCGATCAGGCGCTCGACCAGGAACGGCTCGGTGAACGTCGAGCGATCGTCCTTGTGATAGGCCATCATCAGGTCGGGCTTGATCGCGACTATCACCTGATCGCGCGGTTTGCCGCTGGCGTCGGCGCGGCGCTCCATGTGCTGAGCGAAGTCGGCGATGTCGAGGGTGCGCAGGAACGTCTCGAGCTTCTCCTGCTGCTCTTCGCCGGGCGAGACGTCGTTGCGGCCGCGGGCGATGGTGACCGCGCCGCCGCGCCCGACCGGGCTGCCGACGCCGTGCGCCGCCGCCGCGGCCACGCGCGAGCCCAGCAACGCCAGCGGGACGAGCCAGCCGTCGACGGCCGAGACCGACGCCACCATGTCGTCGACCGTCGTGCCGGGGAGCAGCGCGTCGTCCTCGCCGAGCGCCAGCGCGAGGGCCTCGAACACGTTGCCGTGCATCTCCTCGTCGCGGCGCATCCGCTCGAGCTCGACGTCGAAGCCGCGCGGTAAATCGAGGCAAACGGCCTCGCCTCGCGCCGTCATCGCCTGGATCTCGACGAGCAGCTCGCTCATCCGACCGAAGGAGATCGCCGCGCTCCACTCGGCGTCGGCGTTGAAGCGAAAGTAATCGGCGAGGCTCTTGTGCGCGAGGTTGGGCTTCACTTCGTCGGGAATTTTCCCGGCGATGCGGCCCGCGGCCTCGATCAGCGAGGCCAGGCTGCGCTGCCCCGGCGCGTCGGACCACTGGTTGAGCTGCTGCACCGAGACGACCCAGCCGGCCATCCCGCCTTGCAGGCTCTGCCCCATCGCGCCGAGCTGCAAGCCGAGGTTCGCCTGGCTATCGAGGAGGCCAATCAGATACCGAGCGTGCATGTTCTCGTCGAGCCAGATCTGGCCGACGGCGCGGGCAATGATCTCGCGCGCGCCGACGGGGAGCGCCGTCCGCGCCATGCGCTCGCCGAGGCGCTGGGTGTCGAACCCCACGGCGACCACCCGCTCGCGCTGGAGGGCGACGAGCACGTGCTCGAGCAGCTCCCGATCGGGGCGCCCGGGGTTCCGCGCGCGGCGCTCGGCGATCTCGGCGCGGATCGCCTTCGTGAGGATATCCATGGCTCAGCGACCCGGCCCGCTGCCGCCCGGCGGATAGCCACCCATCGGCGGGCCGCCGCCCTGCGGATAGCCACCCATCGGTGGGCCGCCGCCCTGCGGATACCCGCCCTGCTGCGGATACCCGCCTTGCGGATAGCCAGTCTGCGGCGCGTAGCCGCCGCCGGGGCCCGGGGGCGGCAGCTTCTTCCGCGCCGCGTTCCTGCGCAGCACGACGAAGGCCACGATCCCGCCGACGAAGGCCACGACGGTCAGCACCAGGAGGACGGTGCTGTGGGCGATCGCCGAGACCACGATCGTCACGGAGGCCAGCACGAACGCCACCGGGAACATCACCAGGCCGGTGAGAAAACGGCCCGATTGTCCGATGAACGGCACGATGTCGAGCACGGCGTTGAAGGGCCCGATCACCAGCGCCAGGCCGAACCAGATCATGAAGAAGCCGGCGGCGCGCACCGACCAGAGGCGGGTCGTGTACTCCCCGTGGAGCGTGGCGATCGCCTCCTTGTGGGTGCCCTCGACGACGCGAAAGAGCTTCTCTTTGCCCTCGAAATCGAAGGGCAACACGCTCGCCCCCTGGCGCGTCCCGTACAGCGTCACGAGCTTGCCCGGCGTCACGGCCTTGAACGAGACCTTCACGTCGCCGGGGAGGGGCCGCTCGGGCGCGCCGGCGCCGCGGTAAATCATCGAAGAGACGAAGCGGAAAGGAAGCTCCGGAGCGGCGGCCGGGGTGTCGCCCTCGGCGGCGGCGCCGTCGTCGTCTGCGGGCTTCGGCGCGACCTTCTTCGGATCGGGCTTCTTCGGCGGAGGTGCCTTGACGGGGACAGGCTTCTTGCCCGGAGGTGCCTTGGCGCTGACGACGGGCGCGGGCGGCGGCTCGGCGGGCCCGAGCGTGACCAGCTTCACCATCGCGGCCGTGACATCGATAGACGTCGCCGGCGGCAGCTTCACGTCGCCTGGCGGGAAGCTGAAGCCCCCGACCTGGGCCACGCCCGGGTGAAACACGCTCGATCGCACGTCGAGTCGCGGATTCTCGTGGCCTTCGGGGTGCGCGAAACTGTCCGAGCTCTCGGGCGAAGCCGTCCAGTCGAGCCGGTACGAGTAGGTGGTCGTGACGTCGGAGCCGCCGCCGAGGCGCTTCTTCGTCTCGGTCTCTTTCTTCTCGATCCAGGCGTACATCTCGACCTCGCGGCGGAGCTCGACGTACGCGCCCGGGGCCAGCATCTCGGGATCGCCGACCGTCTCCGTCACGGCGAGCTTGTCCGTGACGGCGACGAGCTTGCCCTCTCCCTCGCTGCCGCTCGCGTCGGGCTTCACCACCACCGCCGTCTTGGCGATGTCGGCCGAGTCGACGCAGCCCTCGTTCCACCAGAGCACCGGGAACGCCGCCAGGAACAGCAGCACGCCGATCAGGAACCCCTTGATCGACTCCAGCAGGTTGTCGCCCAAGGATCGATGAGAGACGCTGCGAAATACATCATTCATGCGCGGACCTTCTTCGCCGAGAGAGCGTCATCCGGATAACCGAAAGGGGCGTGGGTGGAAAGGAGAAGCCCGCGCAGGGGCCGCAGCTCACCAGGAATTTCGCTACGCGCCCTCAAGTTTTCGATCAATCCTCCGTTGGCCGCGCGTCACGACGACGATGAAGCGCCGCGCACCCCACCCCCTCGGGAGCACGATGCCTGACGCACCGCCGGATTTCGCGCGCGCCCCCGACGAGCGCTCCGCGACGGATCATCCGCCCAGCTCGCTGAGGCTCGATCTGGCAACATCCCCGGAGCTCTTCCGCGTCCTCTTCGATCTCTCGCCCGACGCGGTGCTCTTCTACGTCCGCGGGATCGTCGAGCACGCCAACCCCGCGGCCCTGCGGCTCCTCGGCGCGGACCGGCTCGATCAGGTCGTCGGTCTCGCCTCGACACGGCTGCTCCACCCGGACTCGATCCCGCTCGTCGCGAGCCGCGCGACGGCCCTGCTCGGCGGCGCTGCGAGCGTGCCTGCGACCGACGAGAAGTACCTGCGCCTCGACGGGACGGTCCTCGACGTCGAGAGCAACGCGGCGCTCGTCCCGATGGGCGAGGTCAAAGCGTTCGTCGTCATCTTGCGCGACATCCGTGAGCGCAAGGAGGCCGAGGCAGAGCGCCGGCGCGCGCGCGACGAGCAGGCCGCGAGCCTCGCCGCCGCGGACCGCGAGATCTGGCTGCGCGAGATCCTCGATCTGCTCCCGGCCTACATCTTCGCGCGCGACACCGAGGGGATCTTCGTGCTCGCCAACCGCGCCTACGCCGACGGCATCGGCCTCACCCCCGGCGACCTCGTCGGGCGATCCCTCAGCTCGCTGCCGCTCCCCGCCGCGGCCATCGAGTCGGCGCTCGACGACGATCGGCGCGTCCTCGAGAGCGGCCTCGCCACGCACGATCCCGAGCGCGACGGCGTCGACGTCACCGGCCGGCGAAGCGTGCTCGACATGCGCAAGATCCCCTTCAAATTAGGGGGAAAGGCCACGGTGCTCGGCGTCGCGACCGACGTGACCGAGCGCAAGCAGCTCGAGGCCCAGCTCCTCCAGGCGCAGAAGATGGAAGGGATCGGGCGCCTCGCCGGCGGGATCGCGCACGACTTCAACAACCTGCTCACCGTGGTGCTCGGCAGCGCCCAGCAGCTCGAGGCGCGGCTCGGCGCCGACGAGGAGGTCGCGCGCATCCGCGAGGCCACCGAGCGCGCCGCTGCGCTGACCCGCCAGCTCCTCTCGTTCGCGCGGCAGATGCCGGTGGTCTCGCGCGTGGTCTCGCTCAACGAGCTGGTGACCGGCGTGGCGCGCCTCCTCGGCCGCGTGCTCGGTGAGGACCTGGCGATCGTGACGGCGCTGGGCGACGACGTGGCGAGCGTGCTCATCGATCCCGGCCAGATGGACCAGGTGCTGATGAACCTGGCCGTCAACTCGCGCGACGCGATGCCCGACGGCGGGAAGCTGAAGATCTCCACGCGCAACGTGACCGAGGGCCGCGACGCGTGGGTGGAGCTCTGCGTGAGCGACACCGGTCACGGCATGTCGGAGGCCACGCGCACCCACATTTTCGAGCCTTTTTTCACCACGAAGGAGGTCGGCAAGGGCACCGGGCTCGGGCTCTCGACCTGCTACGGCATCGTCCAGCAGCTCGGCGGGCGCATCACCGTCGAGAGCGCGATCGGCGCCGGGACGACGTTCAGGATCCTGCTCCCCGCGCACGCGCCCGTCGCCGCGCCGCCGCCCACGAGGCGCGCGCCCGCGCCGGCCGCGAGCAGCGGCGAGACCGTGCTCTTGCTCGAGGACGATCGCATGGTCCGCACGCTGACGAAGCGCCTCCTCGAGGCCCTCGGCTACCGCGTCCTCGTCGCCGCCCTGCCGGGAGAGAGCCTGACGATCGCGCGCGAGCACGCGGGTCCGATCGATCTGCTCGTGACCGACGTGATGATGCCCGAGAGCAGCGGCCCCGAAGCGGCCCGCGCCATCCAGGCGATCCGGCCCGAGATCCGGGTGCTCTACGTGTCCGGCTACAGCGCCGACGCGCTCCCGTGCGGCGACGAAGACCTGCATTTCCTGGGCAAGCCGTTCACGCGCGAGCAGCTCGCGCAGAAGCTCCGCGAGGTGCTCGCGGCCCCGGTGCGCGGCTCCAACGAGAGGCCATGAGCCGTGATCCGGGGCGCGGCGCCTCGCTCCACCTTCCGTTACGCGCGACCGCAGATTATCCTCGCTGGCCTCGATGTCCGCTCCCACCGCGCCGGCGACGCTCCGTAGCTTCCTCTCGCTCGATCTCCTCGACAACCGCTACCCCGCGCTCCACGGCCTGCGCGTCCTCGCCATCGTCACCGTCGTCCAGTTCCACATCACGTGGATCTTCTTCGGCGAGCAAGGCATCTGGCTCGACCAGGACTTCGTCGATCACTCGCTGACGATCTTCTTCGGCATGGATCTGTTCTTCATGCTGAGCGGGTTCCTGATCGGGTCGATCTTGCTCCGATCGCTCCAGCTCGACGGGACGCAGAACATCAAGCGCTTCTATTTGCGCCGGATTTTCCGCACGTTTCCGTCGTACTACATCGTCCTCACCGTCCTCGCCCTGGCGACGACGTTGACGATGGCCCAGCGCCACCACCTCCCGTACGAGTACCTCTACGTCACGAACTTCCTGCCCCTCGGGCGGCCCGAGGTGATCATGTTCTGGGGCTGGTCGCTCGGCCTCGAAGAGCAGTTCTACCTCACCGTGCCGATCCTCTTCTTCGTGCTCCACCGGCTCGGGAACGATCGCCGGCGCATCGGCCTCTTGATCGCGCTCTGGGCCTCGGGCATCGCCGTCCGGCTCTTCATCTACCTGCACCACCAGGGGCCCTGGACCGACCTCGCGCTCTACGGCGCGCTCTATTTCCGCACCCACACGCGCTTCGACACCATCGCGGCGGGGATCCTCCTGGCCTTCGTGCAGAACCGCTACGGCGACGCCATCGGGCTCTGGCTCCAGCACCCGCGGCACCGCGCGATGCTGGCGCTGCCGGCGCTCGGCTGCGTGTGGCTGCTGCTCCGCCCGGCGATGTTCGGCGTGCAGAACGTGCAGCTCGTGCATGTGTTCGCCTGGGGGACGGTGACGACGGTGATGTACTTCGGCGTGCTCCTGCTGCTCCTGCACGGCGACGGGTGGATCCATCGCGGCCTCTCGGCGCCGGTGTTCCGGCGGATCGCCACGCTCGGCTACGGCGTGTACCTGGTGCACATCCCGCTCTGCGATCACCTGATCGTCCCCGCGGCGCGCGCCCTCCAGAAGCGCAACGTCTCGATGCTGCTGGTGTGGCCCGCGTCGCTGGTGGCGCTGATGCTCGGCTCGTTCGTGATCGCCTACGTGATGCACGTGCTGATCGAGAAGCCCTCGATGAAGCTGCGGCAGATGTTCGCGGCCTGAGCTCTCCCCGCGATCGCTACGGATCGTAGGTCGCGCCGAAGCCCATCTTCGGGGGCGGCGCGTCGGGGAAGCCGTCGTAGCGCTCGGTGATCCACGCGAGGGGCGCGGCCTCGAGGTCGCGATCGAACTGGAAGCGCACCGTGCGCGGGCCCTCGCTGCCCATCTCGAGCACCGTGACGTGCATCCCGGGGACGTCGAACTGGTCGCCCACGGCCATCGTCAGGTCCTCGTTGCGGAACAGGTTCCCGTGGCCGCGCCGGAAGACGGCCTGATCCGGCGGCACGACGATGTCGAGCGTGCGCGGGCCGCGGCGCAGGGCGAGCGCGTGCTCGGGCTGACCGAGGACGCGCCACCGGGCCGGGAGCGCGCCCAGGTGATCGAGCGCGAACGGGACGAAGAACGCGCCGTCCATGCCCCGGGTGATCACCAGCTCGGCGCGGGCGGGATCGGCGAGGCGCGAGCGGAGATCGGCCGCGTGATCGGCGAAGGCCATCGCCGCGTTGCGGAAGTTGCGGACCGAGAGCCACGAGGTCATCGGCGCGTGGACGAGGTGCGAGAACCCGAGCAGCAGCGCGGCGAGCCCCGTGAGCTCGGCGTGACCGCTCCGCCGCGGGATCTCCCGGTAAAACCAGGCTCGATCGAGCATCAACGCCACGATCGGGGCCACGCCGAGGAGGCTCGCGCCGAGGAGCCGCGGCGAGGGGACGACGGCCAGCACCGGCGCGAGCGCCAGCACCGATCCGAGGAGCAGGAAGCGCGCGGAGTGGCGCTCGCCCTCGGCGAGATCGGCGAGCAGGCGCCGCACGGGAACGAAGAGGATCGCCACCGCGACGACGGCGCCTGCGGCCAGCGCCCAGCTCGGCGTGGTGGCCGTGAGCGTCTCGTTGTCGAGCGAGAACCAGGCGTCGGCGAGCAGCATCACGAGGCGGCGCGGCGCGGTGCGGAGGAACGTGGCCGGCTCGCGAAAAGGATCGGAGTAGAAGCCCGATCCGATGGTGCCGTAGTGGCGCAGAGTGCGGGCGACGAGGTACGCCGCCGTCGGCCCGACGAACGCGAGGAGACCGACGAGGCGCGACGCAATCGCCTCGCGGCGCCGGAACATCTCGAACGCGACGATGTAGCCGCCGAGCGAGATGCCGTACTCGCCGCCGAGGAGCGAGAGCCCGAACAGCGCCGCCGCGAAGCCGCCGTCGAGCAACGCCCGCTCTTCGCGCCAGCGCACGTAGGCGCCGAGGCCGAGCGCGCCGAACGTGAGCGACACCAGCGCTTCCCGGTTGGCGAGCCACGCCAGCGGGAGCGCGTGGCAGGGCGCGAGCGCGAAGATCACCGTGGCGATCCAGGCGACGCGCTCCGAGAAGAGGCGCCGGAAGAGCGCCCGCGCCGCGAGGACGGCCGCTACCCACCAGAGGAACGAGTGGAGATGGAGCGGGACGGGGGCGTCGCCGAAGACGTGGTGCTCGGCCCAGATCAGGCCGCTGGAGAGCGGGCGAAAGAAGCGGATCACCAGGTGCGGGTGCGACCACCACGGGAGCATCCCGCGCTCGATCAGCACGGCGCGGTCCGCGTCGTTGACGAAGTTGTACAGATCGAACGGGCCCCGGTGCGCGGGGAACGTGCCGTTGATCATCGCCGCATGGAGGTAGTCGTCGAAGAGGAACGGCGAGCGCAGCGCGGGCAGGAAAACGATCGCTCCGGCGAGGACGAGCAGCCCGAGCGCCAGCCAGTTGCGGCGGCGCGTCAACGCAGTAGCAGGCGTCGAAGGAGGAGCGTTTGCGGCCGGCTCGGCCTCGTCGTGCGCAATCAAAGTGGAATCTCCCGCCCGAACGGTAGCGGAGGCAGAGCCCTGGCGATCATCTTCGAGAGGCCTCGAATCGGGATTGTAGAAAGCCGGGCACTCGCGTAGCCTCATCACAATCCTGTGAAGTACGCCAGCGTCAAGGTACTCGCCCTCGTCCTCGCAACCGGCGGCCTCATCGCGGCCTGTGCGTCGGGCACCGAAACCACCCCGTTCGACACGGGGGGCTCGGCGGCAACGTCAGGCACGCCGGACCCGACGACGGCGGGCTCCGGTGGCACCGGTGGAGTCAGCGCGGGCTCGAATACCACGGGCTCGAATACCACCGGATCGAACACCACGGGCTCCGGCCAGCCCGATGGCGGCGGCGTCTGCGTGCCGAAGTGCAACGCGGATTCGGATTGCCAGAACAGCTGCCCTGCTGCCCAGACGGGCATCAACTGCTGCGATGCGCCGAGCGGGTTTTGCTATGTCGCCTCGCAGTCGATCTGCCCGGCGCCGAAGCCCGACGGCGGCACCACGATGCCGCCCTACTGAGGCAGCCTCTCGCGACGTCGGCGCCACCAAGCGCGCGTCGCGTTCGAACCCGGACTGGCACTCTGCCGGCTCCATCGCACCACTCCCCCCGACAATCCATCGCTTCTTTCCGGCGTCACTGGCCTTGCTGACGCCGGCCGGATCGACCGCGCTCGACGCTGTTCGCGCGCGCAACAGTCGCTGACGCGCAGGCCTCAGGCGGCGTGGAGCTCGGAGGCGGGGGCCGTCGCGCGCGCCGTGTGATCCTTGCTCTTCGAGAAGCGATGGAGCGCGAGGTAGATGACCGGCGTCGTGTAGAGCGTGAGCATCTGCGAGATCAGGAGGCCTCCGACGATCGCGATGCCGAGCGGCCGACGCAGCTCGGCGCCAGTCCCCTGCCCCAGCGCCAGCGGGAGCCCGCCGAGCAGCGCGGCGAGCGTCGTCATCATGATCGGGCGGAAGCGCAGCAAGCACGACTCGCGGATGGCCTCGAGCGGGCCGAAGCCGCGATCGCGCTCCGCTTCGAGGGCGAAGTCGACCATCATGATCGCGTTCTTCTTCACGATGCCGATGAGGAGGATGATCCCGATCAGGGCGATGATGCTGAAATCGGTGCCCGAGGCGAGCAGCGCGAGGAGCGCGCCGACGCCGGCCGAGGGGAGCGTCGAGAGGATCGTGATCGGGTGAATGAGGCTCTCGTAGAGGACCCCGAGGACGATGTAGACGGCGAGGAGCGCGGCCCCGATCAGCATCGGCTGGCTGGAAAGCGAGGCGCTGAAGGCCTGCGCCGTGCCCTGGAACTCGGCGTGGACGCTGGCCGGCAGGCCGATGCGCTGCTCGGCTGCGTGGACGGCGTCGACGGCCTGGCCGAGCGAGATGTCGGGCGCGGTGTTGAACGAGAGCGTCACCGCGGGGAACTGGCCTTGATGGGTGATGGCCAGCGGCGCGATGCCCGGCGCGAACTTCGTGAAGGTCGAGAGCGCGACCTGCGCGCCGGACTGCGATTTGACGAAGATCTGATCCAGCGAATCGGGGTTCTTCGCGGCCTCGGGCTTGATTTCGAGGATGACGCGGTACTGGTTGAGCTCGGTGAACGTGGTCGCGACCTGGCGCTGGCCGAAGGCGTCGTAGAGCGCGTCGTCGATGGCCTGCGGCGTCACGCCGAGGCGAGCGGCCGTGTCGCGATCGATGCTGAGGTTGAGCTGGAGGCCGCCGGTCTGGAGATCGCTGGCGGTGTCCTTGAGCTCGGGCAGCTTCTTCATCGCGTCGAGGACGCGGGGCGCCCAGGCGCGGAGCTCGTCGAGGTTCGCGTCCTCCAGGGTGTACTGGTACTGCGTGCGCGAGGCGCGGCCGCCGATGCGGACGTCCTGCGCTGATTGCAGGTAGAGCACGATGCCGGGGATCTGCCCGAGCTGCGGGCGGAGGCGCGCGATGACGGCGTCGGCGCTGGTCTTGCGCTGCTCGATCGGCTTCAGCTCGACGAACATCACGCCGGTGTTGCCGGTGGATCCGCCGCCGGCGCCGATGAACGAGACCATGTGAGCGACGGCGGGATCGGCGCGGACGATGGCGTTGAGCCGCTCCTGGCCAGCCTTCATCCCCGCGAACGAGACGTCTTGCGAGGCCTCGCTGAAGCCGGTGAGAAACCCCGTGTCCTGCTGCGGAAAGAGGCCCTTGGGGATGAAGATGAAGAGGCCGATCGTCAGCGCGAGCGTGGCGCCGAGGACCGCGAGGGTGATCTTGCGGTGGACGAGGACCCAGTCGAGGCCGCGCCCGTAGAGCCGCACCATCGCCTGGAAGACCCGCTCCGAGACCCGGTAGAAGCGGCCCCGGCTCTCCACGGGCTCGTGCTTGAGCAGGCGCGAGCACATCATCGGCGTGAGCGTGAGCGACACCAGCGCGGAGACTGCGATGGCCACGCTGAGGGTGACGGCGAACTCGCGGAAGAGGCGGCCGATGATCCCGCCCATGAGCAGCAGCGGGATGAACACCGCGAGCAGCGAGACCGTGATCGAGACGATGGTGAAGCCGATCTGCTTGGCCCCCTTCAGCGCCGCTTCGAGCGGCGGATCGCCGAGCTCGATGAAGCGCGTGACGTTCTCGGTGACGACGATGGCGTCGTCGACGACGAAGCCGGTCGAGATGGTCAGGGCCATCAGCGAGAGGTTGTCGAGGCTGTAGCCGAGCAGGTACATCACGCCGAACGTCGCCACGAGCGAGATCGGGACGGCGACGCTGGGGATCAGCGTGGCGCGCGCGCTGCGCAGGAAGAGGAACACGACGAGGACGACGAGGGCGACGCTGATCGCCAGGCTCTGCTCGACGTCTTGCACCGAGGCGCGGATGGTCTGGGCGCGATCGAGGGTGACCTGGAGCTTGATCGACGGCGACATCGATCGGCCGAGCTCGGGCAGGATGGCCTCGATCCGGCGGATGGTGGAGAGGATGTTCGCGCCGGGCTGGCGGCGGACGATCATCAGGACGGCGCGGTCCTTGTCGGCCCAGGCGGCGAGGCGGTTGTTCTCGACGTCGTCGGTGACGCGGGCGACGTCGGCGAGGCGCACGGCCGCGCCGCTCTTGTACGAGATGATCAGATCCTTGTAGGACGCGGCGCCGAAGAGCTGATCGTTGGCGGCGATCACCGACGACTGCGCCGCCCCGCCGATGCTGCCCTTGGGCAGGTTGACGGTGGTCTCGCTCAGCGCGGTGCGGACGTCTTCGAGGCCGAGGCCGAGGCCCGCGAGCGCGCCGGGATCGACGTCGACGCGCACCGCCGGTTGCTGCCCGCCGCCGACGAAGACCTGCCCGACGCCCTCGACCTGGGCGATGCGCTGGGCGAGCACGCTGTTGGCGGTGTCGAAGATCTGCGCGAGCTGGAGCGTCTCCGAGGTGAGCGAGAGGATGAGGATCGGCGAGTCGGCCGGGTTGACCTTGCGGTAGTTGGGGCGCGACGGGAGGTTGCCCGGAAGCTCGCCGCCGGCCGCGTTGATCGCCGCCTGCACGTCGCGCGCGGCGGCCTCGACGTTGCGATCGAGATCGAACTGGAGCGTGAGGCTGGTCGAGCCGACGGAGCTGACCGAGGTGATCTCGGTGACGCCGGCGATGCGGCCGAAGCGCCGCTCGAGCGGGGTCGCGACGGCCGACGCCATCGTCTCGGGGCTGGCGCCGGGGAGCCCCGCGGAGACCGAGATGGTGGGAAAATCGACGGCGGGCAGAGGCGATACCGGCAATCGAAAGTACGCCGCGATGCCCGCGAGCAGGATGGCCGCGGCCAGGAGCGAGGTGGCGATCGGCCGGCGAATGAAGGGTTCGGAGAAGCTCATGCGCCGTGCCCGGCCGCGGGCTTCAGCGCGAGATCGTGGCCGCCGGGCGGGTGCTTCGCGCCGTCGTGCGTGGCGTCCTTCTTCTTGCCGAAGCGCGCGCCGAGGCGGACCATGTAGAGGTAGATCACGGGTGTCGTGTAGAGCGTGAGCATCTGCGAGATGATCAGGCCGCCGACGATGGCGATGCCGAGCGGGCGCCGCAGCTCCGAGCCCGTGCCGCTGCCGAGCGCGAGCGGGAGGCCGCCGAGCAGCGCGGCCAGGGTCGTCATCATGATCGGGCGGAAGCGCAGCAGGCACGCCTCGCGGATCGCGTCGAGCGGCGTCATGCCCTGATCGCGCTCCGCCTCGAGGGCGAAGTCGATCATCATGATCGCGTTCTTCTTCACGATGCCGATGAGCAGGATGATCCCGATCAGGGCAATGATGCTGAACTCGGTGCCGCAGATCATCAGCGCGAGGAGCGCGCCGACGCCGGCGGAGGGGAGCGTGGAGAGGATGGTGATCGGGTGGATGTAGCTCTCGTAGAGCACGCCGAGGACGATGTAGACGACGAGGAGCGCCGCGAGAATGAGGATCGGCTCGCTCGCGAGCGAGTCGCTGAAGGCCTGCGCCGTGCCCTGGAACGCGGCGTGGACGCCGGGCGGTAGGCCGACGCGGGCCTCGGCCGCGTGCACGGCGTCGACGGCCGTACCGAGCGAGACGCCGGTCGCGGTGTTGAACGAGAGCGTGACCGCGGGGAACTGGCCCTGGTGGCTGATCGAGAGCGGCGAGAGCACGCGCGAGAACGTGGTGAACGCCGAGAGTGGGACCTGCACGCCGGTCTGCGATTTCACGTAGATGAGCCGGAGCGCGTCGGGGCTCTGCGAAAGCTCGGGCTTGATCTCGAGGATGACGCGGTAGAGGTTGAGCTGGGTGAAGATCGTGGAGATCTGCCGCTGTCCGAAGGCGTCGTAGAGCGTGTCGTCGATGGCCTGCGGGGCGACGCCGAGGCGCGCGGCGGTGTCGCGATCGATGGTGAGGCTCATCTGCAGGCCGCCGGCCTGCTGATCGCCGGCGGCGTCGGTGAGCTCGGGGAGCTTCTTCAGCTCGTCGAGCACGCGCGGCGCCCAGGTGCGGAGCTCGTCGGCGTCGGCGTCTTCGAGCGTGTACTGGAACTGGGTGCGGCTCGCGCGGCTGTCGATCTGGAGATCCTGAACGGCCTGCAAATACAGGGTGATCCCGTCGACCTGCGCCAGCTTCGGCTGGAGGCGCGCCACGATCTCGGAGGCGCTGGCGCGGCGCTCGGCGCGGGGCTTGAGCGCGATGGAGAGGCGCCCGCTGTTGAGCGTGGAGTTGGTCCCGTCGGCGCCGATGAACGAGGCCACCGTGGCCACGTCGGGATCCTTCAGGACCACGTCGGCGATGGCCTGCTGGCGATCCATCATCCGCGCGAACGAGATGTCGGGCGCGGCCTCGGTGACGCCGATGAGCTGCCCCGTGTCCTGCTGCGGGAAGAAGCCCTTGGGGACCACCACGGCGAGCAGCCCGGTGAGGGCCACGGTCGCGAGCGTGGCGATCAGCGTCATCTTCTGGTGCGCGAGGACCCAGCGCAGACCGCGCTCGTAGAACGAGACCATCCACTCGAACCCGCGCTCGGAGAGCTGGTAGAGGCGCCCCTGCTTGGCCTTGTCCTGGGGCTTCAACAGGTAGGCGCACATCATCGGCGTCAGCGTCAGCGAGAGCACGGCGGAGACGCCGATCGCCGTGGCCAGCGTGACCGCGAACTCGCGGAAGAGGCGCCCGATCACGCCGCCCATGAAGAGCAGCGGGATCAGCACCGCCACCAGCGAGACGGTGAGCGAGATGATGGTGAAGCCGATCTGCTTCGCGCCCTTGAGCGCGGCCTCGAAGGGCTCTTCGCCCTCCTCGATGTAGCGGGCGATGTTCTCGATCATCACGATGGCGTCGTCGACGACGAAGCCGGTGGAGATCGTCAGGGCCATCAGCGAGAGGTTGTCGAGGCTGTACCCGAGCAGGTACATCACGCCGAAGGTGCCAATGAGCGAGAGCGGCACGGCGACCGCGGGGATCGTCGTCGCCCGCAGATCGCGGAGGAAGACGAAGATCACCGCCACGACGAGGAGGATCGTCAGGCCGAGCGTGTACTCGACGTCCTCCACCGAGGCGCGCACGGTCTCGGTGCGGTCGGTCAAGATCTTCACTTCGACGCTGCTGGGGAGCACGGTCTGGAGCTGCGGGAGGATGGCCTTCACGCGATCGGCGACCTCGATCACGTTGGCGCCGGGCTGGCGCTGCACGTTGAGGATCACCGCGCGCTTGCCGTTGGCCCAGCCCGCGAGGGCCGCGTTCTCCACGCCGTCGCTCACGGTCGCCACGTCGGTGAGGCGCACCGGAGCCCCATTTTTGTAGGCGATCACGAGCGGGCGGTAAGCTGACGCTTGCGTCAGCTGATCGTCGGCGGCGATCATGTAGCTCTGGCGCGCGCCGTCGAGGTTGCCCTTGGGCTGGTTGACGTTCGACGCGATCACCGCGGCGCGCACGTCTTCGAGGCTGAGGCCGAGGCCGGCGATCACCGTGGGATCGACCTGCACGCGCACCGCGGGCTTCTGCCCGCCGTTGAGCGTGACCAGGCCGACGCCCGAGACTTGCGAGATTTTCTGCGCGAGGATCGAGTCGGCGTAGTCGTCGACCTGATCGAGCGGGATGGTGTCGGAGCTGATGCTGAGCGTGAGGATCGGCGTGTCGGCCGGGTTGCTCTTGCTGTACGTCGGCGGCGCCTGGAGGGTGCGCGGCAGCAGGTTCGACGCCGCGTTGATCGCCGCCTGCACGTCTTGCTCGGCGGCGTCGATGCTGCGATCGAGGTTGAACTGGAGCGTGATCTGCGAGCTGCCGAAGCTCGACACCGAGGTCATCTGCCCGAGCGACGGCATCTGCCCGAACTGCCGCTCGAGGGGCGTCGTCACGCTCGACGCCATCGTCGCGGCGCTGGCGCCTGGGAGCTGCGTCGAGACGAGGATCGTCGGGTAGTCGACCTGCGGGAGAGCCGCGACGGGCAGGTTCTTGTAGCCAATCAGCCCCGCGAGGAGGAGGCCGACCATCAGCAGCGCCGTCGCGACCGGGCGACGGATGAAGATCTCCGAGACGTTCAACGGTTGCCTCCGCCGCGTCGCCCCGCCGTGCCGTCGCCAGGCGCGGCGCTGCCCGCCGGCGCGGCGCTTCCCATGGGCGCGGCGCTGCCCGCAGGCCCACCGCCGGCCGGCTTCACCGACACGCGCGCCCCCGGCCGGAGCTGCGTCTGCCCCTCGACCACGACGCGATCGCCGACCTCGAGCCCCGAGGCGATGAGCACCTTGTCGCCCTCGGTCGTCTCGATCACCACGGGGCGCACGAGGACCTTGTCGCCCTCGCCGATCACGTACGCGAACGTGCCCTGCGGGCCGCGCTGGATCACCGACGCCGGCACCACCCTGGCGCCCTTGCGCGTCGTCAGGAGCAGGCGCGCCTTGACGAGCTGGTTCGGCCAGAGCGAGCGATCTTTGTTCGGGAAAACAGCCTTCAAACGGATCGTCGCCGTCGTGGCGTTGATCTGGTTGTCGACGAGGGCGAGGTCGCCGTCGGCGAGCTTGGTGGCTCCGTCGCGGGTGCGGGCCTCGACGTGGAGCGTGCCCGCCGTCATCTCCTTCGCGAGGTCGGGGAGCTCGTCCTGCGGGAGCGTGAAGAGCACCGTGATCGGATCGATCTGGGCGATGACGACGAGCCCGGCGGGATCCGCGGCGTGGACCACGTTGCCGGCGTCGACGATGCGCACGCCGGTCACGCCGTCGATCGGCGAGGTGATCCGCGCGTAGCTCACGTCGAGCTGCGCGGCCTCGATCAGGGCCTGATCCGAGCTCAGCGTGGCCGTGTCCTGATCGGTCGAGGCCCGCGCATCGTCGACCTGCTGCTGGGTCGCCAGGCCCTCGGCCTTGAGCGCCGTGAAGCGGTCGAGGCTGATCTTGTCGCCGCGGACCCTGGCGACGTCGCGCGCCATCGTGCCCTGGGCCTGGTGGAGCTTGCTCAGGAACGGGCGCGGATCGATCTCCGCAAGGAGATCGCCCTTCTTGACGTCCTGGCCTTCCTTGAAGATCACCTTGTCGAGCTTGCCGTCGACCTGCGGCTTCACCGTCACCGTGTTGAACGCGGCCACGCTGCCGAGGCCGTCGAGGTAGATCGGCACGTCTTCCTGGACGACGAGCGCGGCGACGACGGGGACCGGGCGATCCGCGGCGGCCGCGGCGTCTTTCGTCGTGGCCGCCTTGGCGTCGCCCGTGAAGCGCGAGCGGACGGCGAAGCCGCCCCCGACGAGGACCACGAGCGCGACGACCGCGCGGACTGCTTGTTTCTTTTGCATGCAAGGACCTCGAACACCGCAGCCGATCGCGACGCCGCCGGCGCTGGAGGCGCACGCCCGGAGCGCACCTCGCGACGGGCCCCGGAGGCCTGGCCGCAAGGATCGAAGAGATAGCCTTCAAAGCGCGGTCGGTGGGGCACGGAGTGCAGGGAGCGTGCCCGCACCGACGGTCCCTCGCGTCGAGCGCCGCGCTGCCCGCACGGGCGAGCGAGCTGTCCCGTGCGGGGAACACCTGTCCGGAAATCGATACAGCGCGGGGGCCGCGCCGCAGTACCTTTCGGCCTTGTCCATGCGAGCACGCGCCTTGCTGAGCGGCCGCCGTCCAGCAATGAAATCGTCCCTCCGCAGCCGCTTCCTCGCCGTCGCGTTGCTGAGCGTGATCACCTGCGCGGTCGCGCTGATCGCCCTCGCGCGGGTCCTCTCGTTCACGCACGCGCAGCGGGTCGAGCGCGCGCGCGAGGCGGTGGGGCACGAGCTCGCGGTGCTGCGCGGCGAGCTGCCCGCCTCGCCGCCCGGGCTGCCCCTCGCGACGTCGATGCTCGGGATGCGCGGCGGGCGAGTGACCTCGGCCGCCGGCTTCGACGATCCCGCAGCGGAGCTCGATCCGGCCTCGCGGGGCGAGCTGAAACGTGCGCTGGAAGGCTCGAGAGCCTCACCTGAGGCGATCGTGCGCGACGCGGAAATCGCCGACGAAATCCTCGTCGTGGGCGTCTCGCGCGCGGCGGATGGGGGCTTCGCGTGGGTCGCGTACGCGGTGCGGCAGCCCTCGTTCGCGCTCGCGTGGAAGATCATCGTGATCGTGTTGACCGTCGCGACCTCGCTCCTCGTCGCGACCGCGCTGCAGGCCGTGGTGTCCGTGCAGCGCGGCGCCGCGGCGCTCAACTCGGCCCTCGCGGCGCTCGCCACCGATCTCTCGGCGCCCGTACCGCGCCCGCCGTTTCGCGAGCTCGGCGAGCTGCGCGACGGCATCGCCGCGCTGGCGCAGGCGCTCGCGCGCGCCCAGGTCGACAAGGAGCGCCTCGCGGTCGAGCTCGCGCGGCGCGAGCGCCTCGCCGCGCTCGGCCGCGTCGCCGCGGGCGTGGCGCACGAGGTCCGCAACCCGCTCGCGTCGATCAAGCTGCGCGTCGATCTCGGCCGGCGTCGCCCGTCGACGACACCCGAGCTCGCGCGCGAGCTGGCCTCGGTCTCCGACGAGATCACCAGGCTCGATCGCCTCGTCGCCGATCTCCTCGTCGTCGCCGGCCGCCGCACCGGGCCGCGGGTCGCGACCTCGCTCGGCGCGCTGGTCGAGCGGCGCGTCGCCCTGCTCCGCCCGTGGGCCGACGAGCGCGGCGTGCGGATCGAGGTCACCGGCGAGGCCACCTCCGATCTCGACGTCGACGCCGTGGCGCGCGCCGTCGACAACCTGGTGCGCAACGCGGTCGAGGCCTCGCCGCGCGAAGCCACCGTCGCCGTCGAGGTGAGCCGCGTCGACGAGGCCGCGCGCGTCGAGGTGCGCGACGCCGGCGCGGGCGTCGATCCCGCGCGACTGCACGAGCTCTTCGAGCCCTTCTTCACCACCAAGCCCGACGGCACGGGCCTCGGCCTCGCACTCTCGCAGGCCATCGCCGCGGCGCACGACGGCGCGCTCCGCTACGAGCGACGCGACCAGCTCACCTGCTTCGAGCTGGTGTTCCCCCGCGCGCGCCGCGCCGCGACCGAGGCCGCAGCGTGAGCGCCGTCCTGATCGTCGAGGACGAGCGCGGCATCCGCGAGGGCCTGGCCTCTGCCGTCGAGGGCCTCGGCCACGTCGCGCTCGCCGCGGCCGGCCTCGGCGAGGCCCGCGAGCTGCTCGCGCGCGAGGCCGTCGACTGCATCCTGCTCGACATCCGCCTCCGCGACGGGAGCGGCCTCGATCTGCTGCGCGAGCTCCGCAAGGGCGAGCACCGCGAGATCCCCGTCATCGTCGCCACGGCCTACGGCGACAGCGATCGCACCATCGAGGCCATGCGCGACGGGGCCTTCGACTACCTCACCAAACCCTTCGATTTGCCGGTGTTGCTCGCGACGCTCGAGCGCGCGCTGAAGCAGCGGACCCTGACCCAGACGCTACCGCCACGCTCGACGACGCCCGGCAGCCGCAGCTCGCTCCTCGGCACCAGCGCGGCGATGCTCGCGATCTGGAAGCAGATCGGCCGCTCGGCCGCCTCCGACGCGCCGGTCCTGATCACCGGCGAGACGGGGACCGGCAAGGAGCTCGTCGCCCGCGCCATCCACGAGTACTCGCCCGTCGCCAAGGAGCCCTTCGTCGCCGTCAACCTCGCCGCCCTCCCCGCGAGCCTGATCGAGAGCGAGCTCTTCGGCCACGAGCGCGGCGCCTTCACCGGCGCGAGCGCCCGCCGCGTCGGCCGCTTCGAGCTCGCCCAGCACGGCACGCTCTTCCTCGACGAGATTGGCGATCTCGATCCCCTCCTGCAAACCAAGCTCCTCCGCGTGCTTCAAGACGGCTACTTCGAGCGCGTCGGCGGCACCGAGCGCGTCTTCTGCCGCACCCGCGTGCTCACGGCGACCAACAAGCCAGTCCGCCCCGGCCAGCCCAGCGCCACGCTCCGGGAAGACCTCTATTACCGACTGGCCGTCTTCGAGATCGAGGTCCCTCCCCTCCGCGATCGCCGCAGCGACATTCCCCTCCTCGTGGCCCTCGCCCTGGAGGGCGCCCCGGCCCGAGCCGTGTCCGAAGATGCGATGGCGCACCTCTCGGCCCACGACTGGCCCGGTAACGTGCGCGAGCTGCTGCACGTGATCCGCCGCGCCGCCGCGATGTGCGGCGGCGAGATCATCGACACTCTCGATCTGCCGCCGAACGTCCGCCGCGTCGCCGGCGCCTCGCCCGACGCCCCACCGATCGACCGCCTCCCGCTCAAAGAGGCCATCGCCGCCCTGGAGCGCAAGATGATCCTCGAGGCCCTCGACCGCGCCGCCGGCAACCGCTCCGAGGCCGCGAGGCAGCTCGGCATCGCCCGCACCCAGCTCTACCTGAAGATGAACGAGCACGGCATCGGCGGCCGCGGCGACAAGGGCCCTGGCTCCCAGCAGCCCTGAAAAGAGTCAATCGAACGAGAAGAGCAGAGGAGTACGGCGCAGGCAGGGCGCTGGCTCGCGCGATGGTTTCACGATCTCCATCTCGAAAGGGCCGGAGATTCCACGCGGACGCGCCTCCGACACATGCTCCGAGTACATGGGTGGGATCAATACTAGCTATCGGCGGGCCGGGGCGGGCAGCGCAGAGTCGTGGTCACCTGGTCCGAGGATGGCGTCGAGGGTGGGGTATTCCGAGGTGCCCGTGACTGACATCTCGGTCAGCGAGGTGGTCGTGGCCAGCTTCGCGCGCACCGGGAGCGCAGCCGTCGCATAGGGCTGGCACCCCGTGCACAGGTGTACCGTCCGCGCCCGCAGGAGGAAGCGCCCCACGGGCCCACCGCACGTGAAGCACGTTTGGCGACCATAGACGTGGACGCTCTCGCCGCGCGTGACACGCTTGCCGCGGGTCGCGACGAGACCGCGCGTCGTGATGATTCGGCGGTCCTCCACGCCCTTGCGCAGCAGAAGACCGAGCAGCGTCCACATCTCCTCCGCGACCGCTCGCGGCACCTCGCGCGCCGCGACGAGGGGGTGCAGCCGGAGCAGGTGAAGCACCTCGGCCCGGTACACGTTGCCCACGCCGGCGATGACACTCTGGTCCATCAGCGCCGCGCCGATTGGCACCTTCGAGCGTCCGAGGTAGTCGAAGAAGGCCTGTGGGTCGGCGTCGTCGCGGAGCGGATCGGGCCCCAGGCGCGCGAGGAGGGCGGCCTTCTCCCCTCTCGTGATCACGTCGCATGCGGTGGGGCCGCGCAGATCGAACGTCACCTCGGGCCCCTCGAGGCGCATGCGCACGGTGGAGGCAGGGGGCGGCGGCGGCGATGGGCTCCGCCGGAACTTGCCGAAGAGGCCGAGGTGGATGTGGACCGTCCGCCCGCGTTCGAAGACGTAGAAGAGATGCTTGCCGTACGCCTCCACGCGCCGGAGCGTCACGCGGTCGGCCCCGCCCGTCAGCGCAGCGAAGTCGGCCCGCCCCTGCGGCGATGTGACCGAGAGCGCGTGACCGGCGAGCGCCGCGTTGTGGTCGCGCGCGGCGCGATGGATGGTGTGCCCTTCCGGCATGGGTCGGATGTACTTGGGCGCCCGCGGCGCCACGACAAGGGGAAAAACGATCGGGCAGGGCTTGCCTGCCGCGGTGGCCGGACCTCAAGCCCTGGCGCGTATGAGCGTCTTCCGCGAAAGCCTCGATGCACACCGCGTGGACGAGTCCGGGCGCCGGTGGTTCTTCGTGCCCTACGACCAGCTGACCGACGCCGTGGGGCCTCTTTCGCGCACGGCGCCGCGCGAGCTCGGCATCGTGCTCGTGGAGTGCCCGGCCAAGGCGGCGCGGCGGCCCTACCACAAGCAGAAGCTAGCGCTGGTGCTCACGAGCCTCCGCCACTTCGCGCTCGAGCAGGCCGCTCGCGGCGTGGCCGTGCGGCACGTGGTCGACCACTCCTATGCGGCCGCGCTGGGGCGCGTGCGGGAGCTCGGGCCGCTCGGGGTCATGCGCCCGGCGGAGCGCGAGCTCCGCGCCGAGCTCGAGCCGCTGTTCGAGTCCGGCGCCCTGCAGCGCTTGCCGCACGAGGGGTGGCTGACCACGACGGAGGACTTCCTCGCCGCGACTCGCGGCCGAGCGTGGCGCATGGACGCGTTTTACCGCCATGTCCGGCGCCGTCTCGGGATCCTGATGGAGGGCGGCAAGCCGGTCGGCGGCAAGCTCTCGTTCGACGAAGACAACCGCAGGCCCTGGCGTGGCGAGCCGCCGGCGCCCCCGGTGCCGACCTTCCCGGTGGACGCGATCACGCGCGAGGTCTGCGCGCTGGTCGCGGGCTCGATGGGCGAGCACCCGGGGACCCTCACGCCCGAGGCCTTGCCGGCGACGGCGGCCGACGTCGAGGCCGCCTGGGCCTGGGCCAAAGCCAAGTGCCTGCCCCACTTCGGGCCCTTCGAGGACGCGATGTCGTCGCGCTCGCGCAACCTGTTCCACGCGCGGATAGCGCCGCTCTTGAACCTCCAGCGCCTGAGCGCGCACCAGGTGCTCCACGACGCGCTCGCGATGGACCTGCCGCTGTCGAGCCAGGAGGGCTTCGTCCGGCAGGTGCTCGGCTGGCGCGAGTTCGTGCGCCACGTCCACGAAGCGACCGACGGCTTCAGGGTCGTGCGCGGCGAGGCTCCGCCGTGCGGTGACGCCGTCGATGGCGGCTCGCGCATCTCCTTCCTCGGCGCGGCGCGCCCCCTGCCGCCCGCGTACTGGGGAAAGCGCTCGGGCCTCGCGTGCCTCGACGACGTCGTCGCCGGCGTCTGGCAGGACGGCACGAGCCACCACATCACGCGCCTGATGGTGCTCTCGAACATCGCCACGCTGCTCGACGTCTCGCCGCGCGAGCTCACCGACTGGTTCTGGGCGGCGTACATCGACGCGTACGACTGGGTCGTGGAGCCGAACGTGCTCGGGATGGGGACCTTCGCGGCCGGCGATCTCATGACGACCAAGCCCTACGTCGCGGGCGCCGCGTACATCCACCGGATGAGCGATCATTGCGAGGGTTGCCGATTCGATCCGAAGACGACCTGCCCGCTGACACCCCTCTACTGGGCGTTCCTGGGGCGGCACCGCGAGGCGCTCGCGGGCGTCGACCGGATGAAGCTCCCGATGGCCTCCGAACGGAAGCGTACGGCCGCACAGCACGCGAACGACGCCGCCACCTTCGAGCGAGTCGCGGCCGCACTGTCGCGGGGCGAGGAGCTCGACCCGTGATGAACGCCCTCCGAGCTCTCTTCGTCTGCACCGCCGTCGTCGCGTGCAATCCGGCGACCGCTCCGCGAAGCTCGGACGCGGAGCGCGCCACGACCGCGACCACCTGCGCCCTGCCCGAACGTCCCGTCGTCGCGAACGACGCCGACCGCAACGTGGAGGGCTCCCCGCTCGCCCTTTGCTCCGGCGCGCCGCTCACCGGTTTTTTCCGCGATGGGCGCTGCTCGACGGGCTCCGAAGACGACGGCGTCCACGTGGTGTGCAGTCAGGTCACGACCGCGTTCCTCGAGTTCACGAAATCGCGCGGCAACGATCTGCAGACGCCGCGCGGCTCGTTCGCGGGCCTGAAGGACGGCGACCGCTGGTGCCTGTGCGCCGCGCGATGGGGCGAGGCCGAGCGGGCAGGCGTCGCTCCCCCGGTGATCCTCGAGGCGACGCACGCCAGCGCCGCCAAGGTCCTGGATCCGGCCACCTTGCGCGCGCACGCGCGCTGAAGCAGGGAGCAGGAGACGCGCCGGCGCTCGAGCGTGGCCAGCCCGAGGCCGAGCGTGAGGACCCCAGGGTGGAGGGTCGAGCGCGCCTTCTCGTAGCGCGAGAAGACCCGGTATCACGCGCGAGCTTCGCAACAGGCACGTTTGTCACGTAGGAATGGTGACACCCCGCGGCCTCGTCTCGAATCCCCACGACGCGCAGCGTCTGGACATCGTGCCGGGCGCGGCCAGCGTGAGAGCGCCGCTGAAGGCGCACCGTGACCTCGACGTCCAGGACCTCGCGCAGGAGCCGGTCCGCGACGTCGCGGAGCTTCTCGCCGACGACGGGCACCGCCCGGCCACGATGAACGCGATTGATCGCCACTTCTCGTCCAGGAGCTCGCCGAAGCTGGCCAGCAGAGGGATCAGGGAAACAGGCATGGGCGGAGTCTCTGCGTCTTTGCGCTGAAGTCCGGATCTCGGGACGACAGCCCCGGAGCTCGCCTGAGCGACAGGCTCGCGCAGAGCCTGACCGGTCGCGACTTCGCGCATCCAGAGGCACCTGCCCTGTCGAGCTCGCGAAGAGGTCGCCGGCTCCCGGGAATGAACGACGAGGGCGGTTACCCCGGCGCGCCCTGCGCGTTACATGAATCTTGCGAGGGCGTGGCGGCGGGGCGAGGTGATTCTCATGCAGATCGGGACATCCGTACCTCTCGTCCTTGCCAGGTTGCGGCGCGCCACCGAGCATGACCACGCGCGGATCGAGGCGGACCTCGGCTTCGTCGAGCGCTCGTTGACGAGCGCGCGCTACCGGCGCGTGCTCGAGGCGCTCCACGGTTATCACGCCGCCGTCGAGGAGCCGCTCCGCGCGATCCCGCGGGTGGCCTCGCTCGCCCTCGACCTCGAGCGCCGCCGCAAGCTCGCCCTGATCGAGCGCGATCTCCGTGCGCTTGGTCTCGACGAGAGCGCGCTCGCGGAGATCCCCATCGCTTCCGGCGCGCCCGTCCCTCGCGCCGTCGGCGAGGCGCTCGGCTGCCTGTACGTGCTCGAGGGCGCCACCCTGGGAGGCCGGATCATCAGCCGCCACCTCGCCGGCCTCGGCGTCACGCCGACCGCGGGAGCCGCCTAATTTCATGGGTACGGCCCCGACACCGGCGCGATGTGGCCGGAGCTCGTGGTCGTTCTGGACGAGTCGGCGCGCGCGCTCGACGCGGAGCAGACCATCGTCGCGTTCGCGCGGGAGACGTTCGCGGCGCTGCACGCCTGGCTCCGCGAGCGCGAGGCGCTGGCGTGAATCGCGAGACCGCGGGGAGCGCTCCGCCTCTCGACCTCACGAACTGCGATCGCGAGCCGATCCACGTGCCCGGCGCGATCCAGCCGCACGGCGCGCTCCTGGTCCTGCGGGAGCCCGAGCTGACCATCCGCCGCGCGAGCGCGAACGCGCCGGAACTCCTCGGGGTTCCGCCGAGCTCGCTGCTGGGCGCCCCGCTCGCCGCCGTCCTCGGGCCGGTCGACAACGCGCGGGTGAGCGCGGCGGTGCGCGCGGCGCGCCTCGATGGTGAAAACCCGATCCCGATCGAGCTCGGCGGACGTCGCTTCCACGGCATCCTCCATCGCCGCCTCGGCAACACGCTGTTCGAGCTCGAGCCCGCCGTCGCGAGCGAGGGCGCCGCCGCGGTCCACCCCGTCCACGGCGCCGTCACGCGCCTCGGAGCGGCGCGCGGCATCCACGATCTGCGCGCGATCCTCGTCGAGAGCGTGCGCGCGTTGACCGGCTTCGCGCGGAGATCGCGGCGATCGATCTCCGTCGCTTCGCGATCGATATCGATTTCCATCGGCAAGTGCTCCGCGAGCGCGAGGCTCAGGCGCGCCTCGCGTTCCTCGCCGAGGCCAGCGCGCGCCTCGGGAGCTCGATCGATTTCGAGCGGACGGTCGTGAGCGTCGGGCGCCTCGCGACGGCGCTCTTCTGCGACCTGTGCGTGATCGACCTGGTCTCGGAGAAGACCGGCATGCTCCGCCGCGCGAAAGTGCTTCACGCCGATCCGACCCGGCAGCAGATCGCCGATCGGCTCTACGCCTACACCCCGCGTGAGGAAAATCCGGGCGGCACGGTCAGCGCGGTGCTCACCGGCAGGCCGGCGGTGTACCGGCGCATCGACGTCAGGTGGCTCAAGAGCGCCACGCTCGACGACGTCCATTTCGATCTTCTCTGGAACCTGATCGGCGTGCGGTCGCTCGTCGCGGTGCCGCTCGTGGCGCGGCAGCGGTCCATCGGCGCGCTGCTGTTCTTGCGCACCTTTGCCCGCTCTCCCTTCGAGGCGAGCGACGCTCTCCTCGGCGAGGAGCTCGCGCGCCGCGCCTCGCTCGCCATCGAGAACGCGGTGCTCTACCAGAACGCGCAGAGCGCGGTCCGCGCGCGCGACGACCTCGTGGCCGTCGTCTCGCACGATCTGCGCAACCCGCTCAACGTCATCCAGATGCAGGCGCGGATGATCCAGCGCGCCCTCGTCCCGCAGGACACGAAGCTCAAGCAGGCGATGAACCGCATCGAGCGCGGGGCATGGCGCATGGCGGTGCTGATCGAGGATCTGGTCGACATGACCAAGCTGGAGGAAGGCCGCTTCGTCGTCGAGCCGCGCCCGGAGACCGTCGGGCGTGTCGTCGGCGACGCGATGGAGCTGCTCGAGCCGCTCGCCGAGCGTAAATCGATCCGGCTCACGCTCGAGATCTCGAACCCGGAGCAGCTCGTCCAGGCCGACACGGACCGCATCCACCGCGTGCTCACCAACCTCGTGGGCAACGCGATCAAGTTCACCCCGGAAGGCGGTGAGGTGCGCCTCGTCACCGAGCAGGGCACCGGCCACGTGCGGTTCACGGTCATCGACAGCGGCAAAGGGATCTCCGCGGAGCAGCAGCCCCACGTCTTCGATCGCTCCTGGCAGGGCGAGCGGCGGTCCGACGGGAGCGGGCTCGGACTCTACATCGCGAAGAGCATCGTCGATGCTCACGGCGGCGAGATCGGGGTCGAGAGCGAGCCGGGCAAGGGCGCTCGCTTCCACTTCTCGCTGCCATCGCTGTGAGA
>JANYGI010000228.1 GCA_025362495.1 Byssovorax sp. | reverse complement strand
GGTAACGTGGAGATAGATGCCTGTCGCGAAGAGCACTCCTGCCACCGCGGTCGTCCACGTCATCCCGCGCTCGCCGATCGACCACGCGACCACGACTCCGACGAAGGGCCCGATCGCGAAGATGGATCCGGTCCGTCCGGCACCGAGGCGTCGCTGAGCCAGGAGGTAAAATCGAAGGCTCAACCCGTACCCGACGGCGCCGCACGCGAGGAGCGCGAAGGCGCGCGGGAGCGTCGGCAGCGGCTCCCTGAGCAGCAAGGAAGCGAGCAAGGAGAGCAGCGCGCCGACCCCCGCCTTGGCGAAGACGACCTTTCGGGGATCCAGATCGGAGAGGGGACGCGTGAGCGTGTTGTCGAACGCCCAACCGAGGGTCGCCCCGGCGATGGCCAGCGATCCCAGCCAGGTGGTTCCCCCGCCGCCCGCGGCGCCGAGGACGAGCAGCGCGCTCCCGCCCGCGACGAGGAGGATCGCGAGCGCGACCTGCTTCCCGATCGCTTCGCGGTAGAACGCCCAGCCGAGGAAGACCGTGAAAATAGCTTCGAGATTGAGCAGCAGCGAGGCCGTCGTCGCCGCCGCGCGCTGGAGCCCCCACGCGAGCAACGTCGGGGCGACTACCGCGCCGAGCAGGGCCACGAGCAGCAGGCGCGGCGCGTGGCTCGCGCGTGGCGACGCCTCGTGCTCCGGTGATCGCGATCCCACGAGAGACACGATCGCAGCTCCCAGGTAGAGCAGGGCGGCGGTGATGAACGGGCCGGCGCCTGCGCCCGCGATCTTCACGAGCGGTGCGGTGACACCGAAGCTCACGGCGGCAAGAACAGCGAGCCAGGCGCCGACGCGGATCGGGTTCGAGGAGGTGCTCACCAGCCGAATGTAGCGCCGTGAAGATGCTCGTTGTCCGCGGGGCACGCTCCCGCTGGTGAAATGGCCTTGCGATCGCCGGGAGGGCGCTGCAAGGATCGCCGCGTAGATGGGACGACGCGCGCGATCCGGGACCCCTGCGCGGCGACTGCCGCAGCGGTCCCGCGCATTTGCGATCGTCCTCGTCACGCTCCGGTTCCTCGTCAGCCTCGCGGTGTTTCAGGTCTCCGAGCTCGGCCACTTCGGCGTCGATCTCGCCGAGCACGCCGGCCTGCTCGTCCACGCGCCCGACGCGGACGACGCACGCGAGGAGGAGCCCGGCCACGACTGCCCGCCGGGCTGCCCGAGGTGCCATCACGTCCACGCGAGCAACGCCTCGCTCACGCCCTGGCTGACGCCGCCCGCTCCGCTCGCGGCGATGCTCGACAGTCTCCTCGCGGAGTTCCCGTCGGTCGCCGAAGCGCCGCGCGGGCCGCCTCGTCCGTCCCTCTTCCGACCGCCGCGACGCGACCTCGCTTCCACCTGAAGCGGAGGAGGCGTCGCGCCTCGACGCGCGCGCGTGGGAGCAACCCCGCGCCGCGTGAAGCGCGGCTGCGTCCTCCAGGAATGTGGGCCTGCCCGCGGGCGCGCTGACGCCCTGGGTCGTGCTTGGAGTCGGGCGATGGTGACGATCGTGATCGAAGAAGCGTGTGCTGGAAGGAGCGCGATCGAGGCGGTGTGCCCACCGCGCAGGCGACGGCCAGCGCGCGCGCGCGTCACCGGCTGGACGAGGCTGGGGGCGCTCCTCGTCGTCCTTCTCGCAGGCTGTGGCGACAAGCTCGCGCCGACGGCCACCGGCGAGCCGCCGCCCGCGGAGCAGAAGCCCACGCGGCGGATCCAGGTCGCGCCGGATGTGCTCCGCGACGCGGGGATCGAGGTCGGGACCGTGGGCAAGGAGGCGCTGTCGCCGAGCCTGGCGTTGCCCGGCGAGGTGACCGCGATCCCCGATCGCAGCGCCCGCCTCTCGACCCCGCTGGCAGGCCGGCTCGAGCTGGTCCTGTTCAACGAAGGGTCGCTCGTGAAGAAGGGCGAACGCCTCGCCGTCGTTCGCGTCCCCGACCTCGGCAAGGTGCGCGGCGGCTTCACCTCGTCGACGGCCAAAGCGAAGGCGGCGAGGTCG
>JANYGI010000162.1 GCA_025362495.1 Byssovorax sp. | reverse complement strand
GCCGTGAGGTTCAGGCCCACGCCACCGGCCTTGAGGCTGATCAGGAGCACGCCGAGGGTGGGATCTTCCTGGAAGCGCTGCACGAGGGCTTCGCGATCGCGGGTCTGGCCGTCGAGCTGAGCGACGATGAGGCCCTCGGCTTCGAGCTGCGGCTTGACGATGTCGAGGAGCGAGCGGAACTGCGAGAAGACCAGGGCTTTCTGGCCGCTCTCGCGCAGACTCAATAGCTCCGGGATCAGCGCGTCGAGCTTGGCGCTGCGCTCGTGGCGGCGCGAACGATCGATGAGGCCCGGGTGACAGGCCGCCTGCCGCAGGCGGAGCAGCGCTTCGAGGACGCGAGTCCCCGAGGTGGCGACTCCGGTGGAGGCGGCCGACTGGAGCAGCTCGGCGCGGAAGCGGTCGCGGAGCTCGTCGTAGAGGGTGCGCTCCGGGCCTTCGAGCTCGCAAAGCCACGTCTCGTCCTGGCGCGCCGGGAGATCCGGGGCGACCTCGGCCTTGGTGCGGCGTAGCATCAGTGGCCGCAGGGCGCGGCCGAGCAGCGCTATCGCCTCGGGGTTCGGGCGGCCCTCGGTCGCCGATTTCCACGCCGTCGCGCGGCCGAGCATGCCCGGGTTCAGGAACTCCAGCAGCGACCACAGCTCGCCCAGGTGGTTCTCGACCGGCGTGCCCGAGAGTGCCAGTCGCCGATCGGCCGAGAGCCGGCGGGCGGCGCGCGACGTCTCCGAGGACTCGTTCTTGATGTTCTGCGCCTCGTCGAGCACCACGTGATCGAAGCGCACTCCCGAGAGGGCCTCGCAGTCCCGCCGCAAGGTGCCATAGGTGGTGAGCACCAGATCGTGGTCCGCGAAATGGGCGCCGACGGGCAGGCGATCTCCGCCGGTGTGATCGAGCACACGCAGATCGGGAGTGAACCGCGCGGCCTCGCGCTTCCAGTTGAACACCAGCGATCGCGGCGCCACGATCAGCGACGGCCGGCCGCGTCGACTGCTGAGGTGCGCGAGGACTTGCACCGTCTTTCCAAGGCCCATGTCGTCGGCGAGCAGCCCGCCGAGCCCCGTCCGCGCCAGCGCCTGGAGCCACCCGAGGCCGGCGCGCTGATACCCGCGCAGCTCGCCGAGGAACCCGGGAGGCGGATCCGCGGGCGCCACCGTGCTGTCGGCGGCGATGGCGGCGCGCACGTCGGCGAAGGTGCGATCGAAGCTGAGCGCGGGCTCGCCCTCTGGTCCCGCGGTGAGCTCGGCGAGGAGCGGCGCTTGACTCCGCGCGAACCGCACGCGCCCCTCGTGGATCGTGCCGAGTCGGAGCACGATGAGGCCGTGTTGCGACAGCCACGCTTCGGGGAGCACGCCCAGCGTGCCGTCGTCGAGGACCACGAAGCGCTGGCCGCGGCGGAGCGCGTCGAGCACACGAGGGAGCTTGGCAGTCGTGCCCCCGAAATCCACGTCGCCGTCGACGTCGAACCACTCGACTCCGCTCGACAGGCTCATGCGGAGCCCGCTGGCCGCGTGGTAAGCGCGCCCCTCGCTGGCCTCGATACGAAAGCCCGCAGCCTCGAGCGCGGCGACGATGTCCGGCAGTCGCGCCGGCGGGATCGTCAGGTGCGCTCCCTCCGGCGGCGGCTGCGCCGTCTTGCCCGTGGCCTCCATCCCGAGGGCGTCGACCACGGCGCGCGCCCGCGCCTCGGCCTCGAGCGAGCGCCGCACCAGGGCTTGCCGCGTGGGATCGTAGACGACGCGACTCGCCCGCTGCCCGCGCACCACCGCGCCCTCGTAAACGAACGTCAGCTCGGCGTAGAGCGGGCCTGTCGCGCTCTCGGGCGTGTGCACCACCAGCCGCGGCACGGGCTCGCCGGCGATCTCGGCGAGCGCTGTACCCTCGGGCAAATCGAGCGGAGGCGGCGTGGGCGACGCAAACAGCTCTTCGAGGAAACCAGGGCGGCGAGAGGCCGGGATCCGCATCGTGCCGTGCGTGCGGAGCATGCCAAGCCACGACGATGCCCCGCCGGGATCGAGCCGCGCGAGCTGCTCGCCGATCACCACGTGCCCGCCGTCGACGAAGCGCTCGATGGCGGCGAGAGGGACTTCGTCGTCGCCCGCGCGGAGCATGCCTGTGACCTCCCAGGCCTCGTCCGGCAGCACCGCCACGCGGAGCCGGAGCGCAAACGGCAGCTCTTGCCAGACCAGCGGAGTCGAGGTGGTCTCTCGCCGGAACCGGAGCTTGCCGCTGCGGCCGAGCATCGGAAGGAGCTTTGCGCCGGCGGTGCGGGAGAGCGCGAAGGAGGAGAGCTCGACCGCGTCCTCCTCGGGGGTGGCCCACCCCATCGTGGCGGTGGTCATGGCGTCGAGGAGCCCTTCGAGCAGCGCGCGCTCCTCGCCCGCGGCCCAGCGCGCCGCCGTCTTGCGGTTGATGCGCGCCGGCCCCCAGCGATCCGGCTTCCCCTGGGGCGGGACGCGCCGCCAGAGCACGTCAATCACCGCCTGAGGCTCGGATACGCCCCTGGCGAGCGTGAGCAGGAACGCGAGCTGGAGCTCGGTGGGCGGCGGAGGCGGCGGGCGACGCACCGCCTCGCCGGGGCGCACCTCTTCGAGCGCGCGGCGGAGCTTCGCCAGCTCTTCGATGCTCGGTGCTCCGGGATCGCGCTTCACCTCACGGAGGCGTAGCGCGTCCCCGCGAACGTGGGAAGTCCGGCGCCACCCGGGCCCGTCGCGTCAGCGTGGTCCGATCACCAGTAGCGCCCCACCGCGGATCGGGCGCGTGCTCAGGATCGTACAGCGCTCGTGACCTCGGCGAGGCGTCGCGCCAGCTAGCGCCGCTCGGCCTCGTTTTCGTGGATCAGGATGATGTAGTGCATGGGGGTTCCTCTGGATCCGTGGGGGGCATCGCCGCCCCGTTTGACCAGGGGTCCAACGGGACGACGTCGGATCGACAGAGGCCTCGAACGATTTTCTTCGAGGCCCGTTCCGCGTTGCCGGGATCACTCCGCGGCGACGACGCGCGCGTGGGCGCCCTTCAGCATCAGCGAGGTGATCGCCCCGTACGCCGCCGACCACTGCGCCGTGTGCTCCGGCGTCCAGTCCGCGCCCGCGACCTGCGACATCGCGGTGATCAGCGCGTCGCCGACGTAGGGGTACATCTCGTCCTTCACGCCGTAGTCGAGGTGCTTGGCGCCCATCGCCGTGAGCTTGTCTTCGAGCCACGAGGCGTCCTCGAGGTGATCCATGACGGCGACGAGGGCGTCGGCGAGCATCTTCTCCTGGTGCTGCCCGCTGTTCTTCCCGAAGAGCGGCTTCACCTGCGGGTACTTCGTGAAGAGCACGCCATAGAAGCGGTGCGTGAGGGTGGGCTCGCGCTCGAGCACGAGCTCGAAGCTGGAACGGAGCAACTCGACATTGAGACCATGCGTGACCTCCCGGTGGGCGCGCTCTCTCGTGCGCGCCGATGGTGAAGCCCCGGTGAGCAGGAGGCGTGCCGCGCGTTTTCCTCGGCGAAACGGCTGCGGATCGATCGCCGTCGTCCCCTGGGCGAGACGCCGTGGTTTCCTGGACGAAACCGGCGCGGACCGGCCGTGCTCGGGGGCGCGGGAACCCGCCTGCGAGCCCGGGTTGCCGTGCTTCACCGTCCGTGCTCTTGCTGTCTCCTCCAGGAGACGAGTCGACATGACTGCTTGCTCCAGGAGAACCCCGGTGGCCCTGCTCGACGCCGTCCTCAGCCTCACGGAAGCGCCTTCGTCCGACGAAGCGTCGTTATCGATGCTGCGCGCGCTCGCGCAGACGACGCCGGCCAACGCCCTCGCCGTCCTCCGCGCCGGCGAGGATGGATCGCTGTTCGTCACGGCTCAGATCGGCCTGTCGCTCGCGGCGAGCGGCGTGCGCTTCGTCCCCGCCGAGCATCCGCGCCTCGCCCGCGCCACGAAGAGCCCCTCGCTCGTCCGCTTCGAGGATCCGCGCGAGCCCGATCCCTACGATGGCCTCCTGCTCGGCAGCTCTGCCGCCGTCGATCCGATCCACGCGTGCCTGGCCGCGCCGCTCCACGTGCAGGGCCGGCTCGTCGGCGTGCTGACGATGGACGCGCTCGATCCTCGCGGGCTCGACGGGATCGGCGACGACGAGGTGCGCCTGTTCGCGGGCCTGTTCGCCGCGGCGGCGCGCCTCGGCCCGGCGCCGGCGCCGCCGATCGCTCGGGCCCGCGCCGCGTCGAGCTGGGTCGGGCGATCGCCGGCGATGACGCGCGTGGATCGCGAGATCACGATCCTCGCGCCGCTGCCGACGACGGCGCTGATCACCGGCGAGACCGGCGTCGGCAAAGAGCTCGTCGCGCGCGCGCTCCACGATCGATCGCCCCGGGCGCGCCGGCCGTTCATCGCCGTCAACTGCGCTGCGCTCCCGCGCGAGCTGGTGCTGGCCGAGCTCTTCGGCCACGCGCGAGGGGCCTTCACCGGCGCGTCGACGGCGCGCCCCGGCCGCTTCGAGGCGGCGGACGGAGGCACACTGTTCCTCGACGAGATCGGTGATCTGCCGCTCGACGCGCAGGCGACGCTGCTCCGCGCGATCCAGGAGGGCGAGATCCAGCGCGTGGGCGAGGATCGTCCGCGGCGCGTCGACGTGCGCCTCGTCGCGGCGACCCACCGCAATCTCCCCGACGAGGTGCGCGAAGGCCGCTTTCGCGCCGATCTGTTCCATCGACTCTGGATCTACCCGATCGCGCTGCCGCCGCTGCGCGAGCGCGCCGAGGATATCCCGCTCCTCGCCGTTCACTTCGCCGGGGCCATCGCCGCGCGCCTCGGGCTGCCCGACATCCACCTCGACGACGAGCTGCTCGCGGAGCTGGCGCGCCTCCCGTGGCCGGGGAACGTGCGCCAGCTCGATCACGCCGTGGAGCGCGCCGTGGTGCATCGCCTCATGGCCCAGGGCGGCCCCGCGCGGGGCCCGCTGGTCCGTGCGTCGCGGCGATCTCGATCCCGCGCTCACGGGCCCTCTGCGGCCCGCGAGCTCTCCTCGTCTCCCGCTCGGCGAATCGCTGGATCGCACCCGCCACGAGGCCTTCGTCAGCGCTTTCCAGGCCTCGTCGGGGAACGCGGCCAAGGCGGCTCGGCTGCTCGGCCTGAGCCGCTCGTTCACCTACAAAGAGGCCATTCGACTCGGCATCTTGCCGCCCGCGGGAAAGCGATGAGCGAGGAGCGTGTCAGTTGCCGCCGGCGCGCTCGCCGGCGAGCGCGCTGACGAAGGGCCGGGTCGCGCGGTCCGTGTCGACGCCGTGGGCGCCGCGC
This sequence comes from Byssovorax sp., assembly GCA_025362495.1. Lineage (GTDB taxonomy): Bacteria > Myxococcota_A > Polyangia > Polyangiales > Polyangiaceae > JANYGI01. Next base: position 55,843 of record JANYGI010000162.1, on the reverse strand, counting down.
GCGGCCTTCTTCACGAAGTTGATGTCGACGACCCTGGTGAAGCCGCTCGCCTCGACCGTGAGCTTCGCCGGGCCAACCGCGGTGCCCTTGACCTGGATGCAGCTCTGCTGGGCGCCCGTGGCCGGGTCGGCAAGACTGAGGGCGATGGTCGCGGAGCCGGTGAACTTCCACGTTGCCCCGGCGACCCGCGCGCCGTTCGACGTCCCGACGAAGCACAGCAGCTCATCCCGCACCGCCTCGAGCGTGCCGTCCGCGCCGAGCGCGTTCAGGATTTTCGAGCTCTCGATCTTGTCGACGGCGGCGACGACAGGGACCTTGACGGCGAAGGAGCCCTTGCCGGCAGCGACGGTGTACGACGCGTCACCCGAGGTCGGCGCCGTGACGTCGAAGAGGTCCCACGCTTGCGAGGTGGCTTTGCCGAAGTCGGGCGCCAGCGTCAGCGTCTCGTCGACGAGGCGATCGCCGCCCTTCGACGTGAGCTGCACGACCAGCGACGCTTTGCCGCCGGAGAGCAGGGCCCAGGGCGTGCCATCGTCGGCCGCGACCAGGAACAGCTCGCGCGGAAACGTGGTGACCTTGTCGATCGTCGCGACGTGGACGTCGACGCGATCGAGGAGCTTGTCCGTCCCCGACTCGAGGAGACGCAGCGCCGAGGTGCCGTCGGACTCGCCGCTGACGGTGACGTCGGGGGGCGCGACCGCGCTGATCGCCGCGACCGTGACATCCGAGGTCGCGGCGTCGAAGGCCTTGTCGAAGGCGGGGCTGTCGGTGTTGCTGTCTTGCAACACCTTGATGGTCTGAATGCCGCCCACGGCGGTGACCTCGACGCCGCCACCGAAGCTGTCGGCGCGCTTCGCACCAAGGAAGAAGAGGCCATTGGGCGCCTCGGCCGAGCAGACCTCGCCCGTGGGGCAGACGCCGCCGACGCGGTCTCCAGCGAGCGCGCAGCCGGAAGCGGCGATGGTGGCAACGAGAGCAAGCGCGGTACGAGAAGCGAGGTTATTCATGGCGAGGCCCTTTAGCACGCAGCGTGCCGCCGCGGAATCGTCGATCGCACGGCGGCGATCGCGCCGTTCAGGCATGGCGTTCATGTCAGGGGATCTGGAGCCACGAAGAGCCACCTCACCGGTGCGATGTGCTGTTCGCACCCCGGAGCAGGCCAGTCGCGCCGGGCTCTCAATCGGCGCGGCAGAGCACCCACCGCCGGCGCAGAGATCGGCCACCGGGGTGACCTCATCTGGCACAGCAGGGCTCGAATCCGCTCGTCCCGCAGGTGTCGGCGCTGCTGCACCCGGACCACATCTCGAGATCGCCGAGCTCCACCGTGACCTCGGCGGCGTGGAGAGCTTTGCCCATCGGATCGAGCACGCGGAGCGCGAGGATCACCAGCGCTCCTTTCGGGAGGCGCTCGTCCGGCGCGTTCACCACATCACCGGGCAGAAAGGCCGTGAGTCCGGCGTGCTGGCCCCAGGCGCCGGTGCCGAGATCGACCTTTTGCTTCTCGGGGACGCCCTGCAACCAGGCCTTGGTCTTGGCGCTCTTGGTGCCGAACTCGATGATGGCCGACGACCCGCAATCACTGCACCCGACGGCCGCCCAGACGTGGAATCCACCCTGCGGACCCTGGATTTCCGGGACGATTTGACCGGAGGTGAGCCGCTCGAAGCACGTCTCTCCCGTCCCGAGCTCGAACACCGCGGGGCTGTCCGGCGCCTCGCACGATCCCGATCCCGATCCCGATCCCGACGAGCCGCCGCAGCCGGCCAGGCCGAGCAGAAAGAGGGCCGCGGTCGTGATGGTCAATCGTCGCATTCTTCACGCTACCTCGGCCAATCCGCCGGGGGAAGCACGTCCGCGCCGCCTCCGCGCTTGCTCTCGCCCCGCGTGAGACCTATGGGTGGCCCGCCGCGCCGATCCCGGGGCGGTTTGCTCCCCGATCCCGAAAGGCCCAAGAGACACCATGAGCGCAGAAATCGGCAAGCCCTTCCCTGACTTCGCCCTCCCGAACCAGGATGGCAAGACGCTGAAGCTCGGCGATTTCGCCGGCAAATGGCTCGTTCTCTACGTGTACCCGAAGGACGACACCCCGGGCTGCACCATCCAGGGCAAATCGTTCACGGCGACCAAGAAGGAGTTCGACGACGCCGGGATCAAGGTCCTCGGCCTGAGCGAGGACGACGTCACCTCGCACAAGAGCTTCTGCGACAAGTTCTCCTTCACCATCGATCTGCTCGCCGATCCCGAGCGCAAGCTTCTCGGCGCGGCCGGCGTCGGCCAGAGTGAGTACAAAGGCACGATGTACTGGGATCGCACCTCGTTCGTGATCGATCCCGGCGGCGTGCTCCGCAAGGTGTACACCAAGGTCAAGCCCGATGGGCACGAGCGGCTCCTGCTCGAGGACATCACGGCGCTCAAGGCCCAAGCGTAGCCGAGAGGCCGCGCCCGCTCCGCGATTAAGCCTGACATAAGGCGCGTCCCCGCGCCGTCGGCGTACTTCTCTTCTCGAGGAGATGCCGATGAACCCCACCAAATCCCACCAATACAAGCTCGCCTGCGCAACTCTGGCCCTCGCCGCCGTGGCGGGGTGCAGCGGTGAGGTGCTCGTCACCGAGGCCGCCAGCGCGAGCGGCGGAGCCGGCGTCACGAGCGGAGTCGGCGGATCCAGCAGCAGCAGCAGCAGCAGCGGGGGAGGGGGCCAGTGCGCGCCGGAGCCCTCGGCCGGCTTGCCGACGATCGCGCTCCACGATCCGACCTCGGGCGTGTTCGTCGGAGGCCGGCTGCACCTCACCGTGAGCGTCGACGATCAGCCGGCGCACTATCTGGTGCTGAAGATCGCGGGCGGCGCGGGCTATGTCGTCAATCAGCCAAGCGGCATGGACGGGCCGGCCAACCTCGCGGTCGTCGACGCGACGACGTCCGCTCGGGTGAACGGCGCGAGCGGCGTCGCCGCGGCCGAGCTCATCGATGTGACCGATCCGGACAAGCCCTTCAAGAAGTCGAGCCTGCCTCTCGACGGGACGGTGCCCGCGGGGTTCTGGAAGGTGTTCTCGGTCGTCGACGATCACCTCTTCACGTGCCTGACCAGCCCTGCTGACACCCCCGCTGTCCTGATCGACGTCCCGCTCGACGGCGTGACGCCGCCCGCGCCGGCGGCGCAAGACTACGGCTGGGCGGACCAGGTGTGCAGCGGGTTCGGCGGGTTCGGCGCGCCCGAGGAGTCCGGTGTTGCCCGGGGGTCGGTGTGGCTCAACTGGGCCGAGGATGGCTATCTGAACATCTTCGAGGTGACGCCCAAGGGAGCGCATCATCAGGGCTATTACAACTACAACATCAATGGCGTTCACCACTATGGCGATGTCCTTTCGGCCGCCACCGACGGGGAGCGGATCGTCTTCGATCCGGCGAACGACTCCGAGGTGTTCCTCTACACGCCGGGATCGAGCGTCGACCAGATCACCCACGCTTACTTCGGCGTCGCGGGGCCGAAGCAGCTCCTCGGCGTGGTGAACGAGATCTCGTACTGGGCCACGGCCAAGGGCGTTCGGGCCTACGACATCACCGATCTCGACGCGCCGAAGCTCCTCGATTTTCACGCTGACGCCGACTTCGGAGAGGGCCTGGCGGTGCTGATCGCCGACTCGGCCGATCGGCTCGCCGTGGCCGACGCCGAGGGGCGGCTGTTCGTGATCCCGCTCGGGCAGAGCGGACCGGTCGAGCCCTTGAAGACGTACCTCGGCGCCCCGGGCCCGGCGAGCGCCGGCCCGTGCAGCGCGCCGTAGCGAAGCGGTCTGTCGGGCTCGATTCCCGGGGTCGGCGCGCGGTGCTCCACGCCGCTCGCGGGAGGAGGCTTGTCCACGACGTCAATCGAGCCTGCGCGGCGGCCCGACGGCCGAGCTGCCCGGGCCCGGCGCACGTGATATGCATCGGAGATATCGCGTCGGTGCAGTGAGCCGAATTGCCTATCTGCGCTGTGAGCGGGCGTCCTGGCCGACCGGGGCCTCGCGCTGAGTTTGCGCGATTGGCGTCCGCCGCTCTCGCATGACGCCTCGACCGTGGCGGAGTGACGCGCCTCCGCGGGTCCGATTCGCCCGGCGGGCGGAGCCTGAAACGTGTCGGGAGGAGTGGCCCCATCGCTCTGCCGAGGAGCCGTGAGAGGGGCGATCGAGGTCCGGCGCGCGCGTCCGGCGCGCTGCATCGCCTCCGGAATCGGCCCGGATCGCCCGGCGCGCCCTGATTTTGATGGTGGGATGATAGGACCCGTGGCGCTCTCGCGCGCTTTCGGCTACGAAGGGCAAAGCTGACCGAAGCGTCGTGGTCCTGCGCTGCGCAACTCGGCCGGCGCTTCGTCTGGCCGCAACCGCGAATGGCAGCGGGCCGCCGTGGGAGAGGTATGAGCACGTCGAACGCGATTGAAAATCTGGTTGAACGCTTCGTTCAAGACCTCGTGGGCTTCCTTCATGAAGAGGAGGGTGACCGCCGCGCGGAGGCCCTCGCCATCGTGACGTCGATGCTCGCGAAGTCGTCACAGTCCCTGTCCTCGCAGGCGCCCGCGCGCGCCGTGCGCAAACCGGGTCGCCCCGCGGCGATCTGGTCGCGCGAGCACCGGAAGCCCTCGGCCGAGGAAAAGGCCCCCGAGGTCATCACCACGAAGCACGAGGAGGCGCCCGCTCCGGTGGAGCGCCCGCGCATCCGTCACCCGCGCATGATTGTCGTCCCTTCGGGTCAATCGTCCGCGACGTACAAGCCGCCGACCCCGGCATTCCAGTCCAGCGCGGCAAGCGTGGAGTCTGCGGTCGAGCCCGCGTCGCAGCGCCGCCCGGTCCAGGGCGCCGCCGAGCGCGAGGCGCTGATGCTGGAGACCGTTCGCACGCTGGTGCGCGCCACGGCCGGCGAGATCGCGCAGCACGGTGGCTTGCCGAGCGGCACGGCCTATGTGGTGCTCAAGCAGCTCATCACCAACGGTCGCGTGGCCAAGACCGAGACGGCGCGAGGAGTCGAGTACTCACTCGTGTCGACCGGGGCAATCCGCCCCTTCAAGCGCGCTCGCGGCGGCGCGGTGGAAGCGGCAGCGGCGGTGGAGCAGAGCCAGGAGCCCGCCCCGAGCGTCAGCGCCGGCGGCGAAGCGTAGGAGAGCACAGCTCGACGGCTGATGTCCTGTCTGGAAGGAAGAAGAGAACGGAAGCTCTCTTCTTCGCTACAGGCTTTGAGCAGATGCTCCAGAGCCCGTCGACATTCGAGTGCAAACCCTCTCCCTCCGTGTGGGGCGGGCACGGAGGCCCGCCCCACACGGAGCCGCGGCAGACTCTCTATCTCGCCTCAGTCCTCTTCGCCGCGGGCCATTCGCGCCTTCTGCGCCTCGGCCAGGCGATCCCCCAGCGTCTCGCGCAGGGCCTTGAGATCGTAGCGGTGGGGGCGATCGCCCTCGCCGAGGGCGGCCACCTCCATGGCAATGGCGTCGGCGTGCTCGCGCGGGCGGGCAGGGAGCTTGAGCAGATCGCCGAGCTTGCTCAGCGCGTTGCGCTCCGTGTTGTCGACCTTGCCGTCGAGCCGCGTCATCCACGCGGCGACCGCGTACACGAAGAGGCGATCGCCCTTCGACATGGTGGAGCGATCGATGACCGAGAGATCGATCGGGTGCTTGGTGGCCTCCTCGATCTCGCCAATCTCCTCGAGCTCGAGGCCCTCTTCGAGCGCCGTGCGCACGATGGCGTCGGCCTCTTCCTCGTCGAGCTTGCCGTCGGCCCAACCGATCGCGGCGAGGGCCAGGAACACATCACGTCCGAGTCGGTTCGCGCTCATGACCGAGCACGATACACGACTCGCTTCAGGAGGGTGAACCCGGGATCGGCCACAGCCCGCTCTGGCGCTCGACGAGGATGTTCACGCGCGGGCCCGCCTCGATCACGAGCGGCCCCGGGTGATCGTGGACGTCGCCGTCGAGCACGTAGCGGACGACCCCGCCGCGCTGCTCGACGATGGCGCGGCGCGCGAGCACGTCGTAGGTGTGCGCGTCGCCCATCGGCCGGGCGCGCCACACCGAGGGAAGGCGGCTGACGAAGCCCGCGGCGGTGGTGTGGATGCCGAGCATATGGAAGCGCCCGACCTCGGCGTCGAAGCGATAGAATGGCCTGAAACCAAGCCCGAGCTGATCGACCGTGGCCGCGCCGATCGCCAGGTAATCGCGCTCGGGGAACACAGCGCCGCAGTCGAGCGTGACCTTGCCCTCCCACCGCTGCGCGACCGGCGTGGGCTGCCCCGCGAGCACCTTGGCGACGGCCCGACCGAGCACCTCGCCGGCCCAGAGCACGTTCTTCTCGGCGCCGAGATTGTACTCGGAGATGAAGCCGTAGATCGCGCCGGTGCCGAAGATGAAGCCGTAGTGATCGCCGATGCGCATCACCTGGTGCGAGGCCGATCGCAGCGGCTGGTGCTTGCGCGCGAGGTAGCCCGCGATGAGCTTGGCGAGCAGCCCCTCGGGGCGCCCGCGCGGGACGCCGACCGCGTTGGCGACGGTGTTGAACGTGCCGCCGCGGAGCAGCGCGAGGGCCGGCAGCGGCTCGCTCGCGTACACGCCGAGGAAGCCCGTGATGGTGACGTAGTTGGTGCCGTCGCCGCCGGAGATGCCGAGGATGTCAATCTGGAGCTTGCGGAAGTCTTCGGCGATCCGGTGGAGATCGTCGCGGCTCCCCGCGGTGCGGACGACGCCGTGATCCCCGAGGGCGCGCGCGAGGCGGAGGGCGGCGCTGGGATCGGCGAGGTTCCGCTTCGAGCGCGGGTTGATGACGACGCCAATCCCGGACATGGCGCTACTTCCGGCCCTTCGGCGTCTTCCACCGCGGCTCGAGGTGGGCGCGGACGATGTCGACCATGAGACCGATGTGGGCGCAATGGTCGGGCTTGTCATCCCCGGTGTAGCCCCTCATGTGAAAATTGCCCTTGTCGAAGCGGTCGATCATGTCGAGGCCGAGCACGTCTTGCCGATTGGCCTTCTTCGGGCGGCCGCCGAGCGTGCTCACCACGTAGCTCGCGACCTCGGTCGTCGAGGCGTAGCCGGGCGGGATGATCGACGAGTGGCTCATGAACATGAACGCCTGCTTGCGCGCGGCGCGGCGGGCGAAGCCGACGAACGGGGCGATCTGATCGGTCTTGAGCGTGTGCGCCTGCTCGTCGACATAGCCCGTGTGGAGCGAGTCGAGGAGGATCACCGCGTCGATGTTCTTGCCGCCGGTCTGGCGGAGGATCTGCTCGGTGGCGCCGTAGCCGGCGCTCCACGACGAGAGCGCGATCTTGCGGGCGTGCGCGCTCTTCAGGCCAGCGTGCTTGGCGACGACGTTCTCGACGCTGGCGAGGAGGTTCGTGAAGGTATCCGGCGAGGCGAAGCCGCTGGAGTACGCGCCCGATCCGATGCCGAGATCGATACCGACGAGGACGATGCCGTGCGCGGCCTTGACGAACTCTTTGCGGATGGGCTCGTGGCCGTGAAAATGGAAGATGACGTCGAACGAGCCGTTCTTGGTGACGCCGCCTTTGTGCGGGATCAGGACCTGGCCCATCATCGTCCCGGTGCCGACCCAGGTGTCGTAGACGCCGAAGCCGGGGTCGGGCGTCATGCAGGGGCTGATGCCGCCGCGGCGGGGCTTCGCGGGGGCGTGCGGCGCGGGCTTGTCACCGTCGACGGGCGGCGCCGTGGTGGCCACCGCGGGCTGCGTGACGCCGTCGTAGGGGCTCGGCTCGTCGGCCTGCGCGGGCACGACGCCGAAGAGGAGCACCGCCGCGAGCGTGAGGAGCAGGGCGCCGAGGCGAGCACCCCAGGCCGCGGTGGCCGAGGAACGCCCGGCAGAAGCTCCGAAAAACGGCATACGTAGGTCTTTCCATGGAACGCGCCCGAGGGAAAGTTTTCCGGGAGGCGTGGCGCGTGCGTGCCGTACAGGGACGAACGAGCCGAGCTTTTCATTCTCCGTGACCTGTCGTTGACGACGGTATCCATCGAGAACGAGGGCCCGAACGACGGGCCGCGGCGATCGTCGTTGACGTCTTCGAAGGATTTGCGGAGTGTGCGGCGGGTGAAGCACGGTAAGCGGGCGATCCCCTCCGGCGCGGCCTGTCTCGTGGCGCTGGCCGCCGCGGGCTGCATCGACTCGAAGCAAGAAGCCCCGCGCGAGAAGGCCATCGCCGAGTCGGCGGCGCACGCCGCGGATCAGCGCTTCGAGGCGGGGGCGGCCGCGTTCGCGCGGTACTGTGCCCTCTGCCACGCGGCCGACGCCACGGGCTACGCGGCCGATCACGCGCCGTCGCTGGTGAGCACGACGTTCCTGGCGAGCGCGTCGGACGAGTACATTTCGCGCGGCATCCGCGAGGGGCGCCCGGGCACCGCGATGGCCGGCTACGGGAAGCTCCGCGGCGGCCCGCTCGACGACGACGAGGTCGCGGCGATAGTGGCGTTCCTGCGCGATCGCGGGCCGGTGCGCGAGCGCCTCTCGCCGAAGCCCGTGAGCGGCGACGCGACGCTGGGCGCCGCGGTGTACACGGCCAATTGCCAGCGCTGCCACGGGACGCGCACCGATCGCGGCGACGCGGTGCACCTCGCGAACATGTCGCTGCTGGCGGCCGCGAGCGACTCGTTCCTGCGCTACGCCGTGGTGCACGGGCGGCCGGGGACGCCGATGCCGTCGTTCCAGGGCGTGCTCGGCGAGGACGAGATCGACAACGTGGTCGCCATGCTGCGCTCGTGGGCGACGCCGCCGCCGCCCGAGCGGACCGCGCCGCCGGAGCTGCCGCCGCTCGGCGAGGTGGTGATCAACCCGAAGGGGCCGAACCCGGAGTTCACCCTGCGCGAGGACCGCTTCGTCCCGATCGAGGACGTGAAGAAGGCCCTCGACGCGAAGAAGCGAATCGTGATCATCGACGCGCGGGCGACGTCGGACTGGCTGGTGATGCACATCCCGGGATCGATCTCGGTGCCGTATTACGGCTTCTCGCGGCTCGATCAGCTGCCGAAGGACGGGACGTGGATCACGGCCTATTGCGCCTGTCCGCACCACGCGTCGGGGGTGGTCGTCGACGAGCTGCGCAAGCGCGGGTTCACGCACACCGCCGTGCTCGACGAGGGGATCCTGGAGTGGAAGAAGCGGGCCTATCCGACGATCGGTGATCCCTCGGTGGCCGACGCCGGGGCGCCGCCGCCCGCGCCGGTGCTCGCGCCGATGCCGGGCGCGATCACGACGCCCAGGCTCGTGCAGCACCTCGGCGAGCCGTGACGGCGAGCTCCGGCTCCGGCGATCGACTCCACGGGATCACGCTGGAGATGATCGTCAATCGCCTCGTGGCGCGCTTCGGCTGGGAGGAGCTCGCGACGCGGATCCCGATCCGCTGCTTTCAGCTCGATCCGAGCGTGAAATCGAGCCTGACGTTCCTCCGGCGGACGCCGTGGGCGCGGGCCCGCGTGGAGGAGCTGTATCGACAGCAGGTGTGGAAGGAGCCAGAGTCGGAGTAGACGCTCTGGCTCCCGCTGAGGCGAAGAAACCGGATCGCGGAGTTCAACGCAGAGGTGCAAAGACGCGGAGGCGCAAAAAGACGGAGAAAGGGGAGAATCAAATGACGCTGATTCTGCCTCTCGCCTTTGCGTCTCCGCGCCTTTGCGTTGACTTGGCCTGTGGGCTGAAGCGCTGTCAGTAGCCGGGAGGCGGCATTCCCTGCTGCTGGCGCGCGGCGGCGCCGGCGTCGGCCGCGGCGAGGATCTTCTCCTCGGCCTGGGCGGCGAGCTTCTCCACGGTCTGCGCGGCGTCGGGCGGCGAGAGGCCGTTGAAGAAGGTGATGAACGGGCCCTCGAGGCCGGGGTTCACGCCGCTGAGGACGAGCACGATCGGGATGGCGGGCTTCTCGACCTCGGCGAGCTCCGTCGCGCGGATGCGCCAGCGCGTGGCGCCCGTGGCCAGGCGGACGACCCACTGGAGCACGAGGCCGAGGAGGCACCCGCCCATGACGCCGACGATGAACACGTCGGTGTCGGAGCGCTGGAGCGCGGCGGCGAAGAGGCCGCCGAAGGCCGCGCCGACGACCATGCCGGGCTGCCCGCCGTTGTGCTGCGCCGCGAGGCGGAGGAGGGCCGCAGCGTGGACGCCGGGCTGGCTCGTCTTGGCGGCCTCGCGCAGCGGCACCAGCGTGGAGAGGCGGCGGCTCGAGGCCACGCGCACGCTGAGGTAGCTCAGCAGCAGGGTGATCACCGAGAGGCCGACGCCGACGCCGACGGCGATGCGGCGCGGGATGATCCCCTCGGCGATCGGCTCGCGGATCATCGCGGTCTGGGCGCGCACGGTGGCTGTTTCGGCCGTCTTTTTCAGCTCGGCCTCGGCGTCGTGGACCTGCTGCACGACCTTGTCGACCGGGGCCTCGCCGAGGAGCTTGAGCAGCGCGCGCGCGGCGACGATCTGCTCGTTCTTGTCGTTCCCCGGGGTGAGCACTTCGGTCGCCTTGCCGATCGCGTCCCACGTGGCCGCCGTCTCGGGACGGGCGACCGTGAAGTCGACCGTGGAGCGACACGGGTTGAGCGACTTCGCGAGCTTCTGCGAGGGCTGCGCGGCGGGCCACGCGAGGGCGGCGTCGGGCTCTTTCTCCTTCGGCGGGAGCTTGCCCTTCACGAGGTTCGCGAGCGTCTTCTTCTTGTTCGGCGCCGTGACCTCGGCGAGCGCGTCGGAGTTCGGATCGAGGTGCGCGGCCTTCGAGGCTGACTTGAAGACGTCGATCTCGGTCGGCAGCTTGTCGGCCGTCACCACGCAGGTGTGGATCTGCTGGAGCTTGTCGTTCGCGACCTTCGACGCGAGCAGCGCGCTCGGATCCGGCACCAGGGCGCCCTGCGCGGTGACGAGGAGGAAAACAGCGGGCGCCATGCCCAGCACCAGGGCGAGCGAGGCGATCAACGTCCAGCGCACCTCTTCGCGCCGCGTGTACTCGTTCACGGGACTCCCATCGTCGTGTCAGGGCTTGCCGTCCGGGAGGGTCGGCGAGGTTCGAGGCCGCTCACTCGGCGCATGTTGTCACGGCTTCGGGTGCGCCATCAAAAAGTCGAGCACCGCGGGAGCCCAGGTGGGGCCGAACGCCGGGGAATGCGGCCCGCCATGGATCGTCCAGAGCTCGTTGGCGACGCCGGCCTCGCAATTTTTGTAGATGGCCTTGGTGGTCTCGGCGCCGGCGAGGTCGGTCGCGAGATCGATCGCCGGGGCGGTGGTGTCGGGCGTCTTGTCGCAGCGGTTCTTCACGGCCCAGTCGGCCATCGTCTCGACGGCGCCGGGGGCGGGCGGGAGCTGCGCGACGTTGAGCGGCGGGCCGCCCGTGTACGAGATGGTGCCGTCGGCGTCGCCGTGGACCTGGAGGACCGAGATCGGCGCGGAGGCGGCACATTTCTTCTGGTTCTTGAAGGTGCCGCCGGCGAGCGAGACGATCGCGGCGATCTTGTCGGCCTCGTCGCACGCGAGCCGGTGGGCCATGAACCCGCCGTTGGAGTGGCCGAGGACGAAGATGCGCTTCGGGTCGATCTTGTACTTGGCCGTGACCTCGTCGACCATCGCGGCGATGTAGCCGATGTCGTTGGCGTCGGGCGTGTCGAAGCCGCAGCACGAGTCGGTGGCGTTCCACTCGTACTTGTCGATGACGGTGTCGTGGGTGCCGAGCGGGAGCGCCACGATCATCCCGCGCGCGTTGGCGGCGGGGCTCATGGCCATGTACTCGTCCATGTCTTGCGGCGCGGTCGGCGACGTCGAGAAGCCGTGGAGCATCACGAGGAGCGGCGCGGGCTTCGCGGGATCGAGCGTGGCGGGGATCTTGAGGGTGTAGGTGCGGCCCTGGAGATCCTTGGTGATCACCGGGTCCACCCCGCGGGCGGCGCTGCCTCCGCCGGTGCCGCTCGCGCTGGCGGTGGTCGTGGCGCCTCCGGTCCCTCCGGCGTCGCCCCCGGACGAGCACGCGGCGCTCAGCAGGACGAGGGCGGCGAGCCCGACGCCGACGCGAAGTGACGGGAGACCAAGCATCTTCCAGCGTCTAGACCAGTTACGTCGCGTCGGCTATCGCCGAGCGCCGAGCCTGGGAGATTGGGCCGCGCCGGGGCAAGTCGTGTAGGACACGCGAGGCCGCCGCGCCGCCGAACCTCGCCGTGATCTCCTCGAAACCAGCGCACCCCACCGAGCCTGCCGGCGACGAGCCATCGACGGCCGACGGCGCAGCGGCGATCGACGCGCCGCTCGGCGCGCGCGCGGTGCCCTGGGTCGCGTCGACGTACTTCGCCGAGGGCCTGCCGTTCTCGATCGTGCACCAGGTGTCGATGGAGCTCTTCACGGCGATGGGCGCGAGCCCCGAGGCCGTGGGGCTGACGGCGCTGTACGGGCTGCCGTGGAACCTCAAGTTTTTGTGGGGGCCGGTCGTCGATCGTTACGGGACGCTGCGCCGCTGGGTGGTGGTGATCGAAGCGGCGCTCGGCGTGGCGATCGGCCTTCTCGCCTGGCCGGCGCAGCGGATGGATCTCGGCCTCGTGGCGCGCGCGTTCCTCGTCGTCGCGGTGCTCGCCGCGACGCACGACGTGGCCGTCGATGGCTTCTACATGCGAGCGCTCGGCAAGACGGATCAGGCTGCGCTCTCGGGCCTGCGCGCGGCGGCGTTCCGCGTGGCGATGACGGCGGGCAAGGGCGGCCTCGTGGTGCTCGCGGGCGTGCTCTCGTGGCGCGCGAGCTTCTTCACGGCGGGCGCGACGCTGCTGATCCTCGCCCTGGTTCACGGCCTCGCGCTGCCGCGACCGCGCGCGCGCGAGGCCGGGTCGGCGCCGGCGTCGCTCGGCCGATTCTACGTCGACGCCTTCCGCTCGTTCCTGGCGCTCCCGGGCGCTCGGGTGTCGCTCGCGTTCATCGTCGTGTACCGCGCCGGAGACGCGCTGATGTTCGCGATGTCGACGAAGCTGCTCGCTCACCTCGGCCTCGGCCTCGTCGAGCGCGGCGTGCTCAACGGCGTCGGCGGCGCGGCGGGGATCGGCGGATCGATGCTCGGTGGTCTGGTGATCTCGCGGCTCGGACTGCGCCGCACGCTCGGGCCGATCGCGCTGCTGCAAGGGCTCGCGATCCTGCTCTTCGTGGCGCTCGCCGCCATCGCGCCGAGCCACGCGTGGATCAACGCGGCGGTGATCGCCGAGCGCGTGCTCGAGGGCGTGGGCGGCGCGGCGCTGATGGTGTTCATCATGAGCCGCTGCGTCGGCGCCTACCGCGCGTCGCACTTCGCGATCGGCTCGGCGTTGATGTCGGTCGCGGCGATGGTCCTCGGCAGCGCGAGCGGCTTCTTGCTGACCCGGCTCGGCTACCCGGCGTTCTTCGCGCTGGCCTACGTCGCGACGATCCCGGGCATCGTGCTCGCGCGTTTCGTCCCCACCGGTTGACGGGATCGTGCTTGCTCCCGCGGCGTTTCCATACCAAACGTGCGCGCCATGAGACTCGGAAGGAACGCTCGCCGCGCCGGCGCGCTGCTGCTGGCCTCGGCCGCCCTCGCCGTCACCATCCCCGCTGCCACGGCTCCCGCGAAGCCCGCGCCCGCCGCGAAGACGAAGGCCGCGCCCGCCGCCAAGGCGCCCGTCGCCAAGGTGCCCGATGCGCCGCCGCCGCGCGTCGACATCCCCTTCACGAAAGAGACGCTGCCGAACGGCCTCACCGTGATCTTTCACGTCGATCACGCGCTGCCGATGGTCACCGTCGACGCCCTGGTGAAGGTCGGATCGCACCACGAGGAGGTGCACCGCACGGGCTTCGCGCACCTCTTCGAGCACCTGATGTTCATGGGTACGGCGCGCGTCCCGACGAAGATGTTCGACGCGTGGATGGAGACCGAGGGCGGCTTCAACAACGCCAACACCGGCGAGGATCGCACCGAGTACTACGACGTCGGCCCGTCGCGATCGCTGCCGCTCTTGCTGTGGCTCGAGGCCGATCGCTTCACGTCGCTCGGCAAGGAGATGAACGCCGACAAGCTCAAGGCGCAGCGCGATGTCGTGCGCAACGAGCGCCGCCAGACGAGCGAGAACCGGCCCTACGGCAAGGTCGAGCTCCGCTTGCCGGAGCTGCTCTACCCCGAAGGACACCCGTACCACCACCCGGTCATCGGCTCGCACGAGGACCTCGAGGCCGCGACGGTGCCCGACGTGAAGGCGTTCTTCGATCGCTTCTACGTGCCCAACAACGTGTCGCTCGTCGTCGCGGGCGACTTCGATCCGCAGGCCGCGCGCGCGTCGATTCAAGCCCTGTTCGGCGGCCTCCCGCGCGCCGTCGTGCCCCCCGCGCCGACGGCCACGCCGCCGAAGCTCACCAGCGTCGTGCGCGAGACGATCCCCGACAACGTCGAGCTGCCGAAGACGATCATCGCCTACCACAGCCCGGCGCGCTGGGCTCCGGGCGACGCCGAGATGGATCTCGCCGCGGTGATCCTCGAGCACGGCAAGGCGAGCCGCCTCTACAAGGCCCTGGTCTACGATCGCGCCATCGCGCAGGAGGTCGAGGCCTCGCAGAACTCGATGGACCTCGGCTCGTATTTCAGCATCGAGGCCATCGCGCAGCCGGGCGTGAAGCTCGACGATCTCGAGGCCGCGATCGACGCCGAGGTGGCCAAGCTCGTCGCGACGCCGGTCAGCGTCGAGGAGCTGCAGCGCGCGAAGAACCAGTACGAAACGGCCTTCGTTTCCCGCCTGCAATCGGTGCAGGAGCGCGCCAGCCTGCTCAACCGCTACGAGGCGTCGGTCGGCGATCCCGGCTCCGCCGAGAAGGATCTCCAGCGCTACCGCGACGTGACGCCGGCGTCGCTCCAGGCGGCGATGAAGCGGGTGCTCGATCCCGGCGCGCGCGTGGTGCTGCGCGTGGTCCCGAAGCCGAAAGATGCCGCGCCCGCCGCGGGCAAGGGAGGTGCCCCGTGAGGCTCGATCGTCGTCTCGTCACCGCGCTGTTCACGAGCGCGTCTCTCCTCGTCGCCTGCGAAGAGAACCTGCCCGCGCCCGTCGTCGCGCCGACGCCGAGCGCGACGGCCGTCACGGTCGCGCCGCCGCCCACCGCTGCGCCCGACACGCTCGGCCCGAAGCCGACGCTGGCGCCGGCGAAGCCCTTCGATCCCCCCGCACCGCAGGCGTTCACCGCCGCGAACGGGATGACGATCTGGCTGGTCGAGCGCCATGGCCTCCCGCTGGTCTCGGTCAACCTGTCGATCCCGACGGGCGCCGCCGCCGATCCCGCCGCGCAGCAGGGCCTCGCCTGGATCACGGCGAACATGCTCGACGAGGGCGCCGGCGCGCGCACCGCGGTGCAGGTCTCGACCGCGATCGACGATCTCGGCGGCTCGCTCGGCACCGGCGCTTCGCCCGACGGAAGCTTTGTCAATCTGTCGGTCCTGAAGAAAAACTTCGGCGCGGCCTTCAAAATTTTCAGCGACGTCGTCGCCCGCCCGAAGCTCGACGCGAAGGAGTGGAAGCGCGTCTCGGACCTCTGGAAGAACGATCTCAAGAAGCGCGCTTCCGACGCCGACGACGTCGCGCGCGTCGTCGCTCCCGCGGCGCTGTTCGGCTCCGACGCGCCCTACGGTCACCCGGCCGACGGGCGCACAGCCACGGCCGCGAAGATCAGCCTCGCGGCCGTGAAGGCGTTCTACGCCTCGGCGTGGCGCCCTGATCAGGCGACGCTGGTGGTGGCCGGCGACATCACCAAGGACGAGATCCTCGCGGCCCTCGCCGACGGCGGGCTGCAGGCCTGGAAGGCCCCGAAGACGTCGAAGCGCGCGCCGATCGTGCCGGCGCCGCCGCCTGCTTCGAAGGCGCTGCGCGTGGTGCTCGTCGATCGCCCGAGCGACGCGGCGCAGTCGGTGATCTCGGTCGTGCGCGAGGGCGTCTCTGCCGGTGATCCCCGCGCGCCCATGCTCGATCTGGTGAACACGGCGCTCGGTGGTGGGTTCACGTCGCGGCTGAACCAGAACCTCCGCGAGGAGCACGGGTGGACGTACGGCGCCGGCTCTCGCTTCGCCGAGACGCGCGGCTCCGGGGCATTCTCGGCGCGCGCGTCGGTCGTGACGGAGTCGACCGGGCCCGCCCTGGAGCAGATGCTCCTCGAGCTGAACAAGATGGCCGCGTCGGGTCTGAGCGATGACGAAGTGGCAAAGGTGCTCGCGCAAGACCGCGCCGACCTCGTCCAGGGCTACGAGTTCGTCGGCGGGATCGCGTCGCGCCTCGCCAAGCTGTCGATGATCGGGTTGCCTCCCGGGTTCGACGCGGCGGCGAGCCAGGCGCGTCAGCAGGCCACGAAGGCGCGCCTGAGCGAGCTGGCGTCCGCCGTCGATCCCGGAGCCGCGACGATCGTGGTGGTGGGCCCGCGCGCCGCGGTGCTACCGCAGCTCGCGAAGATCAAGCTCGCCAACGGCCAGCCGCTTCCCGCGCCCGAGTCGTGGGACGCCGAGGGCTACCCCGTCGTCGCGAAGTAGCCCGATGGGGGCGCCTCGGGGCGCCCCCGAGCGCCCTGCTTCAGGGCGCGTCAGGCAGAAAATCGACGGGATCCGTGGGCGCTCCGGTGTGGAGCGTCTCGGCGCCGTACCAGAAGACGACGCGCGAATCGGGCGCGCCGTCAAAGTACACCTCGAGCTCGACCACGGCGCCGGGCGTCGCGTCGAACGTCATACCGTCGAGCTCGGTCGACGTGCTCGTGGAGAGGTGAGCGCTGCCGTCCTTCATCTCCTCGGCGACGTCACCGCTCTCCAGCGATTCGGCCTTCACGTTGGAGATTTTCGCTCCCTTTTCGGGGATGGCGAAGGCCTCGAAGTCGCACGAGACCTTCGACATGTTGGTGTCGCACGTGGTCCACACGTGCCAGTGACCGCCCGCCGCGTACTCGACGAAGATGCCCACGCCGCTGCCGGGATCGGCGTTGAGCGTTTTGTCGGGCGTGATCGCCACTTGCTTCGGCGTGTCGAGCGTCGGCGGGTTCACCGTCGGCACCGTCTCGCCGCCGCCGCCATCGCCGCCAAAGCAGCCGGTCATCGCGATGGTGAGGCCCGCACAGGCCAGGGTGAGAACGGCGGGCAACACGCCGCGTGAACGAAGCGTCACGGAAGAAAAAGTCAGAGCGCGCATCGAATCAGCTCCTCCAGGTCGAGACGACCCGACGTTCGCAAGACCTGGGCCAGGGGTGGAGTGCGCCGAGAATCAGCGATGGCGACCGCCGCCGCCGCCGCTGTGCGAGGGGGCCGACGGGGCGCGAAAGCTGGGCGCCGACGGTCGCGATGCCGGCGCCGAGGGCCGGAAAGCAGGCGCAGCGGGCGCCGACGGCCGGAACACGGGCGCCGACGAGCGCATCGCAGGCGCCGAGCTGAACGACGGTCGCGACGCGGGGGCCGGCGAAAAGCTGGGCGCGGCGCGCGGGTAGTCGCGCGTGGGCGTGCGCAGCACGGGGCTGCCACCGGAGCGGTCGCGCGCGTCGGGCGCGGAGCGATCGAAGGCCGGCGATCGCGCGGTGCGATCGAAGGCGGGCTGGCCGCGGTCGAAGGCAGGTTGGCCGCGACCCACCGAGCCGGGCTGACCGCGATCGAACGAGGAGGTGTGCGTCTGCCAGGCGTCTGCGGCGACGCCGCGGTGCGACGAGGCGAGCGGTGCACCGAACGCCGAGTGGCGCAGCGACGCTGAGCCGCTGCGCGTCGCGAGCGCGGCGGCGCGGCTGTCCGGCGCGACGCGCGATCGCGGCGCGTTCGCCCCGGCGAGGCCAGCTTCACCGAGCCGCGGCGATGCCGTCCGGAACCCACTGCTCCGAGCGCCGGCGCCGTGGGGCGCTCCGCCGCCGACCGTCGGCTTCGCGGGGGTATACGGCCGCGTCGTCGCGGCAGCGGCGCTCACCACGGCGCGGTCGCGAACCACGTAGGTGTGCACGTGCTCGTTGAACGCATAGGCCGTGGGCACGAAGCAATACGCGGCATAAGGCTGGACCCACAGGCCCGTGGCGACGCCGCCGTACCAGTACCAGCTCGGAGGCATGGGAGCCCAGCCGATGTAGCCGCCCTCGCCCACGCGCCAGTTCACCCACGCGGGGGCGTACGTGCGTCCGGGGATCCAGCCCCACCCCGAGTTCGCCAGCCACACCCAGCGGCCGTAGTGGAACGGGATGTAGCCCCAGTCGTAGTCGCTCACCCAGATCCAGTCTTCGTTGTCGTCCAGGGCCCAGTGGCCTGCGGACTGGTACGGGGCGAAGTCCGATCCCACGACAGCGTTGTTCGGAACCCACACAGTTCCGTAGCTCGAGTCTTCGACCCACGAGCCGTACGGCGACAGCGGCTCGCGGAAGTCGGTCAGGGCGCTCGCGTCCGTGTCGGCATAGCCGTCGTTGGCCGGGTCCACCGGCTGCTCGCCCTCGCCGGTGTAACCAGGAGGTGACGCTCCCCCTGTCTCCGCGTGAGCGACTGCGCCGACGCCAAAGGTGCACGCGGTTGACAGCACGAGGCCCGCGAGCGCGGCGAGGTGCGCGATCCAGCGCACGCGCGGCGCAGGCCGGGAATCGAGGCCGTTCGAGGAGGTAATTTCGCGAGAAAGCATCGTCGACATAGTGGGTCCTCTTCGCGTCGAATGCCAGGCGCGCGACAGGTGGAGACTTCCAGCAGAATCGGGAAGCAATCTTCGTTCCGTTGTCGCAGCGGGTTGGACGAGGCTCGACGCGATCGCATCCACACCCTCCGCACAGTCTTCGTGACGAGTCGTTTTCGTCGCCCTGCGGCCGTCACGCGCGAACGGGAGTTTCGCCGAGCCGGCTGCTCGCTGTAAGGTTGCGGCAGTGCGAGACCGATCTCGGTGGATGGGCGCGGCGGCTGCAGCGGCTCTGGGTATGACATGGGGCAGCGTTGCGGCCGCCGAAGGCCCGCGGCCGCTGGCCGAAGGCGTGCGCATCGACGGCATGCAGGTGGCGAGTCCGGAGAGCGCGTTCACCCGGGCCGAGGGCCCACACGCCCCGTTGACCGAGGGCGTCGAGTTCGCCGTCGGCGCGTCGCTCGACTTCAGCCACGGCGCGCTCCGCGAGGTCGGCGTCGACAGCTCCGGCGCGAAGCACACGCTCGCCACGATCGTCGACAACGCGCTGATCGCGCGCATCGGCGGGTCGATCACGCCGGTCCACTGGCTCTCATTCGACCTCAGCATGCCCTTTGGTCTCCTGGAAACCGGCGATAAACCGCAGCCTTATGGGCCGATCACGCCGGGCGCGGTCACCTCGCCGGCGCAGGGCGATCTGCGCGTCGGCGCGCATGCCCGCGTCTACGACACGCTGCCGGTCGGCGTCTTCCTCGGTGGCCGGTTCTGGGCGCCGACGGGGGTCGAGTCGTCGTACCTCTCCGACAAGAACTTCCGCGCTGAGGTCGATCTCGGCGTCGCCGGCGAGCTGTCGTCGGTGCTCTACGGGTGCACGTTCAACGTCGCGCCGGGCTTCTTCGCCAAGCGCGCCGGCGATCGGATCGCCGCGGGGTGCGCCGTCCACCTCAAGCTCGGACAAACCGTCACGCTCGGCCTGGAGCCTTCGTTCGCCGTGTTCGAGCAGGTCGACGTCAAGGGCGACGCCAGCACCGCGATCCTGATCGAGCCGCTCGGCGCCGTTCGCTTCAAGCTCGGCGGCTTCCGCATCGGCCTCGCCGGTGGCCCGGGTCTCGGTGGAGCGCCGGGCGGCACGCAGGTTCGCGGGATGCTGAACCTGGCCTACGTCGGCGGTGGCAAGCCGCCGAAGCCGCCGCCGGCGGGCCCCGCGGATCGCGACCTCGACAAGATCCTCGACCAGGACGACGCCTGCCCCGACGAGGCCGGCACCGCGAGCCGTGATCCGAAGCGCAACGGCTGCCCGGCGCGCGATCGCGACGGCGACGGCATCCCCGACGACGAGGACTTCTGCGCCGACCGCGCCGGCATCCCCTACGAAGATCCGAAGGCCAACGGCTGCCCCGACACCGACAACGACGGCATGCCCGATCCGATCGATCAGTGCAAAAACGAGCCGGGCGGCGCTCCCAGCGGCTGCCCCAGGTTCGCGCGCCTCACCACGGCGGGGTTCGTCGTCACGCCGGCGATCGAGTTCGGCAAGGACGAGAAGCTCACGCCCGATGGCCGCGCGGCGCTGGAAGAGATCGCCGGGACGATGCGCGCCAACCCGAAGATCGAGCAGGTCAGCATCGGCGTCGGCACCAAGGGCGCGAAGGCCGCGCTCTCCGACAAACGCGCCCAGGAAATCCTGTTGATCCTGCGCGCTGGCAACCTCGACGAGAGCCGTTACGAGGTCCTCCTACGCGACGATCTCAAGGCGGGCAACGTCCTCGTGCGCCTCGTGCACTAGCGTCCGCGGGCCGCGAATGCGCGGTACGTCGGACACCGCGTCTGGTAGCGTATCGCCCGGGGGGGCAAAGCATGGTTCGCTGGTCAGGCTCGGCCTACCTCGAGTTTCCGCACAGCGCGCATCTGGCATTCTCGCGAGCGAGCGAGCTGGCCGAGACGGACGTGCACGAGCAGTACGCGGGCGCGTGGGCGATCGAAGACCACCGGATCACCTTCTCGCTCGAGGTCGACACCGGCCGCCAGGAGATCGAAGCGATGCGTCGCTTCCTCGCGCTGCTCGCGCTCCAGGCCACCGCTGGCGAGGCCGTGATCGAGATCGCGTTCCCGGCCGAGCGCTGGGTGCGTCACCCCGCCGCGCTCTCGTCGTCCAGCGAAATCGTTCCGGTCGACGGCTTCGCATCCGACGACGACGATGGGCCCGCGAGCAAGACGATCCGCGCCGCGAGCTCCTGATCGATCGCGATGACAAGGTGGCAGCGCGCACCGGGGGCGCCGGCCAACTCGTCAGCGCGGGAGGGTGCCCACCACGACGGATCCTGCGGCGGAGCGCGTTGTGATCAGGGTTTGCGGCGTGGCACGAGGTGTGCTCAAACGGGAGCCCTCTGTGCTGAAGAATTCGACTATCAAACCTGGGCATCGGCGAGCGCGGTCACGGGGCGGCTGGCTGCGGGCGACGACGTTGACGGCGTTGACGGCGGGGGTCGCGCTGGCCTCGACGGCCCACGCGGACGTGGACGCGGGAGCGACGCTCCCCGGCGAGCAGTCCGGCAACGTGACGATCGCAGCGCCGATGCGCTCGAGCGTGCTGCGGACGCAGGCGACGAAGGTGCAGTGGATCAGCCATCAGGACTGCATCGACAACATCCAGCTGACGTTCAACCCGGTCGTCACCACGCTGGCGACCGGCAAGGCCCTCGTCGCCTTCGTGAGCAACACGGTGGACGATTGCAAACAGAACTCGACGCGCAACGATCCGACGCGGTGCCATCACCTGCCGGTCGTATCGGGCACGGAGTCGCAGGGGAGTCCTCTCGTGACCTTCAAGGCCCAAGACCTCACCGAGCTGATGAACGTCGCGAACTGCGGGGACGACGTGGCCGACGCCGGGACGGCGAACGCGACAGCGCCTCTCAGCCTCAAGATATACTTCATGGTCGCGCCTCCTGCCGAGGACCTCGTGGCGGGCAACCCCAACATCAACTTCGCCATCTTCTCCGACTCCGGCATCGATCTGTGGGGCCCGCCGCCGCCGACGGGCCTCATGGTCGCCTCGGGCGATGAAGCGCTCCAGATCACCTTCACCGACGGCGCCAACGAAGCCAGCGATCGACTCGGATACTATATCTACGTCGACGATGGCACGGGCAAGGCCGACGGCGGAGCGTCGATGACCACGACGACCGGCGGAGCGACGTCGACGGGTGCCGGCGTGACTACCGGCGTCGGCGCGGGCGGCAGCACCGCTTCGAGCAGCTCGACGGCGACCGCCGGCGGCGCGGGCGGAGCGAGCTCGACGAGCACCACCGGCGTCGGCGGAAACGGCGGAGCCAGCACGTCGTCGTCCTCGGCTTCCTCGGCTTCCTCGACGAGCAGCGTGGCCGCGACCTCCGGCGGCGCGACCACGACGACGGGCAGCGCCACACCGAGCGCGGGTGTCACCAGCGGGGGCAACACCGATGCTTGCAACCCGAGCACCGTCGTGGGCACGTGCACGGCGGCGTCGCTGTCGCTCGTCCCCGGCGCGACCCCGAGCGACGTGTCGCTGGACGCCGTCCAGACTGGCAATGTCGGCCAGGTGAGCAGCCTGAAGAACGGCAAAGGCTACGTCGTCGCGATGGCGGCCTACGACGACGTCGGCAACATCGGCAAGCTCTCCGCTCTCGCGTGCGGCGCGCCGGCCCCGGTCGACAGCATCCTCCGCGTCTACAAGTGCGACGGCGGCCTCACCGAGACGGGCTGCGGCTTCTGCAGCATGGGCGGCGACCGCGGAGGCTCCTTTGGAGCGCTCGTGAGCGCCGGCCTCGTGGTGGCCGGGTTCGCCGCGCGGCGCACCCGCCGTCACCGCGCCGCCCGCGCCTCGCGGGGTGCCCGATGAAACCGGTACTCCGCGCCTCGCTGGCCTCGCTCGCGGTGGCCTCTCTGCTCCTCCTCGCGGCGCCCGCGCGCGCCCAGGCGACGCACGTCTCCGACACCGACTGGCGCCGCCTCGATCGGTCCGACTCGCTCGGCAAATCGGCCTCTTCGCAGAATTTCACCTTCGAGCTCCGCTTCGGCCAGTACTTCCCCGAGATCGATGACAAGCCCGGTCTCACGAAGGACAAGGGCGGATTCCTGCCCTACAAGGCCGTTTTTGGCCACGACGACAAGAACAACGCCCGCTCCAACGACCAGTTCTACTTCGGGCTCGAGCTCGACTATCTGCCCTTCCGGATACCCTATCTCGGCGCGCTCGGGCCGGGGCTCGGCTGGGGCTACACCCACACCTCGTCCGCCGCCAACACCTCCGGCACGACGAACGTGTCCGCGACCAGCACGGCGTTCACCATCTTCCCGATGCACCTTTCCGCCGTGCTTCGCCTCGACGAGCTGATGCGTCGCACTGGCTTTCCCGTGGTGCCTTATGCCAAGATCGGTCTGGGCCTCGGCATCTGGACGGGCTCGCCCGTGCCCACCGATTTTTCGGGGACCGGCGCGACCTGGGGAATGCACTACGCCGCCGGCGGCATGCTGGCGCTGAACTTCCTCGATCCCCGCGCGTCGGCGCGGCTCGACGAGACGTCGGGCGTCAACCACGCTTACATCTTCGGCGAGTTCATGCGGGCCAACCTCAACGGGCTCGGCTCGACGCCCACGTTCTACCTCGGCAGCACCTCGTGGGTCGCCGGTCTCGCCGTCGATCTCTGAGCCTCGCGGGGGAGCGCGCCTGTGCGCCACTCCCTCGCTGACTCCCTCGCGGATCAGTAGGTATCGTCCTCGAAATCGCCGGCGGGGGGCTCGCTCCCGCCGATCTGCACCACGCCATGAGGCGCCTTGGCGGCGGGCTGGGCCGAAGGTGGCGTGTCCTGCTCGAGGGCGCGGATCACGGTCGCCGTCGGATCGCCGTCGATGGGGATCACCACCTCGCGCGGGGCCCCGTCGCGCGCGATGGCCAGCTTGATCTCGCGGGCGCCGGCCACCGACTTCCACGCATCCCAGGCGTCCTCCGCGGTCTCGAGCGTCTTGCCATTCACGCGCGACACCACGTCTCCGGGGCGCAGATCGATGTCACTCCACTCCCCGGGGAGGCCGGTTATCCGCCAGCCGGCGAAGCGCCCGTCCTTCGCGAACGTCTCCTCGCGCATCACGCGCTGGATGATCCACACCGGGCCCGCCTGCACGAGGATCCGATCGACGACGGGCCGCAGCACGTGGCCCGGAGGCGCGCGAAGAGCGTCCTTGGCGCGGGCCGCGGGCGTTGTCGTGGGCGCCTTCGCCGGCATCGGCGTGGCCGACGGCCCTTCGCTGCAGCCGCCGAGCGCGGCCAGGAGGCCAATGGACACCGCGAGCGAGAGAGGGCCCTGGAGTGACGGCATGCCTCGACTATGCGCGGGTCGGCGCGGGGTGCCAACAAAGCCGCAGGGCGCGCGTGGGCGCGGCTACAGCATGTCGTGGGCGACCACGTCCCCGTCGAGATCGCGGATCGCGTCGGCGAAGGCCACGAGCTCCTTCGGCAGGGAAGGCCGGAGCTGCCGCATTTCTCCGGCCAGATCCTCGCGCCGCGCTTTGTCGAGCCAGCCCGACGTCGCGCCCGGCCGCACCAGGAACCAGGGCAGCCGCTCGGCGTCGAGGAGCTTGTCGATCAGCCCCGCCACGCGCGCGTCCTCGCGCAGCAGATCGAACGCGCGCAGCCGGCCTTCGAGCGACGGCTCGGCGCTCGTCCACGAGAGCTCGAGCGCGCGCTTCTTCGCCACGCGACGGAGCGAGGCGAAGAGCGGGGCCGCCTCGGGATCCGACTCGGCGCGCAGGAACCAGTCGACGGCCCGCGCGCCCTTGCCGACGCGGGCCGAGAGCTCGGCGCCGAGGCCCAGCGTCCGGGCCAGCCCCTCGCGATCGTCGGAGGTGAGCACGGCGCGGATTTCGCTCGAAAACGCCTTCAATTCAGGGCGATTCAGCGTGTAGAGCGAGAGGAGCGGGCGGGCCTTTTCGCTCATCGCGAGCCTCCCTTCGCGCGGTCGACGAGGCGCGCCACGGTGGCCGCGCCGAAGCGGCGGATCGAGTCGCGCCCGTGCACGAACGCGGCGTAACGAGGCGTGGCGTCGACGTCGACCACGGCGCCCGGGATGCTGAAATCGCGCGCGGCGATGGTGCGCGCGAGCCGCGCGTCCTCGAAGAGCAGATCGACGAGGCCGCCCCGCTGCTCGGCGGGATCGCTCGACGCGGCGCGCGCCCAAGCGATGGCCCAGACCGGCGCCTTCTCCGCGATGGCCCGCGCGAGGTACGGCGCCGCGGCGGCCGGATCGCCCAGCGCGCCGGCGATTTGCAGCGAAAGCTTCCAGCCCTCGGCCTCGGCGGCGACGGCAGCGAGCAGCGACTTCACCTCGTCCTCGTCGCCCGCTTCGAGCGCGGCGGCCGCGCGCAGCACGGTGCGAAGCCCCTTGCCGCGGTCGATCTGCGCGAGGATCTTCCGCGCCTCGGCGGTGTCCCCCGCCTCGCGCGCGACCAGCACGTCTTCCACCGATTGCCCCGTACCCGCGGGCTGATCGACGAGCGGCGGGCGATCCTTGCGATCGCGCCCCTTGGCGCCGGGCGTCGTGGCGTGGGGAGAAGGATCGTCGGCCTCCTCGCCGTCGGTCGAGCCGCCGAGGCCGAGGAGCTGCTTGGCCTTGTCGAAGAAGCCCATGGGGGCGCCATCGTGGTGGGCCCGGGCCCTTTCAGCAAGCGGATTGCGCGATCGCCGCGGTCCGTAGACCGATCTCCCGAGCGGCTCGTCGAAGGCCGGCACCTCGGAGGATCCAGAGGACAAGGAGCTTGGTGATGAAGAACTCGTTGATTGGCGTGCTCATGGCCTGTGTCCTCGGCGGTTGCGCCGCCTCTCCCGTCATCGCTCCTGTCGCTCCGGTGGCGCCCATCGCTGCCCAGGATGTTTCGAAGACGCCAGTCTCTCCCACGCTCGTCGCCGCTCCCGACGAGCCCTCGCGCTCGCCGGCTGGCCCCTGGGTCGGCGCGGCCGGAGCGAGTGACTTCGTGATGGCGGGCGTCAGCGACACCGTCCTCGGCGTCTGGGTCGACGTACCGACTGGCTCCCAGAAGACCCACGCTCCCGCGGCCGTGGCCCTGGTGATCGACGTCTCGGGATCCATGGCCGGATCGAAGATCGACAATGCCCGCCTCGCCGCGCGCGCCCTCGTCGACAAGCTCGCTGACGGCGACATCGTCTCCATCCACACCTTCTCCGACGAGGCCCGCGAGCGCGTCCCGCCGACGCCCCTCGATCGCGGCTCGCGCGCCGCGATCAACCGCGTGATCGACTCTCTCGAGCCCAGCGGCGGGACCAACCTCTTCGACGGGCTCCGCCTCGGCGAGAGCCGCAGCTTCAAAGCACCGTCCACGCACCCTGTCCGCCGCGTCGTCCTCATCTCCGATGGTGTCGCCAACATCGGCCCTTCGACCCCCGATATCCTCGGTGAGCTCGCCGCGCGCGGCGCCGACAGCGGGATCCAGGTCACGGCGATCGGCGTCGGGATCGACTACGACGAGCACACGTTGAACGCTCTCGCGATGCGCTCCAGCGGCCGCCTCTATCACATCTCCGAGCCGCACGAGCTCTCGGCCATGCTGGAGAGCGAGCTCGGCCTCTTGCAGGCCACAGCGGCGACCAGCGCGGTGCTCGAGATCGTCCCGGCGCCCGGCGTGCAGATCCTCGGCGTCGATGGATTGCGCTCCGAGTGGGGCCCCGACGGCGCGCTCCGATTCCAGCTCGGGACCATGTTCGCCGGCCAGCACCGCGAGATGGCCATTCGCGTCCGCGTCACGGCCCAGGTCGACGGCACTCACCCCCTCGCCAGCGTCCGCTTCCACTTCCGCGACACCGCCGATGGCAACCTCGATCGCGTGCAAGAGGTCGTGGCGCGATATCAAGTCACGAGCGACCATGTCGCGGTGGAGCAGCACGCGAACCCGAAGACGCAGACCATCGTCAGCACCCAGGAGGCTGGCCGCGCCGCGCTCGCCGCCGCCGACAGCCTCAACAAGGGCAGCTACGAGAGCGCCGAGAAAGAGCTGGCGATCGCCGAGACCAAGCTCCGCGCCTCGGCCGTCACCGCGTCGAACGTCGTCGACCGACAGCGGATGATCGTCGCCGCCGGCAAGATGGCCGACGCCCGCGTGAAGACCCGCGCCGCCGCCGCCGCGCCCCCCGCCGCCAGGCCCGCGATGCGCTCTCCCGCTCTCGACGTCAACGCCGCCGCCGTGCGCGCCATGGGCTTCTGACTCCCGCGCACGTGAACGTGGGCTTGCGGTGGGACTACCGCTGATCGCCACGGGTGGCGCGGGCTCGTGGGTTTGTTGGCCATCGCCTGAGCCGCGCGTCAGAGTCCCGAGCATGCGTGCTCCCTCGGTGATTTTTACCGCGTTTGCAGGGCTCTTTGCGATCGGCTGCGCTGGCCCGCGGGGGAGTGGGTCTGGGTACGGTCCGCCGGTGTACTACGGGCAACCCTGGTACTACGGCCCGCCGCCGTACGGCTACGGCGCTCCCGTGCAGAGCGCCCCGCCGTACGGAATGCCACCGAACGTGATCGGCGCCGCGCGGCAGTCCGGCGCCGTCGCCGCGGTGACGTTCGCCCAATCACGCCTCGGGAAGCCGTACTGCTGGGGTGGGACGGGGCCCGGATGTTACGATTGCTCCGGATTGACGTCCTCCGCGTGGCTGGCCGGGGGGAAGAAGATCCCGCGCACCTCGGCCGATCAGGTGGCGGCGCTCCCCGAGGTGCCCATGGACTCGATGGCTCCCGGAGACATCCTGTGGCGGCCGGGCCACGTGGCGCTCTACGTGGGGCAGGGGTGGGTGATCTCGGCGCCCGGGACCGGCGACGTGGTGCGGTATCGCTCGACGAGGGGCTACGTGCGCGCCATGAGGCCCTGATCCCCGGCGCGACGGTAGCGCGACTGGGCTCGCCGTCGTCGCCGAGGCGGTGAGAGTTACTGCGGCGGCGGGGGGATGTCCTGCGCCTTGAGCCGGAAGATCAGGTACGCTCGAAACGTGTTCGTGCCGGTGGAGTGAAACGCGTCGGCGATCCCGCCGGGCTGGTACCACATCCAGTGAGACGCGGTGTCGATCGTCCCCGGCATGGGCACCGTGCCGGTGGGGCAGGTCGGCGGAAACGTGCCGCCTGGCGCCGCGTCGTTGGCTTCCCCGATCGCCAGCATGCCTATCGCGCCCGGGGTCACGGCGCCCGCGCTGTTCACCCAGCCTGCGCTGGTGGTGGCCTTGTCGCCGGAGCCGCTGTTGCAGATCTTGATCTGCGCGTTCACGTCGTCCTGGGTGGGGCCGGTCTGGCTGGTGCTGAGATCGATGCCAGTCGCGCACACCTCGAACTTCGGATCACCTGTATAGAGGGCCGCCCCACCGACGCGCAGGAACTGGCCGAGCACGCCCTGCGTGACCGCGAGATCGTCCCAGGTCGCGATGTAGAGGTACGCGGAGGGCGGCGCGTCGGCGGCGGGCACGACGTACGACTCTGGCCCTTCGCCGCAGTTGAAGATTTCCCCGGCGGACTGGGCGCGCGTGCCCTGCGTGAAATGCGTGATCCCGGCGAGGTCGCCGTAGCCGAAGCTATAGGCGTTGTCGGCCGTGATCACCACCTGCACGTCTGTCGCAGGCTCGATCTGGCCACCACCGCTGCCCGCGGTGAAGCCCCCGACCCCGAGGTCGAGGCCGCCTTCACCGCCATGTCCGCTCCCCGACGACGTCGTCCCCGACACCGCCCCGCCGGCGCCCCCTGCGCTCGTCGCCGCCGTGCTGCCGGTACCGGCGCCGCCCGACGCCGTGCAGGCCGGTGCCGCGAGGAAGGCCGACGCGAGGAGCACCATCGACCGGGCCCCCGCGCGCCCGGATCGTGAGAGCGCGAGGCGCGGCGAACGACGAACGAGGAGGGGTTGTTTCAGGGTCACCCATCGACATCTATCACAGGCCGCCCCTCAAGGGAGCGCGTAGCTCCCCGTCTGCTCCGCTCCGAAGCCGACGAATCCATCGTTGCGCATCGATTTGTTCTGCGTCTGGATCCAGAGATCGGTGCGGGCCACGGTCGAGATGCGGACCTCGTCGATCATGCCGTCGAAGAAGTTCGCGGTGCCCGTGTTGAACGCGTGT
Source organism: Byssovorax sp. (assembly GCA_025362495.1). Classification (GTDB taxonomy): domain Bacteria; phylum Myxococcota_A; class Polyangia; order Polyangiales; family Polyangiaceae; genus JANYGI01. The sequence goes on along the minus strand of JANYGI010000162.1, from coordinate 27,149 downwards.
CGGCCGATCTTCGCCGTCCGGTCCTCTGCCTGGGGATCGGTGAGATTGAAGTTTTTCTCGTCTTGCTTGGTCCCGTCCCTGTAGCTACGAAGCGCGTCCCCGGAGAACGTCGCGGCGAGGTAGAACCACGTCCCGCCGTCGAGTCCGCCGAAGTCCGCGGTCTTCCAGTTCTGCCCGCTGGCATTGCTGTCCTCGGTGTTCAGGCTCGCCCCGGCGGTGAAAGGAGAGGCGTGATCCCACACGATCTGATAGTTCTTCTCGCGCATAAGGGGGCCGTTCGGGCCGCTGCCGGAGTAGGCGTCGTGGTTGCCCTTTACCCAGGCTTCGACGGTGAAGCGGGTCACCTGTTTGTCGTTCAGCGTGTCGATGTACTGCTGTGAGCCAGCGACGAAGTTGCGCCCGTAGCCGAGGAACGCTGGCATGCTCGTCGAGCCATGGTTGACGGCGACAGCGGTGTTTCCGGACGAGTCGGCGAGCGCGTCGTCCGCCTGGTGCAGGTGCCACACGCCGGCGTAGCTCCCGCCCCAGAGGCCATGAGCGTTCTGCCCGTCGTCGGCGGCGGCGTTGCCGTAGTACATCTGGATGCTGGTGTGGTTGTTCCCGTTCCGGCTGATCTTGGGGACGCGGACCCACACCAGCGAGTTGAAGCTCTCGTCCCAGCGCTCGATCTCGTGGTCGAGCGGTTTATCGTTCAGGTCGGTGAAGCGGAGATCTTCGCCCTTGTCCCGGGTCGCGCCGTAGTCGATGCGGGTCTTGTCGAGGAGCACGAGGACCGCGAAATCATCGACCTCGCCGTTGGTGCCGAGATCGAGATCGAGCGTGCGGCGATGGGCCCACACCGGGCCGCCGCCGGTGCTCGAGCTCGACGCGGCGCTGCTCGCTGACGACGCCGACGCCGACGACGCTGACGACATCGCCATCGAGCCTGTGGTGGTGCTGCTCGCGCCGCCGCCGCCGGTCGTCGCGCTCGACGAGGTCGCCGCCGCCGAGCTGCCACCGGTCGTCCCGCCGGAGATCCCCGAGAGATCGAGGGTGCACGAAGCGCCGCAGGCAACCGCGAGCAGGGCCCAGGGGACGATATGCTTCATCGGACCAGCCTACCTGGTTCCGGGGCCCGCCGTCGAGGCCCGCCGCTCGCTACTCCTTCGGACCCTCGTTGTAGCCGCGGGGTCGATACTTGGGATCGACGCCGCCGTTCTTCTCGTCGTTCTGGAGAGTGTCAATCGCCAGATAGGCTATCCACGAGCCCTCGTGCCTGGCCGCCAGAGCGCGGAGGGCGTCTTCGTGGGCGAAGAGCTCCTTCTCGTCGTGCAGGCACTGGAGCGCGAGGGCGATGAGGCTGAGCTCGTTGGGGCCCTTGTCGAAGCCCGCCTCGTAGTACGGCCAGGCCTCGGCCGAGCGGTGGAGCCGGCACAGCGTATCGCCCGTGTAAACATGGGCCATCGGCCACTCGGGGGCGAGGGCGAGGGCCTTCTTGCTCTCGGTGAGGCGGGTGTCGAGATCGCCCCGAGCCCCCTTCATCACCGAGTAGTTGAGGTGGGCCTTGGCGCTGTTGGGGACAGCGTCCTTGGTGGCCTCCCAGAAGTCGACGTCGCTGCGGTAGTTGGTCGCGTGGCGATAGGCCATCGCGCCCTGGAAGAGGAAGAACGCCCCCACGAAGACCGGCACGATCCGCCGATCGAAGCGGCGGAGCGCGCCGTGCAAGGAGCTGAAGAGCACGGCGAGCACGAGGGAAGAGCCGATGGCGGGGAAATACCAGAAGCGCTCGGCGCGCACCGTCGGGAGGACCGCCGGGATGTTGGAGTGCGGGAAGTAACTGACCACCACCCAGACGAAGCCCAGCGCCACCAGGATCAGGCCCGCGCGCCGGAGCGGCACGGGATCGCCGTCCGCGTCCGGGCGCACGAGGCGACTCTGCCCCTCGACGAGGAACCCGAGCCCGAGGAGGCCGAGCGGCGCCGCGGCCATGGCGATCGCGAGCGGCAGGAGCGGGAAGCGCGCCGGCAGCGCGATCACCCCGCGATGCCCGAGCCACGCGGCCGACACGAGCGCCGCCGCGGCGACGAGCAGCGCCGCGCCGACGCCGAGCGTGCCCCACCTCGCGCCGCGGATCTCGAGGCGAGGATCGAAGCCGAGCTGCGCCCGCGGATCGTGGTCGAGCGCGCGGCGATAGCCACCCTCCGACGCGGCAGGCGCCGGCCTCGTCCAGGGCTCGACCCGGGCCTTGCGCGCGCGGCGCTCGCGCACCAGCGCCGTGAGCCAGAGGCCCACCGACGCGAGCGGAGGGAGCACCATCATCGCCGCGCCGGCGAGGATCTCCACGACCTCGCGGCGCGCGGTGAGGTCAGGCACCGGCTCCTGCGGGAACGAGTAGTCGCCGCTCAGCGTCTCCGGAAACACGATCTGCCCGAGCCCGCGCCAGTAGACGCGGAGCGCCCCGGCGACGCGGTGCTTGACGTCGACGTCGGCGCCCGCGAGCGGGTTGTTGAGCGGATCCTTCGGCAGCGGCGCCTGGTGGAACCAGACCAGGAAATCGTACGCGAAGTGCTTGAGCTTGCCCGCTTCGACCGGCGGTGGATCGGCGAGCTCGGCGGGCAACGGCGAGAGGAACCAGCGCTTGCGCAGCTCGACGTAGAGATAGAACGCGCCCGCCGTCGCCACGGCGGCGAGCACGGTGCGGAGCACGCGCGCGGGCCGCTGCGGGTGCGTGAGCGGCGCCACGAGCAGCGCCGCGAAGGGCACGAGAGGCACGCACACCAGCGCGCTCTCCTTGCAGAACAGGCCAAACACGATCGCCGTGAACACCGCGAACGGCATGGCCCACGCGGGCAGCGAGAGCGCCGCGAGCGCCAGCAGCGCGCCCATGCCGCCGAGCACGTCGGCGATCCCCACGATGCCGCTCACGGCCTCGGTGAGCACCGCGCAGGCCACGAACAGGAACGCCGCGAGCACGGCCGTGCCGCGCCGCTTGGTCCACGAGAACGTGACGAGCCCGAGGACCGCGCCGTTGATGGCGTGAAAGAAGACGTTGTAGATGTGGTGAAAGAACGGTTGCTTCGAGACGTGCCAGAGCAGCCGCCAGAAAAAATCGGGGATGGGCCGGTACGAGCCCACGCTGCGATCGGCCGGAAGACCCCAGAAATCCCGGTGGATCGCGTCGATGAAGCGGAGTCCCCCGGTGGCGTTCACATAGGGGTTGGCGAGCAGCGCCTCTTGCTCGTCGAAGATGTAGTTCGTCCCGGGCCAGCGGGTGAACAGGATGAGCGAGACCACGAGGAGCGGCGCGAGGAGCGACCAGAACGTGGGGTCGCGGCGGAGAAAATGATCGGTGGCGAGCGCGATGATCCGCTCGTGCAGCCGCGGCCGGAGCGGCAAGAAGGCCTCGAAGGGCACGTGCGGCGGCGGCGTGGACTCCGGCGGCGGCACGTTGGCCTGCGCGAACGCCGGGGTGGGCGATGGCGCGGGCCCCGCGGCGTCGGGCTCGCGCGGCGGCGAGCCCTCGTTCGCCTCGTCGAGATCGCCCACGCTCACGCCGGCGACTGCGGATCGGGGATGGTCCAGATGTCACCCCAGAGCGGCATCCCCCCGTCGACGCCGAACACCTGGCCGGTGATGAAATCGTTCTGCGAGCTGGCGAGGAAGACGATCATCCGCGCGATCTCCTCGGGCGTGCCCAGACGCTTGATCGGCGTCGCCTTGCGCGCGAGCTCGAGCATCTCATCGCCGTACTGCGCGGTGCCGCTCGACTTGATGTTGTTGCCGGGCGCGACGGCGTTGACGCGGAGGTTGTGCTGCGCCCACTCGATCGCCAGCGATCGGGTGAGGTTCTCGACGCCGGCCCGCGCCGCGCCGGTGTGGCTCATCCCGGGGAAGCCGCGCGCGACCATCGCCGTGACGTTGACGATCCGGCCGCGCTTGGCGGGGATCATCGCCCGCGTCGCGATCTCGCGGGTCATGTAGAACGTGCCGTTGAGGTTGTTGCGGATCACCGCCTCCCAGCCGCGCGGCGAGAGCATCTCGGCCGGGCTCGGGAACTGACCACCGGCGTTGTTCACCAGCACGTCGACGCGCTCGAAGCGAGCGAGCACGCCGCTCACGAACGAGGCGATCTGATCGGGCTCGCGGATATCGCAGGTGTCGCCGAAGAGCCGCTCGTCGGGGATCCCGTCGCCGCGGATCACGGCGAGGCCCGCGTCGATCTTCTCGCGCTTCCTCCCGGCGATAGCCACGTTCGCGCCGAGGTAGGCGAGCTCCCGCGCGGTGGCGAGGCCGATGCCGCTGCCGCCGCCGGTGACCACCACGGTCTGTCCCTCGAAGAGGCCCGCTGCGAAGATCGATCGCCGTTCGCTCACGGGGCGAGCGTCTACAACGTGTCGGGCCAGGACGCTAGAAGCGGCGCGATCCGCGGCGCGCGTTGCGGCGCAGGCGTCGGTGCGGCTACGCTGCCAATCAAGAGGACGGGACCATGGGACGCATCAGCGGGACGAATCTGGGCATCGCGTTGCTTGCGCTCACGGCGGCGTGCGGAGGCGCGACGCCGGCCACGGGCGGCGGCGGATCGACGGCGAGCGCGACCACGGCGACGAGCGGGAGCGGCGGCACGGCAGCGACGACGAGCAGCACGGGCGCGGTCGGAGCGGGCGGCGTAGCGCAGGCGAGCTCGAGCGCGACGGCGAGCGCCTCCGTCGGCGCGGGCGGCAGCGGCGGCAGCGGCGCGTTCGCGTGCAACCCCGCGGCGGCGCCGGGCAGCATCTACGAGACCACGGGCGACATGTACGGATCGGCGGGCCCGGTCTCGATGTGCAAGTACCGCGGCGACGTGATGCTGATCGTCAATACCGCCGCTATATGAGGCTATACACCGCAGTATGCGGGCCTCCAGGTCCTGGAGGAAAAGTTCAAGGCGCAGGGTCTCCACGTGCTCGGGTTCCTGAGCGACGACTTCGGAAATCAGGGCGGTGATCCCGGCCAGATCGACACCTGCAACGGCAAATACATGGTCACGTTCGATCAGTTCGGGATCGATCACGTGCTCGCGCCGAACGCCGAGCCGGTGTTCGCGTGGCTCGAAGCGCAGCCGAATCCAAGCCCGCCGCTCGCGATCCAGCCGCTGTGGAACTTCAGCAAGTACCTCGTCGGGCGCGATGGAAAGCTCGTCGCTCACTGGGACTCTCCCGAGTACCCCGGCGACGATCCCGGCAATCCGAACGACAGCTTCGACACCAGCGCGATCGTGATCGCGATCAAGGCCGAGCTGGCGAAGACGGCGCCCGCGCCCTGACGCTCGCGGACGACGGCGCGACCGCGATCCCCTGATCGACGCGACCCGGCCGGCTCGCTCGCGGTGACGCTCGCCTGCGGGCCGTCATCCGTGGCAAGGTCGCCCGCGATGCCCTGGGTCCGAGCGCTCCTTCGCGAACAGAAGATCTACGCCCGCGCCGACGCCACCGGCGCGCTCGTGGCCGACAACGGCCGCGTCGAGATCCGCTACAAGCCCAGCGACGGGCGACGCTACGAGGCGCGCGCCGCGAACCTCACCATCGTCGACGCGACCCCGCTCCCCGACTCGACCTGCGGTGATGCCGTGGCCGTCGAGAAGGCCGAGAAAAGCAGCGCTGCCGCGCCTGCTGCGGTCGTCGCGAGGCCCGGCGCGGGCGGGCGGATCACCAAGGCGCAGGCCATCGCGGCCGGCCCGCCGAAGGCGCCCGACGGCGCGATCATCGTGTACTGCGACGGCGCTTGCTCGGGAAATCCAGGGCCGGCGGGCCTCGGCGTCGTCGTCGTCGCCCCGACCGGGCGCGTCGAGCTGAGCGAGTACCTCGGCCTCCACACCAACAACATCGCCGAGCTGACGGCGGTGCTGCGCGCGCTCGGCGAGATCCCCGCGGGCCAGGAGGCGATGATCTACACCGACAGCCAGTACTCGATCGGCGTGCTGCAGAAGGGCTGGAAGGCCAAGGCCAACGTCGAGCTCGTCGCCCAGCTCCGCGCTGTCCTGAAGACGCGGCCCGCCGTCAAGCTCGCCTACGTGCCCGGGCACTCGGGCGTGCTCCTGAACGAGCGCGCCGATCAGCTCGCGCGCGAGGCCGTGGAAGGCCGGAAAACCAGGCGCGCCGAGTACCCCAGCAAGCCTGTGGAGCCTCCTCTACCGTGACCGGCGCGGCCGGTTCGTTGTATGGTCCCGGGCATGCCTCAGACCTCCGCGCCGCGCCCCCGGCCGCTCGTGCTCGCGATCCTCGACGGCTTCGGTGAGAGCGCCGAGCGCGACGGCAACGCCGTCCGCCTCGCGACGATGCCGAACCTCGGCGCGATCGCCGCGCACGCGCACACCACCATCGGCACGAGCGGCCCCGACGTGGGCTTGCCGGAGGGGCAGATGGGCAACAGCGAGGTCGGGCACCTCAACTTCGGCGCCGGGCGCATCGCGCTCATGGACATGACGAAGATCGACGTCGCCGTCGAGGAGGACAGGCTCCGCAAGAACGAGGTGATCAAGACCGTCATCCTCTATTGCAAGCACAACAAATGCCGACTCCACCTCTTCGGCCTGGTGTCGGACGGCGGCGTTCACTCGTCGCTGAAGCACCTCTTCGCGCTGATCGACGTCGCCTACGCCGAGGAGGTCCCGGTCGTCGTCCACGCGTTCCTCGACGGCCGCGACACGCCCCCGAAGAGCGCCGGTGGCTATCTGGATCTGCTGGAGAGGCACCTGGAATTGAAGGGCGTGATTGGCACCATCTCCGGCCGCTACTACGCCATGGATCGCGACAAGCGCTGGGACCGCGTCAAGCTGGCCTACGACGCCATCGTGCGCGGGACGGCACCGAAGGCCGAGACGGTGCTCGACGCGCTCCGCAGCTCCTACGCCGACGGCATCACCGACGAGTTCGTCGTCCCGACCCGCATCGGCGAGTACGAGGGCATCAAGGGCGACTACATGGCCGACTTCGCGGCCGCCTCGCCGGTGTGGGAGTGGCTCGGTGAAGAGGTCGGATTCGCCTTCAATTACCGGCCCGATCGCATGCGCGAGCTCTCGGCGATGCTGGTGCGGAAGAACCTCCCGCCCGAGGTGATCGAGATGCTGACCGAGCGCGGCCGGGCCATCTACGCCTTCCAGGAGGGCTGGTACTCGACGATGACCGAGTACGACTCTGCCCTGAAGCTCCCGGTGGCGTACCCGAAGGACGATATCTCGGAGTCGTTCGGCGAGGTGATCGCGGCCAGGGGCCTCACCCAGCTCCGCTGCGCCGAGACCGAGAAGTACGCCCACGTCACGTACTTCTTCAACGGTGGTCGGGAAGAGCCGTTTGCCGGCGAGGATCGCAAGCTCATCCCCTCGCCGCGCGACGTGGCGACCTACGATCTCAAGCCCGAGATGAGCGCGGCCGGCGTCGCCGCGGCCGTGACCGAGGCAATCAAGAGCGGCAAATACGACTTCATCCTCGTCAACTTCGCCAATCCCGACATGGTTGGCCACACCGGCGATCTCGCGGCGACGATCACCGCGGTCGAGGCCGTCGACGTGGCGCTCGGGCAAATCGACGCGGCCCTGCGCGAGCAGAAGGGCGCGATGCTGGTGACGTCGGATCATGGCAACTGCGAGAAGATGAAGGACGCGGACGGTAAACCGTTCACGGCCCACACCACCAACCGGGTGCCGTTCTATTACGTCAATCACGCCGGGCCGGAGCAGGCTTTGCGCTCGGGCGGCCGTATCTGCGACGTGGCGCCGACGATGCTCGAGATCCTTGGCGTCCCGCAGCCGGCGAAGATGACGGGCGTCTCGCTCTTCATGCCCGACGCGAAGGGCTGACGGCCCGGAGCATGGTCCGCGACGAAGGCCCGCGCACGATCGGGCCGTACCAGATCGAAGAGACGATCGCGACGCGCGCCTTCACGGTAACGTACCGCGCCGCGCAGGCGGGGCTCGGGCGCACCGTGCGGCTCAAGACGCTCAAGGCCACCGTGGCCGCGTCGTCGCCGTACGCCGCCGAGCTCTCGCGCGAGGCGATGATCCTCGCGCGCCTGTCGCACGAGGCCGTCGTGCGCCTGATCGATCTCCAGCGCGAAGGCGGCACGGTGCGGCTCGTGACCGGGGATCCGCGCGGCCCCACGCTCGACGAGATCGTCAAGAGCGGGTCCATCGCGCCGGACTCCGCTGCTGCGATCGCGCTCGGGATCGCCCGCGGGCTCGGCCACGCGCACGAGCGCGGCGTGATCCACCGGGGATTGCGGCCCGGCGTCGTCGTCGTCACGCGCGAGAGCGGGATCGTCATCGTCGATTTCTCCTCGGCCGAGATCACCGCAGACGCCGTGTCGGGCGATCTCGACGCCGCACGCGCCAGGCTCCCTTCCGCGCCGGATCCGCTCGAAGGAGGGGAGTCGTTCGCGCGACCAGATTACATGTCTCCCGAGCAGATCCTCGGCGAAACGGCGGGCGCCGCGTCGGACGTCTGGTCGCTCGGCGCGATCCTCCACGAGATGCTCTCCGGCGCGCGGCCGTTCGACGGGGCCGATCGCAAGGCCGTGGCCCAGCGGATCCGCGGCGGCTCGCCCGGATCGCTCCCCGCGGGGACGCCGCGCGCGCTCGAGCAGATCGTCGCTAGGTGCCTCTCGCGCTCGCCGGACGATCGCTTCGAGGACGCCCGCGCCGTGGCCGCAGCGCTGGAGTCCGGCCTCGCCGCGCGGACCACGCTCTCCCCGAGAGTGCTTGTCTCGCGGGCGCTGTTCGCCGCCAAGCTGGGCGACGAGATCGCCTCTCCGGGGGGAGGAGCCGGCGCCCCGGTGGTGGCGGCGCGCGGGCCGGATCTGCTGGGAGCCGCGCGGGTATTCGGCCTCGCTCTCGCGCTGATCGTGGCCGGCGGAGCGGCGATTCAGCTCCTCCGCGACGGTGACACCGTCCCCGAGCCGCCGCGGGCCACAGCCGAGGACGGCGGCGTGATCGACGTCGGGAGCCGTGACCGCGGGATGATCCGGGTCGTGGCCCAGCCCTGGGCCGAGGTGTACCTCGACGGCGAGCTGGTCGACGTGACGCCGATGGGGCGCCCGATGCTGGTGCTGCCGGGGAAGCATTTCGTGACGTTCCGCCACCCGAAGGCGCCGGACGAGCAGCGCGCGATCAAGATCGTCGCCGGGCAGACTGTGAGTCTCGACGTGACGATGCGCGTCGAGCGGATGGTGGATGCCGGCGCGGGGGACGCCGCGCCGGACGCGGCCGAGTCGCCATGAGGGCGTCCCCGCGGTGGTATCATGATCAGAACGCGAGCGTGACGCATGGTTGAGCAGTCGATGGAACCGCCCTGTTTTGTCGTGGATTTCAATGAAATGGTCGAGAGCGACCTCGTCTTGCTGGCCCGCGGCGACGTGCGACTCGACGCCTCCGGCATCCCGGTGAGCCTGTCCGAAGGGATGGCGGTCATCGTCTGTCAAGACGACGTCGGCGAGGACGGCGAGATCGACCGCTTGATCGCGCGCGGTTCTGTCGAGCGCGGCACCGCAGGGGGCCTGGCCGCCGTCGCCAAATGGGCCTGCCGGATCGACGAGTACGGCGTCCGACACGAGTCGGAGATCGAGAACGACACCGACGATATCCTGTTTGGCTACGGCGAGCCCACCACGCCCGACCGCGGGGACGAGCAGGTCTGGTATGCCGTCGTCAGGAACCTCGTCGATCAGCTCGCGAAGCGGTTCGGGCAAGAGCTGGAGATCGAGGACGACGAGATCGGCTTCGACGACGGCTTCTGCGTCGATTTTCGCACCGGCGGCTCCGATGCGGACTCGTTGACTCTCCGCGTCCGCGGCGTCGTCGGCGCACAGGTCGTGAACGACGCGCTCCTCGTCAGCGCGTGGGTGTTTCTCTACCTGGGCGAAGCACGCCTCAGCGTCGAAGTCCCCGGAGAGTGCCTGTATTTCACCTACGTCGACACCGACCGGGGAGGCGCCTGGCGGCTCGAAGGGTGGGAGATCGGCGAGCCCGGAGAGCACGACGCGTTCGACTGGTTCGACGGATGACCAGGCGCGCCGGGCGCGGCGGGCTCGCCGCCGAGATCACTTGGGCACAGCACCGGAGTTGATGTCGAAGCCCGGCCGGTTGTGAATCGGCGTGAGATCCACGGCCTCGAAATCGCTGGTGGTCACGGACTGGACCTCGGAGAAGGCCGCGTCAGTCCACTTCGAATTCGGATCACCCGAGATGAAGAGATCCGATCCGCCGTCGGCCACGTACATCCCGTACGTCTTCAGCGCCTGGAGGATGGCCTTCGACTGCGTGCCGTACGCCGCCGGGATCACGTAGCTGGCCTTGAGACGGAAGAGCTGGCCCATCGGCGGAAGGGCCATGTCCTTGGTGCCGTTGTGCGACGTGTGGCGCGCCGGCCAGACGTACTCGTCGCGGATCTTCTTGGTGCCGATGGTGAACCGGAGAGCGTGCTTGATCGTCCCGGCCGTGGCCTCATCGCCCTTGAGGATCAGCGGGAGCAGCGGGAACCCGGCGGCGTCGACCGACGTCCACGAGTCGGGACGCAGCTTGTTCGACGCGAGATCGAAGATGGCCGATCCGCCGATGTCCCAGGTCGAGTCGCCCGGGTGCGCGTAGGCATGATAGATCTCGTAGAGAGTGCACGTGTCGGCGTCGAGCATCATGAGGTGGTGATCGCCGTACACCGTCATGTCGGTGCTGATCCCGCCCTCGATGAGCGGCACCGCGGGGACGGGAAACACCGGCTGCGTCGCCGCGGTATCGAGGCAGGGGCTGACCTCGGTGTGCTGGGCCCCGGACGACGCATCGACGCAGTCGGTCTCGTCGAGCGGAGCCTCGACATACTGCACGTGCGCCCACGTCGTCGCCTTGGCGTGAACGACGTTGTACGGGATCCCGTAGTACGAGTCGCCCGCCGGATCGACGGAAGCGCCGAGATCGAGGTGAACCTTCTTGGCGCCGATCGTGGAGAGGAACTGCGCCGAGAGCGGGTGAACGGGCAGCGCGTCAATCGGCGTGTTGAAGATGTTGTCACTCGGCAGGACCGGGCAGCCCCCGAGCGTGGGCGTGTCGGACGCCATGCACGCCGTCGGCCCCGCCGCGACATAGCCCGGATCACAGGTGCAAACCGGGCTGTTGCCCGACGTCGTGCATTTCCCGTGACCGGAGCAATCGACTCCATCGCACGCTGCCGGATTCACCGCGCCACCCGCCCCGCCGGAGCCGCTGGTCGTGCTGCCGCCGCTGGTCGTCATGGCGGTGGAGCTCGACGCCGAGCCGCCCGCGCCGCCCGTGCCGGTGGATCCAGTCGGAGTGGAGCCGCCCCCGCCGCAGGCGACGCCCGTCGCGCTCGCGCCGACGACGGCGCAAACGAGCGCAGATCGTGAAGAGAAGCCGAACCACCAGGATGCTTTGAAGATCATGTTATCTCGCGGTCGCGCGCGCTGCGATCGGCAGATCGCCGGCAGATTGCGCAAAGGTGAAGGTTAGTGAAAAAGATTGTTTGATTCGACAGGATCACTACGCGCCGCGCGCGCTCCAGGACCTCACCCCCTGATGGCCACCCCGAGCTGCTTTCGCAGCTTCGCGTAGCGCTCGCTGGTCACGAACACCAGCAGATCATCCATCTTCTCCTCGGCTCCGGCAGCGTCATCGAGCGCGATCATCGCTCGCGCAGCCTCGAGATCGTTCGACAGCAGGAGCCCCGCGCGCGCCGCCGTGCAATCCACGGCTCCGGCCCAGCGCTGCAGGTTGGTTCGCCCGCCTTCCTCGACGAAGCGCAGGAAATGCCCGCGCAAGCGATCCACCTGCATCGGCTCCAGGATCGGCGAGATCGCCTGAGCGATCGGCGTCACGCGGGCCTTCACGGCCGCGCTCAGGGGCAGCCCGGGATTACCGATGCTCAGCGCCGCCAGGAAGATGTCCTCCAGATCGGGAATCGACGGGAGCAGCGCACGGATGAAGTGATCCTCGCGATAGAACGAGAGATGCCGCCCCGCGAGGAACGCCAGCTCCCCCGGCGAGCGCCCCGAGAGTGCCTGTTTGCCGAGGCGGGTCGACGGCGTCACGCCGGGCACGATCTCCGCGGATCCCGCGTAGGTTCCGTCGGCGTAGAGCGGCGGAACGGGCATCCCGAGGATCGCCGCGCCCCACGAGAAGCAGCGCACCGCCTGCAACGTCGAGCTCGCCGGATCCTGCTTGCGGGTCGCGTCGAGGGCCGGAAGGGTCTTGTCGCGGCGCATCGCAGCCAGGCGCCCGAGCAAGACCGGCCCGATGATCACGGCGAAGATCTCGCCGATCAGCGGCTCTTCCTCGGGGTGGAACAGGAAGCGTCGCCAGCTCTCCTTCTCCATCGAGGCGCGCGGGCGGATCAGGCCCTCTCCGCGGTGCTGCTGGTAGAACGTGCGCTCTTCCTCGGTGGCAGCGCCGAGGTACGTCAGCGCGTGGGCCGTGCACCACCGGCGGTCCTGATCATCAATCCTCCCGAAGACGCGGTAGAGCGCGCGGAGGACGCCGGCATCGCGCGGATCGTGGCGCAGGTGGCGGAGCAGCTCTTCGGGATCGTCGAGCGTCTCGGCCAGGGTCACGACGGTGGACGCCACGCCGGAGACGTCGACGTCGATGGCGACGTTCGAGCGGGCCTCTTCGAGCGCGGCCTCCAGCTCGGCGATGCGGGCTTCGAGGTTGGCAATGCGGGTGTAGAGGAGCTGCACGCGCGGATCGGTCGAGGGCTCGATCGGCGTGAGCGAGCTGCGGCGCTCGGCCTCGTCGGCGGAGACTTCGCGGACGCGGACGCGGTGGCGGGCCTCGTACGCGGCCTCGAGGGCGCGCTCCAGGCGCGAGAGGCGCTCGCGATCGAGGCCGAGGCTCTCGGCGGTGCGATCGAGCTCGGCGCGCTCCTCCGCGGTGATCACGCCGTCCTCGATCACCTCGGCGAAGAGCTCTTCGTACGTCGCCTCGAAGCGGCCGAGGCGCACGGCCGAGGTGAGCTCGCCCGCCTCGAAGGACGACGAGTGCTCGAAAGGAGAAGTCTGCTCGCTCATGCAGCGGAGTGTCGCAAACGCGTGCCGGCGAGCACAAGCGCCGCGGACGCGAGGGCCCCGACTTCTTCGGGTAAGCTCGCCGCGTGCGCGCCAGAACCCTCCTCGCCGCGGCCCTCCTCCCGCTGCTGATCGCCTGTGATCACCGGCAAATCGAGGGCAAGACGCCTTCCAATGTGCCGCCTCCCACCGCCGCGGCGCTGCCCGCGAAGCTGCTCGCCGACGCGACCTCGGGCGTGGCCGATCCCGCCTTGCGTGATCTCCTCGCGCGCCACTGGAGCTGGACCCTCGCCGAGGATCCGGTCTGGGCGACGAAGTACGGCGACCACCGCTTCGACGATCGGATCGCCGACGGCACGATGGAGCACCACGCGATCCACGTGCGCCAGGAGCGCGCCTTCCTCGCCGAGGCGCGAGCGATTCACCCTGCAAATGAAGCCGATCGGACCACGGTCGCGCTGCTCGCCGATCAGCTCGACACCGATCTCGCGGGCGAGGTCTGTTCGTTCACCACGTGGAGCATCGGCGCCTACTCCGACAACCCCGTCACCGCGTGGAGCACGCTCGCCGACAGCCACAAGGTCGAGACGCCGGAGGACGGCGCGAGCCTCGTCGCTCGGTACAAGCAGATCGGCGGCGCGATCGATGTGACCGTGACCAACCTGCGCGCGGGCGCCGCGTCGGGTCGCATCGCCACCGCCGAGTCGATCCGTCGCGTGGTCGCCATGGTCGACAGCCTGCTCGCCGCTCTCGCGCCGACGAACATCGAGAACGAAGTGGACCGCTATGTCTACTGGCCTGGACAGGCGCTGGGGTACAAGACAGGGCAGCTCGCGCTGCTCCGGCTTCGAAAGAAGGCCGAGACGACGCTGGGACCACGCTTTTCACTCCGCTCGTTCCACGACGCCGTCCTCCACGGAGGAGCGGTGACGCTGCCCGTCCTCGACGCCCGGATCGAAGCATGGATGTCATCGAGAAAAGGGACCACATCAGGATAAAGCGAGTTTCCTGGATCTCCTGACCCCGTCTATGGGTCTCCCCTTAGCGCACCGCGATGAGCCGAGTGTTACCGTGGAAACGGCGTGCAGAACGGCACGTCGCGCGGGGGGGAAATGGATCCGATCCGGCTGGGACGAGTGATCGCGGGCAGGTATCGCCTCGAGGCGCCCGTGGCCCGAGGCGGGATGGGATCGGTGTGGAAGGCGAGGCACCTTCAGCTCGAGACCCTCGTTGCGGTGAAGTTCATCAACCTCGATCAGCGCGCCACGTCGGGAGGACGCGCGCGGTTCGAGCGCGAGGCCAAGGCCGCTGCGCTGCTTCACGGGCCCAACGTCATCGAGGTGTACGACTACGGCGTCGACGACGGGCTGCCCTACCTGGTGATGGAGCTGCTCGAAGGCGAGGATCTCAGCCGGCGGATCGCGCGTGAGGGGAGGCTGCCGCTCGGGAGCGTGGTGAGCCTGGTAGGGCAGGTGTCGCGGGCGCTGCGCCGCGCGCACGAAGCGGGCATCGTTCACCGCGATCTCAAGCCCGGGAACATCTTCCTGGTCGAGCGCGAGGACGACGAAGAGCCCCTCGTGAAGGTGCTCGATTTCGGGATCGCGCGGACGCCGCGCCTCGGCCTCGTCGGCGAGACGACGAAGACGGGCACGCTGCTCGGATCGCCGCGCTACATGAGCCCGGAGCAGGCGCGTTCGCCGCGCAGCGTCGATCCTCGCAGCGATCTCTGGTCGCTCGCGGTCATCGCCTTCCGCGGGCTTTCGGGTCGCCTTCCATTCCTGGGCGAGGAGATCGGCGAGCTCCTGCTCCAGATCTGCACCGAGCCCGCGCCGAAGCTTTCCGCGGTCGCGCCCGAGCTGGGGACCGATTTCGATCAGTTCTTCGAGCAGGCTTTCGCGCACGATCCGAACAATCGCTTCCAGACGGCACGGGAGTTTGCGACGGCGCTGGCCGTCGCGGCCGGTGTTCCGCCGCCGTCGGTCCGGCGCGCCGCGGGCACGACGGGAGGACGGGTGGCCTACAGCTCCCGGCCGACGTTCACGCCGGATCGGGGCTCGACCGATCTGGTCGCGATTGCAACGATTGGCCCGGTGCCTCCAGCCGCCGACGAGGCGCTCCAGCCGACGCCGCGCTCCACTGCGCCGTCGTCTCCCGACAGCCGCGACACGATCCCGGAGGGGCGCGCGCGCGCTCCCTTGACCAGCCACGGGACGCTCTCCGAGTCCGCGCGGAGCCTCGACGTCGTCGAGGTCGGCGCGAGGCTGCCCGCGCCCGCGCCGCCGATCGTTCGCGTGTGGGCGACCGCCTCGCTCGTCGCGCTCGCCGGCCTGGTGCTCGGCGCTGCCTTGGCCCTGAACGTGCTC
This sequence comes from Byssovorax sp., assembly GCA_025362495.1. Taxonomy (GTDB): domain Bacteria; phylum Myxococcota_A; class Polyangia; order Polyangiales; family Polyangiaceae; genus JANYGI01. Next base: position 11,769 of record JANYGI010000162.1, on the reverse strand, counting down.
TCGTCGTCGTCGCCGCCGACGCTCGCCGGATCGCCGACGTCGACCGCAGTGGGCTCCTTGGAGGCTCAGCCGATCGTCGACGCCGCGAGCGCCGGCCTCCCGGACGCGGCTGCGCCGACGGCGCCAGCGGCGTCGGCGGCGCCGGCGGCGCCGAGCGTCACTGATCCCTCGAGAAGGCCCCACCACCCGCTCTCGGGCCCGGCGCCGAGCTCGTCCGCGCGGTCTTTGCCCCGCGCTCGCCCGAGCTGGGATCTCGGAATTTGAAGGCGATCAGGTCGTCGAGGCCGCGACGAGCGCGGCGTTTAGCTCGACCTCGATCAGCCGATCGAGCGCGAAGCGAAGATCGACAGCCTCGCTCTCGTCGCCGAGATCTGCGGCGATCCGCGTGTGGCGCGCCGCGAGCTCGGCGCGCCGCGTGAGCGTCGGGTTCTGGTACAGCGCCATGATCCAGGCGAGGCCGAGCACCGCCTCGCGCTGGCGCCGATCGAGCTTGTGCTTCTTCGCGAGCAGCGCCGGCCCGCCGACGTTGATCGCGGTGATCGCCTCGCGCCGCGAGACCGACGGGAGCGTGAGGCGCGCGGCGGCGATGCCGTAGCGCTCGCTCGCCGTGGGATCGCCGTCGAGCATGAAGCGCACGGCGTCGACGCAGGCCTCGCCGAAGTCGCGCGAGACCTCGATCTGATCGCGCGCCTCGGTCCGCGCCGCGTTGACCGTGTCGATGTCGAGGCCGAGCTTGTAGGCGATGCCGGCGATCGCCTGCTCTTCACGGGGATCCATGCCGTCGGCCATCGCGGCGTAGAACGCGCCGCGGATGATGGCCCGCGCGAGCTTGGCGTCGCAGCCGCCGTGGAGCTCGAGCGCGCCGGGCGGGAACGGGCCCTCGCCGTTGAGCACGCGCGCGTCGTCCTCCGGGAGGCCGAGCGACGCGACGAGCGCCGCGCGGAGGAGCCGCGACTCGGCGCTCCACTGACCGGCCGCGCCGAGCACGGATGCGAGCACGCGGACCGCGAACGCTCCGCTGGTGCGGACGCGCATGATCTCTTTTTCGCTGGGCTTGCTCGTGAAGAACGAGCGCACGCCGCGCGCGCCGAGCTCGAGCGAGAGGCCGGCCTCGACGACCTCGGCCATGGGCATCCATCGCGGCGGCGCGATCGGCGCTGTCGCGGCGCAGAGCGACAAAAGCCACGGCTCCCAGTCGGCGAGCGCGGGGCCGGGCGAGCCCAGCGCGGCGGCCCGGTGCGCCGCGGATCGTCGCGCGGCGAGGGCCTTCAGCATCTCGAGATCGAGCCTCCCCGTCGCGGTGATGCCGAAGAAGGCGTCCTCGCAGAGGGTGACGAGCGTGACGAGAGGGTTCAGCGGCGACAGCTCGGTGCTCATGTCTGGCACGGTAGCAAAAGCCTCCCCGCGGCGCGCGCGTCTCGGTAGCGTGAACCACGATGCTCTCAGCTCGCGCGCGCGATGTGGTGATCCTGGCGGCCGTCCTCGTGGCGTCGCCGTCGTGCTCCGAGCGAGCGCCGATCGTCGCGCCGCCCACGCCGACGGCGCTCGGCTCGGCGTCCCTCGCTCCCTCGGACGCGGGCGCGGCGCCGGGGCTCCTGCGCGACGCGACGGCCGTCGGCGCCGGCGCGCGTCACGCCTGCGCGCGGCTCACGAGCGGTGACGTCGTGTGCTGGGGAGCGAACGATCGCGGCCAGCTCGGCGGCGGATCCGAGGTGGCCTTCGCGGTCGCGGTGCTCGTGCCCGGCGTCGATCACGCGGCCGAGCTCGCCGTCTCGCCGGACGACTTCGCGTGCGTTCGGCACCAGGACGGCGGCGTCTCGTGCTGGGGCCATGGCACGCCGAAGCCACTGCAAATCAAGGGGATCTCGGGCGCGATCCGCATCGCCGCGAGCGACGGCGCGACGGCGTGCGCCGTTCTCGAGGACGCCACGGTACGTTGCTGGACGATGGACGACGCTGGCAAACCCGCGACCGATCCCGCCCCGGGGCTGCGCGACGTCGTGATGATCGCCGCGGCCTCCGATCATGGCTGCGCGCTGCTGAAGAGCGGCGCGGTGAGCTGCTGGGGCGACAACTGCGCGGGGCAGCTCGGCGACGGCACCCGCGTCGCACGCGCGACGCCCGCGCCGGTGGTGGATCTCGCGCGCGCGGTGGGCGTCGCGGTCTCGCCGGCGCGGAGCTGCGCGCTCTTGCCGAGCCACGCGCTGGCCTGCTGGGGCGCGGCGGGGTGGAGCTGCGACGCGGCGGTGCCGGATCGGTGCGTCCCCGCCGGCGGCAAGCCCGGGTGCGGTTACCTCCCCGGAGCGCGGCCTCGCGTGGCGCGCAGCGTGACCCACGTCGCGGCCCTGCCGGCGGGGCGCCTCGGCTGCGTGGTGCTCGAGAACGGCAACGTGGCGTGCTGGGACGGCCGCGTCGAAGCGCCGACGTTTCCTGGCGCCGTGGGCCTCGTCGACGGCATGACGGGCGCGGTGGCGGTGAGCGCGGGCGAGCGCCATGCGTGCGCGCTCGTCACGGATGGAACGATCCGCTGCTGGGGCGAGAACGACGCGGGCCAGCTCGGGAACGGCGTGATCGGGCAGGCGAGCGCGGTGCCCGCGGCCGTGCTGCAGCGCTGAGATCTGCCTCGCTTCAGGGTGAGGCGCGCGCGCGACAGGCCGCAGCGATCGAAGGCGATCCGGCCATCTCCGCGACCACGGCGGCAGCCCGCCACGCGGCCGCGAGCTCCGCCGGCTCGGCGCCGCGAGGCACCGCAGCGGCGCGCGCCGTCGCGCTGCGGGTGAACGCGTCGAGCGCGCCGGCCTCGTCGCCGGTCGCGGATCGCAGCGCGCCGAGGCGGAGCGCGGCGTGCGCGAGCTCGCGCGACGCGCCCGGGTAGAAGCCGCGATCGATCGCCGCCGCGAGCGCCGTGACGTCGCCGCGCTCGCCGGCCTCCCGCGCGGCGCGCTCGGGCGCGATCACCGGATCGCCCTCGATTCCAGCGCGGATCTCCAGGTAGCTCAGCGCGTCGAGGGCCACGCGGCGGAACGACGAGAGGGCGTCCGTCGGCGCCTCGAGCACGCCGCCGCCCGCGCGCGCCCCGCCGCGATCGCGATCGTGGACGATGACGACGTCATCGCGCTCGCCGATCACCAGGAGATCCGCGTCCCAGTCGAGCGACTTTTCCTCGATGAGCCAGGCCGTCGCCTTCGCGCTCGCCTCGCGCCCGAGCACGCGCGTCCGGTCCGCGAGCTCGAAGCCGTCGGCCACGGCGTGCAGCGCGGCGAGATCCCAGGGCGCGTCGGCGTCGCCTGCGGCGCGCGGCGCGGTCGCCTCGCGCGCGATGATCGCGCCGCTCTCGACGATGGCCAGCGCGCGCTGCTCTGCGGTGGAGGGGCTCACGGGGTAGGGATGCGCCCGTGCGGATCGTCCGCGAGGTTGCGGAGGAACTGCGCGGCCTGCTGCTGCGCCTGCGGTACGTCGAACACCACGAAGTGCCCGTCGCTGTCGCTCGGCACCGCCCACTGCCCGAGGATCCCCGAGGCCTTGCCGCCGGCCATGTTGCCGGAGATGCCGCCCGTCGGGATCATCAGCGGAGCGGGGCCGCCCCACTGTCCCTCGACGATCGCGCGCTCGTCCGGGAGCTGCAGCGGCAGCCCGATCGCCAGCGCGTGCGCCTCGATCCCGTGCGGCGGCGCGTAGCTGTCGCCGCTGCCATCGGGGTTGATCCCCTCGGTCATGTAAATGCTCCGCGACAAGGCGCCGGGGCGCGGCTCGGCCGTGAGGTGCCGCGCGTAGTGGATCGGATCGGACACGTCGATCATGTTCTGCGCGAGCGAGATGATCGGGTGAAAGGCGTCGGCCTCGCCCTCTTCATCGCCCTTGAGGCCGAGGAACACCGTCTTCACGAGGGCGGCGACGCTCGGCTGCGGCTCCGTCTTCTGGAGCAGATTGACCGAGATGAGGGCGCCCGATCCCGAGAGCACGCCGCCGCGCGAGCTGTCGTCCGAGGCCATGTAGAGCGGCCCGTTGAGCCCGCCCTGCGAGTGACCGAAGTACATGACCTTGGTCGAATCGAAGCGGATCTCCTTGCCGCCGAGGGCGATCGACGCGGGGATCGTCAGCTTGGTCTCGGTGAAGAGGCGCGCGCGCTGCACCTCGTCGATCGCGCTCTGTCGCGGGTTGGTGCGGGCCGCGACCGGGTTCTCGAAGTTGAAGAACAAGAGCTCGATCGTCGACTCGTTCCCGTCGACGGGCGCGCCGGGCCGCGCGCCGTGGAAGATCTGATCGACGCCCATCGTCGCGAGGCACTTCTTCGCGAGCGATCGGCCCGACCCATCCTCGGCGTAGCTCTGGTAGTCGCCGCCGGTGCCGTGCGCGTAGAGCACGATCGGATACCCCTGGGCGGGCATCGGGCACTTCACCGCGGAGGGCACCATCAGCGAGAAGCGCAGGTCGAACGTGTCGACGACCTTGGGCTTGCCGTTCTCCATCTGGAACTGCCCGCCGTCGCCGTACTGCTCGAAGGGGAGCTTGCCCACCTGGTAGTTCGGCGAGGGGCCATACCAGCCGCGGTACTCGGTCGAGACGCTGTTCTTGTACCCCACGGTCCACTTCGTCGGATCGGCCTTCGGAGCGGGAAATGAAGCGTGAACGGCGTCGCGAACGGCGAAGAGCTCCTTCGTCGGATCGGCGGTGGTGAAGACGGCGAGGTGCGCGATGTGATCGGCGGTGATCCCGGCCGTGGCCAGCTCCTTCACCGATGCCGCGAGGGCGTCGTGCGCCGGCGTCGTGCGACCGCTCGCGCTCCCGGTGCCGAGCACCGCCGCGAGATCGGCCGAGGCGTTGATCGAGCCGCCGGACGCCGCCTGGAGCGCCGTCGTGACCACCAGCGCATAGCGGGTGTGCACGCGGAGCGGGAAGCCGATCGTCGGCATGAACTGCAGCGTGTTCGGCAGGATGTACACGCCCTCGTCCGGCCTCCACTGGAGCGACACCAGCTTGCGCTGACCGTGCTCGGGCGACGCCGCATCGACGTCGATGAGCTGCACCGACGCGTCGGGCGAGAGCGCGTCGTGCGGCGTCTGCGGGAGCGTCGTCGGATCGATCGCGCCGGTGAAGCGCAGGGCCCCCGCGGCCGCCGGCGAGAAGCCGTCGAGCACGCCCTTCATGGCCTCCAGGTAGACGTCGATGATGGTGATCGACCGCGGATTGTAGAGCCCGTCGAGGCGCGGCGACCCGTTCTCGAGCCGGAGATCGCTGGGCCACGGGTGATCGAAGAACTTCTCCGCGGCCAGCTCGCTCAGCGACGACGGCACGACGTAGAGCGAGCTCACGTTGCTCGTGGTCGGCGTCGCGTCGGAACCGCATCCCGCGAGCGGCACGGTGGCCGCGAGCGGCAGCGTGAACAGCGCGAGCGCGAGGCGGCGCCCGGGGCGGCGCGGACCGGAGGAGGGGTACATCGCGACTGATGTTGCCCGAAGCTCGCCGCGGGATCGACTCGCCCGTGAGCATCCGCGCGATTTCAGCGACGACGGGCAGCTTTTGACGCGTCGCTGCCGCCGCGCGTCGGGCCGTCCGCGGCGCCCCGCGTTGTCCTTTACATGTAAATCATTTATACGTGGTTGATGTTCCTCGCCGGAAAGACAGCGCTGGTCACCGGGGGCGGCCGGGGGATCGGCCGCGCGGTGGCGACGGTCCTCGCGGGCCACGGCGCGCGCGTGGTCGTGGCTGGCCGCACGCTCCCCGAGATCGAAGCGACGGCGCACGCCGTGGGCGGCCTCGCGCTGCGGATGGACGCGGCGGATCGCGCCTCGGTCCAGGCCGCGCTGGTCGAGCTGGCGACGCGCGCCCCGCGGGTCGACATCCTCGTCAACAACGCCGGCGTGGCCGAGAGCGCCCCGTTCGACCGCACGACGGACGAGATGTGGGACTGGATGATGGCCGTGAACGCCGGCTCGGCCTTCGCGCTCTGCCGGGCGCTGATCCCGCCGATGATCACCGCCGGCTGGGGCCGCGTCGTCAACCTGGCGTCCAACGCCGGCCTCACGGGCTATGCGTACTCGTCGGCCTACTGCGCCTCGAAGCACGCGATGATCGGGATGACGCGGGCCATCGCGGTGGAGATCGCGCGCTCGAACGTCACGGTCAACTCGGTCTGCCCCGGCTGGGTCAACACCAGGATGGCCGACGAGGCCGTGCGTCGCATCGCCGAGAAAACGGGCAAGGGCGAAGACCACGCGCGCCGATCCCTCGAAGGGATGTCGCCCCAGCGCCGCATGGTCGAGCCGGACGAGGTGGCGCACGTCGTCGCCATGCTCTGCTCGGATCAGGCAAAGAGCATTCATGGCCAGTCGATCCCGGTCGACGGCGGACAGGTGATGTCATGAGCGATCGACTTCAGTTCATCCAGCCGGCGGACTGGGCTCCTGCCAAGGGCTACTCCAACGGGGTCCTCGTCCGCGGCCCGACGCTGTACGTCGCCGGGCAGATCGGCTGGAACTCGAAGCAACAGTTCGAGACGGACGACCTCGGCGAGCAGTTTGCCCAGGCGCTCGACAACGTGCTCGCGGTCGTCCACGCGGCCGGCGGCGTCCCCACCGATATCGCGAAGATGACAGTCTACGTGACGGATCTCGACGCTTACCGGGCGAGCACGCGATCGATCGGAGCGGCCTGGCGCACGCGGCTCGGCAAGCACTTTCCGGCGATGGCGCTCGTGGCCGTGTCTGGCCTGCTCGAGCCCCGTGCGAAGGTCGAGATCGAGACCATCGTCGCCATCGGCCACAAGGACGCGACCGGGTGAGGCGCGGCGCGCCCGCTCGGCGTCCAGCCGCTCCGATCACGCCCGCGGTCGAGGCGCCCGGGGAGCAGGCGGTGCGAGCCTGGGTGCGGATACTGGCCGTACAGAAGCGCGCCCTCGCCGCGATCCGCGACGATCTCGAGCGCGAGATGACGATGCCGCGCTTCGATCTGCTCGCCACCGTGTGCCGCGCCGACGGCCAGACGCTGGCCTCGCTCTCCCGCAGCATGCTCGTCACGGCCGGTAATCTCACTGGCCTCGTCGACCGCGCCGCGCGCGACGGCATGCTGGAGCGCCGCGCCGATCCGGTCGATCGCCGCGCCTGGAGAGTGCATATCACGCCAAAGGGCCTCCGCGCCTTCCGCGACGCCGAGCGCCGCCACGCCGCCCGCGTCGCCAAGGTGTTCGGCACCCTGTCGCCGACCGAGATTGGCACGCTGATGCGCCTCCTCGACAAGCTCCGCGCCGGGCTGAAAGAGCCGGAGATCCCCGCCGTCTCCCCCGCGAGAGCCGCGGTGAGCCGCGCCCGCGCCGAGCTGTCGGGCGTGGGCAAGCGCAAGCGCAGAGCCCCGCGGGAGACGTGACGTCGCGAGGCGAGGGGCCTCGCTGCTCACTCCTCGTCTTCGTCGTCCTCGATGCCCTCGAACCAGGAGTCGATATCGATCTCGACGGCCTCGAACGGCTCGGCGCTCACCTTCGTGTGCTCGCCGTAGGTGCCTATCTCCAGCCACCGACCGCCTTCGAGGCGACTCACCGTCAGCGTCCGGGCCACAGGCTCGATGTACCAGAGATGACCCACGCCGATCTGAGCGTAGAAGTTCCGCTTGGTCACGAGATCGTAGCTTCGGGTGCTCTTCGAGAGGACCTCGCAAATCCAGTCGGGGACGACGGTGATGGCGCCCTTCGCGGGCAGGCGAGGCAACCGCTCGCGACGCCAACCGGCCACATCGGGAGAAAACTCCTTGGCGCGTGGAAGCTCGATCCCCGGCTCGGAGAGAATCCACCAGCCCCCCGGACCGCCGCGTCCGCGACTGAACGGCTCGAAGACATCGCTGTGGACGCTGCCTTCGACCTGCGCATGCGCCGCGCGCGGGCGAGGGAACGCGTGGAGGGTGCCGTCGATGATCTCCCCGCGCCACGTGCGAGGGAGCGCTTCGAGATCGGCGAGGGTCGCTCCGGGGACGAGCTTCTTGGCGTCGGTCATGCGGAGGCTCCTGGTCCCACACTAGCCGAGAAATGCCACGCGACCCGCGGCTTTCGCTTGACGGGGATCCCCGCACGGGGAACGTGAAGGCCTCTCCCCCAGGAGCCCGGTACCGATGACGCTCTTTCCCAAATCGTTCGAGCTCGAGATCGACCGCGGCGTGGCCGCGATCACCCTCAACCGACCGGAGCGGCTCAACGCCCTCACCTTCGAGATCTACGGCGAGCTCTGCTCGACCTTTCGATCCCTGGAGAAGAGCGCCGAGACGCGCGCCGTCACCATCACGGGCAAGGGGCGCGGGTTCTGCTCGGGCGGCGACGTCGAGGGGATCATCGCCGAGCTCTTCGCGAAAGACGCGCGCGGGCTGCTCGAGTTCACGCGCGTCACCGGCGCCTTGATCCAGGCCATCGCCGAGCTGCGGCGGCCGGTCATCGCCGCGATCAACGGCGTGTGCGTCGGCGCGGGCGCGGTGATCGCGTCGGCGTGCGATCTCCGCATCGCCTCGGAGAAGGCGCGCTTCGGCTTCATTTTCCCCAAGGTCGGCCTCTCGGGCGCGGACATGGGCGCTTCGTTCCTGCTCCCGCGCATCGTCGGGCACGGGCGCGCGGCCGAGCTGCTCTTCTTCGGCGATCTCATCGACGCCCAGGAGGCGTACCGCATCGGCTTCGCCAACCGAGTCGTCCCCGAGGGCGAGGTCGTGTCGACGGCGCGCGCCTGGGCCGAGCGGCTCGCGCGCGGGCCGGCGTTCGCCCACTCGATGACCAAGCAGATGCTGGAGAGCGAGCACACCATGCCCCTCGCCGCCGCGATCGAGGCCGAGGCCCAGGCCCAGGCGATCTGCATGGCGCACCCCGATTTCCGCACCGCGTACGAGGCCAACAAGGAGAAGCGCGCGCCGAGGTTCGAGGGCGCCGAGATCGTGGGCGACGCCGACACGGCGGGCCGCGCGTGAGCCCTCTCCTGACATTATCCTGCCAGGACTTCGCGCCGTTCTTCGGCCCGCAGTACGACGCCCTAGCGGCGCGCCTGAACCAGGCCGACCTCGCCGGGCTCACCGCGATCCACGCCGGCGCCGGCGCCGCGCGCGCGATGGGCGAGCTCGGGCTGTACGCCCACTTGATCCCCGAGGCGCACGGCGGATCCGCCGCAGGAAAAGCGGCTGATCCGAGCTACATCGACGTTCGATCCCTGGTGCTGATCCGCGAGGCGCTCGGCCAGATCTCGCCGCTCGCCGACTCGATCTTCGCGGTGCAAGGGCTGGGCTCGTACCCCATCGTCCTCGCCGGCTCCGAGGCGCAGCGCGAGCGCTATTTGCCAGGCGTGATCCGCGGTGATCGCATCGCCGCCTTCGGCCTCACCGAGCCCGAGGCCGGGAGCGACGTGGCCTCGCTCCAGACCACCGCGCGGCGCGACGGCGACGGGTGGATCCTCGACGGCGACAAGACCCTGATCTCCAACGTGGGTATCGCGCAGCATTACGTGGTGTTCGCGAACGCGGATCCCGCGGCGGGGCGCAAAGGCATCAGCGCCTTCGTGGTCGAGCGCGACGCGCCGGGGCTGGAATTGACGCCGATTCCGATGTCGATCCCGCACCCGATTGGCAAGCTCGCGCTGCGTGGCTGTCGCGTCGCCGACGACGCGCTGCTCGGCCGCGTCGGCGACGGCTTCAAGCTCGCGCTGACCACGCTCGACGCCTTCCGGATCTCGGTCGGCGGCGCCGCGAACGGCATGGCGGCGCGCGCGCTCACCTGCGCTGTCGAGCACGTCACCCGTCGTCGGCAGTTCGGCGTCGCGCTCGCCGAGCAGCAGATCGTCCGCGCGTACCTGGCCGAGATGGCCACCGAGCTCGACGCCGCGCGGCTCCTCGTCGCCCGCGCCGCGCACGCGCGCGACACCGGCGACGGCGCGCGGGTCTCCACCGAAGCGGCCATGGCCAAGCTCTACGCGACCGAGGCGGCTCAAGGCATCATCGATAAGGCCGTGCAGCTCCACGGCGGCCTCGGCGTGGTCGAAGGGACCGAGGTCGAGCGCCTTTATCGCGAGATCCGGCCGCTCCGCATTTACGAAGGCACGACCGAGATCCAGAAGCTGATCATCGCCAGGGGCGTGCTCGATCGCGCCGCGGCGAAGGGCTGATCTCGCCTCATGTGGAAGCCTCTGCACCGTGTCCGCCATGCCCTCCCTGTCGTGGACAACCCCACGGCCGCCGAGGCCGCTCGGGCCGCGCTGTTCTCGCCCCTTCGCCTGGCCTCGGGCCTCGAAATCGAGGAGCGGAGCTGGGTCCCGGCGATGGTGCCGTGGCGCGCGACGGAGGACGGCCGCGTCACGCAAGACGTGCTCGACTGGTACGGTCGCTTCGCCGACGGGGCGCCCGGCGTCATCGTCGTCGAGGCCACGGGCATCCGCGAGATCCCGAGCGGCCCGCTCCTCCGCATCGGCCACGATCGGTTCCTCCCCGGGCTCGAGCAGCTCGTCGAGACGGTGAAGAAGCGTAGCTCCGGGCGCACGCGCGTCTTCATCCAGATCATCGATTTCCTCCGCATCCGCCGGCGCCCCGACCGCGAGAGCTTCCTCGGCAGGTTCCTCGCGATAACCGATCTGCACCGGCAGAAAATCGCGGCGGACCGAGGTGACACGAAATGGACGACCGCGACCGAGGGCGCGGTGCGCGGCGAGCTCCTCGCGCGCGACGCCGGGGCGCTCGGCCGCGTGCTCGACCGGCGCGAGCTCGAAGATCTGGAGCGCGGCGCGCGCGAGCGGGTGACAGACGTGGCGGAGCCGCACCTCCGCGATCTCCCCCGGGTGCTGCCGGATCTCTTCGCCGCGGCGGGCGAGCGCGCGAAGCGGGTCGGCTTCGACGGCGTCGAGCTGCACTATGCCCACGCCTACACCATGGCCTCGTTCCTCTCGGCGCTGAACACCCGCAGCGACGGATACGGCGGTCCGCGCGAGCACCGGATTCGCCTCCCGCTGGAGGTCTACGCGGCGGTGCGCGCCCGCGTGGGCCGCGATTTCACGCTCGGCTGTCGCTTCCTCTGCGACGACATCATCGAGGGCGGTAACCGCATCGACGACGCCACCTGGTTCGGCGTCGAGCTGGCGCGCGCCGGGATGGATTTTCTGTCACTCTCGACCGGCGGGAAATTCGAGGACGCCGAGCAGCCCAGGGTGGGTGAGGCCGCCTATCCGTACACCGGGCAAAGCGGCTTCGAGTGCATGCCCACGACGGTGTCCGATGAGATTGGCCCGTTCGCTCGCCAGGTGCCGAAGCAGGCCCGGATCCGCGCTGCCGTGCGCGCCGCCGGGTTCGACACCCCGACGGTCGTCGCGGGCGGCATCGCCACCTTCACCCAGGCCGAAGGCATCCTGGTGCGGCGCGAGGCCGACTTCATCGGCTCCGCGCGCCAGACGCTGGCCGATCCCGACTGGTTCCTCAAATTGAGATCAGGCCAGGGTGACGCCATCCGGCGCTGCATCCTCCGCAACTACTGCGAGGCTCTCGACCAGAAGCACCGACAGGTGACGTGTCAGCTCTGGGATCGCGAGGCCCTGGACGAGCCCGGCGCCGCCCTCACCGACGACGGGCGACGACGGCTGATCGCCCCGAAATGGGCGCCCTGACGGCGTCCCCGGCGCTTCAGATCACCCCGTCTCGCAGCCACTCTCCAAAACGCTCGCCGATCATCAGGGTGGGAACGTTGATGTTCACCGTCGGTATCGTGGGCATGATGCTGGCGTCGGCGACCCACAGGCCCGTCATGCCGCGCACGCGGCCGTACTGATCGAC
>JANYGI010000124.1 GCA_025362495.1 Byssovorax sp. | reverse complement strand
CCAACGTCGCCCTCGCCCCCGATCGCACGCCGTGGTGGGAGGGCCTGACGAAGGAGCCGCCCGCCGGCCTCATCGACTGGAAGGGCAACCCCTGGGACGGGAAGAGCCCCGCCGCGCAGCCCAACAGCCGCTTCACCGCGCCTGCAAAGCAGTGTCCGTGCGTCTCGCCCGAGTTCGACTCGCCCACCGGAGTGCCCATCTCGGCGATCATCTTCGGCGGCCGCCGCGCCAAGCTCGAGCCGCTCGTGTACGAGGCGCGGAGCTGGAACCACGGAGTCTTCGTCGGGGCGACGCTGGCCTCCGAGACGACGGCCGCGGCGACTGGCCAGGTCGGCGTGGTGCGCCGTGATCCGATGGCGATGCGGCCGTTCTGTGGCTACAACATGGGCGATTACTTCGCCCACTGGATGACGCTCGGCGAGGGCAAGACGGCCTTCCCGAAGATCTTCCACATCAACTGGTTTCGCACGAACGACGCGGGCAAGTTCCTCTGGCCCGGGTTCGGCGACAACCTGCGGGTGCTCCGCTGGGTCCACGGGCGCGTCCACGGGACCGCCGCTGCGGTCGAGACCGAGATCGGGCTGCTGCCCGCGGCCGATGGGATTGATGTCTCGGGGCTCGAGCTGGCGCCGGGCGCGATGGAAGAGCTGCTGCGCGTGGATCGGGCGGCTTGGGCCGAGGAAGCGCGGGATCAGGAAGGGTTCTTGAAGAGCTTCGGGGAGCACACGCCCGGTGGGTTGTGGGAGCAGCATGCTTTGCTGAAGGAGCGGTTGGGCGCCTAGCGGCGCGCGGCTCGCAGCGGCGCTCGATACGGATCCCCCGCGGGGGAGCGCTGGCGCGCGGGCGAGAGTCGCGCCCCACCTCCTCAGCCCCTCCTACCCCTGGTCTCCAGGGGTAAGAGGGGTTTTTCACCCCCCGCCTGCCCGGCGGGGGGTGATTCGTTTTGTGCTGTGGTGGCTGCGCGTGAGGCGGGTCGCGGCGGGTTCCTGCGCGCGCGGCGGGGGAGGTCGGGTTTGGCCTTGACGGCGTTCGGTTTCGGGAGCATCAATTGTTTCAGAGAATTTTGAAGGTTCACAATGAGCACCGACCAACTTCACGAGGCTGAGCTGCTCGCCGCCGATGCCATCGGCGACATCATCGAGCACTGGGGATTTCGGAAGGGGCTCGGGCGGCTCTGGACCGTGCTGTTCATCGCCGGGGAGCCCCTGCCCGCGCAGGCGATCGGCGAGCGGCTGACGATGTCGGCGGGCGCCGTGAGCATGTCGCTGACCGAGCTGCAGCGGTGGGGCGTCGTTCACCGGGTCTCGCGGCCGGGGGAGCGCAAAGAGTTCTTCGAGGCCGAGACGGACTTCTGGCGGATGATCTCCAAGGTGTTCGACGAGCGCGAGCGGCTGCTCGCCGAGTCGGTCCGCGGCCGCCTCGAGAAGGCCGTCGGGTTGCTGCAGAAGGCGCCGCCGACGCCCGAGGGAGCGCGCGCCGTCGACCGGCTCAATCGCCTCTTGGCCTTCGTCGTCGTCGCGCAGACGGCGCTCGACGGCTTCATCAAGTCTCGCCAGGTGGACTTCACCCGCTTCGGCGATCTGGTCAGGTTTCCGCTCCGTGCCCTGCAATCTCGTCGCAAGGTAGATCACTAGCCACGCGGCGACGGATCTGGAGCCACCCAAGTAGACAGGCAATCTCGACGCGGCGCGCCCTCGTGCCCTCGCGACGAGTGGAGTTACGACCTCGTTCCGGAGCATGACGATGACCACCACCCTCCCCACCGAAGCGTCCCCTTCCCCCGACGTCTTCCAGAGCCTCGAAGGCGTCTGCGCGGGCCGGGGGCTCGACGCTCTCAATCAGCGCCTCGTCGAGCTCCGCGTCTTCCTCGAGGACGACATCTCCCAGGTCGAGCGCGGGCTCGGCGACGTCGGCGGCGGCGACACGCCCGCGCAGCAGAGCGTCCGCCACCTGCTCGATCAGGACGGCAAGCGCCTCCGGCCGATCTGCGTCGCGCTCGCGGCGCGGTCGGGCTCGGGCTTCAACAGCGCGGCCAGGGTCTACGCCGTCGCCGTGGAGATGGTTCACAACGCGACGCTGCTCCACGACGACGTGGTCGACGTCGGCGATCGCCGCCGCGGCGCCGACGCGGCGCGCGTCATCTACGGCAACGCCGCGTCGATCTTCGGCGGCGACTGGCTCCTGGTCGACGCGCTCTGCCGCATCCAGGCGGTGGGTCAGCCCGGCGTGCTCGAGCGGATGCTCGCCGTCGTGAAGGAGATGGTGATCGCCGAGTCGCTCCAGCTCGCGCGGCGCGGCAAGGTGCGCTCGTCGGCGGCGGACTACTTCTCGATCATCTCGGGCAAGACGGCGGCGCTCTTTCGCTGGGCGATGTTCGCGGGCGCGCGCGCCGGCGGCCTCGACGAGCGGGCCACGGCCGCGCTCGAGGTCTACGGGCAGAAGCTCGGGGTCGCGTTCCAGATCGTCGACGACGTGCTCGACTTCGTCGGCGATCCCGGCGCGACGGGCAAGGCGATGCTCACCGATCTGCGCGAGGGGAAGATGACCTACCCGCTGATCCTGGCGATGGAGCGCGATGCTTCGCTGGCGGCGGTGCTCGAGAGCGCGATGGACGCTGACGAGTCGGCGGCGATCGATCCGCAGGCGTGCGCGAAGGTCGCCCGCGCGGTGACGTCGGCGCGCGCGGGGGAAGACAGCCTCGAGCTCGCGACGAAGTTCTGTCGCGAGGCCGTGAAGAGCCTCGAGGTGCTGCCCCACGGGCGCGCGAGGTCGTCTCTCGAAGCGGTCGCCATGTCGACTCCGCGAAGGAGGAAGTAGCCATGATCGTTTCCCTCAAAGCCGACGCGAACCCGGCCGAGGTTCTGCGCGCGCTCGTGTCTCGCGGCCTCTGGGTGACCCAGGTCGAGAAGAGCGCCTCCGGCGAGCCACGGCACTATGTGATCGCCTCGTATTCGGCCGCGACGTCGGTCGAGGATCTCGCTTCGATCGACGGTGTTTCGGGCGTGACGACGTCGAAGGTCGAGCACCCGCGCGTCTCCGCGCAGGGCCCCACGGTCGACGTCTCCGGCGTCGTGGTCGGCGGGGTGAAGCCGGCCTTCATGGTCGGCCCGTGCAGCGTCGAGTCCGAGGCCCACGTGCGCGAGATCGCCGAGCGGATCGCGCCCCTCGGCGTGGCGTTCCTCCGCGGCGGCGCCTACAAACCGCGCACGAGCCCCTACGCATTCCAGGGGCACGGCGAGCCCGCGCTCGGCTGGCTGAAGCGGGCCGCCGAGGCCACGGGGATGAAGGTCGTGACCGAGGCGCTCTCCGAGGCCGACGTGCCTGCCGTGGCCGAGCTCGCCGACCTCGTCCAGATCGGCTCGCGCAACATGCAGAACTACGCGCTGCTCAAGGCCGTGGGCCGCAGCGGGCGCCCGGTGCTGCTCAAGCGCGGCATGTCGGCGACGATGGACGAGTGGCTGCACTCGGGCGAGTACCTGCTCGCGGGCGGCGCGCGCGGCGTGATCTTCTGCGAGCGCGGGATCCGCAGCTTCGACGACGCGACGCGGAACCTGCTCGATCTGGGCGCGGTGGCGCTGCTCGCGCACGTCCACAAGCTGCCGGTGATCGTCGATCCCTCGCACGGCGCGGGCCGCCGCGATCTGATCGTGCCGCTCGGCCGCGCCGCGCTGGCCGCGGGCGCGGCGGGCCTGATGATCGAGACCCACGCCGATCCCCCGACGGCGCTGAGCGACGGCCCGCAGGCCATCCCGCTGGCCGAGATCACCGCGGTGCTGCGCGAGCTGCGCGCCGCCATCCCGCGACCGACTTCGAACGGAGGTGCCTCGTGAACGAAAGAACGACCTCGACCTCGACTCCCCGCGCCGGCAGCGGCGAAATGTTCGACTCCATCGCCGAGCGCTACGATCTGCTCAACCGGATCATCTCGCTCGGCCTCGATCAGGGCTGGCGCAAGCGCACCGTGGCCGCCCTCGATCTCGCGAACAAGGCCGACGCCACGGTCCTCGATCTCGCGACCGGCACCGGCGATCTCGCGCTCCAGATCGCGCGCACGCACCCCACGGCCAAGGTGATCGGCACCGATCCGTCGCGCGGCATGCTCGACGTCGCCGAGCGCAAGGCGCGATCGGCCGCGAGCAAGGTCGCGCTCCGCATCGGCGACGCCCAGGCGATCGATCTCGCCGACGGGAGCGTCGACGCCATCAGCATCGCCTTCGGGATCCGCAACGTGCCCGATCGATCGAAGGCGCTGCGCGAGATGGCCCGCGTCACCCGCGCCGGCGGGCGCATCGCCATCCTCGAGCTGTCAGAGCCGCGGCAGGGCACGCTGGCCAAGCTCGCGCGCTTCCACATCCACGAGGTCGTCCCGCGCGTCGGCGCGATGATCTCCGGCGGCGGCGGCGAGTACAGCTACCTCCAGCGATCGATCGCCGCGTTCCCCTCGCCCGACGCGTTCGCCGCGCAGATGACGGAGGCCGGCATCGACGTGCTCGAGGTCGCTCCGCTCACCTTCGGCGTGGTCTGCCTCTTCGTCGGGACGCCCCACGTCGACGGCGTGATGAACCGCCGCGCTGCGGAGAAGTGAGCGTGATCCGCTTCTTCCTCCACGCCCTCGACGAGCTCGCCGCGCCCACCGATGCGCACGCGTGGACGGCGGCGCTGGTCTCCGTCCCGGCGAAGGTCGTCGCGATCGACGGCCTCCTCGCGGCGGAGCCGAGCGTGCTCTGGGACGCGCCGGCGCTCGAGGCCGACGGCCGGAGCTGGACGTTCCTCGGGTGGGGTGAGGCTGCGCGGATCGAGGGCGACGGGGAGGCGCGCCTCGAGACGGTCCGCGCGCTCGCGGCGCCGCTGTTCGCCGGCCTGACGGAGCGGCGTCATCCCGAGCTCGCGCCGGGGCCGTCGCCGCGGCTTTTTGGTGGCATAGCCTTCCGCCCCGAAATAGGACGCGCCGCGCCGTGGACCGAGTTCCGCGACGCGAGCTTCACGCTCCCGCGCTGGCTCTACGCGACCGACGGCGAGCGGGCGATCCTCACGCTCGCGGCGCGCCCCGGCGAGCGGATCGCGCTGACCGAGATCGAGGGCGCGCTCGCGCGGATCGAGGCCGCTTCCGCGGCGATCCCCGCGGTGACCAGCGGGGCGCGCGGCGCCGAGCTCGATCGCACAAGCCCCGCCGACTGGGAGGTGATGATCAAGGACGCGCTGGTCCGCATCCGCGCCCACGAGATGGAGAAGGTCGTCCCGATGACGCGCTGCCACGTCACGTCGTCCGGCGTCCTCGACGTCGCCGCCGCGCTCGGCCGCGTGCGCCACGCCTACCCCGAGTGCGCGCGCTTCGCGTTTCGCCGCGGCGAGACGACGTTCATCGGCGCCTCGCCCGAGCGCCTCGTGGCGCTGCGCGGGCTCGAGGTCGAGGCCGACTCGCTCGCGGGATCGCGCGCCCGGGCCCGCGACGCCGCCGAGGATCGCCGCGCCGTCGAGGAGCTCTGCGCGAGCGACAAGGATCTCCGCGAGCACGCCCACGTGGCCCACGCGATCGAGGGCGCGCTCCGCCCGATCGCGCGCGAGGTCCGCGTCCCCGAGCGGCCGATCGTGCGCTCGCTGCGCAACGTGCATCATCTCTGGACGCCGATCACCGCGACGCTCTCCTCGCCGCTCCACGCGCTCGATCTCGTCGCCGCGCTCCACCCGACGCCCGCCGTCTGCGGCACGCCGCGCCTCGCGGCGATCGACTGGATCGCGGCGCACGAGCCCTCGCCGCGCGGCTGGTACGCGGGCGCCGTGGGCTGGTTCGACGCCGCCGGCGACGGCGCGTTCTCGGTGGCGATCCGCTCGGGCGCGCTCACGCGCCACGAGGCCTGGCTCTACGCGGGCGCCGGGATCGTCGAGGGCTCGGATCCCACGGCCGAGTACGCGGAGACCCGCGTGAAGCAGACGCCGATGCTCGCGGCGCTCGGGCTCCTGCCGTGAGCCGCTCGAACCTTCACCTCGCCTGGGCGCGCCTCTTCCTGCGCGCGGCCGCGGCTGCCGGCGTGACCGACGTGGTGCTCAGCCCCGGATCGCGCTCGACGCCGCTCACCATCGCCGCCGCGACCACGAGCGAGCTCCGGGTGCAAGTGATCGTCGACGAGCGATCCGCAGGCTTCTTCGCGCTCGGGCAGGCCCGCGTCACCGGGCGCCCCACGCTGCTGATCTGCACCTCGGGCACGGCCGGCGCCCACTGGCTCCCGGCGTTCATCGAGGCCTCGCAGAGCTTCATCCCGCTGATCGCGGTCACCGCCGACCGGCCGTGGGAGCTCCAGGATTGCGCGGCCCCGCAGACGATCGATCAGCTGAAGATGTTCGGCGATCACGTCCGCCATTTCGCCGAGCTCGGGATCCCCGATCCGTCACCGTCGGCGCTGCGCGGCGTACCGCGGATCGCCGCGCAGGCCGTGGCGCGCGCGCTCGGCCCCGTCCCCGGACCGGTCCACATCAACGCCCGCTTTCGCAAGCCGCTCGAGCCTGTCGCGGTCGACGGACCCGAGACCTGGGAGCCGCTCGTCAGCGCGCTCCTGGCGCGCGGTCCGACGCGCGTCGTCGCCCCCGCAATGCGCGCCGACGAGGACGCGATCGTGGCGATCGCGACGCTTGCCTCGACCGCCGAGCGCGGCCTGATCGTCTGCGGTCCGGCCCCGCTCGCGAGCGCCGCGGGGCGCGACGCGATCCTGGATCTCGCGCGAGCCACGGGCTTCCCGCTCCTCGCCGAGGGGCCGAGTCAGCTTCGCTTTGGCGGGGATCGTCGCGGCGTCGTCACGCTCTCGGCCTTCGATGCCCTCCTTCGCGGTCTCCCGATCCGCGCGGCGCAGGCGCCCGAGCTGGTGATCGAGATCGGCGCGCCGCCGACGTCGGCCGGCTACGCGCGCCTCCTCGCCGAGCACCCGGCGGCGCCGCGGTTCGTGATCGCGCCGCACGGGTGGAACGATCCCGCGGGCACCGCGACCGCCCTCGTCGTCGCCGATCCTGCCGAGGCCGCGGGCCGCATTTCTGCCCGGATCCGCGCCGCTAGAGGCTCATCTTCGCCGCCGGTCACGGCGTGGGCCGAGCAGCTCGCCGCGGCCGATCGACGCGCCGTCGCCCTCTTCGATCACGCCACCTCCGGCGAGGCGCTCTCCGAGGGCAGCATCGTCCGGGCCCTGGTCGCGTCGTGCCCCGCGGGCGCGATCCTCGCCATCGGCAACAGCACGCCGGTGCGCGATCTCGACGCCTACTGCCCGGCGAACGAGCGCGATCTCCGCGTGCTCCACCAGCGCGGCGCCAGCGGCATCGACGGCCTCGTCTCGGGCGCGGCGGGCGCGCGGAGCGCCTCGACGGCGCCGGTCGCGCTGCTGCTCGGCGATCTGAGCCTGCTCCACGATCTCACCGGCCTCGCGCTCCTGCGTCGCCTCGACGCGCCCTTCGTCGCGGTGGTCGTGCAGAACGGCGGCGGGCGGATTTTCGACCACCTGCCCATCGCCGAGAGCTGGGATCCAGGGCCTTTCGAGCATTATTTCGCCACCCCGGAGCCGGTGCGCTTCAACCACGCGGCGGCGGCCTTCGGCGTCACCTACGCGCGCGCCGAGACGAGCGCCGAGCTCGCCGCGGCGCTAACCGCCGCGTGGAGCGCCGCTGGCTCCACGCTGATCGAAGCAGTTGCCCCTCCCCGCGTCGGCGCCAGGACGATCGCCGCGCTCTGGACCGAGGTCCGCGCCGAGCTCGCCGATCGTTTCCCCGAAGGAGCCTCATCATGACCGACGTGACCTGGATGCCCGACTTCAAGAAGCTCCGGCGGCTGCCGTGAGCGCGACCGCGACTGCAACGGGGGCCAGCGCCGCGGCCGTGGTGCGGCCGGGATCGCTGCAGGCGTGGATCCTCGCGAGCCGCCCGCAGACGCTGACCGCGGCGCTCGTGCCGGTGCTCGTGGGGACCGCGGTCGCGTTCGCGCAGGGGGGCTTCCGCGCCGGCCCGGCCCTCGCGGCGCTCTTCGGCGCCTTCATGATCCAGATCGCGACCAACTTCGCCAACGACGTGTTCGACGCGGAGAAAGGCGCCGATACGCACGAGCGCCTCGGCCCGACGCGCGCCGTGCAGTCGGGGCTGCTCACGAGCCGCCAGGTCCGCGTGGGCATGCTGGTGACGATCGCGCTCGCGACGATCGCCGGCCTCTACCTCACCGCGATCGGCGGCTACCCGATCGTGATCATCGGCGTGCTCTCGGTGCTCTCGGGCGTGGCCTACACCGGCGGGCCCTTTCCGCTCGGGTACAACGGGCTCGGCGACGTGTTCGTGATGATCTTCTTCGGCTTCGTCGCCGTGTGCGGCACGGCCTACGTACAGCTCGGATCGGTGCCGCCGCTCGCGTGGCTTTCCTCGGTGCCGGTGGGCGCGCTGGCGACGGCGGTCCTCGTCGTCAACAACGTCCGCGATCGTTCCACGGACGTGAAGGCGGGCAAGCGGACGCTCGCGGTGCGCTTCGGCCGGAGCTTCGGCGTGAGCGAGTACGTGGCGCTCTTCGCGGTCGCGTACGCCGCGCCGGGCGTCGCCCTCGTGTGGCTGCACCGATCGCCGTGGGTGCTCCTCCCGATCCTGACGCT
This sequence comes from Byssovorax sp., assembly GCA_025362495.1. Classification (GTDB taxonomy): domain Bacteria; phylum Myxococcota_A; class Polyangia; order Polyangiales; family Polyangiaceae; genus JANYGI01. Next base: position 61,163 of record JANYGI010000124.1, on the reverse strand, counting down.
GCCGATCGCGGCGACGCTGATCCGCACGCTGGCCACGAAGGAGGGCGCGCCGCTCAACGCCTGCCTCGCGAACACCGCGAAGCTGCTGCTGCTCTACGGCGTGCTGTTCGCGGCGGGGCTCGTCGTCCCGATCACCGGAGGCTGAGCCACAGTGATGCGCGTCGCGCCGATCCACGTCGCGGTCTCGCGCCGCCCACCGCGCCCGCGGCTCGTGCTGTGGATCGCGGACGAGCAGGGGCGAAGCGGCGGAGGCGACGCTGCTCCCCTGCCCCCGTTCTCGCGCGAGAGCGCCGACGACTGCGCGCAGGCGCTCGCGGGCTTCGAGCGGCGCCTCGGTGCGATCGACGACGACGCGCCGCCGGCAGAGGCGGTGAGCGCCGCGCTCGCTCGCTTCGGCGCGCACCTCGATCCCGTTCCGAGCGCGCGCCTCGCGCTCGAGACGGCGCTGCTCGATCTTCTCTGCCAGCGCCGTGGGCTCTCGATCTCGACGGCCCTCGGCGGTCGGATCCCGGCGCCGCGCGTGCCCGTCAACGGGCTCCTCCTCGCGTCGCCGGAGAGCACGCTCGCCGAGCGCGCAGCGACGCTCGTGGCGCGCGGCTACACCGCGATCAAGATCAAGCTCCGCGCCCGCGACGATGCTGGCTTCCTTCGCGAGCTCGCGGCGCTCTGCGAGGTGCGCGAGCGGCTGCCTCAACCCTTCGAACTCCGCCTCGATCCCAACGCGGCGTGGTCCCTCGACGAGGCGCGTGCACGGCTCCGCGCGCTCGCCGTGATCGCCCCTTCGTTCGTCGAGCAGCCCGTCGCTGCGGCGGAGCTGCATCGCCTCGGCGAGTGCGCCGTGCCCTGGGCCGCCGACGAGTCGCTGGTGATCCCGGAGCTCGTCGAGCCGCTGCTGTCGTCGCGCGGCTGCGCGGCGTTCGTGCTCAAGCCGGCCTTGCTCGGCGGCCTCGATCGCGCGCGCCGGCTCGCGCTCCGCGCCGGGGAGCGCGGCCTCGACGTCGTCGTCACTCACCTGTTCGACGGCCCGTTTTCAATGGCCGCCGCGGCGGAGCTCGCCGTGTCGCTCCCGCGTGCTCCTCTCGCGTGCGGGCTCGATCGTCACGAGGCGCTCGAAGCGTGGATCGCCGACTCGGGTGGCCTCACGATCCCGCAGCTCGCCGACGCCGGATCAATTCAATCGAGCGGCGGACCGGGGCTCCTCGTCGCGGGCCGCGCTCTGGAGCACGCATGGACGCGCTGAGCCTCGGCGCCGCGGCGCGCGAGGCCGCAGCGAGCCCGGCGCTCTTCACGGGCGACGTCGTCCTCTCGTTCGCCGAGCTCGACGCCCGCGTTCGCGCTTTCGTGGCAGGCCTGACTGCGCGCGGGATCCGCGCGGGTTCGCGCGTCGCGATCCTCGCGCAGAACCGCGTCGAGACGGTGATCGCCGTCCACGCGCTCCTGGCGATCGGCGCCGCGATGGTGCCGATCCACCCGCGGCTCACCCCGGCCGAGGTGCAGCTCATCGTCGACGATGCGGCGCCGGCTCTCACGCTGCGCGGGGGCGATCTCGACGCGCTCGCGGCCGAGGATCCTCGCGACGCATCGCCCTCGCCGATGGCGATCGATCCCGCGTCTCCGCTGGCGATCGTCTACACCTCCGGCACCACCGGCCGCCCCAAGGGGGCGATCCTCACGCGCCGCGCCTTCCTCGCCAGCGCCGCCGCGAGCACCGAGAACCTCGGCTGGATCCCCGGGGATCGCTGGCTCCTTTGCATGCCGCTCTGCCACGTCGGCGGGCTCTCGATCCTCACGCGCTGCCTCGCCGCGCGGCGCGCCGTGATCCTCGAGCCGCGCTTCGACCCCGACGCGGTGCTGGCCTCGATCGTCACGAAGCGCGCGACGCTGCTCTCGGTGGTGCCGACGATGCTGAAGGCGCTGCTGGAGCGCGACGAGCGCAACGTGCTCGCTCGCCTGCGCGCGGTGCTCAGCGGAGGCGCCGCGACGCCGTGGTCGCTGCTCGAAGAGTGCGGCCGCCGCGGCGTCCCCGCGCTCACGACGTACGGGCTCACCGAGGCGTGCTCGCAGGCCGCCTCGCAGGCGCCGCGATCGCCGTACGTACCCGAGCGCGGATCCGGCCGCGCGCTGCCCGGCGTCGATCTCCGCGTCGACGACGCGGGCCGGATCCACCTGCGTGGACCGACGCTGATGAGCGGCTATTTTCGCGGGGAAGGCCGCGCGCCCGACACCTCGTCGTTCACCGACGGCTGGCTCGACACCGGTGATCTCGGCGAGCTCGACGAAGGCGGCACGCTGCACGTCCACGCGCGCCGCACCGATCTCATCGTCACCGGCGGCGAGAACGTCTACCCGCTGGAGATCGAGCAGTGCCTGGAGGCGCTGCCGGGCGTGCGGCGCGCCCTCGTCTTCGGCGTCGCCGACCCGCGCTGGGGGCAGATCGTCGCCGCGGTGATCGAGGCGGGAGCAGCGATCGACGAGGCCGCGCTCGCCGCGGCGATCGCGACGAAGCTCGCGCCGCACAAGCGCCCGCGGCTCTTCGGCGTCGTTGCGGCGCTCGCCGTCACCGGCTCGGGCAAGCTCGTCCGCGTCGGCGCGACGGAGCGCTACGGCGCGGACCTCCACGCGTTGCCGCCCGCGCGCTGATCCGATCGCGTCAGCCGACGAGCAGGCTCAACAGCTCGTCCGGGATCGGGCACGCGCGGAACGTCGCCCGATCGATGCACACGTGCGCCGTCTGTCCGATCGACGCCAGACGCCCCGTCCCCGTGCGGATCCGGTAGCCGATCGTGAACGAGGTCTCGCCGACCTTGCCCGCGGCGATCTCCACGGCGATCACGTCGCCGAAGCGCAGCGGGCGGAGGTACTCGGCCTCGGCGCGGACCAGCGGAAAGCCGATCTCGCCGAGCTCGAGCGTCCGCGGGATGTCGATCCCCGCCTCCTGGAGCCACGACATGTACGCGTCGCTGAAGTACTCGAGCACGCGCGGATAGAAGATGATCCCCGCGGCGTCGACGTCCTGGAAGCGGACGCGCCGCGTCTCGGTGAAGCGGGGAGGATCATTCGACTTGAGCTCCTCCTCGGTGAAGGGCTGAGGCATGGCGGCAGCCTACTATGACCGGGCGACGAACCGCGCCGGCGACGCCTTCGCGACGCGGTCACTTTTTGTCTCGCCCCCCACGGCGTCGCGCGCAATGCTCGGCGCCGTGAAGGCCTGGCTCCCCGGCGTCGTGTTGATCTCGGCCGGCCTCGTGGCCTGCGGAGACCCGACGCCGCCCGCGGGATCGATCGCCTCGGCGGCGCCCGCATCGCCCCCGCGGCCCTCGGCGGCCGCGCCCGCCGCGCTCACCGCAGGCGCGGCGATCCCACCGGCGCCCGCGCCCGGCGCCGCGGTCACGGTGCAGGATCCCAACCCGCTCAAGCTCCCGCCTCGCCGCGTCACGCTCGACGCCGGCAAGCGCGTGTTCACCTTCTCCGCGGGGATGCTCGACGGCGCCAAGCTCGGCTCCACCCTCGTGCTCTACGCCGCGACGGTGGTCGGGATCGAGGGCGACGATCTGATCATCGAGGGCCGCGGAGGCCCGTCGTACAAGGTCAACGGGAGCTACGTGATCCCGGTCCCCGACGACGCGAAGATCAGGCCCGGCGACGCGGTGCTCACCGAGTGGAACGGGGTGCTCAAGCACGCGGTGATCACCAGGCCGATCAAGGACAAGATCGGCGTCCGCTTCACCGATCTCGACACCCGCTCGGGCGAGGTGCTTTTGCAGGGCGGCAAGCCCACCGCGGCCACCGGCAAGCACCCGCCCGCGCGCTTCGTCAAGCAGGTCGAGGGGCTCGTGCCCGGCAACTACGCCGCGCTCCACCGCGGCGACGAGTGGCTCCACGTGCTGCTCGTCTCGCCCGCCTCCGAAGGCGAGACGAAGCGCTGGTTCGCCCTCGGCTTCGGGGGCGCCGCGCTCGTCGCCGACGAGGCCGATCTCCAGCCGATCCCCACCCGCTTCACCCCCAAGATCGGCGCGCCCGTGTGGGCCGAGTGGGTGGGCACGCTGCGCCGGGGCACCGTCCAGGCCTCGCCCGATCCCGGGCTCTTCATCGTGAAATTCGAGCGTGCGGGTCGCCCGGCGACGGTCGGCTTCGGCCGGATCCTCTCGCCGATCGAGCCCTGAAATCCCCGCCGAGCGGCGCGAAGCGTGGGCGAGCTCTGCGTGGCCGCCCGGGCCGTCGCTGCGCACAAACCTTCGCGTTGTGCCGGCGGCGGGATGACCATAACGTGACACTCTCATGGATCTCCGCAGCGCCCTGCGCGCGACCCGCCAGTGGGTCCCTTTCGCCGCGCGCACGATGGCGTACGGCACCGTCTCGCTGACCCTCGGCCCCCTCACCCGGGATCGCTCGGCGAGCCTGTGGGCGATGCGCCGCTGGTGCCAGACCAGCGCGCGCGCGCTGTGGATCGACGTCGAAGTGAGCGGGATCGAGAACGTGCCGTCGTCGCCGTTCGTGTACTGCGCGAACCACCAGAGCCTCCTCGACATCCTGGTGCTCGGGGCCGTGCTCCCCGGCGATTTCAAGTGGGCCGCGAAGCGCTCGCTGATGAAGATCCCCTTCCTCGGCTGGCACCTGCGCCTCGCCGGACACGTCCCGGTGGACCGCCAGGCCGGCTCGCGCACCGCCGCGCAGGTCATCGGCCGCTTCGAAACGGTGCTCAAAGACGGCAAGCCCCTCCTGGTGTTCCCGGAGGGCACGCGGAGCGAGGACGGCATCGTTCGACCCTTCAAAAATGGGGGTTTCTACGCCGCGATCCGCGCCGGGGTCCCCGTGATCCCTGTGGCGCTCGACGGCACCCACCAGCTCATGAAGAAGGGCGCGCTCGACACGGGCGACGGCAAGATGCGGCGGGTCCGCGTCCGCATCGGCAAGCCCCTCTTCGCGAAGACCGAGGGCCGCGAGTCCGCGCGGGTGAACGAGCTGCGCGAGCGCACGCACGCCGCCGTCCTCGACCTCCACCGCGCCGTCGGGGGCTTCGTGCCCGCTCCCGCCGACATTCCCCCGCTCCCCACCCCGGCGCGCCGCGCCTCGGGGGCCTCGGCGGACGATTGAGCGCCGCTGACGCGGCCGACGCTGCGTTGCCCCTTGCAAGCGCGAACGAGGATGGGCGATGGTTCTCTCCCAGATGGCGAAGCCCGATCCCAAGATCCTCTTCCACGAGGCGACCGAGTACCTGAAGCAACACCCCGAGGAGATCTTCCGGGCCCTGCGCGGTGCGCTCGGGCTGCGGCTGGGCCTCCCGATGGACGCGATCCGCTACCTCGCGCGCGAGCTCGGCGGGGGAAAGAACGCCCCGAAAGACGTGGTGATCGAGGCCGCGCCCCCGGGCGTGCGCGTCGGCGCCACCGTCGACGCGATGGGCACGCCGCTCCGCGCGGTGCTGACGATCTTCGTCGAAGAGCTGCGCGTGAGCACCGAGGAGATGCGCATCGGCCTGCGGATCGAGGGCCTGCACCTCACCGTGCTGAGCGACGTGGCCTCGCCGATCGCCGGCCTGATCAAGTCGGGCGCGCTCGATCTGTCGAAGCCCGGCAACCTCGCGGCCTTCATGCCCAAGCGCCCCGCCGCGCTGGTCGAGGCCAAGGACGATCGCATCACGATCGACCTGATGAAGATCCCGAAGATCGCCGACAACCCCAGGCTGAAGCAGCTGCTCTCGGTGCTCACGCCCGTCGTCGGGGTCCGCGCGATCAAGACCAAGGACGATCACCTCGACGTGCACCTCAAGGCAGACTTGACCGGGGTTCCGGCGGCGATCGCGGCTGCCCGCGGCGGCGCTTGATCCATCGAGTGTGAATGCCGGTCCTACCCGATCCCGCGGCGGGGGCGATCTCGTTCCAGGTGCTCGCCGAGATCTCGGCGGGCGCCACCGCGCGGATCGATCTCTGTCGCGCGACCGACGCGCGGAGGCCTGATCTCCAGGGCCAGCTCCTCGCCGTCAAGCGGCTCCACCCACACGTCGCCGACGATCCCGGCTTCCAGGCGCAGTTCCAGGACGAGGTGTGGATGACCTCGGCGCTCACCCACCCCAACGTCGTCGAGGTGCGGGGCTGGGGCACCGACAACGTCGGCTCCTATCTCGCGGTCGAGCTGGTGCAGGGCGTGTCGCTCGCGCGGCTCATGAAGACGGTGTTCGACACCGGCGAGGTCTTCACCGAGCGCATGGTCGTGTACGTCGCGGCGCGCCTCTGCCGCGGGCTCGCGGCGGCCCACGCGCTCCGCGCTCCCAACGGCGAATTGCTCAACCTCGTCCACCGCGATCTCACGCCGGGCAACGTCCTCGTCAGCTTCACGGGCGACGTGAAAATCGCTGATTTCGGCCTAGCAAAAGCCAAGCAACGCCTCACCAAGACGCTGACCGGCATGTCCAAGGGCGAGCCGACGTACATGGCGCCCGAGCAGGCCCGCGCCGACGAGATCGACGCGCGCGCCGATCTATTCTCGCTCGGCGTGATGCTCTTCGAGCTCTTCGCGGGCCGCCGTCCGTGGCTCGCCAAGAGCGACTTCGAGATGGTCCAGGTCACCGCGCGCGAGCCCCCGGCCGATCTGCGCGAGCTCCGCCCGAAGATCGATCGCGAGCTCATCGCCATCGTCAACAAGTGCCTCGAGAAGGATCCCGGGACGCGCTTCCAGAGCGCCGCGCTCATCGCCGATCGCCTGGAAAACTGGCTCTCCGTGCACGGCTACATGGAAGGCAACGAGGAGGCGCTCGGCCGCTTCGTGCGCCGCAACGCCATGCGCCAGATGCGCTGGTTCGAGCGCGCGATCGCCGGTGAGCTCGCGCCCAAGCCGAAGATCGGGAGGCAGCTCCCGCCGCGCGTGCCCTCGTACAGCGACGCCGCCGCGGGCCGCGGACCCGACGGCGGGCGCCCGCGCATCCCGGGCGCGCCGGTGCCGAGAGCGAAGCCGCGGGAGCGCTCGCCCACGCTCGACGACGAGGACAGCGACGAGACCGACGTCACCGACGCCGAGTGGCGGATCGCCCGGCAGAACCAGCTCGGCGGCGCCCCGCGCATCGTCGCGAAGGACGACGGCGAGAGCGAAGAGGTCCCGACCCTGGTGCAGAAGGGCTCGGCGACGATCGAGGCCATGCGCGCCGGCGCTCGCGCCGCCGCCCGTCGCGCCACCGGCGGGCGCGGGCTGATCGAGCCGCCGCTGATCGTCGACGAGGACAGCGATCAGCGGATCACGGCGGTGAAGCGCACCGGCGACGATCTGCCGCGCGCGCACCTCGAGAACGACGACTCGTCGGAGGAGCTGCCGACCGCGCCGGTGCGCACGGGCCACCCGGCGCCGAGCCGCCGCATCCCGCCGCCTCCGCAGCGCCCAGCGCCTCGCGGCGAAGCGACGCGCCCCGGGACGATCCCGCCGAGCCCGAACGTGCCGCAGCTCTCGCCGCTGCCGCTGCCGCGCGCGCTGCCGCCGCCGACCGACGCCGAGACCCGCCAGCGACCGTCGACGCTGCCCGAGCCGCTCCCGCCGCCCGCGCCGAACGTCGGCCGCGGCTCGTACGCGCCGCCTCCGCCGTCGTTCAGCCCGGCTCCGTCGTATGCGCCGTCCGGGTTCGGTCCGCCCCCGCCCGGGCCGTCGTACCTGCCCACGAACGATCCCGCGCCGCGCCCGCCGACGACCGCGCGTCACAGCATCAGCGACGACGTCCAGGTCCTCGATCGCAGCGAGATGCCCTCGCACGCCCTCACCGAAGAGGCGCTGATCGCCGAGGCCGATCGCCTCGCGATCGAGGCCGTCCGCCGCAGCGAAGAGGCGCGCGCCGCGGCGATGCGCGCCGATCGCCGCGCCGCGATGGCCCGGATGGCGGCCGACGCCGCGCTGATCGCCGCCGACGCCGTGCGCATCCTCGGCACGTCGGGCCTCGCCGCCGCGGCCCAGCGCCTCGAGCAGGCGCGCACCGTCGAGCGGACGATCCCGCGCGGACAGGGCGACGCCGGCGGCACGGGTCCCCTGCCCGAGTCCGCGATCGCCGCGGCGCTCCGCGCCTCGCCCTCGACGAGCGGCGTCCCCGCGCCTGCGGCGAGCCGCCCGAGCTACCTCCCGCCGGTCTACGACGGCGCCGCCGCGGGCGCGACGCCGCGCCCCTCGCAAGCGCATCTCCAGCTCCCGCCACAGTCGGCGATGCTGCTCCCGGGCCCCGTCTCGTACTCGAACCTGCCGCCCGATCCCGGCCCGCAGGCGGCGCCCTTCGACGATCGCGCCTTCCGCGCCAGGCTCAAGCCCGGCGTCCTCGGCATGCCGCCGCTGGCCATCGCCGGCCTCGGGATCGTGGCGTTCTGCGTGGTGTTCCTGTTGATCTGGCTCTTCTTCGGCTGAGCGCGATCATCCGGTTGATCTGGGGCGCCCCCGGCCGCTACCGTCTCTTTCCATGAGCGACGAAGGCGGATGGAAGCTGATGACGCTGGACGAGAAGATGGCCCGACGTCAGGGCCTCCCGGCGAACATCGCGATACCGATAGCCGAGTTCGAAGGCCTCGCCGAAAAGGGCCTGTCGATCGACAAGGCCCGCGCATGGGCCAAGGATTTCCTCAACAACTCCGAGCCTGGCAAGAGCGGCCCCTGGCGCAAGAAGAACGCGAACATCGTCAGCGGGCTCGAGGTCTTCCTCGATAAAGCGCCGGTGTGGGAGAGGGCCAATCAGGCCATCGCCGAGAACGACTACGCGAAGGCCATCGTCGCCTTCAAGCGCATCATCACCATGGACGCCGAGGACCACGTCGCGAAGCTCAACCTCGCGTCGGCCCTCGCCAACACCCATGATTTCGCGGGCTCACTCAAGCAGTTCAAGGCCATCCGCAAGACGTTCGAGGGCGACGCCGAGTACCACGTCGCCCTCGGGCAGGTGTACATCGCGCTGAAAGAGAAGGACGAGGCGCTCAACGAGATGGTGCTCGCCCTCGAGGCCAAGCCCGACTCGCAGGCCGCGATGGACGCGATGGTGCAGCTCGGCGTGCTCACGTCGATCTACGAGAACCCGCGCGACGCCGCCTCGCTCACGTACGTGCGCACCGACTCGGTGGTCGAGTACCTCGTCGGCCAGTGGGACGCCGAGAAGCGCGACGTGAGCTACCTGCTCGAGCAGCTCGCCTACCACGAGGGCGCGCTCCGCCACGCGGTCGCGCTCGCCGCCGCCGAGCGCGCGATCGCCCTTCACGGCGGGGCGATCGGCCCCGAGCGCGCCGAGCTCGGCCGCGTCACGGCGCTGCGCGCGCTCGATCGCAACGCCGAGGCGCTCGACGCCGCCCACGCGTACCTCAGCAAGGTCGAGGCGAACCCGGCCGCGACGCCCTCCGCGAAGGCCGGCGCCCTCGTCGAGCTCGCGAAATGCCTCTCCACGGCGGGGCAAATCGACGAAGGCCACGCCGCCGTCAACCTCGCGCTCGAGGCCGATCCCGGCGATCTCGCGGCGCTGATGTTCCGCTTCTGGCCCGCCGACGCCAACGACATCAAGAAGATCCACGAGGCCTCGCCCGCGCTGCAGGCCTTCGCCGACGCGCACCCGAACGTTTCCGGCGTGTGGCGCTCCCTCGGCCGCGCCTACATCGCCATGGGCCGCATGGACGACGCGCTCGCGCTCTTCGCCCGCGCGGTGAGCCTCACGCCCGACGACGACGAGCTCCGCGCCGAGTACTGGAGCGAGCTCGGCAAGCAGCAGCAATACGCGGAGATCCTCGCCGACGCGGCGAAGATCACCACCATGGGCAAGCGCAACTGGCAGCTCCGCTGGAACGAGGCCGAGGCCTACTCGGGCCTCGACAAGCGCGTCGAAGCGCGCGCCGCGTTCTCGGCGATCAACTTCGACGACTCGCTCCACGTCGATGTCCGCAAGCGCGCCAAGCGCGCCGTGAAGTCGATCGACGAGGCTCCCCCGCCCGTGCCCGCCGCCTGATCGCTCGCGCGCGCTGGAGGCCCGAGGGGGCGGGACTCGCTGCCCGCCGCCTCGCCCCTCCAGTGCGCGCCCGCGGCGATCGCTAGAACGATCCGACCACGCCGACCCCGGCCGAATTCGCCCCGAATTGCGGCGCAACGGTGAATTTCACGCCGGCGGCCTCGTTGCGGATCAGCACCTTGTTCGGCGCGGCGATCCCGCCGATGAGCATGCCGAGGCCGGCCGTCTGCGCGACGCCAAGGAAGGCCAGGCCGAAGACGCCGCCCGTCGACGGGTGCGTGGTGCCCATGCCGATGAACGGGCCGACCACCGGGATGAGCAGCGGGCCGAAATCCCGGCTCCCGTTGGTGTCGATGTTGCTGACGAGCTGCCCGATCCCGGCCGCGATGATCGTGATCAGGTAGCCGACGCCGAGCATCACCGAGCCGCCAATGACGAGGCCCTTCCGGATGCGCGTCCCGGGTCGGTAGCCCGGCGGGATGGTGTCGCCCTCTTCGTAGTCGAGGTAGCGCGGTCCCATCGGCGCCGCGCCGTACGCGCCCGGGGGCGCGTAGTACGGCACCGGCGCCCCGGCCGCGTACCCGGGCGGGGGCTGCCGCGCGTAGCCCGGCGGGGGCTGCCCGTAGCCCGGAGGAGGCTGCTGCTGCCCGTAGCCCGGCTGCTGCTGCACGACGATCACGGTCGGCGGAGGCGCCGCCGGGGCCGACTGCGCCGCGGCGTTGCCGGCCAGCATCGTTGCAGCTCCAACGATCGACAGAACGGGAAGCGAGGTCCTCATGGTCGTCAGCGTACGCCCGCAACCGCGCCGCGATCCATCTTCTCTTGACGTCTTCGCTCGGCGTCGGCTGGCTTTTCAGGAGGGCGGAGGCGGTGCGGCCGGGCCCGCTGCCGCGACGGACGCCACGGACGTCGGCGAGCGCACCGACGCCGCGGGCAGCTCCATCAGCGGCACCTTGCCGGTGATCAGCCGCGCCCCGCGCTGGAACGTCAGGTACGACATCGCCCACTCGAACATCACCAGGAAGCGGTTACGGAAGCCGATCAGGAAGAAGACGTGGATGAGCAGCCAGGCGATCCACGCCAGGAAGCCCGAGAGCTTGAGCCGGCCGAAGTCGGCGATGCCCGAGGCCCGGCCGATCGTCGCGAGCGAGCCCTTGTCGTGGTAACGAAACGGCGTCCGCGGCTGCCCCGCGAGCGTCCGCACGATGTTGTCCGCCGTGTGCTTCGCCGCCTGGATCGCCGCGGGCGCGACGCCGGGGACGAACCCGTCGCCCTGCTTCACCGCCGCCACGTCGCCGATCACGTAAATCTCGGGGTGTCCGGGCACGGTGAGGTCGGGCTCGACGAGCACGCGGCCGGCGCGATCGAGCGGCACGCCCAGCGATTTCACCAGCGGCGACGCGGCGACGCCCGCGGCCCACAGCACCGTGCGCGACGGGATCCGCTCGCCGGGCTTGCCGTCGACGGGCGCGAGCGTCACGCCGCCCGCATCGATCGTCACGACGCGCGCGTTGGACCGCACCTTCACGCCGAGATGCTCGAGCTGCACCTTGGCCTTCTCGCGCAGCTCGGGGACGTAGCTGCCGAGGATGGCCGGTGAGCCCTCGAGCAGCAGGATGCACGACTCGGTCGGGTTGATGTGCCGGAAATCGTGGCGGAGCGTCTGCCGCGAAATCTCGCCCAGCGTGCCGGCGAGCTCGACCCCGGTGGGGCCGCCGCCGACGACGACGAACGTGAGCCACGGCGCGCGCAGGGTCTCGTCCGGCTCGCGCTCCGCGGCCTCGAAGGCGAAGAAGATCCGCTTCCGGATCTCGAGCGCGTCCTCGATCGTCTTCAGGCCCGGCGCCAGGTGCGCCCACTCCGGGTGGCCGAAGTACGAGTGCGTGGCCCCGGTGGCGACGATCAGCGTGTCGTAGGGGATCGTCGCGCCGTCCTCGAGCGTGAGCGTGCGGCTGTCCTTGTGGATCGCCGCGACGTTGCCGAGCAGCACCTCGACGTTCTCTCGCTTGCGGAAGATGCTGCGGATCGGCACCGCGATATCCGACGGGTTGAGCCCGGCGGTCGCGACTTGATAGAGCAGAGGCTGGAAGGTGTGGTGGTTCTTGCGATCGAGCAGCGTGATCTGCACGTCGTGGCGAGCGAGCGTCTGCGCCGCGTAGAGCCCTCCGAACCCGCCGCCCACAATGACCACCCGATGAGCCGCCATGATCATTTCTCCCGCGCGACGGGCCGCCCCGTCCGCCGCGCGCATCGTGGGGCCCAGCGGCCGGATGGGAAGTGTGCGAGCTACTTCGCGGCGTCGAAGTACTTGTTCATGAACACGGCGCTCTGGTCCCACCCGTCGCGGAGCTGCTTCTCGGCCGAGCTCTCGATGAGGCCGCCGAGGCCGAAGATCTTCGCCTCGATTACCAGCTCGGCCACGCGGCGGACCTTGCCCTCGCCGATGGCCTCGACGCGGACCGAGCCCTCGTTGCGCATCTTGTCGGCGAGCGTGCTCGGCGTGAGCTTCCACGTCCAGATCTTGGCTGCCTTGTCGAACGAGCCGTCCTCCACGTACGAGAAGTTCGAGCCCATAAGCTTTGCCACCGGGCCGGGCATGTTCATCTTCGGCTGACCGGAGACCTTGCGGGTGATCCGCGTCTCGGTCTCGTTCTGCTCGAGCGTCTTGTACGCGGGGAAGCCCAGCCCCTCGAGGTAGAGCTTGTCATTGAAGTCCTTGTCGAAGAACGTCTTCCAGAAGGTCTCGACGTCGCAGCGGATCTCGTGAGTGACGGTGAATTTACCCATGGCAGCAGCCTCGATTCCGGAGTTGTTGGAGCGCCTCGAATAGCCGAGCCGCACGTCTTCGTCGATACCTTCGCGGAGGCTCAGCGCCGCAGCTTCACCATCGCTTCGAGGCGGGCGAGGGCGCGCGTGAGCACCGCCTCGCTCGGGCCGAACGAGAAGCGCACGTGGTGGCGGAAGCGCGAGGCGCGGTGGGCGCGGCGCTTGCCGGGGTTCACGTCGAAGAACTCGCCCGGGACGACGATGACGCGGTGATCGAGGGCGGCGCGGAAGAACGAGTGTCCGTCGTTGATGCCGGCCGGCAGATCGGCGACCGAGCCCCACACGTAGAACGTGCCTTGCGGCTCGCTGTCGATGGTGACGCCGATCCGCTTCAGCCCGGCGATCATCAGATCGCGTTTGCGCGCGAACGAGGCTTGAATCGCAGCGGTTTCCTGGCGCGCGTGCTCGACCGACAGCAGCGGGATCGCCGCGCGCTGCATCGGCTTCGAGCCGCCCCCGTCGAGGAAGCTGCCCGCGCTGGCCACGGCGTCGATGACCTCGCGCGGGCCCACCGTCCACGTCACGCGCCAGCCCGGGTAGCGCCAGTTCTTGGTGAGGCCGTCGAAGAGCACCACCGGCGCCGTGTCGACGTTCTCCACGTAGCGCGCCGCGCTCTCCATCGGGGCCTCGCCGCCGAGGCCGTAGACGTAGTGCGAGTAGAACTCGTCGAAGAGCAGCGTGCAGTCGAGTTCCTCGGCGGTTCGGACCCAGGCCGCGAGCTCCTCGCCGCGGATGTGCTTGCCCGTCGGGTTGCACGGGTTCGACGAGAGGATCGCCGCGAGCCCGCGCCCCAGGATCTCGCGGCGCAGATCCCCGACCGAGAACGCATAGCCACGCTCGGCCTCGAGCAAGATCGGGATCGGCGAGAAGAGCCGGAACACGTCGAGCAGCTCTTCGTAGGCGGTGTAATCCGGCAGGAAATGCCCGAGGTTCACGTTGCCGAGCGCGGCGGCGGCGCGGGTCAGCGCGATGCGGCCGCCGCCTGAAACAGCCACGTTCTCCGCGGTGTAACGCGAGGGCATGCCCCGTCGGTAGGCGCGGTTGTAGAAGTCGGCGATGGCCTCGCGCAGCTCCCACAGACCGGCTACCGGCGCGTACTCCTGATCGTCCATGTCGATCGTGATCGACTCGACGCGCGGCGGCGATCCGGGCAGCGGCCCCGTCTCGGGCTGCCCCTGGCCGAGGTTGCACCAGCCGTCTTCGCCCGGCTCGCCGCCGTGGCGGTAGCCGAGGCGCGCGGCCTCGCCCATCACGTAGATCACCCCTGTGCGCGGCACCTTGCGAAAGGCGCCGATGCCGTGGGCTTCGCCGCCGCGCGGGGCCGAGCTCTCGCTCGTGGGGTTGCTCGAAGCCTCCACCGGACCGGTGGGCGCCTCGGACACGTTGATCTCGAGCTCCGTCACTCCTCGTCTCCTTCGTCGATCGCCGGGCTCGGCGCCGCGAGGCCGAAGAGGGGCGCTTCGAGGCCCTTTTCCACCCGTACCCGCGGGGCCGCCAGGTTCATGAGCGAGCAGTCATACCAGCGAGCCGCGCCAGCAGGCACAGGAAGATCACCCCCATCGCCGCGCGCCCGCCCGACGCCTCGCCATCCGAGGCGCAAGCGAGCCCGCGCGAGCATCTGCCCGTGTCGCCATGGACGCCCCCACCACCCCCGTGTCGCGCGCCCCATTCATCGAAAGCGCCCTGACTCCGCCACTCCCATTTGCACACTGCCGTTCAAGGCGGCCCCGCGCGCCGATTCGACCCGACTCTGCCCTTGTAAACCCCACCACCCAGCTCTCACGGAATTATCTGACCCGGGCGCAACGATACCCCTCACCACGCCTGACCCCCGTAATCGACATAACCCCCCCTCGCCCCGCTGCCGCCCCCGACCACCAACTCCCACCCTCCACCCCACCACCGCCCCCCGCATCCCACTCCATCACAACTTTGCACAAACAAGCCCCCAGCCACCCGACCACCCCTCCTTCACCCCCCATCTCACATCCCCAACCGCGCACAAATCGCGTCCCAGTACGCCCCCGCACCACGACCCCTCCGCCTTTCGCTCTACACCCTCCACACTCCGCCCCTCCGAACTCCGAGCTCCGCACAGCGAGATCCCCGCGCCCGGAGCCGAGCGTGATTTTCGGCGAGCCGGGCGCGCGGCCAAGGCGGAGGAGGAGCCGTACGCAAGTACGGTGACGACGACAACGCCGGCCCCGCGCCCGGATCGCCGAAAAGCACCCGGCTCCCGATGTGGGAGGGAGGCGGTGTTGGGGACACACATGCTCCGTCGGCTGTACTACGCGCTCGAAGGATAGGCATTATCGACCGTTCTCCATCGGCCTGACGTCGTGTATGGTTGCATCGTGTCCAATCCTTCGCTCCCGTCCTCCCCGACGTCACAGGGGGATCAGCCTTCATCATCCATTGAAGCGGACTCACCGGTGAGCGGGCCCATCACCCGGCGCGCCGCGCCTCGTGGTCCGGCGCGACGACCGGAAGAGCGACGCGGCTTCACCATCGAAGTCGCCGGCTCGGGATCGCTCTTCTGCGGTGACATCGTCGGCTTTCGCGAGTCGACGATCGCCGCCGCGGATCCTCGCGCGCAAGCGCCGCTGCGGCTCGGCTTCCTCGCCGTGTCGGTCGAGCTCGACGCCTGGCTCGACGCCTGGGC
This sequence comes from Byssovorax sp., assembly GCA_025362495.1. GTDB lineage: Bacteria > Myxococcota_A > Polyangia > Polyangiales > Polyangiaceae > JANYGI01. Next base: position 45,732 of record JANYGI010000124.1, on the reverse strand, counting down.
CGAGGACGAAACGCAGGTGCGGCGCGCGCTGACCATCCGTCGGCGACTCGACGATAAAGCGGTCACGGTGATCGCCACGCTCGCCTCGCATGGCCACGGCGTCGATCCCTCGCTCGCCGTCGAGTCGGTGGTCAACCCGCGCCGCTCGTCGCCGCCGAAGATCAACCGCAGCGGCACGTACACGAAGGTCGATGTCGCGTCGGCCCTCGGCTCGCGCGACTCCGAGACCGACATCGAGACGGCCCTCGCCATGATCTAGCCGCACCCGGCGGCGCATCTTCGCGCTCCTCCGCGCTCGAGGCGCGCAGGCTGGCGGACGCCGCCATGTCAAAGCGCTCTCGGTCGCGATCCTCCTCGCCTGCAGCCGCTCGACGGCACACGGGGGGCGCCGCTCCGGCTCGGGCTCACGCTGCTCGCGCCCTCTGCGCTTCTGCTGCTTCACCAGATTGACTTGCCCGGCGTCGACATCTCGGCGCTGCCCCCGGCCACCTCGACTGCCGCCCTCGGCACGTTTGGCCTCGGCGTCCTCCCGTTCTTCAGCGCCGCAGCGATCGTCGAGATCGTCGCGGCCCTCGTGCCGCGCTGGTCGGCGACGACGTCGAGTCCGCGCGCCCGGAGACGGACGCCGACGGCGTCAACGCGCACGTCTGCGCGCGGAGTGAGAGCGGGGCTCTCGATCAGCCGTCGTTCTCTTCCGCCACCGGCGCCGGCTTCACCACAGCCACCGCGGGCGCCTCGACCGCCTTCTTCTTGCGCGGCGGCATCGCCCGCGATTGCAGCGGCGGCACGTGCGCATCGACCTCGTCGCCCCAGATCCACATCCCGGCGCGGCGGGCCTCGTCGTGCCGTTGCCCGAGCAGCGTCCACACCCGGTCGCGGGCGTCGATGGCCGCCGCGACGATCGCCGAGTCCTTGCGCTTCGTCCCCTTGCGGCGAAGCCACTTGAGCAGCTCCGTGCCCACCTCGGCCGCGTCCTTCCGCTGCGCCGGCGTCACCGCCGTCTTCCCCTTCACGTCCTTCGAATACTTGCTGAACAGGGCGCTCAGATCGACGCAGTCCTGCGCCGAGTCGATGGCTCCCCGGCCCTCGCGGATCTTCGCGACGGGCCGCGCCGGGATCACGCCGGACTTCGCGAGCGCCTCGGCCGACACGAGCAGGATCTCGCGCAGCTCACGCGCCTTCGCGAGGAGAACCGCCGTCGATCCATCGGCGCCGCGATCCACCTGCGCGACCGCATAGGCCACGCCCAGCGCGAGATCGGAGAGGCTTCGAAGGCGCTTCCGATCGACCGTGGGGAGCTCGACGGCGATGCGCTTTTCGAGCAGCAAGAGCGCGTCGGTCCCCGTCTTGACGTTGTGGTACTCGACGTCGAAAGACCCAACACTTCAGCCGACGACACTACCGTACGAGCGAGCTCGATTCACCTGCTCGCGGCCATATCATCTCTGCTGTGACCGGTGATATGCCATCGATGCGATGCATTTCGCAGAGGCTCGAAGCTGAAATGAACCCGACTCCCCTCGTGCTCCTCACCGCCGCTCTCGGGCTCACCGCCTGCGGCAGCGTGGTCGTCATCGATGATCACGGCAAACCCTCGACACCGCCCGATACGAGCGGAATGCCGACGGGCGATCCCTGGACGGCGCCCGACGGCGTCGCCGCGCCGCTGCCGGCCAATGGCAGCTCCCCGGGGCTGCCTACCACGGTGGATCCGGGCGGAGGCGCCTGGTCCGGCTGGTGGGTGCGATTCCCCTCGTTCGGCGTCACGGCCACTTCGATCGCGACGCTCGACGGAGACGCGATCGTCGGGCTCGCTGGGTACGCCGGCGATTTCGATCTCGGCGCCGGGCCGCTGGCCGCCGATCTCGATCCCGAGCAGCAAATCGGGGTCGTGATTCGCGTGTCCTCGGCCGGCAAGCTCCTGTGGTCAAAGCGCGTCGGCGACCTTTCGTATGGCGACCTCATCGTCGACGCGGCGTCGCGGATCCACGTCGCCATGCCCCACGGGTTCCAGACCTACGATGGAGCCGGGCAGCTCCTCGGCGAGAGGACGTTCGGGGACGCAGTGACGCAGACCGGGATGGCGCCGACGGCCGACGGCGGCTTGCTGATCGGACTCGCCGTGGAAAGCGGCGCCGTCGATCTCGGCGCGGGCCCGATCGTGCTCAAAGGCAGCGCGCCCCTCGGTCTGCTCGTGCGCCTCGACGCGCAGGGACATCCGACGAGCTGGCACGAGGCGAACGGCGCCGGCGGCGTGGCCGGCGTGGGCGTCGTCGGCGAGGACAGCGCCGGCAATGTGTTTGCGTACGGCGGTAACGGCCAGCCGATCTGGGACGGCACGCCCATCGGCCCTGCCTACGGCAGCTCCTACGTGACCAGCTTCGACGCCGGCGGCAAGCCGCTCTGGGCCTCGACGTTGACACCACCGGACGGGTACTTTCGCGCGATGGCCGTTCCCCAGGGCAAAGGGATGCTGGTCGCCGGCGGCACACACACGCCTGTCTCGTTCAATGGAGTCGATGTCCCCTACGCGAAGGCCCCCCTGGCCGAGGACACGGGCCTCGCCCTCCGCGTCGATGACAGCGGACAACTGGAGTCCGCCCTCGAGCTCGGGGACCGAGTAGAAAGTGTCGCTGCGGGGCCGGACCACCTGGTCGTCGCGACCACCCTGGAGCCCGCCCCGGTGACGGTCGTCTGGTGTTCGAACGGGGTGGCGCCGTGCGACCGGTACACGATGGGAGACACCGACGCGAACGACAATAAGGTCACCGTCGGTGCGGATCCGAAGGTCGCCTACGTCGCCGGCAGCATGCGGCTCACGCCCGGAGGCAACCAGATGGCGGACTGGCAGCTCTACCTGATGAAGGTCGTGCACTGAGCTCGCACGTCACGATCGCCCATCCCGACAGAGGAGCCACCCGCAGGAGCTTTGATGTTCCTTTCCAGGTCTCAAGACCAGCTCATTCTTCGTCTGGCGAAGGATGGCGCCCGGAAGCAGCCCAGTACCGGCGAAGCTCGATGATCGCCGGCCGGTTCATCCGCAGCGCGTCCACGGTCGCTCGCCCTTTCGCCGTACGTCCGGCGATCATCGTCGCGACCTCGCGCCACTCGAAGTGCTCTTCCCAGGCGTCGAGCACCGGATGAAACAACGCGACCATCGCGCCGCCGATGGGATCGGCGACCGTCGTGCGCGCCGCCTTGTGACGATTGCACGTCGGGCAGCAGAGGCACAGGTTGGCGAGCACCGTCGCTCCCCCCGCGCTGCGCGGCACGATGTGGTCGATCTCGAAAGTGACACCCATCAAGCCAGGTGCACTCCGGCAAAACGCGCAGCGCTCGGCGTCGCGAGCGAGAACCTGCGCCCGCAGGCGGATCGGGATCCGGATCCCGCTCACGCCGCCGCTGTGCGAGGTCCGCGCAGGTGCGCCAGCGTGTAGGCGGCCCTGGCCTTCAACAGCGCGATGCGGTCCGCTTCTTCGAGCAGAGCGTCGAGCTCTCGCTGCTCCGCTTGGCTGGCCTTGCCCTGCTCGTTCTTTCGCAGGAGAGCCTTCATCCGGCGTTGCCGGCCAGGAGCAACGGCGCCATCAGCGAGCGCCATCAGATCGGCCGTGCTCAGCCCCCGCAGCGTCTCGAGCGCGGGCTGCCCGACCACCTCGACGGTGTCACGCAGCAGCAGCTCCGCGAGCTCGGCCTGAGCCGTGCGCGGCAAGCGACGAGCAGCGGCGAGGATATGCTCCACGTTCCGGGGGCGAGGCGCGGGGTTCACGCAGGAGAGGCTACCATGATCACCGCTTCCCGTGGGCGCGACACCGGGCGAGCTCTTGTGGGGTGGACCTCGAGCGATCGACGCACTCTGTCCGCACGAGAGGCTTGCCGTTGTCCCGAGCGATGATATCGTCGTCCAATGCCTCGGGATGGAGCTTGCTCCAGGATTGGTCCTTCCGGGGTCACCCCGGTGCCCGGGCAAATCAGGTCGCTGCGGCCCGCTGCGCCTCGACCACTAATCGAACACTCGACCTGCGCCGGTTGGAAGCACCAACGCGGACCTGAGTGCCGGTACGCCGGAGGAGGGATGGAAACCATGCAAAGTACCAGTGGCTCTAAACCGGAGGCTGGGAACAGCTGACCATACTCGAAGGCGCCTGATGCGGCTCACGAGGCTGCGCGGCGCCCGCTCCCGGGACCGGACGCGCGAGGATGCGCTTCTCAACCGGTGCAGCACGGTCAGTGGCCTCCGGTAGTAAGAGGCCCAGGGCGGGTCGGGTGCGGAAACGCTCCCGACCCGTTTTTCGTTGGGGCCGCGAGCGGCCCCAAACCCGGCGCGCTGCGCGCGCTGCGCGCGCCTTTGTGTGCTGGAGCGGTACGCGCGGCTCGTTCGACCGAGGAAGCGCGGCTCGCGGGGCCGTTCGAGATGGAGATCGTGGAACGAGGGCGGGCGATCACGGCCGTGCCTGCGCCCGATCATCCGGGGTCCGAAAGCCCGCGTTGTTGGCCCTTCGTTTCGCGGGCTGGTACGCGCGGACGATGGATCGATCGTCGCTCGCGCTGGTGCTCTTCGTCGGTCCGTGGGTCGCGGGGTGCGGCGACATTTTCGGGACGAAGGACGCGCATCAGCCCGGCGACGCGCTCGGCACCTACCACGTGGCGGCGACCCGCGGCGCGAACACCTGCGGGGATGGGGCGCTCGGGAACGCGGCGACGTGGGAGTTCGACGTGAAGCTCGCGCGCGGGGGCGCGGAGATCTTCTGGAACAACGGGGCCGAGCAGATCGACGGGACGATCGACGCCGACGACGAGACGTTTCATTTCTCGACCGGCGTGCTGATGAAAATGCGCACGGCGGACAGCCACGGGCTCCCGGCGTGCTCGATCCGGCGCGCGGATCAGGCGAACGGCAAGCTCGCCGGGACCGGCACCGACGTGGCGTCGTTCGACGGGAAGCTGGAGTTCGACTTCGCGCCGACCCAGGGATCGTCGTGCGAGGATCTCGTCAGCGGGAGCACCGCGGTGCTGGCCAAACTGCCGTGCGGGATCCTCTATTCGCTCGCCGGGACGCGGACCGCGGCGCCGACGCCCTGAGGCCCGGGTGACCTCGGCGTGGGATCGGAAGCTCGCGGCGCGCGCGGCGGCGATCGCGGGGATCACCGCGCTGTTCACGCTGCTGATCATCGCGGCGACCGACGAGGGCGCGGGGCTCGCGCGGCGGCTCGGGATGGCGGCGGCGCTCGGTCCGATCGCCGGCGCGGTGGGCGCGCTCGCGGCGATCCGGATCGCGGCGGGGCGCGGCGAGCTGCGCGCGCTCGCGGCGATTGGAGCCGATCCGGTGCGCGCGGCGCGCGGCGCGATCGTCGGCGGCGTGCTCCTCGCGGCGCTCGGACCCGCCCTCGCGGCATCGGGCGTGGCGGATCTCGGCGGGCTCTTTCCGCGGCCCGCGGCGGCTCACGTATGGATCGCGAGCGAGGGCGGGATGACCGAGCTGAGGCAGGGCCTGCGCCTCGATCCGGGGGGCGCTGTGTCGCGCGTGGCGGTGCCGCCGCGCGAGGCCCCGGCGCTGCCCCGGGGCGCCACGGCGTTCACGGTGATCGCGCTGGCGATCGCCGCCGCGGGAGTGCCGCTGTGGGCTGCGGCGGCCGCGACGTGGGGCGTGCACGGGGCTGCGGCGGGGCGCGTCGCCATCGGCGTCGCGGCGCTGCTGCTGGCGATCGTCGCGTTCCAGGCGGTGGCGGCGGGGCAGCTCCCCGCGGCGGCGTTGCTCGGCGCGCCGCTGATGCTCTTCCTCGACGGGGCGGCGGCGCGCTACCGTGCGCGCCGCCGATGAACACCAGCGTCTCCATCGTCTCGCTCGGCGGGCCCATCGACGGCTTCGCCATCCTCGTCCACGGCGGGGCCGGCGCGGTACCCGAGGCGCGCCGCGCCGCGCACACCGAGGGCTGCCGGCGCGCTGCGGCCGTCGGCGCCGCGGCGCTGCGATCCGGCGGCAGCGCGCTGCTCGCGGTCGAGCACGCCGTGCGCGCGCTCGAGGAGGATCCCCTCTTCAACGCCGGTACGGGCGCCTGCCTCAACGCCGAGGGGCGCGTCGAGCACGACGCCTCGATCATGGAAGGCACGCGCCTGCGCGCGGGCGCCGTGTGCGCGATCGATGGGTTTTCGCAGCCGATTTCCATCGCGCGCGCCGCGCTCGAGGACGGCCGTCACGTGCTCTACGCGGCCCACGGGGCGCGGGCGTTCGCGCGGGCGAAGGGCTTCGTGCCCGTCGGCGACGAGGCGCTGATCACGCCCGCGGCGCGCGCGGCGTTCGAGGCGGCGCGCGGCACCGAGGGCGCGAGCGGGTGGGCCGGCGGCACCGTCGGCGCCGTGGCGATCGACGCGTCGGGCGGCGTCGCCGCCGCCACGAGCACCGGCGGCCTGATCAACAAAAGCGCGGGAAGAGTCGGCGATTCACCGCTGATCGGCGCGGGCACCTACGCCGACGACGAGGCCGGCGCCGTCTCCACCACGGGCCACGGCGAGGGGATGATCCGCGTCGCCGCCGCGCACACCGCCGCCGCCGCGATGGGCCGAGGCGAGAGCGCCGAGGCCGCAGCGACGCTGGTACTGGCGCGCCTCGCCGCCAAGATCGGGACGAGCGGCGGGCTCATCGCCGTCGATCACGCGCGCCGCTGGGGCCTCGCTCGCTCCACGGTCACCATGTCGTGGGCCCTCGTGACGGGGACCCGCGATGACGCCGGTATTTGAAGGGTTTCGCCTGCGTCATCTCCTCGGCTCGCCGCGACGACCGCGAGCAGACCCCGACGCTGACGACGGGCCGCAGCGTGGGCGACGGCGGTGGATTCGTCGTGGCCTCGTTCAAAGGCAAGCGGTGAGCGCCGCGTAAACACCTCAAGCGCGCGCCCGGGACGCCGTCCTGGGTAAGGTGCGAACGAGATCTTCCCGCTGGGGCGCCCGAGGCCTTTCGCTGCTGGCGTTGCCACTCTGGCTGGCGAGCGCGCCGGCCGCTGCCGAGAAGAGCTTTGCGCTCCACGCCGAGGGCGCGGCGGCCGGCGCGATCGGCGACCGTACGAGCCCCTTCGGCTGGGGAGGCTCGGCCCTGGTCGCGGCCGAGCTCCGGCTGCACCCGAAGCTCGGCGTCGAGCTGCCGCTCGGCTTCGTGAGCCTGCGCGGCGCCGCGCATCAGGATCCCGCGTACATGCCTGCCACCGCGGGCTCGGCCGTGTTCGCCGTGCCCGGGCTCCGCGTGCGCCCCTTCGCGAACGCCGAGCGCAACGGTCCGCTCTGGATCGCCGGCGGCGCGGGCATCGCCGACACCGGCGGCGTCGCGGCGCCCGCCGTCGATCTCCGCGTCGGCCTCGACGTCCGCGTCGGCGCGGTGGCGCTCGGCCCGTTCGCGGGGCTGCTCCAGCTCGTCAACGTGCGCGGCGGCGTGCGGCCCGACGACGCGCGCCTCTTGATGCTCGGCGTGCACGGCGCGTTTCAGCGCCGCCCGCCTTCGCCTCCGCCCGCGCTCGTCGGCGATCGCGACCACGACGGCATCCGCGACGACCTCGATCGTTGCCCCGACGATCCCGAGGACGTCGACGGATTTCAGGACAGCGATGGCTGCCCCGATCTCGACAACGACAAGGATGGGATCCCCGACGACGTCGATCGGTGCCCCGACGACGCCGAGAGCGTCAACGGCTTCGAGGACGCGGACGGCTGCCCCGATCAGGCCCCGGTGGTCCCCACGAAGGCGCTGGTGATCGAGGATCGCGTCGAGCTCGAGCAGCGCGTTCACTTCGCCGTGTACCGCGCCAGCGTCGCGCCGGGCGACGTGGAGATCGTCGCCGAGGTCGCGAAGCTTCTCCACGATCACCCCGAGTACGTGCGGGTGCGGATCGCAGGGCACGCCGACGAGTCGGGCGATGATCGCTTCAACGCGCGGCTCTCGCAGCGCCGCGCCGAGGCCGTGTGGGCCGAGCTGGTGCACGACGGCATCAGCGCCGAGGTGCTCGAGGTAGTGGCCTTCGGGATGAGCCAGCCCCTCCGGCACGAGCGCTCCGAAGGCGCGCAGCGCGAGAACCGGCGGGTCGAATTCGAGGTGGTGAGGCGGCGCGTGGTCGCGCCGCTGACGCCGGAAGAGGAGGCGAGAACGCCATGAAAATCAGAGCGATGATCCTCGCGGTGCTCGGGCTCGGCGCCTGCGGTACGCCGCTTGTCGGCGGCGAATGCGCGCCCGGCTACGAGGCGAACGCCGGCGCGTGCGTGCCCGCCCACGACCCGTCGACGACCGGCAGCAGCGCCTCGAGCGCGAGCGTCTCCGCGAGCGCTTCGTCGAGCTCGGGCTCGGGCGGCTCGGCGTGTCCGGACGGCCTCGCCTCGTGCGACGCGGCCTGCGTCGATCTCGCGACGTCGGCGGATCACTGCGGCGACTGCGCCACGGCGTGCGCGGCGGGGACCACCTGCGTGGCCGGGATCTGCGAGCCTCCGGGCCCCGTGGTCACCGGCCAGGCCGTCCTCATCGGGATGAGCTTCGAGGCGGTCGCGCCGGGCGATCCGATGGCGATGCTGCTCGGCAACGCCGTCTTCGCCTCGAAGCACAGCCCCGTGCGCATCCTCGATTACCGCGAGCTCGCGCAGTGGAACGCCACCACGGTGACCAACACCGTCGACCTGATCGCCGACGAGGCCGTGGCCCGCGGGCGCCAGGTGCAGACCGTCGTCGCGCCCTCCGGCGCGATGGTGCCGGCGCTGCTGTCGTCGCACGCGTACGACGTGCTCTTCGTTCACGATCTCGACGCCGCGCCGGCGGGCGCGCTCGCCCAGCTCGGCGAGAGCTGGGCCGGATCGCTCGATGAGTTCACGAGCACCGGCGGCGTGGTGGTCGTCGTCGCCACGACCGGAGGGACCGGCGAGATGCCCGATTTCATCGCCGGTACGGGCCTGTTCCTCACCATGAGCGCGGAGAGCGCGGCCGGGCAGAACCTGTCAGTGATGAGCGGCGACGCCCTCAGCGCCGGCCTCGGCGCGTCGCTCACCGCCGCGCCGGGCGCCGCGTCGTTCTCGCTCGGCGGCGCGATCCCCATGGTCGATGCCGTCGTCGCGACGCCCGCTCTCGCGCCGGTCGTGCTGCACCGCGTGTGGTACGCGCGGTGACGAGCGCGCGCGGCGCGATCCCCCTCGAAATCAGCGCAGCTTCGTCGCGGTGACGGCCACCTCGTAGCGCCGGTGGCTGGTCGGATCCTCGAGGCTGTCGATCAGGGCGAGCTTGCCCGGCGCCAGCACGGCGTCCCCGCTGGTGGCGATCTTGTGGACGCTGGGCGGATCGTCGAACGAGCTCATCTCGGTCGAGTTGTGCAGGAGCAGATCGTCGCCGACCATCTCGTACTCGCAATGGATCTTGAGGCCGACGTCCTGCCGCGCGTTCGACGAGAGCGCGACGTTGCTACCGAGGTGGAGCTCTCCGCCGCGCTCCTCTTCGAGGTTGAGGGTGTACGTGCTGCTGCTGACGGGCTTGCTCGCGTCGGTCGTCGAGACGACGAAGTCGAGCCGGAACACGTGACGAAAGGCGGCGAGCCTGGGCCCGTGCGCGCGAGATTCGCCCTTGTTTTCCAGGGTGGATCGCGGCGCCGACGCGGAGCTCTCCCGGCATGTCGCCGCGCCGGCGGCACAGCCGAGCAGCGCTCCGGCGACCACGAGAGTGGCAGTCATGGCGGCGAGGGTTCGAGCGAGCGCGAGTGAATGGTTCATTGACGGGCGGCCTCAGCAAGGCACGTGCCTTCATCGGAATCGCGTGATCGACGGCGCTTCGTCCCGCGATCGAGCCGCCGCGACGCGCGATCTCGGACAAGGTGGCGCCGCGTGGTCTTCCTCGTGACGACGTGTCATCGCGGCGCGCGCGGCACCATCCCCGAGAACAGCTCGACGGCCGTGATCCCCAGCGCCTCCGCCAGCTTGCAGAGCGTGTCGACGGTGACGTTCTGCTTGCCGTGCTCGATCCGGTAGATGTTCGGCCGACCGATGCCGATTCGATCGGCGAGCTCGGTCTGCGTCAGCCCCAGCTCCTGGCGACGCCGCAAGACCCGCAGCCCGATCTGGCTGAGCAAGAGATCGCGATCCTCAGCCATTTTCTTGCTTGCAAGCGGGACAATGGAACATATAAGGTTCACGCATCGGGCCCTGCGGTGCGCGCATCGCGCGCAGGCAGGACCCCGAAGGTGCCGCCCGGGGGACTGAACCTCCCCCGGGCGGCGCGCCGAAACCCCAAGGGAGTGAGGTTGCGACATGACCGACGTACACGAAGCCGCCGCGGGCGGCAAAGGCCCCGATCCGCTCGATTTCCGCGACAGCGAGGCCGTGCGCGCGTGGCTCGCCGAGCTGCGCACGCAGATCGACGAGGTGACGGCGGCCGGCGACGACGCGACGCGACCGCCCGGGCAGCGCGCGCTGGGTCGAGCGACGGCGCGGCGCGCGATCCTCGACGCTCAGCGCGCGATCGAGCAGATGCTGGCGGCGGCGGACCGGGGGCGCGCGCGCTCGGAGACTGATCAGGCCATCGCTGGACCATCCGGCGGCGCGGTCGCGAGACCGCGCAGCGCGGCGATGAGCTCGCGCTCGAACTCCTGGAAGGCGGGGAGCGATCGGAGCGCATCGAAGCGAACACGCTCGCCGAAGAACGCGTGGAGCCGCTCGGGCGGGCGCCTCACCCCACCCTCCTTGAGGATGCGCCGCAAGGTGGCCTTGGGGTCGATCTCACGCTCGGGATCCGCGGGGCGTGCGGGCGCTGCGCTTTCGCCGAGGATCGTCCTGAAGGCCTCGGGATCGGCCAGCATCCACGCTTCGATCTCGCGCACCGGGATGCGCGCAGCGATCGGGAACGACAGCTCCGCGCGCCGCTTGCGCGCGGCCTCGACTCCCGGCTCGATGCAGTTCTTCCTGGCTTCCGCGGGATCCCCGGCGCCGTCGGAGTGGATGACGAACAGCGTGCAGGCTCCCCACCAGTCGTCGATCGCCGCCGCGATCTTCTCGGCGCGCCCACCCGCCGTGCCGCGCGGGGCATCGATCCAGGCATCTTCGGGGTCCTGGTCGACGAGACCAGGAAGCTGGTCAGCGAGAAGAAGCGCCATGACGACGCGGTCCGCGCAGAGAAGAGCGGGCACGTCGCCCAGGAGGTCGGCGCCTCCGCGCTCGCTCACGACGGAGCCCTCCTGCGCGAGCGGACGCGGGCGGGCCTCGTCAGCGCGCTGGGCAGCTCGCGTCGGCCGCTGATCGACACAGCCGCAGACACCGCGACGGAGGATCCCGCGCTGGTGGCGACGGCTCTCGACGCGCTCGCGGACCTCCTCGACGCCATTCACGATCCCGAGGCGACGAGCTGGACCGCCGCCGATCGGACGTCCACCGACCGCTTCTGCGTCGGGAGCGCGCAGATCGACGTGCTCCGCGCCGCCGCCGAGTCCGTTCGCGCAGCGAGCCACGCGCCGGCCAGGCCGACGCGCACCGCGAGCCAGCGCGCGCTCGATCTCCAGGACGGCCGCGTTCTCCTGCTCGTCGAGCAGATCGTTCGAGCCTTTCGTCAAGCGCACCGGGCGAGCACCGCCATCGCGATGCCCGACCTCAAGCAGATCGGGTGGAAGTTCTCCAGCCGCTCCGGCAAGCGCGCGAAGAAGGCGGCCAAGGCGCCTCCCGCGACGATCATCACGCCGAGGCGCGCGAGCGAGCTCGAGGTGGCGCAGGCGGCGCTGGCCGCGGCGAACAAGGCGGTCGCGGAGGCGAGTGCCACGGTCGCCGCGCTGGAATCGAAGGGAGCATAGCCGCATCTCCGCGACGGCTCGCGGCGTGCTTCCTCGCCGGGGATGCTCCACCCCACGGCCGCATGCGCACGCCTCGCCCGCGCCACCCCTCCGACGCGGCGCCTGAGCGCGCTGCTGGTGGCGATCCCCCTCGCCTTTTCCGGCTTGACCGCTTGCGCCGGAGCCGACGAGGCGCCATCCGCGGCGGCTCGCGCGGCGATCGTCGCGCGGTTCTCGAACATCCCGCAGCAGGGGATTGTCCTCGGCGCGCCCGACGCGCCGGCGACGCTGACGGTGTTCGTCGATCTCCAGTGTCCCTTCTGCCGCGAGTTCGCCGAGCGCGTGGAGCCGACGCTGGTGGAGCGGTATGCGCGCTCGGGGAAGGCGCGGCTCGTTCTCCGCAATCTCGCGTTCCTCGGGCCCGAGTCGCACGCCGCCGCGCGGATGGCGGGCGCCGTGGGGCTCCAGGATCATCTGTGGCAGTTCACCGCGCTGGTCTTCGCGGCCGCGAAGAGCGAGAACTCCGGCGCGCTCGACGACGCGTTCCTCGGCCGCGTGGCGGGCATGATCCCGCTCGTCGACGTCGATCGGGCCGCGGCCGAGAGCGGCTCTGGCGCCGTCACCACGCAGCTCGACGAGGCGCGCAGAGAGGCGGCGCGCTTCGGCATCCACGCCGCGCCGACGTTCCTCCTCGGCAAGACGGGCGAGGCGCCGCGGGTGCTCGCGCCGGCGCACCTCACGCCCGAGGCCTTCGAGGAGGCGATCGACGCGCTGCTGCAGGGGCCGTGATCGCCGCGCGTTCGCCGACGATCAGAAGTGCTCGAACGATCCGAGATAGTCGCGCGCGGGATCGACGACGAGGCCGGGCGAGAGCGGGAGGATCATCGGGAACGACGCGGTGCGCGCGGAGGATCGGAGCGGCGCGCCGGGGCTGTCGGGGCGCGGCCAGAGCGCGATCTCGCGCGCGCCGGCGTGCTCGGCGACGGCGCGGATCGTGGCGAGGACGCGCGCGGGATCGACGCCGGGCGCGCTCCATTCGTCGACCCAGAGCAGCCCCTCGGGGCGGGGCTCGGGGAGATCGCGCCGCGGATCGTCGAGGCTCGCGAGGAGGTAGCCCACGTCGCGCCCGCCGTCGGAGAGGATCGAGGCCTCTGCAACCCGGTTGCGCCACGCGAAGAAGCGCCACAGCGCGCGCGAGCGCAGCGGCCGGATCGCCCCGGGCGACGACGCCCAGCTCGCCTCGTACCAGGCGCTCAACCGATCGAAATCGCCTTCGTTTGCAGGGCGAAACGCGAGAGCGCGAGCCGACGGCAGCTCCGCGGGCAGCGCGAAGGCGTCGACCGCGGGGAGCGCCACGAAGCCGAGGCGCGCGTAGTACGCGGGATCGATGTCCGAGTAGAGGATCGCCGCGGCGTACCCGAGATCGCGGGCCTCGGCGACCATGGCGCCGATCAGCGCGGGCGCGTGGCCCTTCCCGCGCTCGCTCGCGCGCGTGAACACCGCGCCGATGCCCATCACCCGCGCCTCGCGGCCGCCGACGCGGAAGAGCAGCCCGTAGCGCTTGCTCGCCGCGACGAGGCCGTGATCGCCGACCAGCCCGACGTAGCGGAGCAGCTCGGGGCCCGCGTGATCGAGCTGCGCGGCCGTGTGCGCGACGTGCTCCGCGTCGGTGCGCCCGTAGCCCCAGAGCGCCTGGTTCTGGCGCGCGGCCTCCTCGACAAGGGCGCGATTGAGGAGCGGGACGTAGCGCGGCGCCGTCACCGCGCGCTCATCGCCTCGATCGCCGCCAGCGTGCCGCGATCGATCTCGTCGTCGGTGAGGTACGGCGCGGGCCCGAGGCGGAGCAGATCGCGGCGCGCGTCGACGAACACCGAGGCGGCGCGGAGGCGCGCGACGACGGCGCCGGCGTCGGGGTGGCGCACGGCGACGAAGCCGCCGCGACGATCGTCGTCGCGCAAGGACACGACGTCGGCCGAGCGACCGTGGGCGTCGAGGATCGCCAGGATGCGCCGCGTCTGGCGGAGCGAGATCGCGCGCAGCTTCGGCACCGTGAGGCCGAAGCGCTCCCAGTGCGCGAGCACGGCGTCGGCGCGGTAGAACGCCGACGCGTCGAACGTCGCGCCGGTGAACCGCGCGCCCCCGGAGCCGTAGGCGACCGTGAAGGCGCGCGGGGCCGAGAGCGCCGCGAAGTCCGCGAACCACCCGGTGTCGACCGGCCGGAGCGCGGTGGTGCTGGGGATGCGCAGCCAGCAGATCCCCTCGCCAAATTCAGCGTATTTGTAGCCGCCGGCGGTGACGAAGAGCTGGGTCTTCGCGGGGCCCCACACGATCGGGACGGCGTTGAACGCGTGGTAGGCGTCGACGAGCGGCACGGCGCCGACCTCGGCCGCGCGCGCCACGATCTCGCCGAGGCGCGGGACGACGTGCGCGTCCTCGAAGAGCACCGCCGAGAAGGCCACCATCGCGGTCCCGGGCGTGATCGCCGCGAGCAGCCGATCGGCGAGGCCTTCCCGCGGCTCGGCCGGCACCCACACCACGTCGGCGCCCTCCTCGGCGAGGCGCGCGAGCTGCCGGTGGAGCGAGTGGAACTCGCCCGTGGTCGTGACGATCCGCGGCCGCGACGCGGCGGGAAAGCACGAGAGCAGGCGGAAGACGAGCTCGTGCGTGCTCTTGCCGAAGGCGATCGCGTCGCCGCCGCGGAAGCCCATGCGCGCGAGGATCGCGGCCCCGACGCGCTCCTGCATCGGCGCTATCGCCTGCTCCCACTTGTCGTCGACGAAGCGGGCCGCGTCGTCGAACGATCGCACGAGCGCGTCGCGCGCGACGTCGGGCCAGGCCTGGTGCGAGTGCCCGGTGAGCAGGACCCGATCGCCCACGAGGAAGCGCGAGTAGGCGGCGCGCAGCGCGGGGAGATCGGAGACGACGTCGAGAGGTTCAGCGCTCATGATCTCAGGGCCTCGAGAGGGTGACGCTGGTGCGGGTCTCGATCGCGCTCTCTTCACCGGGCTCGCCGCCCTGCGACACGACGACCGTCATGCCGGTCTTCATCGTCGTGGTGCCGCCCTCGGGGACGACCGACGTGGTGTCGATCTTCGTCGTGCCGGTGCCCCCGGAGCTGAACGACTTCACGTGGGTGAGGGCGCCGCCCGGGGCCCCGAGCGCCTTGATCGTGTCGCTCGCGGAGAGCTGCGTCGTGACGACGTCGAGCGTGGCGCGGGCGCCGTCGCGCGCCTTCAAGGTGTACGTCGCCGACTGGAGCAGATCCGCGCCGGAGGCGGCCATCCGGCTCACGACCTGCCACTTCGCGCCGAGGCCGACGGCCTCGATCGGGAGCGGCGCGACCATCGATTCGAACGACTGGTTGAGGCCCTGGACCAGCGCCTCGGCCGCGGGCGGGAAGCCCTTCGGCAGCTCGATTTTCACGTCGCGGACGCGGCCCTTGGGGTTCAACCAGTAGTTGATGCCGAGCCCCTTCATCGACTCGATCTGCGGGCGCATCGCGGCGGCCATCTGCTCGGCCTGCGGGCCCTTGCCGTCGATGGTGATCCCCACGAGGCTCGCGAGGATCTTCCACTCGCCCGCGGCGTTGGTCTCGTTGGTCGATCCGTCGAGCGTCATCCCCATCTTCGGGAGCTTGGCCTCGTTCACGTGCCCGCCGGCCTTGACGCTCACCGCCATGTCCATGTCCATGCCGAGCTTCGGCGCGGGGCCCTTGGCGATCGCGTAGCTGAGGTCGGCGCGCGGCTCGGCGCCCGGATCGAGCAGCCGCACCAGGGCCGGCGCGCCGCTCGGGAGGACCTTGTCGGCGGCGCCCGCGGCGAGCACGCCGCTCGCTGATTTCGGCAGCGCGATCGGCGCGTTCACCCCGGGTTTTGCAGCCGATTTGTCGACGGCGACGCTCGCCGCGGGAGCGGCCGCGGACGCCTTGATCGCGGCCGTCGGCGCGGCGCTCGCGCTCGGCGCGGCGCTCGCGACGATCTCGGCCGTCGAGCTCGCCGTCGGCGTGGGCTTCACCTCGGGCGCGGCGACCTTCACGCTCGGCTCGGGCTGGGGGGCCGGCGCTTCCTTCCTGCAGGCGGCGAGCGGAAAGGCGAGCAGGAGAAGAAGCGAAATGCGCGCTCGGGACACGGGATCTCCTTGGTCGTTGGCCGACAGCGTTAGCCGACTTCCACGTGGGCTTCCACCTGCCCTCTTGCGCTCCCGCGCAAACGCGCGCCTCATGCGCTGGGGCGTCGCCCCGCTCATGGCCGCTCGCGCTGATTTTTCCCTCGAAGGCATCCTGCACCTCGACCGCTACGAGCGGGCCGACCGCCGCAGCGTGTTCCGTCAGAGCATCGCGTCGATCGCGCTGGCCGCGACAGGGCAGGCTCCGCTCGACGGCGTCGACGGGGCCGCGGTCGCGCGCAGCGTCCAGACGGCGTTCGCCGACGGGCTGTTCGAAGATCTGAGCTGGCTCGCCGCCCCGGCCGCCGCCGTCGCCGTGTACGAGATCGCCGCGGTGCTGCCGATCAGCGTCGAGCGACGCGAGCTCGGGCGGCGCGTCGGCCTCTGGCTCTACGAGGGCAGCGCGGCGACGTTCGTGGCCATCGCGACGCGGATGGCGGCGGGCTCGGTGCGCGGCCTCAGCACCCCCGGCGTGCACGCGCGCGTGGCCCTGGCGATGGGCTTGCCCGGGCTCACCGACGTGCCGGTCGATCCGCTGGCGCTGGCGCTGATCAGCCGGCGCGAGGTCGCGATCGACTGGCTCGGCACGCGATCGACGCGATCGCTGCCGGAGCGGCGGCTCTCGGCGCGCCTGCTCGAGCGGGCGGCGCGCGAGGCCGCGGCCCGAGGCAAGCAGGGCGACGACACGGCGATCCGCTTGTTTCAAAGGGCGATCCGGCGTCCAATCGATCCGGCGTCGGGGCGGCGCGGGAGCGAGTCCGAGGGGATCGACGGCGCGTTCCGCGTGCTGCTCGCCGATCGCGAGACGCTGGTGTGGCGCCACGTCGCGGTGGCGCGCGGGCTGCTCTGCGCGGCGGTCCCGGGCCTGCGCGACGAGATCGCGACGGCGGTCACCTCCGGCCAGTCGCCGACCGAGTGGCGCCGCGGCGCGACCTCGCTCGTCGCCAACGTCGCCATCGATCCCGACTGGGCGCTGCCCGCCGCGCTCGAGCTGCTGAAGAGCCCACTGCTCGGCCACGATCCGGGGATCGCCACCGCGATGCTGTGGGGCATCCCGCGCGCCTCGGACGCCGAGCCCGAGGCCGCGGCCGAGCTGCTCCACGCCATCGTCGAGGCCGCGCCGCTCCACGCCGCCGAGACGCTGATCGAGCTCCACGCCGAGCTGGGATCGCTGCCGCGTTCGGTGGTCGAGCGCTGCGCCGAGGCGCTCGCGAGCACCCTCGACGGCCTCGGCGGCGAGGACGACGCGCTGGCCCTCGGCAAGGAGATCCTGCTCGACATCACCGGCGGCCGCGGCCCCGAGGATCGCCGCCCGAGCGGCACCGCGGGCCGCCTCGGCGCCGCCCTCCGCGACGCGATCGATCAATCGATCGAGGCCTTCGTCGAGGTGGGCACCCGCGAGGCCTACTCGCTGGCGCAGGCGGCGCTCGAGCGCGCCACCGACGCCGTCGAGGCGCTCGAAGCGATCGGCCTCGACGAGTCGGGCGATCCGCGCTCGGCGCAGGGGCGCGGCGCCGCGGCGATCCTGGTGCGCGAGCTCGACGTGCACCTGCTCGAGACCGGCGTGCTCCGCAACCTCTGCCTGCTCAGCCGCCGCCCGAGCGACGGCGTCACCGGCGGCGGCGCCGTCGACGAGCTCGACGGCCGGCTCGCCGGCATCCTGCTCGCGGGCGAGTCGATCCCCTACGCGGGCGAAGATACGCCGCGGTATCTCACGCTCCACCAGCGCAAGCTCCGCGCGCTGCTCCACCTCGTCGACGGCGAGACGAGCGAGCTCGAGGACGACGCCGAGGGTCGACGGCGGGTGCAGAACCGCCTGACGACGACGTGCCGCGCGCTGATCGGCCGCCTCGCGGGCGAGCGCCCCGATCACCCGCTCCGCCGCGCGATCACCGCCACCGTCGCGCGCGCGCTCGACGCCCTGGTGCGCGACGGCGCGGCCGATCCCGCCGACGTGTTCCTGTACGCGGCCGTGCGCCCGACCGGCGCGGGCGATCTCGCCGTCCTCGCCGAGGCGAGCATGCAGCCCGACACCACGCGGCTCCTCCGCGCCTACGGCCGCTTCGTCGAGACCGAGCGCCGCATCCCCGGCGCCGACGGACGCGCGCGGATCTCCGCTCTGGAGAGCCTGATCGTCGAGCTCCCGGCCGACTCGTCGCAGCGGGTCGAGGCGCTGCGCTCGTCGCTCGAGCAGCTCCTGCGCGCGCTGTCGACGATCCAGGACGCCGCGTCGCTGCGCCCCCTCGCCGCCGCCGAGGGCTCACCGCTCACCGCGCTCGAGGCCGCGATCGATCGCCTCGGGCAGCTGACGACGACCGCGATCCGCCGCTTCGGCGAGGAAGAAGCGGCGCCCGAGCCCGACGAGCGCCCGAGCACGCAGCACGACGTGTTCCGCCTCGCCGTCGCCGCCGATCGCGCCCGCGAGCCCGACGCCGATCCCGCGACGGAGCTGCGGCCCTCGATCGCCGCCGCCGTCGAGCGCGCCTTCGCCGTGCTCCCGCCGGCGCTCGCGGGCGTCGTCGCTCGCATCCTCCCGCGCGTGGCCTCGCTCCCCGTCGATCCGCCGATCGATCTCACCACGCCGCTCGATCCCGCGCGGCAGCTCGAGGGCCGCCTCCCCGCGTGGCTGCCGAGCCGGCGCACGCTCGGCGGCTTCTACATTCACCGTCAGCTCGGCGGCGGCGCGGCGGGCACGGTCTTCGTCGTCACCCGCATCGAGGATCGCCACGACGGCGGCGCCGAGCGCTTCGCCCTCAAGGTCCCCGACTACGACGCCACCGCGGCGCGCAGCCTCTCCGAGACCGACTTCCTCAAGCTCTTCCGCGAAGAAGCGGGCGCGCTCCTCGCCGTGCCCGAGCACGAGAACCTCGCGCGTTTCGTGACATTCGATGCTGCCACCAAACCGAAGCCGATCCTGGTGATGGAGCTCGTCGAGGGCACGCGCTGCGATCAGCTCCTCGGCTCACGACTGCTGACGATCCCGCGGGCGCTGTCGCTGCTCGACGGGGTCCTCGCGGGCCTCGAGGCGATGCACTCGGTCAACGTCGGTCACCTCGATCTCAAGCCTTCGAACGTCATCCTCCGCGACAGCAAGACACCGGTGCTGGTGGACTTCGGGCTCGCCGGCCGCAACACCCGGCCCGGCTGCGCGACGGCCTCGTACGGCGCGCCGGAGATCTGGGTCGATCCCGCCAAGCTCGGCAGCGTCAGCGCGCTGCCCGCCGACATCTACAGCTTCGGGTGCTTCGCCTACGAGGTCCTGACGACGACGACGCTGTTCGACGCGCCGAACGAGGTCGCGCTCATCGCCGCGCACATGATGCACGACGGCAGCCCGAAGGCGATCCGCAAGCTCGCCGAGCGCCCCGGCACCACCGGCCTCGCGCGCTTTCTCACGCGCTGCCTGCGCCGCAAGTCGGAGGACCGCGCCACGGCGAGCGAGCTCCGGATCGAGCTGCGCAAGATCGCCGGTGGCCTCGCCGCCATCGAGTGGCCGATCGCCGTCGACTGAGACGCGCGGGCACGTGCCGGGCACGTGCCCGGCACGTGCCCGAGGCGCTGTGCCCTCGGCGTTCGCGACGGCGGACGCGATCCCGTGAACGAGGCCGTTTCCGCTCCAGACGCCGGAGATTTCACGCGAAACGCTGGTGGCAAGATCCTTGCGAAGACGTCGCGCATGGCAACGTCGCCCACCGCCGTCACCGCTTCCGCCATGCCGGCTCACCGTGGCTCCGAGCCTCGTCCCCCGCTCGTCGCGGGCCTCGGCTTCCTTCACTCCAGCGCCCAGCCTGGCTGGGGCGTCGGCGGGCTGCGCGATTGGTTCACCGAGCACCTCGTCGACCCCGGGCACATGCGCGCGCCCATGGTGATCACCGAGCCCGCGGCTGGCACCATCGTGCTCCACGGCAGCGGGCACGAGGCGACCGCGTCTCAGGCGGCGCTGCCTCGCGTGCTCGCCGCTGCGCGGATCCGGGTCATCACCGCGCTCCGTGGGCTCATCGCGTCGCCGACGGACGATCGCTTCCTCGCGGCCGCGATCTTCGCGGGTCGCGTGCGCCGCCGCCGGATGCAGACCGAGAGCCACTGGGTCGCGCAGCCCGAGCCGACGGCGCCGCTCAGCGGGGTCGTGCTCAGCCTCTTCGCCGTCGACGTGCTGTCGCACCGCGAGGAGTACGACCGCCGCCTCTGCGTGTGCGACGTGTGCAATCGCGTCACCTTCCAGGACGGCGAGATCCGGCGCAAGAGCTGCCCCGATCACCAGCCGCAAGTCAGCGGGATGACCCGCCGGGTGACGCCCACGGACCGCAGGCGCGGCGAGTGATGGCCGCGGCGGCCCGGCGCGTCGTCGCCGGGCCGACGAACTGCCACCCTCTCAATGCGTGGTGGTCTTGGGCTTGATCCCCGTCGACGTCGGCACGGGCGTCGTCTTCGGCGGCGTCGTCGTGGTGGCCTTCGGAGGCGTGATCACGGGCGGACTGGCGACAGGCACCTTCACCGGCGGCGCCGTCACGGTCGCGACGACGGCGGCCGGCGGCGGCGGCTGCGGGCGTCGCTGCTGCGTGTAGTCGTAGATGAAGTACCCACCGACCGAGAGGGCCACGACCGCGAGGCACGCGAAGAAGATCTTCCAGAACGACCACGGCGCGAGCCCGACGACCTCGCCCGTCTGCCCGTTGACGAGGAACTGATAGGGCTTGCCGTTGTAGCGATAGGCCGCGATCCAGATCGGCAACAGAACGTGCTTGAACGTCACGTTCGAGAGCTGATTCTGCACGTTGAGGTTACGGTGGGTGTCGCCAGGCACGTCGCTCGCGCAGCGGCCCTGCTGCGTTTGCGCCATCGACTCCTGGGCGGAGTTGAACGCCGGCATGAGATCGATGGCGTACGACTCGGCGCGCCAGCCCGCGAGGAACTGCGGCTGGTACGGCGTGAGCTGCTTGGTGTCGAAGGTCTGGAACTTCGCGACCAGGTTCTGCGGGAGGCCCTTCGAGGCGCACACCAGCACGTCGTCGAAGAAGTCGTTGCGCCAGCCCGAGGCGAAGCGCCACTCGGTGCGCTGCACCTGGCGAGACTGGCTGTTACCCTCCGAGTCGCGGTAGTACTCGGTCTCGTAGTAGTAGTAGCCGGCGTCGGCCGTCCAGTTCGAGCGCACCCACGCATCGAAGGTCCAGAAGGGGATGTAGACGCCGCCCATTTCCTGGAGCTTCGCCATCTTCTTGAGGTCGTTGGGGCGAAACCAGAGCGAGCCCAACCAGTCTTCGAAGGTACGATTGGCGTTGGCCTTGTCGACCTTGAATGGCACCATCGACTCGGGTCGGATCGCCGTCCCCGCCGACTCTTGCGAGAGCACCTTGTCGGAGCCGCAGAAGGCGCATTTGGCCGTTTGCTCGCCCGGAGTGACGTTGACCGAGGCCCCGCAGTCGTTGCAGGAGATCTGGGTGACGGGCGTTCCGAACCCGCGCTGCGCCAGGCGGAGGCCCTCTTCGATCGGGATCTCGCGGCCGCCGCCCGCGGCCGGGTGGTACTGCTGCACCGGCACGGCCTGCTGCGTGCCGCAGTAGGGGCACTTCATCGCCTGCGTGCCGGCGTCGTAGTTGACCTTGGCCCCGCAGTTGTTGCAGGGAAACTCTTGCGCTGCGGCGGGATCGAGGGCGGCGGGGGGATTGTTCACGGGCGGGGCGCGATTAAACGTGCCGCCGCGCCGAAGCGCAATGGGGCTCGCGGGAGCCGGCTTCTATTTGCGGGGTGAGGGCATCGGCGTCTTCGCGCGCTGGCGGGCGGCGGCGGACGGGACGCGGGTGCCTTCGGCGGGGGTGCCGGGCTTCACGGTGACGGAGCCGGGGGGAGGCGTGCTGTTCCGGGCGCCGGCGGCGCGGAAGACGCCGCCTTCGATCTCGACCTCGACGCCGAGGCTGCGGCAGCGGCGGACGAGGCGATCGGCGTCGACGTCGGGGGCGACGAGGAGGCCTCCCGGGGGCGAGGGATCGAGGAAGAGCTCCGCCGCGGGGCGCCGCGTGCGCAGGAGCTCGCGGATCTCGACGTCGTCGATCCAGAGGAAGCCCGAGGACGCCGTGAGGGAGCCGCGGCCAACGACGGCGCTCGCCTGGATCAGCATGCGCGAGATGGTGTCGGGGAGAGGCGCGATCGCCTCGATTCGCAGGCGCATCGCGTCGCCGTCGAGGCCGGCGGAGAGCGCCCGGGCGAGGGCTTGCGGCGTGAGCAGGACGTCGAGCTGGTCGCCGACGCGGCCGAGCTCGGCGAATGTGGCGAGCGCGAGGACGCCGGAGATCCGGGCGGAGGCGCCGATCCGCAGGGCCTGCGTGTCGATGAACTTGCTCGGCGTCGGATCGAGCGTGGGGTCGCTGCCGCTGAGCAGCGCCCGGCCCCGCGGCGTGAGGCGGAGCGAGGGGCCGCCCTCGCCGTCGTCGGCGCTGCCGCCGAGGTCGATGATGCCGAGGGCGGGCAGCGTTTCGAGCGCGATCCGGCGCGTGATTTCGAGCACGTCGGGCGTCTCGAGGACGCCGCGCTCGGCCCAGCGGCGGAGGAGGCGATCGATTCCCGCGAGGCGCGCGTCGGCCGCGAGATACCCTTCCAGCGAAGGCCACGGGACCCAGCGGCCCTCGCCGAGGTCCTGCAAGGCGTCGATGACCATCTCGCGCAGGGCGCCGATCGGGCTGGTGTCGCGGCTGCCCTCGGCAACGCGGAGCACCTCGCGCTCGGTGCGGGCCTCGTCCCAGGCGCCGCCGCGGCGCCAGGTGGTGAAGAGGATCCGCGTGAGATCGAAGAGCGCGAGCGAGCCCGGGGGCGTCGCCGCCGAGGCCGCCGATGGGTCCCACAGGCCCACGGCGCGGCCGAGCGCCGACAGCAGCGCCACCGACTCCATGTCGCGGCCGAAGCGCTGCGCGAACCGCACCAGGAGCGAGCGCGGGGTGCCGACGCCGGTGCGCACGTCGCTGCCCGGCTCGCGCACCGCGAAGGCCAGCGCCATGGCGAGATAGGCTGGATCCGTCGCGAAACGAGCGCGGCGCGGGGCGTGGTCTTCCTCGAGGACGAAGGAGCGGATCTCGGCCCGGCGCGTCTCGCGGAGCTTGCGTCGATCGGCGCCGACGACGGCCGCGACCTCGGTCGGGATCACGTGGCGGTTGGGGTGGATCGGCACGAGGAAGGCGCGCCGCTCCAGCGAGAACCCTGCGCCGCGGCGCGTGGCCGTGACGCCGCCGGCGCCGCGGAGCCGCATCGGCTCGCGCTCGAGATCGAGCAGCTCCTGCGTGTCGACCTCGCCGCCGACGCTCTCGATCGCTTCGAGGAGGCGGCGCTCGAGCGGGGGGAGCTTCTCGATTTCTTCTTCGAGGATCGCCGGATCACTCACCATCTCCCAGGCTGCTTCGAGCGAGATGGCGATGGGCGGCGTGGCCGGGCGACCGAGGTAATGCGAGGCGATCGCGCTCAGCGTCTCGAACGGAGCCTGGGCGAGCAAAGCGCGGAGGGCGCGCGGATCCTCGCCCTCCCAGCTCTTCAGCTGGAGGAGAAATGCCGTGGGGAGCACGAGCTCGATCCCGCGCTCGTTCTTGCGGCCGAAGATTACCCCGCGCATGAGCAGCGGCTCGAGGCCGGCTGGCAGCGAGGGCACGAGCAGCGAGCCGCCCGCCTCGGCGATGCGGTGGAGCAGCTCGCGACTGGAGGCCGAGAGGCGCGAGGTGTCGCGCACGTCGGGCAACCCCACGAGCGAGCGGGCCACCTGCGAGGGCGTATCGATGCGCTTGGCCGGATCGATCCGGATCGCCATGCGCTTGATCAGCGAAGCGAGCTCCGAGTCGGGCAAAGCACGCAGAATGACATCGAGCCGGCGGAGCGGGGCGCCGTCTTCACCTGACGCGTCTGCCCGGGCGCGCTCGCCCGATGCGGCGCTGTCGGCCCCACGCGGGCCGCCTGCGTTTCGACCATTAACGAGGCTCATACGGTGCCCTGCCCCTTTGACGCTCGTTCTGGGTCGGCCGGGTGCTCGACACCAGCGTGGACCAATGCCCCAGGGCGGATTGCCAACGTACCATCACGGGGACGCTTCATACACTCGAAATCGAAGGGGGCAAGGGAGCGCTTCATCAACATCGTGGTGGGCCGAAAATGTCTTGTTCGCGCGGGGTTTGCGCCGGTCATCGGGAGAGGCGCGGCGCCTGCGATCCTGGCGCGAAGTGAGCCCTCGGACCCGACACTTGCATAAGTGCCGCTCTCGGGATCGGGGTTGAGAACAGCACGTTCGGTGAAGAAATCGAGTTCGGCCCCAGGTCACCTACCACAGCCCCCGCGACGGCCATGGCGTTTTTCCGCGCCTCCACGAAGCTACACCTTGGAAGCGCGACGCGGCCGCGTTATTCCCCGACAGCACAACTGCCATCGACGACCGATCCCGAGAGGGCCGATCCCGTCTCGGGATTCCCCGTATGACATGAAGGATTCCCGCGGGTCCCTTCTGCCTGCTGCCACGCTCCCCGAGATTGCACGATGATTTTGCGAGATCCCATCCACGGTCTGGTCGCCTTCGAGGGCGAAGAAGACGCGATCGTGACTCGGCTGCTCGGGACTCGCGAAGTGCAGCGTCTCCGTCGCATCCGTCAGCTCGGGCTGACGTCGTTCGCTTACCCGGGCGCGGAGCACACCCGCTTCTCTCACGCCATCGGCGCCGCGCACGTGATGCGGCTCTTCCTGGCGCGGCTCCGGCAGATCGACAGCGCCCTTCCCTTCTGGCAGCGGGTCACGAGCGAGCGCGCGCGCGACGCCATCGCCGCCGCGTTCCTCCACGACGTCGGGCACGGGCCGCTCTCGCACCTGTTCGAGGAGGCGCTGCCCGGCGCCTCGCACCACGAGCAGTGGACCGAGCGCATCCTGCTCGATCCCTCGTCCGAGGTGCACAAGATCCTCGTCGCCGACGACTCGTACCTGCCGCAGCGCGTGGCCGATCTCGTCAATGGCAAGCACCCGCTCCCGTACCTCTCCAACGCGGTGAGCGGCACGTTCGACGTCGATCGCTGCGACTACTTGCTCCGCGACGCGCACGCCACCGGCGTCCGCTACGGCGACTACGATCTGCCCTGGCTCCTCCGCAGCCTGCGCTTCGGCGAGGACAGCACCGGCGCGATCCCCACGCTGGCGATCGACGGGGCCAAGGGGCTCGCGGCGATCGAGGCCTTCCTGCTCGCGCGTTTCTTCATGTTCCAGCAGGTGTACTTCCACAAATCGACGCGCGCGGCCGAGTGGATGATCGGGGCGATCCTCCGCCGCGCGGTGGCGCAGGTGCGCGACGGCGTGCGCCTGCCGACGCTGCCGAAGGCCTTCGCCACCGTCGCGGCCGGCGACACGCCCGAGCTCGAGGACTACCTGGAGCTCGACGATCAGGTGCTGCTCGGCGCCATCCACGACTGGGAGAACGCCTCGGATCCAGTGCTCGCCGATCTCTGCAAGCGGCTGCGGGCGCGCGCCCTGTTCAAGTCGATCGAGCTCTACCAGGGGCGCGGCGACGGCTACGAGGCCAACGAGGCGATCGATCCGGCGACGGCGCTCGCGACGGCGAAGGAGATCGCGCGCGCGGCGGGGCTCGATCCCGAGGTCTACGTCGGCCTCGACGAGGCGTCGGACACGCCGTACCCCGACGACGAGTCGCTCACGGTGGTGTTCTCGCGCGGCCGCACGCGGCGCCCCGCCGAGGTGTCGTTCCTGCTCGATCGCCTGCGAAACGAGACGATCACGCGCGTGCGGGTGATCTTCGCGCCCGAGCTGCGCGAGGCGATGCGAGAGGCGCTGATCCGTTGAGGCGCGCTCTCGTGGCCCTCGCGATGGTGTTCGTCACGCTCACCGGGGCGGCGGCATCGCGCGCCGACGACGGCGTCTACGGGCGCCTCGACGGCGATCTGGAGCTGCGCGCCGAGGCCGGCTGTGGCTTCGCGTCAGGCGGTCCGGGGCTCGCGGCGGGCGCGGCGGCGCTCTACCTCGGCACGGCCGGCGTCTACGCGCACTACACCGACGCGCTCGGATCGCGCGCTCCCGACGTGACGCGATCGATCGCGTTCGGCCTGCACCTCGAGCCGCTGTTTCTCGCGCGCTATGGCTCGGATCTCGAGCACGGGCCCGCGCGGCTCGATCTGATGGTCGACTCGTTCGGCCTGGAAATTGGCTCGTTCTGGGACGCGACGCGCGGCCACGGGCTCGGCGGGGCGCCGGGGCTCGAGCTCGCGACGACGCTCGGGATCCCGATCCTCGCGCGCAGCAACGGGCCGTTCCTCGGGCTGCGCGGGGCGCTGCGGCTGCGTCAGGACGACGCGTCGGGGGCGATCGATCGCGCGGGGTTGTTCTCGCTCACGTTCAGCTTTCGTCAGACCGTCCGCGTTCACCTCGTCGACGCCGGCGACCGGCTCGCGCGATGAGCGCCGCGCTCGTCGATACGCTGGCGAGGATCTTCCGCGCGAGCCTCGCGTCGCTCGATCCCGCGCGCCTGGTGCACGACGCGCTCCCTCCCCTGCCCCCGCGGCGCGCGCGCGTGGTGATCATCGCGGCGGGCAAGGCGGCCGCGGCGATGGCGCGAGGCGCGCTGACGCGGTGGCCCGATCGCATCGATCGCGTGCTGGTCGTCGGGCCGGATCCGATCGCGACGTTCACCGATCCTCGCGTCCGCGCCCTCGCGGCGTCGCACCCGATCCCCGATGAGCGCAGCCTCGAGGCCGCCGAGGCGGCGCTCGCTCTCGCGAACGATCTCGGCGCGGGCGATCTGCTCGTGGCGCTGATCTCCGGCGGCGCGTCGGCGCTGCTCGCGTCCCCCGCGGCGGGGCTCTCGCTCCCGGAAAAGCAGGCGATCGTGGCCACGCTCCTCGATCGCGGCGCGCCGATCCGCGAGGTCAACCTGGTGCGTCGTCACCTCTCGCGCGTGAAGGGCGGGCGCCTGGCGCGCGCGGCGATCCCGGCGCGCGTGCTCACGCTGATCTTCAGCGACGTGATCGGCGGCGAGGCGCACGACGTCGGCTCCGGCCCGACGGTGCCCGATCCGACGACGATCGACGACGCGCGCGCGGTACTGCGCCGGCACGCGCCCGAGCTCGCGGACGCGGCGTTCCTCGACGAGTCGCTCAAGCCCGACACGCCGGTGACGATCCTCGAGGCGGCGACCTCGGTGCCCGCGGCGGTGCGGCTCCGCGCGCGGATCCTCGTGGATCCCGGGAGCCTCGCCGCAGCGATGCGCGAGCGGCTCGAGCTCGCGGGCTTCCGGGCGACGGTGGAAGGTCCCGACGAGGGCGACGCCGCGACGATCGTCGATCGGCGGATCGCGCGCGCCGCCGCGCTCGCGCCGGGCGAGGCGGTGGTGATCGCCTGCGAGCCGACGCTGCGGCTGCCCGAGCAGCGCGGCAGCGGCGGCCGCGCGGGCTGGGTCGCGCTCGCGGCGATGCGTCGCCTGCCCGACGACGTGGCGCTGCTCTGCGCGGCCTCCGACGGCGTCGACGGCAGCTCGGGCGCGGGCGGCGCCGGCGTCACCCGCGGGATGGCGGCGGTGGCCGGCGACGAGGCGATCGATCATGCGCTCGCGGCGTTCGACGACGCGCGGATCCACCGGGCGCTAGGCTCGCACCTCGCCGGGGGGCCGACCGGCCACAACCTGGCCGATCTCCACGTCCTCTGCCGCGCGCGCTAGCGACCCCGACGAAATCGTTGGAGCTCCAACGATCTCGTTGCTGCTGCAACTATTGCCCGGGGACCGAGCCGGCGCTGGTGTCGCCCATGGCGTTGCGGACCTCGAGGGCGAGGGCGCAGCTGTTGGCCTGGCGGGCCCGCGAGGCGAGGACCTCGGCGTCGACCGACGGCGTGGCGCCGAGGAGCTGCCCGCCGGCCTCGCGGCGGAGCCGGAGGACCTGCTTCCCGTCGCTCAGGCGCCACACGCCGACGCGCGCGAGGTGCGCGGCGGCCTGGATGGCCTCGGCCGCTGCGGAGGGGCCGGCGTCGGCCCCCGGGAGCGCCATGCCCGGCACGTCCTCGTCGAGCACGACGAGCAGGTACTGAGCGCGCTGCAGCACCTCGACCACGCGCGGGATGTCGTCGCGGACCGCGTCGTCGAAGCCACCCACGAGCGCGCGGAGCCGGAGATCGGTGCTCGCGTCCTGGACCTCGTGGATCCAGTCGTCGGTGAGGTCGCGCATCGCGCGGTAGCCCTCGCGGAGGTTGAACGGCTGCGCGAGCTTCGAGCAGTGATCCTGCTCGTTGCAGAACTCACCCGAGGGGCAGTCGCGCGTGCGCTTGCACTCGGCGCCGGCCGTGGGGTTGGGGTTCGCGGTGTGCATCAGGCACGAGGTGAACGCGTCCCGGAGCGAGTCCTTCGCGCCCGCGCGGATCGACTCGGGCGTCTTCGCGTCCTGCACGCGGAGCCGGAGATAGATGCCGGCCTTGTCGCGGAAATCCCAGCTCTTCAGCGCGTCGCGATCGATGATCTCGGCGCCCGGCTCACCCGCCAGCTCGGTGGTCCAGTGCTCGATCTTGTCGCGCACCGGGAACCACCGCGGTCCGAGCTCGATGGTCGTCGCGCGCTGCCGCGCCATCAGCGCCTGGCGCGCGCTCTCGACCTCGTTGTTCGACCATTTCCAGTTGAGAATGGCGCCCACCGCGAGGATGAGGCCGCTGTAGCCCCAGAACTTCACGGACGGGTAACGCGCCTTGCCGGCGGCGCGAGCGTCGCGCGCGGCGTGGACGGCGGGCAGCCCCCGCTTCCGCGGCTCTTGCTCCTCGGAGGACGACATGGGGTGCTCGGGAAAGGACTGAAGGTGAGAAGGGAGGGAGAGCTACTCCGCCGCCGGGGCGGCGCCGGACGTCGAGGGGATCTTGCCGACCATGAAGCTGACGTTCGGGTAACCCGCGAACGCCGCCGTCTGGAAGACCGACTTCACCACGAGCGCGGACACGTTCTGATCGACCTGCAAGATGCAGACGCCGGGGAACGGCTTGTTCGGCTGGACTTGCTTCCAGAGCTCGCGCTTGTTCTTCAACAGCGCGAAGAGCTCGTCGATCTTCTGGAGGCGACCGAGCTCTTCGATCGAGCGGGTCGACCCGGCCTGCACGCCGTCGACGAGGATCTGGTTGCCGTTCACGGCCACCATGGGGGCGTCGATGATCGCCTCCACGTTCTCGGCCTTGGGCAGGGTGACGTTCTTGTCGACCGCGATCTCGCCCGACGCCGAGAACGACATCAGGAGGAAGATCACGATGACCGAGAGGAAGTCGATGAAGCTCACCAAGTTGAGGCTGGCGTTCGGGCTTCGGTGGCCGTGCCCCTGCACCTTGTTCCACACGTACCGGAGCTTCACGCCGTGCATCAGGCGCGCGCCGGGCGCGTGAATGACGTGGGCGTGCGGGTTGTGGTGGGCTTTGGGGTTGTACCTATCCATCGTGGGTCTTGCTCCGAGAGTCCTAGCAAAGTCCGAGGGTTTGGGCCGCTAGCGGCCCATCGACCTGGGGCCGCTTGCGGCCCCATCGAAACTCAACGCACGGAAAACGTCATGTTGAAGACCGGGATCTTCTTCGTCTCTTTGCCGAGGATCATCTCCCGCTTCGGGGAGTAGAGCGCATCGAGGACGGCCACCAGCTCTTTGAACTGGGTCCGGTTATCACTGTAGAGGAT
The DNA here is from genome assembly GCA_025362495.1 of Byssovorax sp. Taxonomy (GTDB): domain Bacteria; phylum Myxococcota_A; class Polyangia; order Polyangiales; family Polyangiaceae; genus JANYGI01. The sequence continues at coordinate 16,152 of JANYGI010000124.1, read as the reverse complement.
GCACTGATCGAGCTTCTTGTCGCTCGCGTCGCGGTGGCCGCCCTGGGCCTTCCACTCCTCTTCGATCTTCTTCGCGAGGTCCGGGTAGCGGAGGACCTTCGTCGAGCCGTCGCCGAGCTCGACAGGCGTCTTCGGGACCTTCACTTCGCTCACGACCGTCGCGCCCTGCTTCCACACGAGGCCGAAATCGTTCTCGCCGATGTGAAGGTTCAGAACCTTCTCGGGAGTCTGCGGAGTCAGCTCTTTGTTCGGGTCCGGCGGGCCGGGGACCTGCGCGTCCGCGTTGATGCGCGAGTTCGTGACCCACACCGCGGTGATCAGGAGGAACGCCACCGTGACGAACAACAGGTCGATGAACGGGACCATGTTGATTTCGCTGTTGGTCGACCGCTTCTTGCCACCGGTATCGACGTCTACACCACCCACGGGGAACCTCCGCTCAATCTGGGGGCGTCCACGAAACGGACGCCGTGCGTGCTACTCGAAACTGCTGTGCGGGCCTCCGAGGCGGGGAGCGCTGCACCTTGCGACGCCGCGCTCCCCCACGGACCCTGGAGGAGGTGGGCGACCCGAGGGTGCCCACCAATCGAACGAACCTCGGTGCTTACGCGGCCTGGTTCACCGCCGCGACGTTCACCTTCTGGCGATTCGCGACGACGAGGTTCAGGATCTGCACGGACGCCTCGTTGATGTCGTCCTCGATGCCCTGCGTCTTGCCATTGAGAATGGCGAAGCCGATGAGGCCGACGATGGCGACGCCGAGACCGAACGCGGTGCAGTTCATGGCCTCCGAGATGCCGTTGGCGAGGATGGTCGCCTTCTGGCTGGGATCGATCGAGCCGCCGGCGACGGCGCCGAACGACTTGATGAGGCCCGTCACGGTCCCGAGGAGGCCCGAGAGCATCGCCAGGTTGGCGAGGAGCGCCAGGTATGCGGTGCGGGCGCTGACCTTGGGGAGCTCGCGAAGCGCGGCCTCGTCCATGGCGGCCTGAACCTCTTCGTCGGGGCGATTCACCTTGACGAGACCCGCCTGGACGATGCGCGCGAGGGGCGCGTTCGCCGCCGAGCACATCTTCACGGCCTTGCCGACGTCGCCCGCGAGGATGCATTTCTGCATCGTGGCGAGGAAGACATCCTTGTTGATCGACGAGCCGAACAGGAAGAGGGCGCGCTCAACAATGATGCCGATGGTCACGATCGACCAGAAAAGGATAGGCCACATGCCCCATCCACCCTCTACAAAATGTGCGTATGCTCCGTGCATCTTCGTTGTCCTCCAATTCGCCGAGCGCCCTCCGTTGAGAGGCCGCGCGTCACCGTTCGATGATGTGTGGCCTCAAAACCGAGAAACCTTGTTCGAGCTCCGGAGAGTGCGCTCGGACCATCGGATCACGCGTTCGGTTCCTCGAAAATCGAGCTTCGATTGCATCTTTGATCCGCATTCCGCCTTCACAGTCTCTTTTTGCTCCTGCCGTCATCCGCGCGGGATCCAACGTGTCGAGAGATTGTGGAGCCCGCGCTGACGCGGGTGGGACGCTAGCCGACCGGTGCTCCGATCTGCAAGCGTTCGTCGTCGTCTCCATCGTCGAAATCGGTGGACGCTTCGTTCGTCGTCGCGCCACCGAGATCGATATCGTCGCCGACACTCGAGACCCCGATTCGTCCTGCGCACCTCTCGGCCACCTCGAGGAACGTGGGAAGCGTGGGTTCAAGCGTCGGCAGCCGCGCATCTTCGCGAGTCGGACCCGCGCACGTCAAGCAAGATTTGGCCTGCGATCTCGTTAGCGTACGAGCAAAACCTTACGCTGAGAACGCACTCGGTCGGCGAAGCGCGGCCCGACCGCGGCGGCGTGTCGCGTCGCGCTCTTCTTTTTCCGTGCGGTCGCGGCGCCGCCTCGCTGCTCCGGTGAGCCGGAGCCCCGTCGAAGCGCGGGGTGAGCGAGGGTGCGCGAGGGTCGGCTCCCCCTCATCCGTCAAGAAAGCGCACCTCACGAAGGGTCGACCGTTCGGGGAAGCTTGCGTCCACGGAGAAGCGGCGGCTATAGTCGCCGCGAGGCGCGAAAAGTCGCGTTTTGTTCGTCGCAAGAACGTGAGAGCGTATCGACTTGGCGACGCAGAGAAAGGGACTTCGAGGATGCGTCATCTGCTGATGTTGGCGGCCGAGGGTGGTGGGACCGAGGGCGGGGCGCTTGCCGCCATCAAGGACAATCCCACGTTCCTCATGTTCAACCTGGTCGTCTCCGCGATCGTGCTGACGATCATCGTCGAGAGGGCGGCCTTCCAGCTCGGGCGCTACCGGGTGAACTCGAAAGAGTTCTTCGCCCAGATCAAGAAGCTCGTCGCGGCCGGTAACATCGACCGGGCGATCAAGCTGTGCGACGCGAGCGACTACCCGATCTTGCAGCTCGTGAAGGCGGGCCTCACGCACGCCAACAAGGGCGCCGACGAGATCGACGCCGCGCTTTCGGAGAAGCTGTCCGAGCTCAAGCCCGCGGTGGAGAAGCGGATCGCCACGCTGTGGTCGCTCGCGAACATCGCGACGCTCATCGGCCTCATCGGCACCGTCGCCGGTCTGATCCGGACCTTCGCGTCGATCGCGGCGCAGGGCCTCTCGGCGTCCGACAAGCAGCGCATGCTGTCGAACGGCATCGCCGAGGCCATGTACAACACGGCGTTCGGCCTCAGCATCGCCGTCGTCTGCATGATCGCGCACGTGTTTCTTCACACGCGGTCGAAGAACATCCAGCACGATCTCGAGTCGACGACCGAGCGCGTGTTCAACCTGCTCACCGTCAGCGGGAAGACGGGCTACTAGCCCGATCGGCGCCCCCCATGGCCGACCCCACAGACGCCCCGCTCAGCGCCGCCCAGCGCTCCCGGATTCGACGGCTCTCGCAGCCGCACGAGCCGGCGCCTGGCGACGAGGCGGGTGAGCTCAACATCATCCCGTACCTCGACATCATCACGAACATCATGATGTTCGTGCTGGCGAGCATATCGGTGTCGTTCGTCGCGTCGATCGACACCACGCCGCCCGCCATCGGCGGCGGCAAGGTGCGCGTCGATCCATCGACGAAGTCGCTGAACCTGGCGTGCTTCATCGTCACGCAGGGCATCACGCTGAAGACCTCGAGCGGCAACATCGCGACGGGCTGCAACGACGTCGGCAGCGGCATCACGGTGCCGAAGGTCGGCGACGACTACGACTTCAAGAGCCTGACGGCGTGCGCGAAGCGCCTCAAGAACGCGAACAGCGCGTTCAAAGAGGAGACCCAGGTGACGATCACGGCGAACCCCGGCGTCGAGTACAAGACGGTGATCGACGTGATGGACTCGCTCCGCAACGACAACGAGGAAGAGCTCTTCCCCGAAGTCCACTTCGGAGCGGCGCGATGAGCGGCTCGGTGCGTCCGCCCTCGGGTACGCCGGGCCCGGCCTCGAACCGTCCTCCGCCGCCCGCGGCGAAGAGCGGCAGCATCGTCCGCTTCAAGGCGGCGCTGCGCAAGGCCAAGCGCCGCAACTTCAAGGAGCCGGAGATCGACTTCTTGAACATCACCGCGATGCTCGATCTGATGACGATCATCCTGGTCTTCATGCTGAAGACCGTGGCGGCGTCGTCGGCCTCGACGCCGCAGTCGAAGGACCTCTCGCTCCCGGCCTCGGTGATGCGCACCGAGGCGGCGCAAGAGGGCGTCGTCGTCGTGATCTCGAAGTCGCAGATCCTCGTCGGCGACGATCCCAACCCCGTCGTGCTGCTGCCCTCGCGGGAGCAGCTCGCGCAGTCGGGCGTCGACGCCAAGTACAAGCGCAGCGGCCCGAACGACATGTACATCGTGCCGCTCGCCAACTCGCTGCAGCACGCGCGCGAGACGGACAAGGCGATCCGCGCCGCCAAGGGGCAGGATCCTTCGACGTCGGAGGCGATCATCGTCGCCGACACGACGACGCCGTACCGCCTGCTGATCGAGGTGCTGTTCACGCTCGGCCAGAGCGAGTTCGGCAAGTATCACCTGATGGTGATCAGCGGTAAGAACAAAAAATAGCCTTGATTTAAAGGCAAAAAGAAGCCCCCTTGGCCTCGCGGCCCGGGGGGCTTTCTTGCTTTTGCGTTCCGAGTGATCCTGAGCAGGAATGCCTTCCGGTGTGGGGCGGGCCTCCGTGCCCGCCACATGGACCAGCTCGAGCCGCGTGCGCCTTCTGAAATAGGTTCAGGCAGAGCGGATCCGGATGAGAGTGTGGTCGCTCGAGAGACTCCATGGGGCGGGCACGGAGGCCCGCCTCACATCAGACCTGGAGGCTCAGTCGACGGCGAACAGCTCTTCCAGATCGGTCTTGGTGAGCTTCTTCGCGCCGCCCGCGTCCTCGCTCAGGACCGACGCCACCAGCTCGCGCTTCTTGGCCTTGAGCAGGAGGATCTTCTCCTCGATCGTGCCGGCCGCGACGAGGCGGTAGGCGTTGACGACCTTGGTCTGGCCGATGCGGTGGGCGCGGTCGGTGGCCTGCTGCTCGACGGCCGGGTTCCACCACGGATCGAAGTGGATCACGGTATCCGCCGCCGTGAGGTTGAGGCCCGTGCCGCCCGCCTTGAGGCTGATCAGGAAGACCGGGACCGAGGGGTTGTTCTGGAAGTTGTCGACGCGCTCCTGGCGGTCCTTCGTGGAGCCGTCGAGGTACTCGTAGGGCACCGAGTCTTCCTTCATGGCCTTCTCGATGATCTTGAGCATCATCACGAACTGGCTGAAGACGAGCACCTTGTGGCCGCCCTCCACCGCGTTGGAGATCAGCTCGCGCAGGGCCACCAGCTTGCCCGAGTCCTCGTCGCTGTAGTCGCGCGGGAGGCCGAGCAAGCGCGGGTCGCAGGCCGCCTGGCGCAGCCGCGTGAGGCCCGCGAGGATCTGGATCTGGCTCTTCGCCAGGCCGACGCGCTCGACCTCGCCGAGGACCTGGGCGCGGACCTCTTTCGCGACGGCCATGTAGACGTTGCGCTGCTCGCCCGTGAGATCGCAGATCTGATCCGTCTCGATCTTCTCGGGGAGATCCTTGGCGACCTCGCTCTTCGTGCGCCGCAGGATGAACGGGTGGATCGTCGAGCGGAGGCGCTGCGCCGTCTTGTAGTCGCCGGCCTCGATCGGGCGGCTGTACTTCTGCTCGAAGCGATCGAGCGGGCCGAGGAGCCCCGGCGAGACGAAGTCGAAGATCGACCAGATCTCGGAGAGCCGATTCTCGATCGGCGTGCCGGTGAGGGCCAATCGACGCTTGGAATGAAGGCGTTTCGCCGCAGCGGCGGTGGCGCTCATCGGGTTCTTGATGTGCTGCGCCTCGTCGAGGATCGCGTAGGTGAGGTCGAGCTTGGAGAGGAACTCTTCGTCGCGACGGAGCAGCGCGTAGCTGGTGATCACGACCTCGGCCTCCTTCACGGCCTCGGATTGCTCCTTGCGATCCGCGCCGTGCCACAGGGCCACGGAGAGCGTCGGCGCGAAGCGGGCCAGCTCGCGCTCCCAGTTGGTGACGACGCTGGTGGGCGCCACGATCAGCGTGCGCAGGTGCTTCTCTTCCTGCTTCACGGCGAGGAGGAGCGCGATGGTCTGGACCGTCTTGCCGAGGCCCATGTCGTCGGCGAGGACGCCGCCCGAGCCGATGTCGTGGATGAACTTCAGCCACGAGAGGCCGGCCTCCTGGTAGGGCCGCAGCGTCGCCTTGAGGTTGCGAGGCTTCTTCGTGGCCTCGATCTCCTCGATGCCGCCGAGCTTCTGGAAGAGCTCGCGCGCGCTGGCGGTGACGCTCGATCCCTGCGCCTGCTGGAGCAGCTCCTGGACGCGTCCGGCGTGGGCCAGCGCGAGCTTGCCCGACTTGCCGGCGGCCGTGAGGATCTCGACCTCGCGCTCCATCATCGCCTTGACCTGATCGGGATCGAAGGCCGCGAACGAGCCGTCTTCGAGGCGCACGTACTTCTTGCCCTGGGCGATGCAGCGGCGGAGCTCGTCGCGATCGACGGCGATGCCCTCGCTCTCGTAGGTGAGCTTGACGTTGAGCCAGTCCATCCCGCTCGTGACCTTGGCGAAGACGCCGATCGGCTTGTGGCGGACCTGGGTATCGACGAGGTCTTCCGGGACGAAGAGATCCCAGTCGTCGGGGAGCTCGGCCAGGCCCTCGCTCCAGAAGCGGATCGCGGCGTCGCCGCTGGCGACGAACGACTCGCCCGTCTCGTCGGGCTTGAGGCCGAGCGCGTTGAGCTTGGCCGCGGCCTGCTGCTGCGCGGCGATGTCGACGCGGATGCAGCGGGCGCGCTTCATCCCTTCTTCCGGCGGCTGGATGATCACCGGGAGCGAGATCCCGTCGGCGCGGACCTCGATCTCTTCGTCGCCGTAGGCCGCGAAGAGCTGCACCTGGGCGTCGATGAGCGAGCCGCCGGCGCGCATGCGGAACGTCGGTAACAGGTCGACGACGTCGGCCACCTGGCTGAGCTCGGGGAGCTCGGCGCCGACCTCGAGGGCGATCTTCGGCAGGCCCTGCATGATGATCCGCGGCAGCTCGCGCATCGGCTCGCCGATGGTGGGCGATCGCAACAAACGCCGCATCGCCGCGGGGGAAACGCGCTTGTCGATCCGGCGCGCGATGCCCTCTTGCGTGTCGATTTGCCACGAGGGCCAGCCCTCGAACCAGCCGCCCTGGAGCAGCGAGAAGCGCCGCTTGTCGCCCGCGCGCTCGAAGCTGGCCTTGACGATGATGGTGTCGCCGCCGACGAGCTCGAGATCGAAGCGCGGCTTGAGCGGCTCGTCGCCGAAGCGGAGCTGCATCAGCGCCGGCTCGAGGAGGACGCGCTGGCCTTCGAGGAGCGGGAGCAGATCGGCCACGTCTTCGCCGCGGATGTCGACGGCGGGGTGGCGCGGGTTGCCGCTCTCGAAGCGGGCGAGCAGGCGGAGCGCGTCGCGATCGGGCGTCGGGTAGAGCGTCTGCCAGGCGAGCGCTTGCGACGGGAGGACGGGGACGCGCTGCTCGGTGTCGAGGACCGTGATCGTGAGCCCGCCCTGCCGGACGTGCAGGCGGAACTCGACGCGGCGGCCGCCGCTCTTGCCCTCGGGCGGGAGCCAGGCGCCGATGCCGGTCTGGCGCGCCGTGGCATCCTGCGCGGGCGCCGCCGTGAACGTGGCCGTCGCCACGCGCGACTCGCGGAGCTCGGACGGCTGCGACGAGGACTGCGAGTGCGGCGCGCTGGGCGGCCCTCCCCCGTTGCCCATCGTCGACGCCGGCTGCACGCGGCCGCGCCGATCGCGGCGCCTCAGCCGCTTGCTCGGCGTGTCCCCTCCCCCGCCCGCGTGGGCCGTCTGCGGCAGGAGCGCGGGCATCGGCATCGGCGGCGGATCACGGCGCGGCTGCGTGCCGCGGGCCTGATCGCGCACGCTGATGAGCAGGGCCGCGACGTGCTTGCAGTGCTGCCCGCCCTTGGCGTACGCGGGGCAGTTGCACTGCGATTTGATCCCGTCGGGGGTGAGCTCGACCAGCACCGGGTACGGCTCCGAGTCGGACGCGCGGACCGTGCCGCTGGCCGTCATCTCGTTGATGGTGATGTCCTCGACGACGCGACGGCGGAAGTACTCCAGGCCGCGGAGGAACGTTCGAGCGCCGAGCAGCCGGCGGAGGCCGCGGTCGCTCAGGGTGGACAAGGCGTCGGAGATCGGGGGCACAGGCCTCGGTTGTCTTCGTGGGAACCCCGTGCGCCGGACGGAAACGGCAGAGGCGCGGGATTTTCGGGGGACGAAAGGGTTCGTCGGGTGAAGCGCGGAGGGAGCGAGCTCGGCTAGCCAGGAACCTGGCGGGCCGAGGCCGATCACAAGAAAAATGGCAAAAACACGATCGTCACTACGGGCAGCATCTTGACGAGGACATGCATCGCGGGGCCGGCGGCGTCCTTCAACGGATCGCCGAACGTGTCGCCCACCAGGGCGGCGGTGTACGTCGGGTTGTCCACGCGAGCGCCGGTCTCATCCACGAGGTGTCGGCCGCCGTGGGCGCCGGTCGCGATGTACTTCTTGGCGTTATCCCAGGCGGCGCCTGCGTTGCCTAGCAGGAGAGAGCCGAGGACGCCGGCCACCGTTCCGGCCATGATCAGGGCCGCGACCGAATCAGCGGCAACCAGAGGATTATCCTCCGATCTCGCGAAGCGCAAGGCAAGTCCTACCGCGATCGGCGTGCCAGCGGCGACGAGGGCGGGCGTGATCATGTGGCGGAGGGCCACGCGCGACACCATCTCGACGCAGGCCTCGTGGTCCGGGACGAACCCGGCCGGCCGATCCTTGAGCTGACGGCGGGCCTCGTCGAGCACGCGCCGCCCCGACCGAGCGACGGCGAGGATCGCGCGCGACGCCACCCAGAACACGAGCAGGATCCCCGCGAGCGCGCCCAGGTAAACCTCCGGTCGATCGAGCGCGAGGTTGATCGACGACGCGGCGGCGCCCTTGCCCGAGAGCCCCGCGCGGCGCCGCGCCTCGTCGGTGTACGCGGCCACGAGCAGCAGCGAGGCGAGCGCAGCCGAGCCGCTGCCGTAGGCCTTCGTGAGGGCCTTGAGCGTGTTCCCGACGGAGTCGAGGACCATGGTCCGGCCGCGCACGTCGGGGCGATCCCGGGCGATCGTCATCTCGACGAGGCCGCCCGCGTTGTCGGCGATGGCGCCGAACGCGTCCATCGAGAGGACGTACGAGGCGGTGCCGAGCATGCCCATCGTGGCGACGGCGGTGCCGAAGAGGCCGCCCTCGGCGAGGCCGGTGCGAGCGCCGAGACGGTACGCCGCGAAGGTGGCGACGAGGATGATCGCGAGGGGCGCGACCGCGCTCTCGAGGCCCGTGGCAACGCCGTGCAACAACGTGAACGTCGGGCCCGCGCGCGAGGCTTCAGCGAGCTCGCGCACCGGGCGCCTCGCGGCGTCGCTGTAGTAGGAAACGGCATGAAAGAAGGCGATCCCCGAGGCGATGCCCACGCCGGCGCAGCCGAGGAAGCTGACCCAGTGCACGCCGAGGAGCCATTTTGCAGCCCCGGCGACGCCGACGGCGTGGAGGACGGCCGTGACGTAGAGGCCGCGCGCGAACGCGGCCAGGGGCACCTCGCGATCGTCGGTGCGGACGACCATCACGCCGAACATCCCCGCGACGAGGCCGAAGGCCCGCGTGACAAGGGGGAAGAGCATCACCGAGAGGGCGCTGTGGATCGAGCCGTTCTGGCGGTAAAGCAGCGAGCCGGCGAGCATGGCGCCCAGGTTCTCGGCGACCGTCGATTCGAACAGGCCCGAGGCCCGCGCCGCGCAGTCGCCCACGTGATCGCCCGCGAGATCGACGATGGTCGCGGGGTTCTCGGGGTGGTCCTCGCCGACGCCGCTCTCCTGCCCCGCGAGATCGGCCCCGAGATCGGCGGCCTTGGCGAAGGTGCCGCCGCCGAGCTGGGCGAGGAGCGCCGCGAACGAGGCGCCGAGCGCGTAGCCGGCGATCATCCAGGGGATCGTGGGCGCGAGCTTGAGCGCCGCGGCGGGCTCGGCGCCGAAGCCGCCCTTGTAGGCGAGCACCGCGGCAAAGAGGCCAGCCATGCCGACGAGGCTCGTGGCCGAGAGGAACAGGCCGCTGACCGCGCCGCCGCGGATCGCGACCTGGAGGGCGTGATCGACCGATCGACGGACCGCGGCGGCCGCGCGCACGCTGGTGCGGGTGGAGATCCACTGCGCGACGTGCCCCGCGGCGACGGAGCTGGCGACGCCGAGCGCGAACGACGTGGTGAGCCACATGCCGAGCTCGAGGGCCGGGACGGGATCGACCTCGCCCACGCGCCGGAGCAGGCCGTACGCGAGAAAGATCGCCCCGCCGAGCACGGCCGAGACCGCCGCGATCGTGCTGCTCTGCTTGCGGTGGAACGTCTCGGCGACGCCGCGGATCAGCGCGGCGTAGCGCGGCATGTCGCCCTCGCCGGCGGGCTGCGCGAGCACCCACCGCGCGAGGTAGCCGGCGAAGCAGAGCCCGAGGGCGCTGATGCCGAAGATGAGCGCGAGTTCCGTCATGGTGGAGCGAGCTGCGGCGCGGATCCCGGCCCGCTGGGCGGCGATCGGCCGTGATCCTCAGCGGCGGGCCCCCTACCGCGAGCGGCGGCGTAGCGTGAAGGCGGCCCGGAGGAAAGCTCGTAAGCGAGCCGCGTCATCCGATCCGGCTTGACGCCCACGGCGCCCTTCGCCTTCTCTTGGGCGTCCGCCGCGCGCCCGCGGGGCGGGAAAGCTCCGCGAAGACCGGGACTGGCACTCCGCGCCTTCGCACGAAACCTCCCTTTTTTCTCGAAGGATTGGCCCATGACCGCGTTGGCGAAGCAAATCGCGACGGCCCTGATCTTCTGCGTCGGCGCCGGCGGCACGCTGGGGTGCGAGCTGATCTCGACCATCGATCGGAGCAAGATCTCCGACACCAGCAGCTCGGGCGGCACGGGCGGCGAGCCCGGCACGACGAGCACGAGCGGCAGCACCGGCGGCGCGGGCGGAGGCACCGGCGGCGCGAGCAGCAGCGCGAGCAGCAGCAGCAGCACCGGGGCCGGCGGCATGCCCGTGGTCTGCGGCGACGGCGACGTCGGCTCGGGCGAGGCCTGCGACGACGGCAACACCAAGGCCGGCGACGGCTGCGACGCGAGCTGCAAGCCCGAGCACGGCTTCACGTGCGCCGGCTCGCCCAGCGTCTGCAAGAGCACCTGCGGCGACGGTCTCGTGGCGAGCGACGAGGCGTGTGACGACAAGAACATCGACGACGGCGACGGCTGCCACTCGGACTGCAAGATCGAGACGGGCGCGACCTGCGCGGGAGAGGCCAGCGTCTGCACGCCGATCTGCGGCGACGGCAACGTCACCCTCGGCGAGGCCTGCGACGACCACAACACCGTCGCCGGCGACGGCTGCGACGGCACCTGCGCGATCGAGGCGGGCGCCGCGTGCGCGGGCATGCCGAGCGTCTGCACGCCGATCTGCGGCGACGGGCTCGTCACGCTCGGCGAGGCCTGCGACGACCACAACACCACCCCCGGCGACGGCTGCAACGCGACGTGCAAGCCCGAGGCGGGCTACACCTGCACCGGTGCGCCCAGCGTCTGCACCACGATCTGCGGCGACGGCATCAAGACTGGCGCCGAGGCCTGCGACGACGGCAACAGCGTCGATCTCGACGGCTGCAGCAGCACCTGCCACGTCGACTCGTTCACCGAGGCCGGCAGCAACGACACCGTCGCGACGGCGAACGGGCCGTACACGCCGAGCCCCGGCCTGATCATCCACGGCACGATCCAGCCCGGGACCGACGCCGACGTGTTCGCGATCGTCGTCCCCGCGACGGCCGATCTGCACCTCGAGACCTTCGACGCCTCGGGCCCCTCGACCTGCAACAACATCGACACGCAGCTCACGCTGATCGGCACCGACGGCACGACGGTGATCGCCACCGACGACGACGCCGGCGTCAACGCGTGCTCGAAGATCGACTCCAAGGGCAGCCCCGCGGTGGCCCACCTGCCGGCCGGCACGTATTACGTGAAGGTCGCGGCCTACAACAGCTTCAAGCCCATCCCGGGCTACACGCTCGTGGTGACGTTCGACGCCCTCTGCGGCGACGCGAAGAAGCAAGGCCACGAGGAGTGCGACGGCGGCGCGGCCTGCACCGCGACGTGCGACCGCGTGCCGACGTGCGGCGACGGGTTCGTCGACGCGCCCGAGCAGTGCGACGACGCCAACGCGGCCTCGGGCGACGGCTGCAGCGCGACCTGCCAGTACGAGACGCAGAGCGAGACCGAGCCCAACGACACCGCGGCGACGGCGAGCGGGCCCTTCAAGCCGAACGCGCTCCTCAGCGGCGCGATCACGCCCGGCACCGATCTCGACTACTTCAAGATCACCGTGCCCGCGACGGCCGATCTGAAGATCCAGACCTTCGACGCGACCGGCCCCTCGAGCTGCGCGGCCATCGACACCGTCGTCACCCTGTACGGGACCGACGGGACGACGACCCTGGTCACGCGTGATCAGGGCGGCGTGAACGGCTGCGGCGCGATCGACTCGACCAAGGCCGCGGACAGCGCGGCGAGGCACCTCCCCGCGGGCACCTACTTCATCAAGGTCGAGGACTTCCAGAACAACACCGCGATCCCCGGCTACACGATGCTGGTCACGTTCAACGCCCTCTGCGGCGACGGCGTCGTCAGCGGGTCCGAGGAGTGCGACGGCGGCGCCGGCTGCACGGCGACGTGCGACCGCGTGGCGGTCTGCGGCGACGGCTTCGTCGACGCGCCCGAGTCGTGCGACGACGGCAACACCACGGCCGGCGACGGCTGCAGCGCGACGTGCGCGTTCGAGACCACGGCCGAGACCGAGCCGAACGACACCAGCGCGACCGCGAACGGGCCCTTCTCGCCCTACGCGCTCATCACCGCGGCGATCACCCCCGGCACCGACGTCGACTACTTCAAGGTCGTCCTCACGGCGACGTCGGACCTCGACGTCGAGACCTTCGACGGCACGGGCCCCGGCTCCTGCTCCGGCGTCGACACCGTGGTCACGCTCTACGCGGCCGACGGCACCACGGTGGTCACCTCGGCCGACGACGGCGGGATCAGCACCTGCTCGCGCATCGATCCCACGGTCGATCCACTCGCGCGTCACCTCGCGGCGGGCACCTACTTCGTCAAGGTCGAGGACTTCCAGAACAACACCTTGATCCCCGCGTACATGCTCCAGATCAAGGCCACCGCGATCTGCGGCAACGGCAAGGTCGAGGGCGGCGAGGAGTGCGACGGCGGCGCGAACTGCACCGCGACGTGCGACCGCATCGCCGTCTGCGGCGACGGCTTCATCGACGCCCCCGAGACGTGCGACGACGGCAACACCACGGCCGGCGACGGCTGCGGCGCGACCTGCCTGCTCGAGACGACGGCCGAGGTCGAGCCCAACAACGACCTCGCCGGCGCCGATGCGTCGCCGGTGCAGATCACTGCGAGCACGGTGATCACCGGCGCGATCAGCCCCGCCCTCGACGAGGACTTCTTCAAGATGACCCTCGCGCAGCCGACGATCGTGCGGCTCGAGACCTTCGATCCGAGCGGCACCGACTGCTCGATCCAGACGACGCTGGCGGTCTACGACAGCGTGGGCGCGCTGCTCTACACCGACGACAACAGCGGCATCTCGACCTGCTCGGCGGTCGTCGTCTCGCTGCCCATCGGCAGCTACTACGTGTCGGTCGTCGAGCGCACCAACTCGCTGCCGATCGCCGGCTACCTGCTCCAGGCGAAGTTCGAGGCCAGCGCCGGCTTCGAAGTGGAGCCCAACGACACCCGCGCGACGGCGACGAATTTCCCCGGCTCCGACGTCGTCATCGGCGGCAACCACGCCCTCGGGACCGACTCGGACTACTTCAAGATCACGGTCCCCGCAGGCAAATCGCTGCGCGCCGAGATCGTCGAGGGCAACGCCGAGACCTGCGAGTCGGACGACATCGACAGCTTCGTCACGCTCTTCGACTCCAACGGCGTGGCCCTCGGCGGCGACGACGACTCGGGCCGCGGCTTCTGCTCGCTGATCGACGGCACGGGCGCGACCCCGGCCGACGCCTATGCGCACAACCTCGCGGCGGGCACGTACTACCTGCTCGTCGAGGCGGCCCCGGGCGCGCAGTCGGTCGGCGACACGTCCGGCCAGTTCGTCTACAACCTGGCGATCACGCTGCGCTGATCGCGTCCTGAGCCTGGTCATCAGGCTCCAGGGGTCTTCCCATCGCCCGCGGGTGACGTTACGTCCCGCGGGCGATGGCAACCCCGAACCGCCTCTCCCGGGAGTCTTCTCCCTACCTCCTCCAGCACGCCAACAACCCCGTCGACTGGTACCCCTGGGGCGCCGAGGCGCTCGAGCGGGCGCGCCGCGAAGACAAGCCGATCCTGCTCTCGGTAGGCTACGCGGCCTGCCACTGGTGCCACGTGATGGAGCACGAGTCCTTCGAGGACGAGGCCATCGCCGCGCTGATGAACGAGCGCTTCGTGTGCATCAAGGTCGACCGCGAAGAGCGCCCCGATCTCGATCAGATCTACCAGCTCGTCGTGCAGCTGATGCGGCGCTCGGGCGGCTGGCCGCTCACGGTGTTCCTCACGCCGGATCAGCGCCCGTTCTTCGGCGGCACGTACTTCCCTCCCCACGAAAAATTCGGGATGCCGGGCTTCCCCCAGATCCTCACGGCGCTCTCCGATGCGTACGCCACGCAGCGGGGCGAGGTCGAGGAGCAAGCGCAGGAGATCACCGCCGCGATCGGCCGCGTGCAGCGCTCGCCCGCGGGCACGCCCGACGTCGGCCCCGACGCGCTCCGGCGGGCCGCGCGCGCGCTCGGCGAGCGCTTCGACGACACGAACGGCGGCTTCGGCTCGCGCCCCAAGTTCCCCAACACCATGGCCCTCGACGTGCTCCTGCGGGTGGGCGTGCGCGACGACGACGGCGTGGCGAAGGGCCGCGTCCGGCTCGCGCTCGATCGCATGCGCGCGGGCGGCATCTGGGATCACCTGCGCGGCGGCTTCGCGCGCTACTCGACCGACGAGCGCTGGCTCGTCCCCCACTTCGAGAAGATGCTCTACGACAACGCCCTGCTGCTCCGCCTCCACGTCGACGCGTGGCGCGTGTTCGGCGCGCCGGAGTACGCGGCGACGGCGCGGGCGATCGTCGGCTACCTGTTCGCCGAAATGCGCGACGCGAGCGGCGGCTTTTTCGCGTCACAGGACGCTGACTCGGAAGGGCACGAGGGCACGTTCTTCGTGTGGACGCCGGGCGATCTCGAGGCCGCGGTGAGCGCGGGGCTCCCTCGCGAAGCCGCGCGCCTCCACTTCGGGATCACGCCCGCGGGCAACTTCGAGAAGAGCGGCGCGACGGTCCTCTCCGACGTGGTGCCGGTGGAGCGCGTCGCCGCCGAGCTCGGCGTCGACGTCGCCACGGCCACCGCGGCGCTCGCCGAAGCGACGCGCGCGATGCTGGCCCACCGCGAGAAGCGCGAGCGACCCACGCGCGACGACAAGGTCCTCGCGAGCTGGAACGGTCTGCTCCTCGGCGCGCTCGCCGACGCCGGCCGCGCCCTCGCCGAGCCCGCGTGGGTCGCCGCCGCGGAGCGAGGCTTCGACGCCATCGCGGAAAAGCTGGTCCGCAACGGGCGCGTGGGCCGCTACTTCAAGGACGGCGTCGCCGCGTCGGATCGCCCTGGTTTCCTCGACGATCAGGCCTACCTCGGCAACGCCGCGATCGACCTCTTCGAGGCCACCGGCGAGCCGCGCTACGCCGCGCACGCGCGCGCGATCTGCGCCGCGATGGTCGAGCACCACTGGGACCGCGGCGAGGGCGGCTTCTGGTTCTCGCCCGACGATGGCGACACGCTGATCACCCGGACCAAGGACGCCTACGATCAGGCGATCCCCTCCGCCGCGGCGATGGCCGCGCTGCTCTGCCTGCGCGTCGGGACGACGAGCGACGAGTCGCAGTTCGCGGCGGGCGAGAAGCAGCTCACGCTGATCGCGGGCGCGGCGATGGAGACGGCGATGGGCATGAGCCAGACGTTGCTCGTGCTCGATCGCCTCGTGAACGGCAGCACCGAGGTGGTGCTCGTCGGCCCCATCGATTCACCGGCGACGCGCGCGCTCGCCGACGTCGCGTTCCACGCGTACCTGCCGAACCGCAGCGTGATCCACGTCGATCCGTCGCGCCCCGAGTCGCTCGCCGCGGCGCCGATCGCGGCCGCGGGCAAGACGGGCGAGCCGGGCGTCACCGTCGCGTACGTGTGCCGCGGGCGGGCCTGCTCGGCCCCCGTGCGCGATGTTGCAGCGCTCGAGGCGCTCCTCGCCGACGGTCGAGCGTCGCTGCGCTGACGAGCGAGAACAGCGGAGAAGAGAGGAGAATTTAACGCAAAGGCGCAGAGGCGCGGAGACGCAACCGGAGGAGAGGAGAGAAGAAATTTTTATTTCCTCTTCTCTGCTCCGGGCCTTTTTGCGCCTCTGCGTCTCCGGTCCCGGTAGGGACGGCCCTTTCGGGCCGCCCCCCGGACAGAACCCGGCGAGCGGATTTCCCGCACCGGGCTCCCACCTCGGGTCTACGGGCCAGCTCGCGGAAGAGAGGGCCACGGATGT
>JANYGI010000064.1 GCA_025362495.1 Byssovorax sp. | reverse complement strand
CAGCTCGCAAAGGGGACAGTGCTCGGTACATCGGAGTGCGGAAGAATCTGTTCGACTTGCGCCGCTCCTCTGCCATCCAGAACCTGGAAGAGGCCCAGCGCATGTACAGGGCAGCGGCGTAAGTGATTGAAATTAATGATGGTTCAACCCGTTCGGCGCTCTAGCCCGCGCCTGCCCTGTTGATGGCCCATTCCTGAAGGAGTCGACGTGAAGGCACTCGTTTTTCACAAGCCCACTGACGTCCGGATCGACACCGTGGACGATCCCCGCATCGAACAGCCCGGCGACGCGATCCTCCGGATCACCTCCACGGCGATCTGCGGATCGGACCTCCACATCTACAACGGGTATCTGCCGCAGCTGAAACCCATGGCCCTCGGCCACGAGTTCATGGGTATCGTCGAGGAGGTGGGCCCGGACGTGACGCGGCCTGGTGCCGCGCGGCCTCGCGATGGTGATGCGCGGCGGTCTCGTGATGGAGCGCCGCGTTGCTGTGATGATGCGCCGCGAGGCCGCCGAGGCGACCCGCCGCCGCGGCCTCCCTCGAATTCCACTCGTGGGCGTTGCCGCTCTCGTGCGCCGCGCGCCCCCCTTCGCTGGCGAGTTCGCGCTGTCGCTCGGGATCCATCGACGCAAAGCCACGACCATCGTTGTTCTTCTTCATCGGTCTCTCCTTCGTGTGCACCGTTGCAACCGTCGGACGACCTGCGACCACGCTCTCGCAGCGTGAGATCACGCGAGCAGCCGGCTGCACCACGTCCGTGGCGCGGCTGACTCACCCCCTTCTTCGCAAGCTCCGTCCGGTCTGGTCCGCGCTTTTAGCAACCGTCGGGCCACCGTCCGGCAGCTCGAATGCTCGCGAAACCGCCGGGTGGGGGTGATGCCAAGACACCGCTGTGTGGCACTCTGTGCGCCTCAGTAAAAGGCAGCTGACGATCGGCCCTGGTTTCAGCTCAACCTGGAGCAAGAAGAGAATACACCCCACCTGCAGGCGTGATGCCAGCGCGGGTGTCGGTCAAAGCACGGTGCCAGTCGGCCCGCCCGCGCCGCTCGCGGCTCGGGCGAGGGCCCGGTCGAGCGCGCCCGAGCTGTAGCCCACGAGGATCTGGCCCTTCACGTCGATGACAGGGATGCTCCCGCCGTGCTGCCCGCTGCGCTCGAGCTTCTGGCGCATCTCGGTCGCGGCGCCGGGATCTTCCTCGATGTCCTTCATGATCACCGCGATCCCCTTGGACTTGAGGTAACCCTGCGCCTCGTGGCACGGCCGGCACCACGAGGCGCCGTAGATGATCACCGTGAGCCCGCCGGCAGGGGCCTTGTCGCCAGGGCCGTTTGCCGGCGGCGGCGTGCCCGGCGCGCCAGTGGGCACGGGCGGCGGCGGAGGCGCCGTCCTGGCGATGTACGCGGCGCGGCGCCTCTCGATCTCGGCCTCCCACATGCGGCGTGACATCGTCTCGGTGGCGTACGCACCGTCGGCGCCCTTGTGCGTCAAATCGGCCACGTAGAACGAGTCTTTCGTGCCGTCCTCGCGATCGGCCACGACCACGCGCACGAGGGCGCGGCCCTGGGCGGGGACGTCGGCGGGGTGGATCTCGACGTGAGGATCGCCCTTGTCGTCGATCCACGTGAGCATGAGATCCGGCGTGTCGTCGCGGATGGTGAGCGCGGGGAGGTTCTGCTGCTGGGCGGCCGGCGCCGTGCCGTCGTCTTTCTTGTGGGAGCAGCCGCTCGCGAGAGTGCCAATCGAGCTTGCCACGAGGAGCGCCGCGAGCGCCCGGTGAATCGGCTTCATGCGTCTCCTCCTGCAGATTCGGTGGCGCCGAGATCGTCGGAGAGTGACAGCCACTCTGCCATCGCCGACTCCACCTTCCTGGCCAGCGCTTGCTCTTCGCGCGCCATGCCCGCGAGCTTGGACCAGTCGCCGTTGGGATCCTGGCGAAGCTCTTCGCGCCTTCGCTCGAGCTCGATCTCGCCGGCGGCGATCTCGGTCTCCAGCTCCTTCACGCGCTTGCGCTTGCGCTCGAGGGCGCGCGTGTTGGCCTTCTCGTTCTCGAAGGCGCGGCGACGGGCGACGGGATCGTCGCTCGGCGGCGCCGGCGGCATGTTGCCCGGCCGCGTCGATGCGGTCCGCTTCACGTTGCGCGTCTGGCGCGGCGCCTCGTCCCTGACGACGGGCGCAGGCGCGGGCGCGGCCGGGCGATTCGAGGCGCGGTGCTTGCCGCGCGAAAGCTCGCGCTCTCGCTCTTTGTCGATCGCGGCTTCTTTCTCGGCCTTCGCGGCGGCGCGCGCGAGGTTCTCTTCGTAGTCCTTGAAGCCCGCGGGGTAGACGTCGACCTCGCCGTCGCGCACGTGGACGATGCGCGTCGTCACGCCCTCGAGGAAGCGGCGATCGTGCGAGACGAGCAGCACCGTGCCCTCGAAATTCCCGAGCGCCTCTTCGAGGATCTCCGCGGCGGGGATGTCGAGGTGGTTCGTCGGCTCGTCGAGGAAGAGCAGGTTGCGCGGCTCGAGCAAGAGCTTCGCGAGCGCGAGCCGGCTGCGCTCGCCGCCGGAGTAGCCGCTCACGCGCCGCAGCGTCTCGTCGCCGTAGAAGCGGAAGCGCGCGAGGTACTGCCGGGCTGCGTCGATGTTGAGATCGCCCTTCACGCGCCGGATCTCTTCGACCGCGCTGTTGCCAGGATCGAGCGAGCCGAGGTGCTGATCGAAGTAGCCCTCGCAGAGGTTCGTCCCGCGGCGCACGCTGCCGAGATCCTCGGGCGCGCCCACGCACGCGAGGAGCTTGAGCAGCGTCGATTTGCCGGATCCGTTCGGCCCGACGATGCCGATGCGCTCGCCGCGGCGGACCAGGAGATCAACGCCGGAGAAGAGCCGGCGATCGCCGCGCGTGGCGCCGAGGCCGCGCGCGTCGAGGACGATGTCCCCCGTGCGCGGCGCGGGGACGAAGCGGAAGCTCACCTTCTCGGCCGACGCCCAGATGTCCTCGGGGCGATCGAGCGTGTCCATCTTGTCGAGCATCTTGCGCCGGCTCTGCGCTTGCTTCGTCTTCTGGCCGGCGATGTTCTTGCGGATGAAGTCTTCGGTCTTGGCGACGAAGTTTTCCTGGCGCTCGACGAGCTCGCGCTCCCTCGCGAGGTCTTCCTCGCGAGCGATCGCGTAGTCCGTGTACTTGAGCGGGTACGAGCGGAAGCTGCGGCGCCCGAGCTCCATCGTGATGTTGCAGACGTTGTCGAGGAACGCGCGATCGTGGGACACGACGAGCATCGCGCTGCCGAGGCCGGCGAGGTGCTTCTCGAGCCAGGCGATGGTGTCGAGATCGAGGTGATTCGTCGGCTCGTCGAGCAGGAAGAGATCGGGCGCCTGCGCCAGCGCGATGCCGAGGCGGAGGCGACCTTGCTCGCCGCCGGAGAGGCTCGACATCGGCCGCTCCATGTCGGCGTCGGTGAAGCCGAGGTGCTGGGCGATCATCGTCACCTGGCGCTCGAGCTCGTCGCCGCCCGCGAGGTGGTACTTGTCCGTCGCGCGCACGAGGCGCGAGAGCGCGACGTCGGTCCCGGAGGCGGCGCCGTGCTGGGCCTCGGAGAGCTCGTGCCGCAAGGCGAGGACTTCGGAGAAGCCCGAGAGGAACGCGTCGAACACGGTGCCCACCGCGGGCAGCTCGTGCGACTGCCGGGCGTAGGCGACGCGGATGTCGCGCTTGACCACGACGAGCCCGGAGTCGGGCACGATCTCCTTGGCGATCAGCCGCATCAGCGTGGATTTGCCGGCCCCGTTGGGCGCGACGAGCGCGGCGCGCTCCCCCGCTTCGAGAGAGAACGTCACACCTTGAAAGAGCTGGTCCGCGCCGTATCCGAACGCGAGGTTAGCCACCTCGAGGATCGTCATGGGGCGGGTTCTAGCATGATCGCCGAACGCGGCGGAGCCCGGCCGAGGCCTGCCTCGCTCGGCTGCCCGCGGGGCCGTGTCTTCAGCCCGTGCGGCGCACGCTGTGGTTCTTCACCTCGCCCCGGATCCGCTGCGCGTGCTCCTCGAGGCGACGGCGGACCTCGTCGAAGGCGTCGCGCACCGCGACGTAGATGTTCTCGTGCGGCGCGGGCGCGGTGGTGTCGCCCGAGGCGACGATCTCCCCGTGGGCGACGGTGACGTCGACGCGCACGTGGAAGACATTGCGCTTCATGTGTCGGTGCCGCGCGGCCTCGACGGCGACGCGGCAGCTCATGATGTGGGGGTGAAATCTGTCGAGCTTCGCTGCCCGCTCGCGAATGGCGGCGTCGAGAGCACCGGAAGTCGACATGTTGCGAAAGGTGATCTGGACCGGGATGACCATGATTGACGAGGGCGCCCGGCGTCGCGGGCGCTGATCTCGTTCGAGGATCATGGCGCAGCGGGGCTTGATGCAAAGCCCTCTCGTGGCGGTCGAGCCCGCTGTTTCCAGGCGAATTCGATCACCCTGCGGCGACGCCGAGCACGTGGCCGATCACCGCCGTCACCGCCATCGCCAGGCCGCCGCCGATGGTCACGCGCAGCGCCGCGCGCCCCACCGACGCGCCTCCGAGGTGACCGCCGAAGCCGCCGAGGAACGCCAGGCTGGCGAGCGAGAGCCCCGCGATCATCGGCATCCGGAGCGCGACCGGCGCGACGAGGAGCGCGAGGATCGGCACCAGCGCGAACGAGGCGAAGCTCAGCGCCGAGATCCACGCGGCCTGGAGCGGGCGCGAGAGCGATTTCTTGTCGATGCCGAGCTCGTCCTTGAGGTGGGCGCCGAGCCGGTCGCGCGCCGAGAGCTGCACGGCGACCTTCATCGCCAGCTCGGGATCGAGGCCGCGCTTGGTGTAGATCCCCGCCAGCTCGTGCAGCTCGGCTCGGGGCTCGGCCGCGAGCTCCTGCTTCTCGCGCTCGATGTCGGCCTGCTCGGCGTCGCGCTGCGAGCTCACCGAGACGTACTCGCCGACGGCCATCGACATCGAGCCCGCGACGAGCCCGGCGACGCCCGCCGTGAGGATACCGCCCTTCGACGCCGCCGAGGCCGCGACGCCGATCATCAGGCTCGCCGTGGAGACGATCGCGTCGTCCGAGCCGAGCACCGCGGCGCGCAGCCAGCCGGCGCGCCCGCTCTGGTGGTTTTCTCTGTGTCGTCGTCTGGCCATGCGCTCGCGGGGATGAAGAGTTGAAGTCGAGAGGGCGGATGTTGGGTGCAGCGGAGCTACGGATCCAGAGGATCGCGCCCGTCGCCGTGGAGCGAGAGCGCAGCGGGCCTCATGCACGTGTCGTTCCCCGAGAGCGGCACCAGCGATCGCCAGGGCAGATACCCCAGCTCGTCCTGGCACCGAGGCCCGAACGTACCGTGCCAGTAGGCGATGTAGAGGCTCTGGCCGAAGTCCGAGGTGATCAGCAGCGGTCGGTCGGTCGGCACCCCGTCGCGGTAGAGCAGACGAGTCGCGTTGCGCAAATTCGTCGTGGTGTGGCGGGCGTGTGGATCGACGAGCATGGCCTCCTCGGGGACGCCGCGCGCCGCGTGGAGGTATTTCTTCATCTCGATGGCCTCGGAGTAAGGTGTCCTGTCGGGGTGGACGTGGCCGCCCGAGAGCAGGATGAGCGGCGCTATCCCGGCCTCGAAGCGCGCCGCGGCGAGATCGGCGCGCGCTTGCCCCGAGGGCGAGAGCGGTTGATCGGGCACGTCGGGCCCGTAGCCCGGGACGAGGATCACCGTGAACGGGAACTTCGTCCAATCGATGCTCGGGATGTGGGCGACGGCCTTTTCGTTCTCGCCTTGATCGAGCGGCTCGTAGCGCGAGGCCTCGTCGCGGAGATCGGCCGTGAGCGCCGCGAGGCAGACCTCGAGCAGGGGCTCGAAGAAGGCGAATTGCGCGGGGTGCGCCGCGGCCACGGCCTTCGCCACCTCGGCGCTCTTCGCCCCGCCGAGCGACGCGGCCTCGGCGTCGAAGGTGGCCGCGAGGGCCGCCGTGAGATCGGTGAAGGCCGCTTTGACGAGCGCGCCGTCGTCGAGCGTCGCGTGGAGCCCGAAGCGCCCCGAGGCGCGCAGATCCTTGGCGAACGCGGCGAGCTTGCCATTCGTCGTCAGGCGCGCTCGGACGGCCTCTGCGGCGCTGGCCGCGTCCGCGTCCGACCAGGCGAGCTCGACGCGCTGACATGCCACGTCGGCAGCGCACTTGGCCGGCGCCCCGCGGAGGCGCTGATCCCGGTCGATCCCGGCGGCCGAGAGCGTGGCATCCGCGGCGAGATCGGCGAGCAACGCGGAGTCGGCGCGGAGCAACGTGGCGAGGAAATAGGCTTTGTCCTGCTCGATCGAAGCGCCCTTTGGCGGCACGTACGCGGCGGACCACTGGGCCTCTGCGGCGGCCTCGATCACCGGATCTTCGCCGCTGTCCGCGGTGATCGGGCAGCCCGCGGGATCGAGCGGCGGGATCGCCACGCTGCCGCCGGAGCCGCCGGAGCCGGTCGAGGTGCTCGATCCCGTGGTGCTCGTCGTCGGCGCGGCGCCCCCGGAGCACCCGCTCGTCGCCGCGAGCGCGCACGCCGACACCATCGCGACGAGAGTGACCGTGAACGACAGCTTCGGATGCATGACGCCGTCGACACTAGCGGATCGAGTTTCCTCGCGCGAGCGTGGGCACCCACGTCTCGTCGTCGACATCGCGATCTTCGATGCCGCGCTCCACGATCCTCCTCTGCTCGAACCCGTGGACGACGTCGCGTGAGCGCGCGGCTCGCGCTCACGCCGACGGCTGGGTGAGGCTCTCGCCCTCGGCGATCCCGTCGAGCAGCGCCCGCGCCGACGGCGCGATCACGTGCCGCCGAGCGTGAATCGCGAGGGCCTCGAGCCGGGCCGGGGAGAGCCGTCCATGCGCCGAAAGAGCCGGATTCTCGCGCTCGTTTCGCGTCGCAGGCTCGTCGTCGACCATCGCCGCGAACACCGCGGCGACCGCGGCTCGCACCGGCGCGCCGCCCGTGCGGATGGCCCACGCGACGGTGCGCCAGGCGAGCTCGGCGTGGCGCGCTTCGTCCTCGGCGATGACGGCGAGCGCGGCCCGCACCGCGGGATCCTGGGCGACGAGGAGCTGCTCGGCGACCTGCAGCGCGGCCGCCGTCTCTTCGATGCAGCCTTCGCGCGCGACGCGCGCCGCCATGCGCGCGAGGTCGGCGTCGATCGCCACGAGGCCGCCGAAGGGGAAGGGGCCCGGCTCGATCGGCGCGCCCGCGTACGCCGACGCGAGCCCGAGGCAGAGCCGCGCGTGGTTCACTTCGTCGATGGCCGCGCGGTGCGCGTCGGTCACGAGATCGGCGGGAGCGCCGACCGCGAGCAGCTCGAACGCGAAGCGGCCGAACGAGGGAATCGACGCGTGCTCGCCCAGCCCGTCACGCGCCCACGCCTCGGCGATCTGGGCGCGGAGCGCCGGCTCCAGATCCTCGATCCGCGGCGCGATTCCCCCCGTCCACCCCGCGGCGCTGCCCGCGCGCAACGAGGCTGTCCTGGACTCGTCATCGACGAGGTACGGGCGACCGGTGCAACCCCCGATGATGACGTGATAGCAACACTGGCCCTTGGCGGGATCGTAGATACCGTCGCTGGTGACCGCGGTGACTCCACACGTCGACTCCATCAGATCCGTCAACGCGGCGCCCTGCGCCGGGCACGTGATCGCTTCTGCGCCGCCTGCTCCGCCTGCGCGGCCTGCGGTCATTGCCCCGCCTGCGCCCGTCGCGCCGCCCGCGCCCGTCGCGCCGCCCGCGCCGCCTCCCTGGCCGCCCGCTCCGGCCGTGGTGGCGGGGCGCGGCCAGGCGAAACATCCTTCGCCCTTGGCATCCATGTTCGGGAGCCCGTCACCGGTGCTCGAGCCGGCGGCCTCGGTGATGACCTCCCCTGTGCAGCCGGGGGCGGCGACGCAGGCGATCGGCACCAAGAGCATCGCTTGCACGAACCTGGCTGTCAGCCGCTGAGCTGTGGTGAACGTTCGGAGCATCGTTGAACCTCGCCGGGGCGACCTCACCCCGCCCGGCGCTTTGCACCGGGTACGCCGCGCTCATTTGCCCATCATTCGCCGATATTTCTGCGTATTCGACGCGCGCCAATCGACACACTTTGGCCCACTGCGCGGCGTTGCCGTCATGTGGTTGGGGGGCTCGCTGCCGCCGTGACGGGGCTCGCGAGCGGCGGCAGCATGGCTGTGCCTCGTGGCCGCGGTGATTGCCTGTCTCGGGATGCCGCGAGCGCTCGGGTGCGGGTCCCGGAGAGCTCCAGCAGCGCGGCGTCGTAGGCCTTCGTCAGCGCGTTGAACTCGGCGTCGGTGCCGCCGCGATCCGGGTGGCGCTTCAACGCCAGCCTCCGGTAGGCGCGGCGCACGTCGGCGGCCGTGCACGGCAAGGCGAGCTCGAGCACCTGCGGCCAGGTGCGCGGGGAGGGCGTGGGCGCGCGCGAAGAGCTCGCGTGGCGACGGGGATCCTCACCGTACCATTCGCCTCCGGCGACGTAGCCCTCGGCTCGCGGGCGGGCGATCCGGGCCGCCTCGACGGCGATCATCGGATCGAGCCGCAGCACCGACGCGCGCGGGCCGCGAGCGGCGTGGATGGCGGCGCGCGCCTTCGCGTGAGCTTCCTCGACGCGATCGGCAATGCCATGCGCGTCGGGCGCAGGCGAGACCGCGAGCCCGCTTGCGCTCCACCAAGCGGCCCAGAAGAAGCACGGGACGAGGCCCCGCCCCATCGCGCACACGGCGTAGAACCCGTCGGGTGCGGTGTCGACGTTCTTCGTCACGGGCGAGCGTGATCACACGACGCCGCGGAGCGCGCAACCCGCCGCGCGATCTTCGCGCCATCGCGACGGGCCTCGCGACGAAGGGTGGGGGAGCGACGCCGCGCGTGGCATGAGGGCGCATGCGCCTCGTCCTCGACAGCTCGGTCGTGATCGCCGCCGTCCAGCCGACCGAGCCGGAGCACCCGGGCGCGCTCGGCTTCGTCAACCGCCTGCGATCGACGCAGGTCGGAGGCGAAGCGACGGTGTTCGCGCCGCCGGAGCTGTGGCTCGAAGTCCACGTCGTGGAGCAGCGTCTGGCGCTCTCGCGACGCGGCGGTCCTGCACCGGGATCCGCGCTCCGCGGCCTCACCATCGAGCTCGTCGCGCCGGAAGGCCTGGAGGAGATCACGGCCTTTCTCGAGCTCCTGACCAAGCGAATGCGCGGTCGCCGTCCCTTCTCCAACGCGACGGACCTGGTCTATCTCTGGGCGGCCTCGCGCCTGGATGCGACGGTGGTGACGCTCGACCGCGGGATGCTCGGCTACCACGGAGTGGTGTGTGACGTGGCGCGGCCGGAGCACGTCCGGCTCGCGTGATGCCGAGTCCCGGATGGCCTGTCTCCCACCCGGAGAACCGGAGACGACGCGCGCTCGGCGTCGAGACGGATCGATTTCGCGGCCACCCTCGCGCCGCGTACGTGAGGCACGGATCGACGTGCGGCGTGAACCGGAGCGTGACGCTTCGCGGCGTGGTGCCCGGGATCGGCGGCCCCCTCCGTGGCTCCGAGGCATCGGCGCGGAAATCCCGCCTGGCGCGGGCCTCCCCGCAAAATTTCTCCTATCGTAGCTCCGACATGCCCGCCGACCCTTTCGACCACGATCCCGACAAGAAGGCCCCGGCGCCAGCCGACCTGCCCGAGCCGCGCAGCCCGGCCGCGCTCGACTCGAGGCGCGCCGAACGCAAGGCGCTCGGCATCTTCGCGATCATCGCGATCGCGGCGATCGTCTGGGTCGTCAAGCCGGTCGGCATCGGCATCCTCCTCGGCATGCTGATCGCGTTCACGCTGCAGCCGTTCTACGAGAACCTGGTCAACCGCCACGGGCGCCACGCGCTGATCGCGCTCGGCTGCGTGTTCGTCTCGGCGATCGCGCTCATCGCTACCGTCGGCGGACTCACGTGGCTCTTCATCGAGCGCGGCAAGGTGATGGCGCAGGCGCTGATCGCCTCGCTCGGTCCGGACGGCGGGCTGCGCGCCCTCGGCACGCGCATCACCGAGCGACCAGGGCCGTTTCATTTTCAGGTCGACGAGCTCAGCGCCCGGGTCCGCGACGCCGCCGCCGACCTCGCGTCGCGCGCCGCGGGCATCGCCGCCGCCGTGGCCACGACCGGGTTCAACATCCTGCTGATGCTCTTCTTCGCGATGATGACGCTCTCGTTCGTCCTGCGAAGGTGGAAGGAAATCACGCTGCGCGCCGAGGAAATGCTCCCGATCCGGCCGCGCTACACCCGGGCGATCCTCGACGAGTTCCAGCGCGTGGGCCGCACGACGCTCCTCGGCACCGTGGTCACCGGCCTGGCGCAGGGCGCGTTCGCGGCCGTCGGCTACTGGATCACCGGCGTGCCCGAGCCCGCGTTCTTCGGCGCAGCGACCGCGGTCCTCTCCCTCGTTCCCGGCGTGGGCACCCTGATCGTCTGGGTGCCCGCGGGTATCTTCCTCCTCGCGACGGGGCACCCGGCGATGGGCGTGCTCGAGCTCGTGTGGGGCGGCCTCGTCGTCGTCGGCGCGTCGGACTACATCATCCGTCCGCGGCTCGTCGGTGGGCACGGGACGATGCCGCCGCTGTTCACCTTCGCCGCCCTCTTCGGCGGGGTCGAGGTCTTCGGGCTGTCGGGCCTGATCCTCGGACCGCTGATCATGGCGGTCTCGTTCGCGATCCTCCGCATCTTCGCGCAGGACGCCGAGGAGCGCCGGGCCCTCGGCGAGCGTCACGCCTGACCATGCGGCAGTTTGCCCCAGTCGTGCAGTCCCGGCGCATCGCCCATCTGCCCGGGTGAGGCCTCGCAGCCTCAGTCGCGCCATGGCCCGCGCTGCCGCCTCCACGCCGGAACCGCGCTTTTCCCGCCGTACAGGGGTGAAATTTCAGGTCGGCGGACGAAGACCCGATTACCCTGGGGGTAGCCTACATTGGCCACGCGTGGACCCGCCCGGGGTGGACTGCCCTTTGCTTGGTTTGTGCGCAGACCATGCTGGCGGCGCTCATGCCTACTGACCACGACGAGCGAACGACGCCCCCTCCGGGGGATCCGAGCGATAGCCCCCTCCACGAGGGGCGCGCCTCGGACGTGCGCGTGCTCTCGCGCCAGTCGCACGCCGCC
>JANYGI010000057.1 GCA_025362495.1 Byssovorax sp. | reverse complement strand
GTGCCGATTCACTTCCCCGAAGAGCTCCCGATCTCCGCTCGCGTCCGCGATATCGCCGCCGCGATCGATGCCAATCCCGTCGTGATCGTCGCCGGCGAAACCGGCTCCGGGAAGACGACGCAGCTCCCGAAGATCTGCCTCGCCATGGGCCGTGGCCTCGAGGCGCGCATCGGCGTGACGCAGCCGCGCCGCATCGCCGCGACCAGCGTCGCCGCGCGCGTGGCGAAGGAGCTCAACGTCGAGCTCGGCCGCGAGGTCGGCTACCAGATCCGCTTCTCGGACAAGACCACGCCGCAGACCTACGTGAAGTTCATGACGGACGGCATTCTCCTGGCTGAAATCCAGGGCGATCCGCTCCTTCGCGCCTACGACACCATCATCCTCGACGAGGCCCACGAGCGCAGCCTCAACATCGATTTTCTCCTCGGGTTCATGGTGCGGCTGCTCCCGAAGCGGCCTGACCTCCGGGTGATCGTCAGCTCGGCGACGCTCGAAACCGCTCGATTTTCAGCCTTTTTCAACAAGGCGCCGGTGATCCAGGTCTCGGGCCGCACCTACCCGGTCGAGGTGATCTACCGCCCGTCGCAAGGGGAGGAGATCGACCTCGGCGAGTCGATCGCCGAGACGGTGGAGGCGATCACCGCGATCGATCCGCGCGAAGACATCCTGGTTTTCCTGCCGGGCGAGCGTGAAATTCACGAGGCCGAGAACGCGCTCGCCGCCCACGCGCTCCCGCACACGGTGGTGCTCCCGCTCTACGGTCGCCTCTCCACGACGGACCAGGCGCGCATCTTCCAGTCGCTCCCGCAGCGGCGGATCGTGCTCTCGACCAACGTGGCCGAGACGTCGTTGACCATCCCCGGGATCGTCTACGTGATCGACGCGGGGACGGCGCGGATCAACCGCCACAACCCGCGCTCGGGCGTGACGCAGCTCCTGGTCGAGCCGATATCCCGCGCGAGCGCCGATCAGCGCAAGGGCCGCGCGGGCCGCACCCGGAGCGGCGTCTGCTTCCGGCTCTACGAAGAGCAAGACTTCAATCTACGGCCTGCGCACACCGATCCCGAGCTGCTGCGCGTGGGGCTCGCCGGCGCGATCTTGCAGATGAAGGCGCTCGGCCTCGGCGAGATCGACGCGTTCCCGTTCCTCGATCCGCCGCCGAAGCGCGCGGTGGACGAGGGGTATCGCGTGCTGGAGGAGATTGGCGCGCTCGACGGCGATCGCGTCCTCACCGACATCGGCAAGAAGCTCTCGCGCTTGCCGCTCGATCCGCGCATCGGGCGGATGATCCTCGGCGGAGAGCAGGAGTCGTCGCTGCGCGAGGTGCTGATCATCGCGGCGGCCCTCGGCGTGCAGGATCCGCGCGAGCGCCCGGTCGCCGCGCAGAAGCGAGCCGACGACGCCCACCGACGCTTTCGCGACGAGACGTCGGACTTCGGATCGCTGCTCAAGCTCTGGCACTTCTTCCAGGACGAGCAGGCCAGGAAGACCCAGAATCAGCTCCGCAAGAGCTGCCGCGACTCGTTCCTCAACTACCTTCGCATGCGCGAGTGGAGCGACGTTCATCAGCAGCTCTCCCGGATCGCGCGCGAGCTGGGCTTCAAGCTCAACGATGCCCGGGCGAGCGAGGAGGCCGTGCACCGGGCCATCCTGCCTGGCCTGCTCAGCCGCGTGGGCCTCTGGAACCCCGAGGCGCGGGTGTACATGGGCGCCCGGCAAACGCGCTTCCAGCTCCACCCCGGATCGGGCCTCGGGCGCAAGACACCGCCGCTCTGGATCGTCGCCGCCGAGCTCGTGGAGACGTCGCAGCTGTTCGCGCGCAGCGCCGCGAAGATCGATCCCGCCTGGCTCGAGGCCGCCGGAGGCTCGCTCTGCAAGCGCAGCTACGGCGATCCCCACTGGGCCGAGCGCCCCGCGCAGGTGATGGTCAAAGAGCAGGTGTCGCTCTATGGCCTCCCGATCGTGAAAGAGCGCAAGGTGCACTTCGGGCCCATCGATCCCAGGGCCTCGCGCCGGCTCTTCATCCTCCATGCGCTGGTGCGCCACGAGTACTCGCCCACGCAGATCCCCGCCTTCATGAAGCACAACGTCGCCCTCTTCGAGGAGGTGAAGCGTTTACGCGACCGGGCCCGCAAGAGTGACATGCTCGCCGACGACGACGCGGTGGCGGTGTTCTTCGAGAAGCGGATCCCCGACGACGTCTACAGCGGGAAGACGTTCGAGCACTGGCGCTCGATGGCCGAGCAGGAGAACCCGCGCATCCTCCACCTCGGGCTCGCCGACGTGCTGATGGACGAGGCGGCCGATCTCTCGGCCGAGAAATTCCCCGATTCGTTGACGATCGCCGGGGCCACACTGCCACTCTCGTATCGCTTCGATCCCGGCGAGGACGACGACGGCGTGACGGTGACGATCCCGCTCGCCCTCTTGCCCGCGCTCGATCCCGCCGTGCTGGAGTGGACGATCCCCGGGTGGCACCGGGAGAAGATCACGTTGCTTTGCCACTCGCTCCCCAAGGCGGTGCGCAAGGTGCTCGTGCCCGTGCCCGATACGGCGCGGACCCTGGCCGAGAGCCTGAAGCCGTTCGAGGGGCCGATGCTGCCCGTGCTCGCGCGCGCGATCTTCGATCTCGCCGGGGTGCGAGTGCCCGCGGACGCCTGGAATCTCGACGATTTGCCTCCTCACCTGCGCTTCTTCTTCCGCGTGGTCGAGGGCGGAAAGACCATCGGCCAGGGGCGCGATCTCGGCGAGCTGATGGAGCGCTTCGGCGGCCGCGCGCGCGAGGCCTGGGCCGCAAAATCGAAGGCGAGCTGGGAGCGCGACGGCCTGACCGGCTGGACGTTCGACACCCTGCCCGAGGAGCTGAGGGTGGATATCGGCGGCTCCACGATCTTCGCGTATCCCGCCCTGATCGACAACGAGACGAGCGTGGCGTTACGGCCCCTCGGATCGCGCGCGCAGGCCGACGTCGCGACCCGAGCAGGGTTACGGCGGCTGTTTCTGCTCCAGCTCGGAGGCGCGCTCAACAAGCTCGAACAGCAGGTGCCGCAGGTGGTGGCGATGAGCTCGCTCGCCGATCTCGCGGGCGCGGCGCCGCGACGGCAACTGGTGCTCCGCGCCCTCGACGAGGCCTTTTTGCTCGACGATCCGGCGTCGTTTCCGCGCACCCGGCAGGAGTTCGTCTCGCGCCTCGAGGCCGGGCAGAGGCGTTTGCCCGCGGCCCTCGCCGAGCTCGGCAAGCTGGCTCTGGAGATTGGCAGTGAGCTCGACAAGACCCGGGCCGAGCTGCGCGCCCTGAGCGGCAAGCCCGGCGCCCCGCGGGTGGCGCTCGACGATGTGCGGATCCAGCTCGAGCACCTCGTCCCGCCGGGGCTGCTCCAGCGGGCGCCGCGGGAGCGTTTGGCGCACTTGCCCCGCTTTTTACGGGCGATCCGCGTACGACTGGAACGCTTGCCCAACGGCCCTCAGAAGGACCAGGCCAAGGCAGCTCAGGTGTTGCCGTTCTGGAACGACTGGTTGAAGTACCACGCTGGCCTGCGGGCGCGCGGGGTGCCGAGCGAAGATCTGGAGTCGTTTCGCTGGCTGCTGGAGGAGTATCGAGTGTCGCTCTTCGCGCCCGAGGTGCGGACCTCGGTGGCCGTGTCGGCGCAGCGCCTCACCGAGCAGTGGAAGGCGCTGAAGGGCGGCTGGAGCGATTGAGGAGATGCGAACGGAGGGTTACACCCGGGGTGTGTCCCCGGGTTGTCACTGGCCCTGGAACCAGGAGCCGTCGACCTGGACGGGCTTCTGGCCGGGCGAGAGGACGATGATCGTCGTGTTGCCCTGCGCCGCGGCGCGGGCCTGGGCGTCGCGCTGGGCCTGCTCCTGGCGAGCGCGCTCTGCACGCTCCTGCTCCCGGCGCGCACGCTCGGCCTGCTCGCGCTCGATCCGCGCCCGCTCGCGCGCGATCGCCGCCTGATGCGCCTCTTCCCGCGCCGAAGCCTCGCGCGCGGCGGCCTCTTGCACGGAGTTATCCCGGTCGTAGACGACCTCGGGGGCAGCCTGCCCGTGCGTCTCGACGACGATCACGATGGGCTGTCCACCGGGCGCCGGCGCGTACGCCATCGGCTGGTAGGCCGTCGTCGGGTAGAGGCCGCGCGCCACGCGATGGCGATGGCAACCGGTCGCTCCGAGAGACGTGACGGCGAGGGCGATGAGAAAAAACGTGGCGCGGGTCCGGTTCATGGGGGCGCGCTTATCAAGCTGTGTGCCAGGCGAGCGAGCTCATGTTGCCCGCCCGAGGCACCCCCGGGACGGGTCGACGGTCGACCGCGAGGCCCGACGGCCGGCGCCGACGTGATTGGCTATCTCGTCAGAACTGGATCCGGATTCCCGCGCTCGTCCCGGCGAACCAGGGGTGCACCGA
Organism: Byssovorax sp.; assembly: GCA_025362495.1. GTDB lineage: Bacteria > Myxococcota_A > Polyangia > Polyangiales > Polyangiaceae > JANYGI01. The sequence continues at coordinate 2,860 of JANYGI010000057.1, read as the reverse complement.
AGCAGCTCTGGGCGGCGCCGGTGCCCGCTGGAGAAGCAGCACGATGACGCCGGCCCCCGCCGCGGCGAGCCCCGCGCCGGCCACGATGTCTGCGGCGAGGCCCTTGGTGCGCGCGGACTCGGCCGTGGCGTCCGTCGGGCTGGTGGCGTTACCCGCTTGCTCGAGTCCGATGAGGCCAGTCACCATCCCGGCGATGAATAGCCCGCTCCCGGCGCCGATCAAGACCAGCGGCAGGGTTCGATCGGGCGCGGCGACCGGGGCGATCGGTTCGGGGGCGATCGCCGGCGCCGGCGCCGCGACGGGAGGAGGCGCGGTGATGGGAGGAGGAGCCGTGACCGGAGGAGGCGCGGTGAGCGACGTGGGATCGGCAGGAGGTCCAGCGGCCGTGTCCGCCTGGTGCGAGGTCGCAAGGGCGCTGTCGATGGCGGCGACGGCCGCGCGCGCCGGCGCTTCGTAGCCCACCGTCGCGGGGGCGGACGGCTGGGCGAGGAAGGCTTGAAAGGCCTCGCGCGCCTCGACGAGACGGCCAATCTCCCTGTCGACGACGCCGAGGCTGTAGAAGGTGATCGCCGCGGGGCGGAGGCGGAGCGAGAGCCGGTAACGCTCGCGCGCCTCGTCCCAGCGGCCTTGTTCGGCGAGCCGGGAGGCCTCGATGAAGACGGCCCTCGCGGTCTCGAGGTCCTTGTCGCCCTGGGCCCGCGCGACGCCGGGCGAGAGGAGAGTCAGCACGGCGAGCAGCGGACCGGCCAGGCGGGGAACGCCCCGAAGACAGGCACTCTCGAGGCTCACTTGCACTTGGAGCCTGCGCACTTCGCACCGCCGCACGAGTGGGCGCAGGAGCCGCAGTGTTCGGGATCTTTGTTGAGGTTGGTCTCGCAGCCCGTCTCGGGCTTCAGATCGCAGTCGCCGAAGTTGCCGTCGCAGCTGGTGATGACGCAGGCGCCGGCGACGCAATCGGAGGTGGCGTTGGCGAGCATGCAGCCGGATCCGCAGCCGCCGCCCGACGCGCTGGAGCTCTGCGGGGCGCCGGACGAAGCGGAGGCCGTGGCGCCCGCCGACGCGTCGGCGCTGCTGGAGGACGACGAAGAGGCGGTGGACGACGACGACGAGAGGGTGGACGACGACGACGCGACCGCGCCCCCGCTGGCCCCGCCGGCCCCGCTGCCCCCGCCGGCCCCGCCGGCCGACGAGCTGCCCTTTGCATCGAGCTGAGCGTCGATGAGCAGCGTGCAGCCGCCGAGGAACAGAGTGCCTGTCACGAGCAGGAGAGTCGGCGTGGTTCGCATGGTCAGTTGGCGAGGAGGCCAGGTCAGAAGTTCGGCGCCGCGGGGAGCGGCATGGAGGTCTTGGTGGAGGCGCGAGAGGCGGGCTTCGCCGAGGCCGTGGGGCGGGTGGATGCGGTGATGGCGCGCGGCGCGCTCGGCGCGGCAGTCGGCGGCGTCACGACGCTGGCCGGGACGACGGGGGCCGGCGCGGCGACGACCATCGGCTCGGGGAGCGATGGCGAGGGTGCGATCGCTGCGGTCGCGATCGCAGTGACGGGCTGCGCCGCGTCGGCCGAGGTGTCGACCGTCGACGCGCGCGGCCGCGCAAAGGCCATCGCGGCGGCGAGCACCGCGAGCGACGCACCGACGGCGATCAGCACGGAGCGACGACGCAAAGCCCCGGTGCGCAGCGCGCCGAGGATCGCGTGCGGCCCGGTCCGCGTCACCGAGCGCACTGACGGATCGGGCGTCTCCCCCGCGTGGCTCTCGTCGGCGGCCTGGGTGCGTCCGGCCGCGGTGCGCGGGAGGCCCATCGGCGGTGTGAAGCCGGACATGCTCCCGTGGCTGCCACCGAGCCAGTGACGTCGGATCGACACGCCGCTCGCGTCGGTCTCGATGCCGCGCGCGACAGCCCAGGCGCCGAGGGCGGAGCCGAGCTCGCGCATTCCATCCCAGCGCGCGTCGGGGTTCTTCTGCATGCCGCGCTCGATGATCGACCAGAGCTCGTCGTCGCCGGCCGCGAGCTCCGTCGTGGGGACGGGCGTGTCGCGAAAGATGGAGATCAGCACCGCGCCGGAGTGCGATCCGCTGAAGGGGCGGCGCCCGGTGATCAGCTCGTAGAGCACCACCGCGACGGACCAAACGTCGGTCTGGCCGTTGATCTCGGCGAGGCCCTGGGCCTGCTCGGGCGACATGTACTCGGGGCTGCCCATGAGCATGCCGACCTCGGTGAGGACGCGGCCACCGCGGGGCTGCGAGAACTTCACGATGCCGAAGTCGAGGAGCTTGGGGTGCTGCGCGTCGCCTTCGCCGCGGGCGATGAGGATGTTCTCGGGCTTGATGTCCCGGTGAACGATCCCCTGCGCGTGCGCGGCGGAGAGCGCGCTGATCACCGGCAGCAGCATCTGCACGGCGACGGTCGCGGAGATGCGCTGCTCGCGATCGAGCCAGTCGCCGAGCGACTCGCCCTCGAGGAGCTCCATCACGAGGTAAGGCTCGTCGGCCTCGGTCACGCCGAAGTCGAAGATGCGAACGATGGCCGGGTGCCCGATCGAGGCCGCGGCGCGGGCCTCGCGGAGGAGGCGCTCCGACGCGTCGCTCGTGGCAGCGTCGCGGCGCACGACCTTCACGGCGACGTCGATGTCGAGCGCGAGGCTGCGGGCGCGCCACACAGCGCCCATGCCGCCTTCCCCGAGGAGGCTCACGAGGCGGTACTTGCCCACGATCACGTCGCCGGCGGCGTGCGACTGGCGCGAGAGCACGCGCACGTCCGAGGCGCGCCCCTCGTGGAGGGGGCTATCGCTCGGATCCCCCGGAGGGGGCGTCGTTCGCTCGTCGTGGTCAGTAGGCATGAGCGCCGCCAGCATGGTCTGCGC
>JANYGI010000050.1 GCA_025362495.1 Byssovorax sp. | reverse complement strand
GCTATCCCGGATCCAACATCCGTGGCCCTCTCTTCCGCGAGCTGGCCCGTAGACCCGAGGTGGGAGCCCGGTGCGGGAAATCCGCTCGCCGGGTTCTGTCCGGGGGGCGGCCCGAAAGGGCCGTCCCTACCGGGACCAGAGGCGCGGAGACGCAAAAAGGATCAGAATCAGATTTTTTTGATTCTCCCTCTCCGTCTTTTTGCCCCCTGCGTCTCCGCGCCTTTGCGTTGAATTCCAGTCTTCATCCGGTCTTCGCCCGGTCTTACTTCGCGAGCCTCACGGCCAGCTCCATCGCTTCGCGCATGCCGCGCGCGTCGGCTTCGCCGGTGCCCGCGAGGTCATAAGCAGTGCCGTGATCGACGCTGGTGCGGACGATCGGCAGCGCCAGCGTCACGTTCACGGCCTCGCCGAAGCCGAGGAGCTTGCTCGGGATCGTCGCCTGGTCGTGGTACATCGCGACGACGCCGTCGAAGTCGCCCTTCACCGTGAGGCGAATCGCCGACTCGGCGCCCATCGGGCCGAAGAGATCGGCGACGCGGCCGGCGCGCTCGAGGCGGCCGCGCGCGAGCTGGATCCCCGGGGCGATGCGGGTGCCCTCTTCGGTGCCGAGCAGGCCGCCCTCGCCCGCGTGCGGGTTGAGCGCGGCGACGACGACGCGCGGGCGCTTCTTGCCGAGGCGACGCAGCAGATCGACGAGCCAGAACGTCGAGCGCGCGACGCTGTCCGCCGTCACTGCGTCGGGCACCTCGGCGAGCGGCAGGTGCGTCGTCACGAGCGCCGTCACCAGCTCCTTCGAGGCGAAGGCCATCACCACCTCGCTCGCGTCGAGGCGCTCGGCGAGGTGCTCGGTGTGGCCGCGAAAGAGCGCGCTGTGCGGCGCTCCGCTCGTGGCGATCGCCAGCTTCGACGCCGGGCCCGTCACCAGCGCCGCGGCGAGCCCGCTCGTCACGAGATCGGTCGCCTGGTTGATCCACGCGAGCTGCGCCGCGCCCGCGGCCGCGTTGGGGTGCCCCGGCATCGCGGGGCCGCTCACGCGCTCGCTCGCGGTCCACACGCCGATCTGGCCGGGCCTCAGCGCTCGCGCCGCGCGCACGCCGTCGACGGGGACGAAGCGCTTCAGCGAGACGCGACGGACCTTCGCCGCGCGGTGGATCACCTCTTCGTCGGCGACGATCACGCAGCGCGCGGTGGTCACGCGCGCCGCCGCGGCGACGGCGACCTCGGGCCCCACGCCGCTGGGACATCCGACGCTCACTGCCAGGATCGGGGGCTTGCTCATCGCGCCAGCGTACCCCGGGATCGCGGCTCGACGGTGGCCGCGCGCGACGACGTCGACTCCGTCGTGGGGGCCTCGAGCTTGTAGCCGGAGCCGCGCAGCGTCGCGAGCGGCAGCGCCGAGCCGAGCTTCGCGCGCAGCCGCCGCACGTGGATGTCGACCGTGCGCGCGCCGCCTTCGTAGCCATTCCCCCAGACGCGCTTGAGGAGCTCGTCGCGCGAGACGACCTTGCCGCGGCGCTCGCAGAGGTACGCGAGCAGCGAGAACTCCTTGGCGGTGAGCGAGACCGAGGCGCCGCCGAGCGTCACCTCGCGCGCGGCCCGATCGATGAGGATCGCCCCGACCTTCATGCGCTCCTCGGTCGCGAACTCGCTCTTGCGCCACTCGAGCAGCCGGATCCGCGCATAGAGCTCGGCCGGCACGTACGGGACGAGGACGAAATCGTCGAATCCGCCCGTGGGATCGATGCGCGCGACCTGCGCCACCGTGACCGCGAGCAGCGCGCCTGCCGACTCCAGCCGTGGCTCGCGCCGGAGAGCGCGCAGCGCCGCGACCGCCAGATCGGGCCGATCGAGCGCCTCGACGATCAGCGCGCGCACGTCGGCGCCTTCGTCTTCCGCGAAGAGGAGGTGCGGATCGTCCCAGAGATCGATCGTCGCGACCTGCGCGCCGAGGCCGCGGAGGACGCTCGCAGCGCCGTCCTCGCGCTCCAGCTCGGGCCCGTGTCCGATGATGCCGATCAGCCGCGCGGCCATTCCGCCGCGTATAGGCGTCACCGCGCGGCGTGGCAAGCCGCGGAGCCGCGCCGTGACGCGGCTCCCGCTCGTCAGCCGATCTTGGTCCCGCCCACGGTGATGCGATCGATCTTGATCGTCGGGCACCCGACGCCGACGGGCACGCTCTGACCGTCCTTGCCGCAGGTCCAGATCCCGTCGCTCACCGCGACGTCGTTGCCGAGCATCGTCACGTTGCGGAGCACCTCGGGCCCGTTGCCGATCAGGTTCACGCCCTTCAGCGGAGTCGTGATCTTGCCGTCCTCGATCAGGTAGCTCTCGGTCAACGAGAACACGAAATCGCCGTTGGAGATGTCGACCTGACCGCCCCCGAATTTGCGGGCGAAGATGCCCTTCTTGACGCTCTTGAGCATCTCCTCGGGATCGTGCGGGCCGGCGAGCAGGATGGTGTTCGTCATGCGCGGCATCGGCGCCGAGCCGAAGCTTTCGCGGCGCCCGTTGCCCGTCGGCTGGAGCTTGTAGTGCCTGGCCGAGTGGCGATCGTGCATGTACCCGACGAGCTTGCCGTCCTCGATCAGGACGCTGCGCGTGGGCTCGTTGCCCTCGTCGTCGATGTTGATCGTCCCGCGCGACTGGAGCAGCGTCGCGTCGTCGACCACGGTGCAGAGCTCGCTCGCGACGGGCTTGCCGATCTGCCCCGCGTAGTTGCTCGTGCCCTTGCGGTTGAAGTCGGCCTCGAGCCCGTGGCCGACGGCCTCGTGCAGCAGGATGCCGCTGTCGCCGGGCGCGAGCACCACGTTCATTTCGCCCGCGGGGGCCTCGCGCGCGTCGAGCATGAGCACGGCCTGCCGGGCCGCTTCGCGCGCGTGGTACTCCGGCGATTTGTCATCGAAGTAACCCATCGTCATGCGGCCGCCGCCGCCGCTCGAGCCGTCCTGTCGCTTGCCGTCGCGCTCGGCGATGGCGCGCACGCCGAAGCGGAGCAGCGGCTGCACGTCGTGGAGCATCATCCCGTCGCTCGTCGCCACCAGGATCTCGCGGACCTCTTCGGCGAAGCTGGCCTCGGCCTTCACGATCTTGCTGTCGTAGGCGAGCGCGGCCTGGCTGGCTCGCTCGAGGAGCGCGCGCTTCGCCGCGCCGGGCACGTCGAGCGACATCTCGCCGAGCTCGTAGCGCCGCGGGATCGCCCGCCCGCGCAGCTCGATCTTCTGTGTGCCGCCGCCGCCGACGGCGATCTGCGCCGCGGTCTCGGCCGCCCGCTTCATCGACTCGGGGCTGAGATCCTCGGTGTATGCGTAGCCCGTCGCGTCGCCGCGCTGGACGCGCACGCCGACGCCGACCGACACCCCGCGCGACGCCGCCTTGAGGATCCCCTCGTCGTAGCTGAACGAGCCGCCCGCTCGGTACTCGAAGAAGAGATCGGCGTAGTCCCCGCCCTTCGAGAGGGCGACGGCGAGCAGGCGCTCGCAGATCGCGGCGTCGATCGCCCGGTCTCCGCCGGGTGCAAAGGGGGCGCGCGAGAGGGAGTCGGAGGCGAGGGAAGCCGTCATGGGGCCGAACTTTAGGTCGTAACTCGCGGCCGGTCGAGGCAGGACCATCCGCGACAGCCAGGGTGGTCCCATCTCGAGTCCATCCCAAGAAATGTGACGGCCCGGCGCGCCCGGGGTACCGAGGGGACATGGACACGCTGCTCATCTGGCTTCACGTCGTCGGTAACCTCGTCTGGATCGGCGCAATCCTCGCGGTCGGCGTGACGATCCTCGGCAAGTCCGGCGATCCGAAGACCCGCGGCGAGATCGCGCTCGGCATCTACACGCGGCTCGCCGTGCCGGCGTTCGTGGTCTCGTTCGTCTTCGGCATGGCGCGGCTCCTCACCGACCCGAGCTACTACCTCAAGCAGCACCACTGGATGCACGCCAAGCTACCGCTCGCGCTCATCGTCATCGCGCTCCACCACGTGATTGGCGGCCGGGCGAAGAAGCTTGCCCGCGGAACTGTGCAGGACGCGGGCCCTGCTGCTACCCTCACGGCCGTCCTCGCGGTCGCGGCCATCGGCGCTGCATTTTTCGCGATCTACAAGGACCAGGTGATTCATTGAACGATCGTCCGAGTCGAGGCCCCGCATTTCGCGGCGCGGCAAAGCGCTCGATCTCTCCACGCCTCGGACTTTCGCGCCTTCGCCCCGGCCTCCTGCTTGTGCGCGGGAACGGGATTCGATAGGTGTTTTCCAGAGTGACCCGCAAGACTCGCAAGCTCGGAGGAGACCCTCATCGCCGTGGCGGTTGATCGCGACAAGGTGCTTCAAGCAGCGCAGAAGCTTGTCGAGAAGAAGCGCTACGACAAAGCTGTCGTCGAGTACCAGAAGCTCGTCGCCGACGATCCGAAGGACGTCCGCACGCTTCTGAAGATCGGCGATCTCCATCTCAAGATGGAGCAGCACGTCGAGGCGATCACCACCTACGAGCGCGTCGGGCAGTTCTACAGCCTGCAGGGCTTCGCTCTCAAAGCGATCGCGGTTTACAAGCAGATCCGCGAGATCATCCACAAGCACGTCCCCCACATGGAGGACCGCTTCGGGCACATCGTCCCGCGCCTCGCCGAGATCTACACGCAGCTCGGCCTGACGAGCGACGCGCTCGCCGCGTACGACGAGGTCGCGACCCGCCTGCAGCGCGCGGGCCGTGATCGCGACGCCATCGACATCTTCAAGAAGGTCGTCGATCTCGATCCGCAGAACCCGCTGCCGTACCTGCGCCTCGCCGAGGCCTTCATCCGCGTGAAGGACGTCGAGAACGCCGTCGCGCGCTTCGGCGCCGCGGCCGACATCCTGCTCTCGATGGGCCGCAAGGACGACGCGCTCAAGGTCGCCGAGCGCCTGCTCCAGCACCGACCCGAGCCGAAGTTCGCGCGGATCGCCGCCGAGATTTACCTCGAGCGGGGGCAGCCGAGCGACGCGATGGCGGCGCTCACCAAGCTCCAGATCGCCTTCAAAGACAACCCGAAGGACCTCGACACGCTGGCGCTCCTGGCGCGCGCGTTCGAGAAGCTCGGGCAGCCGTCGAAAGCCATCGAGGTCCAGAAGGAAGCCGCGCGCATCGCCAAGGATGCGAACAAGCTCGACGTCTTCCGGGCCCTCGTCGAGGCGCTGCTCGCCCGCGCGCCCAACGACGACGGCGTCCGGGCCCTCGCCGCGCAGCGCGCCGCGCTGTCGGTCGCCTCGAGCGCCGTCGATCCGCGCGCGTCGATCGACATCGAGGTCGACGAAGACGTGATCATGGACGACGACGGCGACGGCGACGCCGCCCCGTCGGAGGCTCCGTTCGCGCTTCGCCCTTCGTACGGCGCGATCCAGGTGCCTCCGCCGGTGCCGACGTCGCGGGCCTCGCGCCCGGCCGCGCCGCCCCCGCCGCCCGATCCGGCGCTGCGCGCGCGTCAGCTCATGAGCGAGTCCGATCGTCATCGGGCGCGCAAGGACTACGACGCGGCCGTCGCCGTGCTCGTCGCCGCCGTCGAGGAGATCCCCTCGTCGCGCGACCTCCGCGAGAAGCTCTGCGATCTGCTGATCGAGGCGGGCGATCAGCCCGAGGCCGTGCAGCAGATGCTCGGGTTCGCGCGCTGGCTCGAGCACGACGGCGACGTCGAGGGCGCCGCGCGGTTGCTCGACGAGGTGCTGCTCCTCGAGCCCGAGCAGGCCGAGGCCCTCGTCATGCTGCGCGAGCTGGGCTACGCCGTCGGGCCCGAAGCGTACGCCGAGGTCCCCCCGGGCTTCGCGCCGTCGGGCTCGGGCTCGCACCCGTTCGCGCCTCCGGGCGGCGGCGATCCGTACGATCCCAACGCGCCGCTCCCCTCGTACGATCTCGAAGAAATCAGCGCGGTCGAAGCGCTCTCGCACCGCCCGTCGACGTCGTACCCCGCGGCGCGGAGCTACTCGCCGCAGGCGTTCGCGCCGGCCGAGCTCGACGATCCCTTCGGCGGCGACGCGCCTCTCCCGAGCTTCCAGCTCGAGGACGAGCAGACGCAGTTCATGCAGATGCCGGTCTCGGCCTACCAGTCGGAGCCGCCGGTCGACGACCCGCGCGCATCGACCGAGTTCGTCGTCCCCGCGGCGCCGGCGCTCTCGCGTGGCAGCGATCCCTCGGCGCAGCTCGACGAGGAGGCCCTCGAAGAGGTCGAATTTTTCGCCTCGCACGGCATGTTCGACGAGGCGAAGAACCTCCTCGACGAGCAGCTCCTCCGCCTGCCGAATCACCCGCTCTTGCTCGAGCGCAAGCGCGAGATCGAGTCGCTCGCCGGCGGCGGCAACCCCGCCGACGAGGGCAGCGGCAGCCGCGTCGTCCCGCGCAGCGGCGCGCCCGGCGAGGACCGCAGCTTCGACATCGCCGCGTCGCTCGACGCCCTCGACGCGCTCGACGCCGGCCCGCAGCCGATGGCGAAGCCGCAAGAGCAGGAGCAGATCAGCGTCGAGTCCGTCTTCGAGCAGTTCAAGGCCGGCGTCGCCGCGCAGATCTCCGAGTCCGACGCGGCCACGCACTACGATCTCGGCGTCGCCTACAAGGAAATGGGCCTCTTCAACGACGCCGTCTCCGAGTTCGAGCTGGCCTCGCGCGATCCGATGCGCGACTGCGTTTGCCAGTCGATGATCGGGATGATCCACCTCCAGCTCGGCAACGTCGACGCGGCCATCGATGCCTTCATTCGCGGCCTCCACGCCTCGGTGAAGACCCGCGAGCAGGAGCTGGCGCTGACCTACGAGATCGGCGACGCCTACGAGCTGCGCCGGGCCCCCGAGCAGGCCATCTACTACTTCCAGCGCGTCGCGCGGATCGAGCCCTCGTACAGCGACATGCGCGGCTCGGCGGTCGAGCGCGCGCGGCGCCTCGATCCCGCCATGCAGAAGGCCCAGAGCGGCGTCGCCGTCCGCTCCGACGTCGTCACCGACGAGTTCGACGCGGCGCTCGACGATCTGCTCGGCGGCGGGAAGCTGCCCTGAGAGACTGGCACTCTCGGGGGCCGGCGTCGAACGACACCCGCCCTCGAGTCCGGGCTCACGTCGTCGAGGGGCTCGTCCCCGCCATCACGGCGTGGGCCCAGCGCGTCGAGTCCTGATAGATCGCGGCCGTCTCCGACTCGGTGACGCGGAGTATCCCGGCCTCGCGCGTGAGAGCAGCCCAGTCGCCGCGCTCGTGCGCCACAGCGAGGGCGAGCAGGTGCGCGAGGGGGCCCTCGGCGACCAGGAGCGCGCGCTCGACCTCGCGATCGATGGCGAGATCGCGCAGCACCTCCTCGATCGGGCGGGCCACGAGCACGTCGACCATCGAGAGCAGGCCCACGAGGAAGCTCGCCAGCGCGGGGAGGGGAGTCGGCGTGATCGCCGCGATCCGCTCGCAGAAGCGCGCGCGCACCAGCGAACAGACCACCACCTCGCCCGGAGCGTCGGTGCCGCCGGCGCCCGTCAACGCGAGGAGCGATATCCACCGCCGGAGCTGGACCTCGCCGAGGAGCACCAGCGCGTGGCGGATGGAGCTTATCTTGTGGCTCCCGCGCAGCGCCGCCGAGTTGAGCTGCTGGAGCAGCTTCACCGCGATCGACACCTCTTGCTTGACGATGGCCTCGACCCGCGAGAAATCGATCTCGCGCTCGTTGACGACGTTCAACAGGCGGAGACAGTTGAGCTTGATCGGCGGGATGTCGCGCGCGGCGATGATCTCCGGCCGGGCGAAATAGTAGCCCTGGAAGAGGGTATAGCCGAGGCGCATGGCCTCCTCGAGGTCTTCGCGGGTGTCGATCGACTCGGCCAGCAAGCGCAGGCGCGG
>JANYGI010000036.1 GCA_025362495.1 Byssovorax sp. | reverse complement strand
AGGCCGGCCGCGACCATGGCGGCCGTGCGGCCGGCGCGCTGCGCCGCTCGCGAGCGAGCAGCACGCGCGGCGGCGCGATCATCGGTGGGGAGCGGAGCAGGAGTCGAGGTGTAGGAGGCCACGCCGGGGGAGCATGGAACGAGCGGATAGACGTGTCACCGGCAGAAGCAGGTATTTGCGGCAGAGATAACGCTGTTGATTTGCATGTTCGAGCGCGGCGGCCGCGGCGCTCGATCAGTCCGCGCACGTCGCGTTGGTCGCGAAGTCCCAGCATGCTGCGGTGGGGCCGCCAACGCCCTTGTCGGCGCCGTCGGCGCCGTCGCCGCCGACGCCGCCGACGAGCTTCAGCATCAGCTTCGCGGCCGGAGTGCCCGCAAAGGCAATACCGATGGAGTGGCCACCACGGCCGCCGCCGCCCTTGCCGCCGTCACCGCCGCTGCCGCCGTTGCCGCCAGGACAACCGGTGATGGAACCGGCGAGCGCTTTCTTCCCGCCCGTCGCGCCGAGGCCGGGATCGCCGCCGCCTTGGGCCAGGCCGCCTGCTCCGCCGTTACCGCCCTTGCCAGTGGTCAAGGTGAGCGAGGTGAGCTTGAGCTGGGTTCCGAGGCTCAGAATCGCGATGCTGGAGCCGCCGAGCTTGCCACCGCCGCCGCCGACGCCGCCGCAGCCGCCCGCGCCGCCGCCGCCGCCGCCGGCGCCGAAGCCGTTGCCCGGGCTCGCGGGGGGCCCGCAGAACTTGCCTGCCCTCGCGCCGCCGCCACCGCCGCCGCCCTGACCCACGCCACCCGGTTTGCCATCTCCGCCGCTCCCGCCCATCACTCCGGTCAAGGAGAGCTTGTTGCCAGTGGAAGATCCCTTGTCGCCGGCCGCGCCGAGACCACCGCTCGTACCGACGAAGCCCGGCTGGCAGGTGGTCGTCGACATCGGCTGTCCGTCGCCGGAACCACCTTTGCCGCCCGACTCCAGCGGAGCGCCATCGAGCCCCGTCTGCCCATAATCGCTGTCCGCGCCGGGCGCCCCGCCGAGGCCGCCGGCGCCGCCGTCGGTCGCGACGCCGCCGCACATCGTCTTCCCGAAATCTGCGGGAAACGGCACCACGCAAGCGTCTGCCACGCTCGTCGCAGGAGCGGTCGCGCCGGACGCCGCCGCGGTCGTGTACGACATCCCCGGCAGGCCGCTCTTGCCAGCTCCCGCGGTGACATCGCATCGCGTCAGCTCGCCCTCCACGTCGGCGATGGCCATCGCGATCGATGAGCCGCTGTCCTTGGTGGCGTCGACGGCGTTGACGGCCAGGTTCCAGATCGTAGCGGTCTTGGCGCTCGCGGCGATCGTGAACGTGACGGCGTCGGCGGCTCCGGTGATCGAGCTGCGAGCTGCGGTATCCCACGACCAGCCCTTGGCGCAATCGAACCCGCCGTAGAGGGAAACCGGCGCGGATGCGTTGAGCGTCTCGGTGAACGGATCGTTGGCGCAGACGAAGATCGCTTTGCCTTTTGCGCCGTCGAGCGCCGCTTGCACGGTCTTGTACGGGTTGGCCTGCCTGCCGTCGCCAGTCGACGCGGCAGCGTCGGCGCGCACGAAGACGCCGCAGTCGTCGTTGACGAAGCTGGCGATCGTGGACGGCGAGAGGATGTCCTTGTCGGTGCCCAGGCAACCGGGGTTGCTGCCTGTGCTGCTGCTCGTGGTCGACGGGCTACCGCCTCCGCCGCTGCTGGAGGTCCCGAATGCGGGATCGGTCAGATTTTCCTGCGCGCTCGCGGAGCACCCCATGATGCAGCCCAGCGAGCCAGCCACCACGAGCCCCGAGGCTACCATCGATCGACGTGAATATCGCATGTCCGTCTCCCGGATCAACGAAGCTAGAAAGAACCCGAAACCACGAAGCCGCTCTGCTCTCGACCGGCGACGGGCGCCACGGTCACGGGTGACGCCTCCTTGTTCCGCGAAGTCGGCAATAGCAGGTACGTGACCGCGGCGATGGCGGCCGCGCCGCCGACTGCCATCGTCACCCCGCCGATGTTCTGGAGCAGGTAGGCCGAGTCGAGCTTGCTCTTGAGCGTCGGGCACCGCGCCGTATCGAAGTTGCCAAATCCGGGCGCACAGGCGTTCTTGTCCCCCAGGATCTGGTCGTGGAGCGTGCCCGCTTCACCCTTCTTGCCGGCGCCGACGCCGAGCAGCGCTCCGCCCGCACCGAGCGCCGCGACGGCCGCTCCTCCGAGCACGAACGCGGGGACGAGGCTCCGCTTCGGCGGCTCGGGCGCGTGCAGATCAGATGTCGAGTCCTTCGGGCCATCCCCGAGCGATGGAATCGTCACGTTGATTGTCGTCGACGATCCGGCGACGACGACCTTGCTCTCCCAGGGCGTCTTTCCCGCGGCTGTCGCCTTGAAGAGGTGCTCGCCCGCGTCGACGGGCACGGGAGCGTTCCACTGCCCTGGCCCGACGGCCACGCCATCCCGCTCGACATGGAGGCCCGAGAGCGAGGCGACGGCCGGAGATACCACGATGGTGAGAGATGCAATCTTCGGCTTGAGCGCGCTGGCGCGTCCGCGAGCGAAGGTTTCGCGATCGGCCTGCCCGGCGCTGCGCGCGGCATCGGCGACCTCCAGATACATGCTCCAGGCGCTCGCCAGGCGGCCCGATTTCTCGTAGCACTCGGCCAGTCGAAACTGGGTTCCCATCCCGGCGTCGAGTCGCTGGCTCTCCTCGAGTCGCTTGCAAGCCGTCGCGAAATCGCCCGCTTTCATCAGGTCCTTCGCCTGGTCGAACATGGCCTGCGCTGCTGCCTTCTGCGCCGGCGTCTGCGCCGCCGCGGTCGAGGCGGACCCGACCGTCAGCAAGAGCGCTGCCACGACGACGCGGATCCCCGAAGCACCGTGGGTTCTCTGAAATCTCAAGACAAGACCTCTGGACTTCGCGGCTCGGATCGCGATCCGCAAAGTATGTGTTTCATTTTCGTTCGTCGCCGAAGGGGTTCACGACGGCGGGGGCCGGCACCTGCGGAGCGCGCGGAGCGCTGGCCCCGCTGGTCTTGCCGGGGCTCACCAGCGTGGTTGAAGGCGCGGGCTTTCCGCTCCCGCTCTTCGCTGCGACCACCGCCGCCGGGGCGCTGCTCGCCGGCGCCGACGGACGGCTCGACGCAACAGGCGGATTGCCCGGCGCGGCGCTGCCGGCCGGATCCACCGCCGCAAGCGTCGTCGGCGTCGTCGGCGGTTGGACGCTCGGGGGTTCGGGGGCGAATGCGGCCGTGGACTGCGACCGATGATGCACGAAGAGGCCGAGTCCAGCGAGAGCCGCCGCGAGCACCGCGACGCCGGAGACGGCCAGGCCGAGGACGGGCGACTTCGTCTTTCCACCGGATGCAGTCTGCCCCCAGCTCGCCGAGGTACCGGCGCCCAGCGGCCCGGTCTGCGGGCTCACGAGCGGAGTCGCCCCCTCGGGATCGAGTGACGGGGCTCCCGTCTGCGACGAGCTCGCGAGCGAGGGTGAAGAGCGCCAGTCCGACGGGGCGGCGGGGATCCCGAGCATTCGCTGGATCCGCTGCACCGAGGTGCGGGCTTCCTCGGCGCCGAACGGCTGCAGTTCTGCCGCGAGCTCGGCGACGTTGGCATAGCGGTGCGCCGGCGCCTTCTGGAGACAGCGCATCACGACGCGATCGAACTCGACGGGCAATCCATGCTGCATCAGCGACGGCGGTACCGGCTCTTGCTGGAGCACCATGACACAGAGCTGCGTGATCGACTCTGCCTGGAATGGCACGACGCCTGTCGTCAGCTGATAGAGCACCGCGCCGAGCGCCCAGATGTCCGTCCGCAGGTCGACGTTGCGCGTTGACGCCATCTGCTCGGGGGACATGTAGAGCGGAGAACCGAGGATTGCCGTCGTCTTCGTCATGTCGAGCCCTGGCTCCGCGCCTGCGAGCGGGGTGAATTTCGAGATCCCGAAGTCCAGCACCTTGGTCGAGGGCGAGCCGTCAGCGCTCCTGGTGAGGAACAGATTCGCGGGCTTGATGTCGCGATGCACGATGCCCGCCGCGTGCGCCTCGCCGATGGCTTCGCACGCTTGCAGGACATACGTGACGGCAGCCCAGAGAGGGAGCGGCCCCTGCGATCGCAACAGCTGCTGGAGGTCGCAGCCTTCGAGATGCTCCATCACCATGTACGGGGCGCCGCTCTCGAGGCGCCCGACGTCGTGCACCTTCGCGACATGCTCGCTCTTGAGCCGCACCGCGGCGCGCGCCTCGCGGAGGAACCGCTCGACGGCGTCAGGATGCGCGGCGAAGTCGGCGAGCATGAGCTTGATCGCGCGGAGCTCGCGCAAATCGACATGCCGAGCGGCGACGACGATGCCCATGCCGCCGACGCCGAGGATGCGCTCCACCCGGTACTTGCCCGCGAGCAGGTCACCGACCTGAACCGATGGGAGACCCTGCTCGCTCATGCAGTTACCTGCGCCCCTCTTCAGCTTGCACGGTCAGAAATTCACGGGAAAGAAGCCGGCGATAACAGCCGGTTCCGCGGCGCGAAGCTCAGGGGAAGACCTGCTGTTCCACCGCCGCCCCGTGATCACCGTCGTTCATCTGGATGGAGGCATTGCCGCCGAGGCCGCCGGCGCCGAGATTGCCCACCTTCACCACGACCTTGCCGACCTGCGTGGGCGCCGTCCCGACGTAGGCAATGCCGATCGAGTGGCCGCCCTGGCCGCCGCCGCCGGGACCACCTTTGCCGCCGGTGCCACCTTTGCCGCCATCACACGAGCTGCTCGAGCCGTTCGAACCGGCCTGCCCGGCGCCGGGGTTTCCACCGTCGCCGCCCGACTGGAGGTCTCCGCCCTTGCCGCCCGCTCCGCCGTTGCCCGTCTTGAGCGAGCTGTCCTTCAGCGTCACCTTGGAGCCGAGACTGGCAATCGCGATGCTCGATCCACCCGCCGCGCCGCCCTTGCCGCCGCCGCCGCCGCAGCCACCGGCGCCGCCGCCGCCGCCCGAAGCGCCCGCGCCCGGCTTGCCACCGGAGCAGATGGCCATACCACCCTTGGCACCGCCGCCGCCGCCGCCGCCCTGACCCGACGTGCCGGCTTTACCGGACGTGCCGTCGGTGCCCTGGTAGCCCGTCGCGACAAGCTTGCCGATGCCCTTCCCCGCAGGACCGGGATCACCGTCTTTACCGACGTCGCCGGCGTCTCCTCCGCCGTTAGGCTCCGCGCCCGAACAGCTCCAAACGCCGCTCACCGGTTGGCCAATGCCGTTCGCGCCGAAGGCACCGGTCACGCCGGGAGTACCAGGGTTTCCGTTGGATTGTTTGCTGGAGCCGCCATCTCCACCAACGCTGGGATCCGTTGCACACGAGTTCATCGGACCGACCCCGCCGGCGAGCGTCGTATCCGGTGTCCCGTTCATGTCGAGATCGGCGCACGCCAGCGTCCCGTTCGCGCCAGGCGTTCCAGCGGTCGCCGGCGGCACATTGCCGCCCATGAGCGGAGCGCCCGGATCACCGTCGGCGCCGGGGACTCCATCCTTGGCTTCGATGTCGCAGGCGTCGAACGTCACCGTCGCGGCGCTGGCGAGCACCGCGACAGACGACTTCCCGGGTCCGCTCGCCTGAGCGGTGGTGATCGCCAGATTGGCAATCGTCACGCCCTGAGCCGAGATGGACAGCGGGATCACGTTGACCGGCGCCGTGAGCGCGCTCCGGTCGGCCGCATGGAATTTCCAGCCGCTCTTGCAGTCGAACCCGCCATAGACCGCGACCGGATCCTGGATGGTGACCGCCTCGCTGAACACCATCTTGGGGTCCGCGCTCTTGCACACGTAGACGTTCTTGCCGCTGGCCGCGGCGATTGCCTCCTGGATCGACTTGTAGGGCTTCGCGCTCGACCCGGTCCCGCCCGCCGCCGCGTCGATCTGGACGAACACACCACACTTGTCGCTGATGACGCCCATCGTCTCGAGGGCCGCTCCGTCGACGATCTCGTCGCCGCACCCGGGAATCACGCCCGTGCTCGTGCTGCTGTTGCTGCTCGTCGTGGTCGCGTCGCCCCCCATGCCGCTCGAGGTGGAGGAAGAGCCCCCCTTGCCGAAGGCGCCGGCGCACTCTTTCCCGGAGAAGCAGTCGTCGGCAAACGTACCACACGAGGCGGAGCCGAGGCCGACCAGGGCCGAAGCAAGGATCAAGTAACGCGTGTGTCGCATATCGTGGTTCCCTACGAGAAGTAGCCTAGAACGAGCCCGAGACCATCAGCGCTGCGCCGTCTGGACCGACCAGCGGCGTCGCGCGAACCCCCGTGGTCGAAGCCTTCTTAGCGGCCCTGGGGGGGAGGAGCAGATACGTGATCGCCGCGACCCCGACGACGCCTCCGGCGACGAGCACGCCGACACCCGCGTTGTGGAGACCGTCGGCCGAATTCGCGGTGTCGACGAGCTTGGTGCACGCAGGGTTAATGTTGGTCCCCGGCGGAGCGACGCAGCGAGCGCCCGTGATGCTCGCCGCCTGGGTGTTGGCGTCGGACGCCTTGCCGCCTGCGATGCCGAGCAAGGCCCCACCGACGCCGAAGCCGACCACCGCCACCACGCCGAGCGCGACCGCCGGCTTTTTGCTGCGCGGAGGCGGCGGCGGCGGCGCTTCAGGCCCGTTCTTCACCACCACCTCGGGCGGCAACAGCACCAGATCGAGCTTCACCACCGAGGCGATGCCCTTCTGCACCGTGACGCTCTTCGACGCGTCCTTGTAGCCCTTGGCCGTCACCGAGATGGTGTGCTGGCCCGGATCGAGGAAGAGATCGTCCGCGAGCGGGGCCTCGCCGAACACCTTGCCATCGACGCTCACCTGGGCGCCGCGCACGGTGGCAATCTCGACCTTGACCGAGCCGACATGGCCCTTGCACTGGTCGAACGTCTTCTGCATCTGCTCGCGCGTCGCCGGCTCGCCCGTGACGGGGAAGAGGCGAATCGCCAGCGCCAGGTGCTCGGCCGCGTCGCGGTGCTTGCTCTGCGCGAACTCCGCCATGGCCAGGTTGCCGGCGATGTCGTAGACGGGCTTGAGGGCAAAGGCCTCTTTGTACGCCCTCTCGGCCTCGGCGAATTTACCGTCCTTGAAGGCCTTGTTGCCCTCGCTCAGCCACTTTGCCGCCCGCTCGTCGTCCGTGCCCGAGGGCGTGGCGGGGGTGGCCGGACGAGCCGCCTGCTTGGCGGCAGTCGGCCCCGTCGTGGTCTTGGCGGGCGGAGGCGCCGTCTTGGTGTCCGCGGCCCGTGCGGCCCCCGGCGTCGCGGCGACGGCCGCGGCGACGAGCAAGGCTGTACCCAGCGATCGATGGAGTTTCACGCTCACGCTCACTCGTTCTCAAGGCGTTTCTTTGGCTTTTTCTTGCGGAAGCTCGAACAGCGGCTTGAAGGTCGGCTTCGGCGGCGGCGGCGCGACGTGGGGGCGCGGCGCGGCGACCGCCGCCGAGGGATCCGGGGCCTGGGCGCTCGGATCGGCGCCGGGATCCACCGAAGGGTCGGCGCTCGGCACGGCGGAAGGATCGGCCTCGGCGGGGGCCACCGCGGACACGTTGCGCTGGTGCACGGCGGCCGTCGCCGTGGGATCGGCCGTGGCCTCGGGCGGGAGCGGGGGCGCGACGGCGATGGTGCGCTGCGGGGCGTTGGTCGCGTCGACGCCGCTGCTCATCCCGCGCACGCGGCGCACGATGCCGGCCGTGAGCAGGAGCAGCATCAGCACCACCGCGAAGCGCAGCCAGCCGCCGCTCTTCTGCTGCGGCGGCGCGACAACGGGCGCGGGCGCGACGGGGAGGTTCGCCGAGGGGAGATCGCGCTTGTCGACGACCTCGACCGCGGCCGCACCCCAGGGGCTCGGGCTCGCCGCGGAGGGCGCGGGCGTCGCTGCTGCTGCGGCTGCGGCCTCGAGCAACGCGGGCGGCGGACGCTCGCTGTCGCCCTTGCCGCCCGCGATCAAGCGCGGCGCGGTGGGCACGCGGCGCGAATCGGTCTCGACGGAGAGCACCACGCGCGGAACGGCGGGCGTGAGCGCCGCGCCCTGCGCCTTCGGCTGGATGTTCGCCGCGTGGCCGCGCGCCATGTCGAGGGCGCCGCCCGAAATGAACCCCGGCGGCGGCTTCTGCTTCCTGACCTTCGCCGCGGGGGCGGGGCCCCCTGCGTCCGGCAACGGGGGTGGACCGCTTGCAGGACGCGGCTGCTCGGCCTTCGCCGCGCGCGCTCGCATACCGTCCGGCGGGGTGCCCCGCTCCGCTCGATCTTCACCGCTCATGGATGTGCCCTCGATGCGCCTCGGCGCGCCGTCGGGCCACGATACAACCTTCCCAGCCGGGGCGCGAACGATCGGGGATCGATGCGGCTCGCGGTCAGGTCCGAAGCGTAGCGGCCTCGGGTCCCGACCATGGGAAGACTACTCGGCGAACGGATTGCGAAGCACAATTGTCTCGTCGCGCCGCGCGCCGACGCTCACGAGATCGACGGGGACTCCGGTCTCGTCCGACAGGAACTTCAGGTAGGTGCGCGCCGTGTCCGGGAGGTCCGCAAGCACGCGCGCCGAGGCCAGCACCTCGGACCACCCGGGGAAGGCCTGGTACACGGGCTGGGCCGTGCCGAGGTGATCGATCGGCAGCTCGCGCGTGCGGCCTTCGGGCGTGTCGTAGGCGACGCAGACCTTCACCTCGGGCAGCCCCGTGAGCACGTCCATCTTCGTCACGGCGAGCCCGTCGAGACCGTTCACGCGCGCGGCGTAGCGCAGCGCCGGCAAGTCGAGCCAGCCGGTGCGACGCGGCCGCCCCGTGACCGATCCGAACTCGCTCCCGGCCTCGCGAATGCGCGCGCCGGTCGCGTCGTGGAGCTCGGTCGGGAACGGGCCCTCGCCCACGCGCGTCGCGTAGCCCTTGGTGATCCCGACGACGCGACGGATCCGCGTCGGCCCGATCCCCGCGCCCACCGCCGCGCCGCCCGCGACCGCGGTCGACGAGGTCACGAAGGGGTAGGTGCCGTGATCGAGATCGAGCAGCGTGCCCTGCGCGCCCTCGAGCAGGATGTTCTCGCCGCGCTTCTGCGCGTCTTCGAGCAGCAGCGCCGTGTCGGTGATCAGCGGCAGGAGGCGCTTCGCGAACACCGCGAGCTCGCCCATGATCTTGTTGAGATCGGGGAGCGCGCCGCCGAGCGCGAGGATCACTGGAGCCCACTCGGACAGCGCGCGCTCGGCGAGCTTCTGCACGCGGCCGAGGTCGCGCAGATCGCCCATGCGGATGCCGCGGCGCGCGGCCTTGTCCTCGTAGCAGGGGCCGATGCCGCGCTTCGTCGTGCCGATCTTGGTGCCGCCGGGGGCGCTGCCCGCGTGCTCGCGCAGGGCGTCGATCTCCGGGTGGTACGGCATGATCACGTGGGCGCGATCGGAGACGAACAGCCGCCCTTCGGTGGAGTGACCGCGCACGCTGAGCGCGTCGATCTCGCCGACCAGGACCGCGGGATCGACCACCATGCCCTGGCCCATGATGCAGCGAGCCTTCGGTCGCAGGATCCCGCTCGGGATGAGGCGGACCACGATCCGCTCTTCGCCGACGACGAGGGTGTGACCTGCGTTGGGGCCGCCCGCATAGCGGACGACGACGTCAGCCGTCTCCGTGTACAGGTCGACGATCTTTCCTTTGCCTTCGTCGCCCCACTGGGCGCCGACGATCACGATCGCGGACATCGATACTCCTCGCGTAAGGGGCGTTGTTGCGACCCCTTCATCGCACGGCGGAGACCACGCGCGCCAGGACATCCGGGTCCTCCGGGCTCGCCGGATCGATCTTCGTGATCACCGCGGCCGAGAGAACATGGGAAAATCGCCATGCGCGGGCGTGCGCCTCGGCCCCTTCGGCGGCGTGGACGACGGCGGGGATCCCCCGGGCGCGCAGCGCCTGCGCCTGGGCCTCGGCCCCCTCGCCGGCGACGACGAGCACCGCCGGCGGTCGCTCGTCGGGTACGCCCGCCGCTTCGAGCGCCCAGGCCACGGGATCGAGGTGGAGCGCGAAGCCCGTGGCCGGCATCGGCGCGTCGAAGCGGGCCAGCAGATCGTCGTAGCGACCGCCCGCGCCGATCGGCTCGCCCGGTCCGGGCGCGAGCAGGTGGAAGATCGCGCCGGTGTAATAGGCGAATCCGCGCACCTCGCCGAGATCGATCCGCAGGGCGGCGGCGAGCTCGGGATCGACGCGACGGGCCGTGTCCCAGAGGGCGCGGAGCTCGCGCGCGGGCGCCTCGGCGGGCGTGCCCGCGAGCAGCGGCAGCGCGCGATCGAACACGATCTCGTCGGCTCCGTGCAGCTCCGGGAGCGCGGCGAGGGCGCGCACGATCGCCGCCTCTGCGCCGGCAGAGACGAGCATCGCCTCGATGCGCGACGCGTCCTTCTGCGCGAGCGCGTCGCTGATGTCGGCGGCGACGTCGCTCGCGAGGGTGGCGAGGAGCGAGCGGGCGATCGCCGCGTGCCCGAGATCGAGCACGAAGGCTTCGATCCCGCACCGACGCGCGACCGACGCGGCGAGGCGCAAGATCTCCACATCGCCGTCGATTCCCGGAGCGCCATAGAGCTCGACCCCGGCCTGCGGCATCTGCCGGTGACGGCGCGCGCGGCCCTGCCGACGACGCACGACGGTGCCCTCGTAGCAGAGCCGGATCGGCCGCGGCTCGCGCGAAAGACGGGTCGCGACCATCCGAGCGATCTGAGGTGTCATGTCCGGGCGCAGCGCCGCGACCTCGCCCGACTCGGGCTCGACGAAGCGAAGCACGTCCGACGGATCGAGCGTGCCCAGCCCGCGCTCGAGGACCTCGGCGAACTCGAACGCCGGGGGCGTCACGAGCTGGTAGCCGTGCAGGGCGAAATGGTCGAGCACGCGTCGCCCGAGCGCGCGGCGGCGGCGCGCCTCGTCGGGGAGCAAGTCCCGCATTCCTGCGGGCAATGGATGCGAGAGCGCCCTCGGCACATCAGCGGAAGTCACGCGGCGCTTATAGCGCGGCTGGGAGCGCCGAACAAAACCGGACCGAGCCGTCCAGAGAGACGCAAGCTCGCCAAGGCGGGAGGATGAAGGCGTGCGAATGCACGTCGAATCCGACCAACGCGGGCGAGCGCCGCGGCTCTGCCGGACGACGACGGGAGGTTTTGAGAGGCGCTCTGAGCACCGACTGCGCATCCACGACGTGGCTTGAGGCTTGCTCGCCACCCGTTCCGGTGGCCTCCCTCCAACGTGAGGCCCGCGACGGAGGGTTCCTTACATGGCACAGGCCGCGGACAACGCGATCACGACCTCGACCCGGACGGCGCCGACCGCCGCGCGCTCGCTGCACGGAGACACAGCGCTCCTGTTGATCCTGGAGAAAGTCAAAGAGGGAGACCGCGACTCCCTGGACGCATTGACTCGCATCATTCGTCCTCACGTGGAGCGACAGCTCGCTCGCTACCCGGTATCCGATGACGACCGGCTGGATCTGGTGCAGTCGACCCTGCTCCAGGTCGTCCGCCGGATCCGTTCTTTCCGGGGCGATTCGAGCTTCAGTACGTGGCTGTTCCGGGTGACGGCCAACGAGGCCTTGATGCTCATGCGCTCGCAGCGTCGGCAGCGCGCCCGCCTCGTGGAGGGCCTCGATCTGGAGGACTTGAGCGTGCTCCCCACGGTGCGCACGGCGTTGACGGACGACGACGCGGCCTCGATGGCGGAGCGCGAAGCTCACGTGCGCACCGCCCTGGGCGAGCTACCCGACGACTACCGTGATGTGGTGATGGCGCACTATCACGATGATCTGGGCCTGCAGGAGATCGCGCAGAAGTTCGCCGTGAGCGAGAGCGCAGTTCGCTCACGGCTCCACCGGGCGCGGGTGCGGCTGCGGGCGATACTCAATGCGACGCCGCTCGGGAGGGAGATCTCCGAAGCGGCGGCGTAGAGCGTGAACGCGGGAGGACGGGAGAGCGGGAGGGAGAGAAGCCGTCTACTTCGTCACGTGGGTGAGGTGGTGGAGCTGCCGTTCACGGGCTTCGTGGGCTCGTCGGGGGCAGTCACCTTCTTCGGTCGCCCCTGCGTGGGACGTCCGGCGGAGAAGAGCGAAGGGAAACGCTGCTCCGCCTGCGGATCGTTGCGAAGTAGCCAGAGGCCCGCGAACCGCACCTCGTTGTAGCCGCGGTCGAGCAACGTCCACACGCGGGCGTAGCGCTCATGGGCCACGCGCGCCCTGGGCGTCATTGCGGTGGAGAGCGCCTGGATGATCTTGCCGGCCAGATCGCGCGCCTTCGCGGCGTCGTCTCGCCGGTAGTTCTTCGTATCTGCCTTCACGACGTCCGGGCGCAGATCGTAGATGCGCGCGTAGCCGAGCAGATCGTTCGCGGTGTCGCGGTTGCCCATCCCGGGGCGGAGGCGATCGAGCTCCGGCTTGATCTCCGGATCGTCGGAGAGCTGGTACTCGCAGACGGCCTGCATTCGCTTCTCGACCTCGACCGACTCGGCCTGGATCTCGGGAGAGACCTTGCTCTCCGTCACCAGAGCACAGGCGGCGCGTGCCTCGCCGAGGGCATAGAGCATCGCAAAGCAGGTGGCGCCGAGGCCGTCGACGTGCGCGATGTCGAGCTCTGCGGCAGGGAGCCGCGCAAAGCGAGCGTGGATGCCGGGATCGGCGATGAAGCCGGCGACGCCGAGCGCGGCATACGTGGCCGCTTCGACGTCGAGCTTGAGCGTGACGAGGTCTGCCTCGGTGAGGGTGTCGAGCTGCGTTGTGAGGCCCTGCAAGGCCTTCTTGCCCGCGTCGGGATGGTAGATGGGCGGCTCGTAGGTGGCGAGGTTCTGCGTGGCTGCAATGACGGGAGCAGTGGTCCTGGCTTTCTTGGTGGTCATGGCTCTCCTCGTGTTCGTGCAACGGGTGACGGGGGAGAGAACGCGCGACACGCGTTTGCATCCCCGGGAGCAGAGACGAGGACGGTGGGCCGGTCGTTACAAATAGAAGTGCCGGGGCGGGGAACTTCGGATCGGAAGGTGTTCTGGCGGCGGGCGACGAGTAGCCCTCGGTCAACGTGGGTCGCTGTGGGTGCGGAGGGGATGCCTGCCATACCCATTCACGCCGCGAGCGCCCGCACGATCCGTGGTCGGTCGATCACCAGGAATCGCTGCCCGGACATCCACAGGCGCGCGTCGTCCGGCAGCATCCGGTAGATCGCGCGCGCCACGCTCACGGTCCGCTCCGGCCGCGACTCCCACGCTTCTTTTCGCGCTATTTCCGCTAGATCCCCCGCGCAGCGTGACGATCGTGCGCGCCAGCGCACCACGTGCTCGGCCGCTGCGAGATAGTCACTCTTCTTCCCGTTGCAGTCGTCGTGCGCGGCGACCAGGTTGTCGATGCTGTTGTCGGCGTGCCGCGACCAGGGCACGAAGTGGTCGACATGGCACGTCGCGCCGAGGCCCCCGTCGCAATAGAAGCAGCGATTGTCCTGCAGCTCGCGCAGCCTCGGGCGCACCGGATCGAGCGAGATGCGCTCGGACCCGAACAGGAACTCTTCCAGGCTCGGCTCCTTCAGCCCGTTCATGCTGGCCACGAGGAGCGCCCAGTTGCGGTAGATCAGCGGTCGCAGGATGCCATTGAGCGCGATCAGCGCAGCGCTGACGCCCGGCTTCAGCAAGAGCCGATTGTCGAACCCGTGGCTCGTCCCCTGCTGCGCGGCGTTCACGGTGCTCTTCAAGACCGCCTTCGTGAAGCCGTACTCGTAGAGGAACCGATCTTCCTCCTCGCCGCCGATGATCTGGAGGCGAGATATCGGCATCTCGATCAGCTTCCACTCGATCAGGCGAGCGAGCTTCTCGTACGCCTCCGGCCCCGCCGCGACGCGGGCGCGCGAGAGCGGCAGTGACGCCGCCGGGTTCCTGTCGGCGCGTCTGCGAAATTCGACGATGTGCTGGATGATCTCGGCCTGCGTCTCCCCTTTACCGGTGCTCTTCGGCGAGACCCGTGTTTGACGGAGCTCGCGCGGCATGTCCCCGTAAGGCGCGCAGTGCGGCCAGTAGAGCTCGATCACCTTCTCGGCGAGCTGCCGAGTCGTGATCATGTCGGGCGGAACGCCCGTCGCGCTCGTCAGCTCCAGGCACAGATCCATGAGCCCGATCAGCACCGCGTATTTGTACGTCGCGGTGAATCCACCGCGCCCGAGGAGCTGGATCAGCCGCTCGGCGAGCCGGATCGCGGTTCGGTCGGGCTCGGGATCGACGGCCATGATCGCCGACGCTATCGCCGAACGGCGCGGTGAGGAAGGTGCTCACGCTTGCAACATCGCCGCTCCCCGCGTAGGAGGCGCGCTCTTTCCGAGGAGGCTCCCATGCGCGTGAAGATGATTGCGGCGACGATAGCGATGCTCGGCTCGATGACGGCGGCGTGCGGCGGGAGCAAGCCGAAGCCGCCTCCGCTCGTGGAGGTCGCGCCGGCGCTCTCGCCGGACGCGCCGACGCCTTCCAGCTCGGTGGCCGTGCCGGCTGTGCCCGACCTCTACAAGCAAGATCTCGACGCCCTCTGCAACGCGGGCACGCGCGCTCCCGGCGCCTCGGCGGCCGCCAAGGAGGCGAAGCCGAAGATCATCGCCGAGTGGCTCTCGGCGCAGCTCAAGACCGACAAGGCCCGAGAGCTGATGCGCACCATGGGCACCATCGCTCCCCCGGATCGCCCCGCGATCATCCGCAAGGAGCTCGACAGCCAGGGCATCAAGGCCTGTCCCTTCCTCGACGACATGCACTGATCCCGCGCGGCGCCCGGGCCACGGCGAGCATGCCTATCCTTGATCGAAGGAGATGAAGCAGAGCTCGCCGTCGTGCTCGTAGACGACAGACCACGAGTTGACGCCGCTGTCCGGCGAGAACCAGACACGAGCGCGCTCGTCCGGGCGCGGCAGGAGCTCCGCCCGGTGCTCGTCGAGGAACGCCGCGACCGCGACGTGCAGCGGGCGCGGCTCGTCGTCGTCGAGCACGAGCCACTCGAATTGCTCGCGCGAGGCCTCGTCGGCAACGGCGCTCTCGGGCGTCATCAGACCGAGCCGCGCGACGATGACGTGCACCTCCGCGGACGTCCGCGGGAAGGCGATGCGCAGCCAGTCGAAGACGCCCATTCCGCCGCTGCAGAAGTTCAGATCGTAGCGCAGCCCGGAGAGCGAAGGCGGCTCCGGCAACCCGAGGACCGTCGTCACCACCGCGAGGCCGCGAGCGCGCCGGGACGGGTCCTCATCGTGATGATGGAACGTGCGTTCCTGCCCGTCGTACGGATGGAGATTCTCGGGCTGCGTCATCGTCGGCAGAGCAAGCGTAGCTGCTGTTTGAGTTTCAGCTCAACCCGGAGCATGCCGGGAACCGCCGGCCTGAGTTTCAGTTCAGCGCGGACCATGCCGGGACCCACCGGCTCGAATTTCAACTCGACGCGGACCCTGTCGGCAACCGCCGGCTCGAATTGAAATTCAAACGTGCCTACGCGGGCAGCGACACCACAATCTTCCGCGCCGACACCCCTTTGCGCTGAAGGTCCAGCGCGGCCTGGATGGACTCGAGCCCTGCACCGGCGATCTGCGCCTCCGGCGCGGCGACGAAGCGCCCCTCGGCGAGCGCCCGAGGCAGGTAGTCGGCGTAGACGACGCGGCTGACCTCGTTGTGCGCGAGCGTGCTGCCGAAGATGAACTTCGACCGGATCCCGCGCAGCCGCGTCTTCAGCCAGATACTCGCGCTGAACCAGAGAAAGCGCGACACCGTCGGCAGCATCGGCACCTTCTGGCCGAGCGGCTGATTGAACGAGATCGGGAACGTCGCCATGGAGACGAACTTATCGCCCTGGCTCGCGCCGACCACGGCGACGCAAGCCTCGGGCGATCCAGCGCCGATGGCGAGCGCGCCGGCGATGGTCTTGCCGGAGAGCGCGTTGATCAGCTCGGGCACCACGCCCGGATCGGCGTAATCGAACATCCGGCTCGCCCCGAGCTTCCTGCAGTAATCGAAGTTGCGCGGCGATGCCGTGGTGAAGACCTCGTAGCCCGCCGCGACGGCGAGCTGGATCGCGTTGCTGCCAACGCTGGTCGAACCGCCCCACACGAGCAGCGTCTTGCCCTTCGGCTCCGGCGACAGCGAGGGATAGCCGAGCGCGAGCTGGTCTTTCTCGAAGAGCCCGCACGCGGCCGTCGAGAAGCAGAGCGGCAGCACCGACGCGGCTTCGTAGCTCAGGCCGTCGGGGATCGGAGAGGCCATGCGCTCCAGCAGCACGGTGTACGTCTGGAAAGACCCCTCGGCCGCGCTGTTGCGCTTCGGGTCCGTGCCGACGGCGTGACCGAGCACGCGATCACCGACCCTGAAGCGGGTGACGGCGCTGCCGATCTCGACGACCTCACCGGCCGAGTCCGAGCCGAGGACGAAGGGATACTTGATCCAGTCGAAGACGAAGTCGCCCGCGACCTGCTTGATCCAGTCGATGGGGTTCATGGCCACCGCGCGGTTGCGGATGACGATCTCGTCGGCCTTCGGCGGCGTGTACGGGGCGGGCCCGATCGCGAGGGCCGTCTGCTTGGTGGCCAGCCAGGCGGCCCTGTTGGTGCGCGGTTTTTCCATGCATCGACTATGGCGACCCCGCGCCGGGCAATCTATGCTGGTTCGTTCGCATGATTGTCGTGATCGTTCAGAGGTGACCGTGGATCCGCTCTCCGATGTGCTCTCGCTGCTCAAGGTGCAGACCTACTGGTCGGCGGGCTTCGACTTCGGCGGCGACTGGGCCATCGCCTCCAGCGCGTACGAGGGCATCAAGTTCTACGCCGTCATCTCCGGCGACTGCTGGCTCGCGGTGGAGGGCGTGCGCGAGCCCGTCCACATCACGCCCGGAGACTGCCTGTTGCTGCCCCGAGGACGACCGTTCGTCGTGGCGCGCGATCTGGCCTTCGAGCCAATCGATCCCGTCAAGACCTTCACCGGAGTCAAGGACGGAGGCGTCACCGTGTACAACGGCGGTGGCCACTTCTTCGGCGTCGGCGGCGAGTTCGCGCTGACGGGCGAGCAGGCCGAGCTCCTGCTCCGCCTGCTCCCACCCATCGTCCACATCCACAAGGAAGCCGACAAGGCGATGGTCCACTGGTGCATCGAGCGGATGCGGCAAGAGCTGCGCGATCCACAGCCCGGCGCCTTCATCGTCGCCCAGCAGCTCGCGACTCTGCTCCTCGTGCAGACGCTGCGGCTCTACCTGGCCGAAGGTCGCAACGGCAATGTGGGCTGGCTCTTCGCCCTGGCGGACAAGCCGATGGCCGCGGCGATGAAGGCCATGCACGAGAACCCCGGCGCCCCGTGGACCGTGCAGTCGCTGGCAGCGCGCGCGGGCATGTCGCGCACGGCGTTTGCGATGAAGTTCAAGGAGACCGTCGGCGCCACCCCGCTCGAGTACCTCACGCGCTGGCGGATGATGGTGGCCGGCGACCGACTCGTGCGCTCGACCAACCCGATCTCCGAGATCGGCCAGGCCCTCGGCTACGACTCCCACAGCGCGTTCAGCCTGGCCTTCAAGCGCGTGATGGGCTGTTCGCCCGGGCAGTACGGTCGAGGCCGGTCGCCCGCGAAAGGCGAGGTGATGGCGACGGCGCAGACGGGGTGAGGCTGCGACTCGTTCACTGGCGATCTCCGACCGGGCAGGATGGAGATCGTGAAAGAATTTCGAGAGCTGACGGCCTGCCTGCGCCATCTTCTCTCGATCTCTCGATCTCGCGCTCAGCCTGTCTTGATTGGGACGGTGATCCGGGTCGTGGCGTCGCGCCAGCGGCGGATCACCTCGGGGAGCTCGGCCATGCTCTCCAGGGTGACGTCGGGGCGCGCGGAGGCGAGGCGCTCGCGCGAGCTGAAGCCGGAGACGACGCCGACGGAGCGGACCTTGGCGCGGCGGGCGCACTCGATGTCTTGCGGGGCGTCGCCGACCATCACCAGGCTGTCGGTGTCGACGCGGAGGAGCTTCGCCACGTGGAGCAGCGGGCCGGCGGCGGGCTTCTTTTCGGGCAGATCGTCGCCGGCGACGAGGGCGCGGAAGCGCGTGCGCACGCCGAGCGCGGAGAGCACCGCTTCGGCCGTGGGGCGCGGCTTGTTGGTGCAGATGGCGAGCACCATGTCCGGCATCTGCGCGAGCTCGTCGAGGGCCTCTTGCACGCCCGGGCACCACCGCGTGAAGTCGATCGGGTGCTCGAGGTAGTAGGCGACGAAGAGCGCGTAGAGGCGGTCGACCTCGTCGTCGTTCTCCGCGAGCTGCGCCGCGCGGGCGCACAGGACGCGAGCGCCATCGCCGACGAACCGCACCACGACCGATCCTGGCAACGGGGCGCGCCCCGTCGTCTTCAGGGCGTGGTTCACGGCCGCCACGATGTCACCGCGGCTATCGATCAGCGTACCGTCGAGGTCGAACGCTATCGCAGTGGGGGGCAGCATCGACCCGAGACTAGGCCATGCGTCGCATCGGCGGAAGATCTCGGCGATCCGAAAAAATGGCGGGTTTCAAGGTTGAAAACCACGAACGAGAGCAGCTTTCAAATTCGTGCTGCGCGCTACTTGCGCTCGCCCGTGACCTTGATCTCGCGGAGGTGAGATTTGGCCGCTTCGAAGTACGGTTGGATCTGCTTCACCGTGGCGGCGTCGCCTCCGAGATCGTGCTTTTCCTCGGCGTCCCTGGCCAGATCGAAGATCTCGACGCGCGGGCCGCCGGAGCTGATGAGCTTGAGGTCGCCGTGGATGAGCGCCCGCTTGGCGTCGTTGTTGGGGCCGGCCGGCATGTCGATGAACACGTCGCGGGGCTCGGGGGCGGCGCCGGCAGGCAGGACCAGATCCGGGAGGAGTGAGACGCCGGACACGAAATCGCTGCTGGCGCCGGACGGCGGAGGCACGCCCATCAGCTCGAGCATCGTCGGCGTGAGATCGATCGCGCTCCGCGGCAGCGGGAACCGCTTGGGAGCGATCCCGGGCACGACGATCAAGAGCGGCACGTGCACGAGCTCCTCCCAGAGCCACACGCCGTGGCGGATGGCGCCGGGGTGCTCGTTGAAGGCCTCGCCGTGATCGCTGGTGACGATCACCGCCGTCTTCGGTCCCCACGGCGCCGCCGCGATGGCGTCGAGGATGCGCCCCACGTGCTTGTCGGTGAAGGCGATCTCGCCGTCGTAGAGATCGCGCTGCTTGGTGCCGAAGCTCGGCCCGTCCGCGTGCGGGAGATAGTCGGCGTGGCAGTCGAGAAAGTGGACCCAGAGGAAGAAGCGCCCCCTGGTGTTCTCGGGATCGGCGAGGAGCTTCAGCGTCGCGTCGCCGAGCTTGTCGCCCGTCGCGCTGTTCTCCATTTCCTTGATCGAGCCCTCGGCCCCCGCCGCCGAGAGGTCGATCTTGTCGAACCCGCGCTCGAGTCCCGTGCCCTTGGCGAAGTAGCGGAGCGCGTGGGCGCTCATGGTGTGAATGCCCGCTTTTTGAAGCCTTTCAGCGACGAACGTGTCCTCCTTCGAGAAGGTGTTCGAGTGGCCCCAGTTGCGGTGCGTCTCGCTCCCGTACTTGCCGATCAAGAGCGGCCCGACGCTCTTGCCGGTGTACGACGCGAGCGAGTACGCGCGCTCGAAGACCACCGCCGACTTCGCGAGCTTGTCGAGGTTCGGTGACACGGGGCGCGGGTAGCCGGCGAAGCCGAGGTCGGCGCGCAGCGTGTCGATCGAGATGAGCACGAGGTTGAGATCGGCGGGGATCGTCGGCTTCTCCACGGCGACCACCGGCGCGGCCTTCACCGGCGCGAGCTTCGCAATCGCCGCGAGCGAGAGGTCGGATCCCGAGCAGTCCTCGTCGATCCCGTTGTCGGGGATCTCGGTCGCCGCGGGGTTGATCCGCGGATCGTGATCGTTGCAGTCGCCGCCGCCAAAGAGGCCGCTCGCGCCGTCGTGATCGCGATCGGTGAGCTTGCGAAACGCCGAGAGCATCGGGTGGCCGACGGGCGCGCCGCGCTCGATCACCTGCGCCACGACCGGCTGCGCGTTGAGGCTCTGCGCCGCGCGCACCGTGAGCAGCAGCGGCGCGAGCGCGAGGACGGCCGCCAGGATCGGCCGGCCGCGCACCCGCAGCAGCGCCGGCGCGAAGAAGGCCGCGACGCTGATCGCCGCCAGCACGGCGGGCGCGCGGAGATCGAGCTCGGGGCGCTTGAATATGCCCCAGATCCCGAAGAAGCCGCCGTCGCCCGAGATGGTGCCGGTGGCGACGCCGAACGCGAAGAGCGCCGCAGCGACGCCGAGCGCGGCGAGGCCGGTGACGACGGGATCGACGAAGGCGCGTCGCCCGTCGCTCGCCGTCGCGAGGGCGTGCCGGAGAGGCCGCGTCAGCGCGAGGACGACGAGCGCGACGAGGAGGCCGAGGCCGAGCGCGCCCGAGGCGATGGCGCCGCCCGCGAGGACCGGTCCGACCTCGATCGCCAGCAGCGCGCGCGCGAGGTGCGCGGAGGCCGTCATCCAGAAGAACGCGCCCAGCACCACGAGCGGCACGAACGCGGCGATGTCGGCGGGGCGACCGACAGCGCGAAAGCGCAGCGACGCCGCGAGCCCGACCGGCGACGGCGGCACGGAGGGATCGACCACGAGGCCGAAGACCACGGTGATCGCCCCGCAAATCAAGGCGATCGGCGCGATCAGGCCGGCGTCGGCGAGGTAGAGATCGAGGCCGTGCGCGGCGCCGGATTCGCCGGCGGCCGTGCGCGCCCACGACGCGTCGAAGAGCGCCGCGCCGAGCCCCGCCGCCGTCGCGCCGACGAGGCCATGCGCGAAGCGCTGGCCCCACGATCGCAGGGTGCCGAGCCCGCTCACGAGGTCTTCCGCCGCTGCTTCGCCAGCGGGTGCGCCGAGTCGTAGACCTTCATCAGGTGATCGATCGAGACGTGGGTGTACCGCTGCGTCGTCGAGAGGCTGGCGTGGCCGAGCATCTTCTGGATGGCGCGCAGATCGGCCCCGCCGTCGAGCAGGTGCGTCGCGCAGGTATGGCGGAGCGCGTGGGGATGGAGATCGGCCCGCCCCGCGCCGAGCGCGCCATAGCGATGCACGAGGAGCTGCACCTGGCGCACGCCGAGCCGCTTACCGCGCCGCGAGAGGAACATCGCGCGTGGATCGATCGCGCCAGTCTTGGCGTCGCAGAGCTCGTCGCGGCGCGCGAGGTACTTCTCCAGCGCCTTCACGGCGTACGAGCCGAGCGGGACGACGCGCTCCTTGCTGCCCTTGCCGATCACGCGGACCGAGCCCATCTCGCCGTTGCCCGTCGAGAGCTCGACCGTGTCGAGCGAGAGGCCCGCGAGCTCCGACACGCGCAGCCCCGAGGCGTAAAGCACCTCGAGCAGCGCGCGATCGCGGAGGCCGGTCGCGGTGGTGTCGTCGGGCGCGTCGACGACCTCGGCCGCGGCGTCAGCGTTGAGGAACGTCGGCATCGGGCGCCGCACCTTGGGGAGCGAGAGCTCGCCCGCGGGGTTCTTGTCGACCTCGCCGCGCCGCTGCAGAAAGCGAAACATCGCGCGCGCGGCCGCTATTTTCCGGCCCACCGAGGGCGGCGAGAGCGTGCGAGCGAGCTGCCCGAGCCAGGCGCGGAGCACGAGCACGTCGACGTCGCGCGGCGCCTTCGCCGAGGGCCGCCGCTCGGCGACGAAGGCCGCGAGCTGCGCGAGATCGCTCCGGTACGCCGACACGGTGTGCGGCGACGCGCGCCGCTCGAGCGCCAGGTGCGCGATGAAGCGCGCCATGGCGCGGCCCAGCTCGTTCGCGGGCTCGGCCGGCGGCGCCTCCACCGGATCGGTCGGCATGGCTCTACGCACGCGCAAGCTCGTACCACCGCCCCGCCCGGGAGGGCAAAGGCTTGGCAGCCTCGCGTTGCCCGCGCGCCGGCCTCGAAGCCGCGGGTCGACGCGAGCGCGCGGGCGCGCTCGCCGCGCGGCGCCTCAAAATTAGGCCTGTTTCGCCGGGAGGCCTACGATGCTCGTCGACGCCAGTGAGCACAGGAGATCCGCAGCCGGGGGAAGTGATCGACGGGCGATACCTGCTGGAGCGGGAGATCGGCCGCGGAGGGCACGGCGTGGTTTACGCGTCGACCGACAAGCAGACGGGCACGCGCGTCGCGCTCAAGCTCCTGCGCCAGAACATCGCCGAAGATCCGCAGTTCGCCGTGCGCCTCGAGCGCGAGGCCCAGTCGCTGCAGATGCTCTGGGGCGAGAGCGTCGTCCGCGTCCACGCGTTCGGCACCGACGCCGACGGCTCGGTCTTCATGGTCATGGAGCTGCTCGACGGCGAGACGCTCGACGATCACCTCTGGGAGCTCGAAGGCTTCGGCGATCGCATGAGCGCCTTCGAGGTGCTCCGCTCGCTCGATCCAGTCGCCCGCGCGCTCCACATGGCGCACACGAAGGGCATCATTCACCGCGACGTGAAGCCGGCCAACATCTTCCGCGTCAACCCCGAGGCCGGCGGCGGCGTGCGCCTGATGGACTTCGGCCTGGTGAAGATCCAGGGCTCCGAGCAGCTCACCCAGGCCGGGATGATCGCCGGCTCGCCGAGCTACATCGCGCCCGAGGTCTGGCGCTGCGAGGCGTTCGATCACCGCATCGACGTCTACTCGCTCGCCGCCGTCGCCTACCGCTGCCTCGCGGGCCGCGCGCCGTTCACCGCCCCGAACCCGCTCGAGCTGTTCATGAAGGCGATCAAGGACGACCGCCCGAAGCTCACGACCTTCCGCCCCGATCTCCCGCCCGCCGTCGACGCCTGGGTAGCCCAGGCCCTCGCGATCGACAAAGACCACCGCTACCCGTACGTCAGCACGATGTGGAACGATCTCCTCCGCATCGTGATGAGCGGCTCGACCCCCAGCGCCGAAAAAGCCCGAGCCACTTTCCGCCTCCCAGGGTGAGAGGGAGAGTGGAGAGAGGGAGTCTGCAGCTCGCTGCGCGCTCCCTCTCTCGGTCGCCTCAGGTGCCGGGGCACTTCGGGCAGGCCGGGATGCTCATGCCGCAGTCGACGCCGGTCTCCGCGCCGTTCTTCACGCCGTCGACGCACGTGGGGGCCTTGCAGCTCCCGGACTGGCACACTCCACTGCTGCAGTCGCTGCCGACATGACAGGCGCCGTTGACCGGACACTTGCCCTGGCAGTCCGGTCCACCGCAGTCGGTGTCCGTCTCCTGACCGTTCTTCACGCCGTCCGAGCAGCTCGGGACCGTGCACTTGAGCTTGTTTTCGCCGCTCGGCTTCATGCACACGCCGCTCACGCAGTCGCCGGGCAGCTCGCAGTACTTGCCGTCGTCGCAGTGGGCGCAGCTCCCGCCACAGTCCTTGTCGCTCTCCCCGTTGTCCTGGAGGCCGTCATTGCAGGCCAGCGGCGAGCAATGGCCATCGAGGCACACGGGGTCGCTGACGCCGCAGTTGCCGGTGTTGCCATTGATGCACTCGACACAGGCCCCTTGCCCGTTGCAGACGCCCGTCGTGCCGCACGGGAGGCCCGCCTTGATCTTGTTGACGGGATTGCCGTTGTCGCAGGTGTCTTCGGTGCAGGGGTTACCGTCGTCGTAGACGTCGGTCTTGTTCTCTTCCGACACCAGCTTGGCCTTCTGGCATTTCGCGACGTGGCAATCGCCGTAGAGCTGCGAGTACGAGTTGCCATCCGGCTGGGCCTGATGGAGCGCGCAGTGCCCCATCAGGCAGAAGTAGAAGCCGCAGGCGGTGTTGGTCCCGGGGCAGTCGGCGGCGATGACGCACGGGGTCCCCATGCTCATGCCGGTGCTCGTCGAGCCCGATCCGGCCGACGTCGAGCTGCTGCTGTCGCCGCCGGCGCTCGACGACGCTCCACCGCTGGAGGCCGTCGTCGTGGCCGGCGATCCGCCGCCGGAGCCGTTGGCGCCGGTGCTGGTGCTCCCGGTGAGCTCGAAGGCCTGACCACAGGCCAGCGGCGCCGCGGCGCCCACGAGGACAATCAGACCCAAAGGCAACCAAGCGTCACGCATGAGAAGCTCCTTTCCGCGCATTGAAGACAAAGAAGAGGGCTGGGGCACGGTTGTCTCGGATGGTAACGAAGAACGCGCGGGCGGAACCACCGCAAAACGTTTCCAGCGGTCTTCTCTACCCGGGATTTCGAGCGGAGCACAACGTCAACGATGTGACAAACCTGCTGAAACACCGAGATTCCGACCGGTTTTTGCTCGACGCCGCCGAGGAGTGCACGCGGCGTCGCAAATCGAGGACAATCGGCGCGGACGGACCAGCCCACGCGGTCACGGAGATTCCATGGCTTCCAGGAAGAGCTTTTTTCACTCGTACCGTCGCGGATCGCAGGCGCTCGGCGTCGGCGCCGGGCTCGCGCTCGTCGGCCTCGTGATCGCAGCGCCGGGCGGCTGCACGCTCAACCTGGAAGGGATCCCCACCGGCACCGGCGGCAGCGCCTCGACGTCGTCGATCACCACGACCGACGCGACGACGACGAGCGCGTGCGCGAGCACGGGCGGCGGCTGCTCGCAGAACAGCGAGTGCGACGACGGCAAGCCCTGCACCGACGACGTGTGCACGGGCGGCGCGTGCGTGAGCACCGCGAACGACGCGACGAAGCCTCCGGATGGCCTGGCCTGCACCGACGACGTGTGCAGCGGCGGCGTGGAATCGCACCCGCTGAAGGCGGCCGGCGCGCTCTGCGCTCCGGGCAGCGCGCTCGTCTGCGACGGCGTCTCGACGATGTGCCCGACGTGCACCGTGAACAGCGACTGCGGCGCGCCGACGGCCGATGGCTGCGTCGTGCCGACCTGCACCGGATCGACGTGCACGATGCAGAACGCGACCGGGAACGCGAACACCCAGGCGCCGCACGACTGCAAGGTCAGCGTGTGCAACAACGGGATGCCGACGCCGATGGTCGACACGACCGACGCGCCCGTCGACGATCAGAACCCGTGCACGCTGAACGTCTGCGATGCGAGCGGGGACCCCTACCCGGCCGCGCCGCAGGGCACCACATGCGGGACCGGCGAGTGCAACAACGTCGGCCAGTGCAAGGGCGCCGCGGGCACCACGTGCGCGGTGGCCGCCGACTGCGCCAGCACCATTTGCCTGGTCGGCCTCTGCCGCGCCCCGTCTGGCATCAGCTGCAGCGACGATCTCTACTGCGCGACGGAGCGCTGCAACAGCACGATCTGCGCGAGCTGCAACGTCAACGGCGACTGCAAGTCGAACGTGTGCGTGTCGGGCGTGTGCAAGGGGGCCGGCGGCGCGCCGTGCAACGGAGACACCGATTGCGCCGGCGGGAAGTGCCAGTACGGCCTGTGCCAGCTCGACCTCACGGCGGCCTGCAGCAGCAACATCGATTGCCTGAGCGGCTATTGCAACGGCGGCGCTTGCAAGGCGTGCAGCTCCAACGCCGACTGCTCTCCCGGGTCGACGTGCGGGGTCAACGTCACCACGTCCTACGGCGTCTGCAGGCTGCCCAAGGACGCGTATTGCTCCCCCGCCGTGCCGGTGCTGTTCCTGTGCAACAGCGGCGTCTGCAACGGTTTTCCGAGCACCTGCAAATGACCTCGATCCGTCGCCTGCGGCCCGCCGCTCTCGTCCTCGCCGCGTCGCTGGCCTTCGGCGCCGCCTCGCGCCCGGCGCTGGCGCAGCTCCCACCCGAGAAGGCCGCCCAGAAGGCCTTCGACGAAGGGATGAAGCTCCTCGATCAGGGCCAGCCCGCCGAGGCGTGCCCGAAGCTCGAGGAGTCGCAGCGCCTCGATCCCGCGATGGGGACGCAGTTTCGCCTGGCGGAGTGCTGGGAGAAGCTCGGCCGCACCGCCAGCGCCTGGGCGCTCTTTCGCCAGGTCGTGAGCGAAGCGCAGGCCGCCGGGCGCGACGATCGCGCGGCCCACGCCACCGCGCGCGCGACGGCGCTGGAGCCTCGGTTGACGCGGATCCTGATCGTCGTGGCGCCGAGCGCGCGCGTGCCCGGCCTGATCGTGCGCCGCGACGGGGCCGTCGTCGACGAGGCGCAGTGGGGCCGGGGCGTGGCGGTGGATCCGGGCTCTCACCTGATCTCCGCCACCGCGCCCGGAAAGAAGACCTGGGAGCAGGAGCAACAGGCCCGCTCGGGGACGCTGGAGATCACGATTCCAGGCCTCGAGCCCGGCGACGGCGCCCCGGCCGCAGCGCGCCCGAGCGTGCCAGTACCAGTGTTCAATGACCCGCCGCCGCACCCCGATGCCCCGCACCGAAGCCTCGCCCCGGGCCTCGCCCTCGGCGGCGCGGCGCTCGTGGGGATCGGCGCCGGGATCGCGCTGGTGGCGGCCGCCAACGGCAAGAAGGCCGAGGCGGCGACGATGCGCGCGAGGCTCGCCGGCGCCGACTGCAACGTCCCCGGCCCGGACTGCGCGGCGCTCGCCGCCACGGCAGGATCGGCGGGCAACCTCAGCAACGCGGCGTTCTGGACGCTGCTCGGCTCGGGCGTCGTCGCGGCCGGCGCGGTGACGTATTTTCTCTGGCCGACCCCGAGCGCGGCGCCGCCCGCCGACGCGACGATCCGCGTGCTCCCGAGCGTCGGAGCGAGCGGAGTGGGCCTCTCGGCGATTGGCACGTTCTGAACCCCTTGAAAGCCATCATGCGCCACGCTCGACTCGGATGGATCCTCGCCGGGCTCGGCGCGATCGGACTCGCCTCCTGGGCCCAGGGGTGCCTGTTCGCCCCGGATGATTG
The DNA here is from genome assembly GCA_025362495.1 of Byssovorax sp. Taxonomy (GTDB): domain Bacteria; phylum Myxococcota_A; class Polyangia; order Polyangiales; family Polyangiaceae; genus JANYGI01. The sequence continues at coordinate 85,408 of JANYGI010000036.1, read as the reverse complement.
CGCCGATCTGCTGAAGTGCACGGGCGCGGGCGGCAGCCTCGGCACCGGTAGCACCGGCGTCAGCAGCAGTAGCGGGAGCGTCAGCGGCAGCGGCGGCTCCGGCGGCGATGCGGTCACGAGCGCGAGCAGCGCCTCGGCGAGCGGGAGCACCGGGACCGGCGCGGTGACGAGCTGCACGACCGCCGCGGACTGCGGCGGAACGAACACGCTTTGCGGCGACTACACTTGCATCAGCGGGCACTGCGCTCTCCATCAGGCCCAGCCGGATGGCAACTCGTACTCGCAGCTCTACGGCGATTGCCACGTCGCGAAATGCCAGAAGGCCAAGCTGGTGTCGGAAGAGAACAAGACCGACGTCTACGACGACGGGAACCCCTGCACCGACGATACCTGCATCAACGGCGCGCCGGTCAACACCATCAAGGCGGGCCTCCCGTGCGGGACGACGGGCGTCTGCAACGGGCAAGGGGCCTGTGTCGAGTGCATCAACGGCAACACCGGCAACTGCGGCTCCAGCAATCCCGTGTGCCTCGATGGCCATTGCTCGCCCGTGGCCTGCAATGACGGCCTCCAGGACAACGGGGAGAGCGACAAGGACTGTGGCGGGAGCTGCGCCCCCTGCGACGACGGCAAGTACTGCGAGCTGCCCAGCGACTGCGTGAGCGGCGTGTGCATGAAGCCGAGCGGCGAAAACAAGCTCAAGTGCACCGTCCCGAGCTGCTCTGACGGCGTGAAGAACGACCTGGAGACGGACACCGACTGCGGTGGACCGAACTGCGCTACGAAATGCCAGCCGGTCAAGAAATGCAGCGTCGGCAGCGACTGTAACAGCGGTGTTTGCCAGTCCGGCATCTGCCAGGCCCCCACGTGCGCCGACGGCGTGAAGAACGGCGCGGAAACGGGGATCGACTGCGGGGATGCGACGCAGGGCTGCCCCAAATGTCCCGGCGGCTGAATCCGCGGCTCAGGCGCGCCAGATGGCCAGTAACCAGAGCGCGATTCCGGCGGCGGTGATCGCGATCCCCGGCGTCGCCCGGCTCCAGCTCACCTGACCACCGGCCGTGATCCCGCGGCGCACCACGAGGACCGACCCGGTGATCCACGCCGCCGCGGCGAGGACCAGCGCCACGACCCACGGCGTGCGCGGCGCCTCGTCACGGCTCAGCGCTTCGAGCGCCTCGCGCTCCACCGCGGCGGGCGGCTCGTTGCGCGTGCCGGGCGGGCGCGGCGCCGCCGCTTCGAGGCGCGCGATCGCCAGGTTGGCGCGCGCGAGATCGCCTTCGTGCGGCGTGACGAGCCAGCGTGTCTCGATCGCGGCCGTGCGCACCGAGCGCCACGCGTAAAGCGAGGCCTCGCGATCGCCGAGCCCCTCGGCCGTCGTGGCGAGCGCGATCAGCCGATCGTAGGCCACGCGCACGTGCGGCGCGCCCGGCGCGTACCAGCCCGCAGCGCGGCGCGCGTGCTCGGTCGCCGCGTGAGGATCGCCGGCGCGCAGGCCGTCGGTGCTCGCGGCGATCTCGCGCTCGCCCGACGTCACCACGCGCGCCGTCGACGCCGCGAGGAGCAGCGCCGCGATCGCCAGGCCGCGAAAGGCGCCGAACAGCGTCGCGGCCCCGAGGGATCGCGCCGGCGGGCTCGCCTCGGTCACAGGAAGTCGCGGCGGCGAAAGATCAGGCTGGCCACGGCGAGCAAGCCGACCGACCAGCCGAGCGCCGAGAGCGCCGCCATGCCGAGGTACGGCCCGAGCTCCGCGCCGATCGCCTCGCCCGTGAGCAGCGGCCGCGGCGGCACGAAGATGTGGAGGTTCGGCGCGACATGGGCGAGGAACACCCCGAAATCGTGCATCGGCTGCCCGAACGTCTTCACGGGGAAGCGCGAGAGCGAGTCGGCGCTGCGGCCGATGATCACCACGCCCAGCGTCAACAAGGCGGAGAGAAACGGTGTAGAAAACGACGAGAACAGGGTGGCAATCGCCGCGACGATCGCCACCTCGAGGAAGGCCAGCGCGGCCCCGCCGAGGACGACGCGCCGCTCTTCACCGGCCGCGCTCCCGAGCACCGCGCCGAGCACGAGCAGCGCGATTGACCAGGGAATCAAGCCGAACGTGCGCGCCGATGGCACCTTCCACATCGCGAGGCCGAGCAGCGCGACCGTCGCGAGGCCGCAGCCGATCACCAGCGGGAGGGGCCGGTCCGCGAGCGCCGCGCTGATCAGCAGCACGAGCCCCGCGTCGGCCATGATGAACACGCCGATCGTGAGCAGCGTGCCGAGGTACTTGCCGACGAGGTACTCGCTGCGGCCGAGCGGTCGCGCGAGGATCGGGAAGAGCGTCTTCTGCTCGAGCTCGCGGTGGAGCGAGGTCGCGCCGATGATCACCGCGACCGCGATGCTGAAGATCGAGATCGAGGCCGACCCGAGATCGCTGACGACGCGCGGCGCGTGCTTGAGGGTGTAGGCGCCGACGATCAGCGAGTAGAACGCGACCGCGAAGGCGATCCCCGCGAGGCCGAGGAGGATGCGGGCGCGGACCGACTCGCGGTATGTGTTGAGGGCGATGGCGAGCACGCGTCCGAGCATGGCGGCGCGACGTTACCGCGGATTTTTCCGAATGGCATCAATCTACGGGGCGACGCGCGCCGCCCCGCGGATCAGTGCAGCATCTGGTGGAGGCGCGAGAGCCGATCGAGGTGCTCGGCGATCACCAGGCGATCGACGTCGTGGATGAGCACGAAGCGCACGGCCTGGAGGCCGTCGCGATCCCACACCGAGCGGGCGCGGGCGCGGATCGGTCGGTTCGGCCCGAGGTAGAGCTCGAACCGGTTGACCTCGGGCAGCTCGCGGACGGCGAGGCTGCGGTTTCGTTGGAAGACCATCCCGCTGGCCGACAGGTCGATGGCCCGGCAATCATGACGGCTGCCGTCGATGAACGCGCTGACCGGGACGTCGACCTGCGCACGCGAGGAGAAGCGTCGCTCCATGCTGAATCCCTCTCTTTGGCCTGCTCCGGCGGGCCATGGAAACGGTAGGATGGGGGAGCCCGCGGGGCCAAATTGAGCGCGGCCCCGGCCCACGAGAAGAAGAGAAGGAACACCGATGGCGACGTGCAAGACATGCGGCAACGAGGCCGACGAGCTGAAGAGCGTGAAGGTGGCCGGGAAGACGAAGAAAATGTGCGAGGACTGCGCCGATCGCCTCGCGGAAGAGGGCGCCGTCGCCGAGGAGAGCGAGGCCGTCGTTCAGAACATGATGGGCTTCAAGGGTCGGCGGTAACCCGGTCCACCGAGCGCGCCGCTCCGCCCGGGATGTTGAAATGTGAAGCCTGCTCGTGGCGACTGACCGGCCGCTCGCGTTGCGGTAGAGGTGCGGCCTTCAACCTTCAAGAAAGAGCACATCCATGGATCAGCCTCGTCTCTCGGCCGACAAGGTCGCCCCCACCGCCCTCGAAGTCGTCTCCTCGTTCCACCGCGGCATCGTCGACACCGTTGCCTCCACCGTGGCGAGCGACCCTGTCGTGGTCGTGGGCATGAAGCAGAACCCCGTCGTCAAGGGCGCGCGCAAGCTCCTCGACGAGGAGGGCGTGAAGTTCACCTACCTCGAGTACGGCAGCTACTTCTCGCAGTGGAAAGAGCGCCTCGCGATCAAGCTGTGGGCCGGCTTCCCCACCTTCCCGATGGTGTTCATGAAGGGCACCCTCGTCGGCGGCCTGTCCGAGCTGAAGAAGCTCAAGGCCGACGGCAAGCTCAAGAGCTGATCGCGCCGAGGCGCAAGGCGGCCGTCACGTCCACTCGGCACGTGAACGGCCGCACCCGCAGCCCGCCTGTCGATTGCTACTCGGCGTCTCGCGCCAACCGCTCGACGACGTGCCCCTCCGACGCCAGCGGGACTTCCCAGCGCTCCGTCATGCGTCGTATCACCTTCTCGGGCACCGACGCCTCACGCGCCTTGTTCTGTGCGAACAGCGTGGCTGCGGGCGACTCGACGTAGACAATCCGGATCCGTGCCCCGTAATCGCCCGCGAGCGAGAGGATCGGCGCGCGGCGCTGCCGGTTGAGGTTGGTCGCGTTCCAGACGAAGCGCTCGCCGCGGCGGAGCAGCTCCTTGGCCTTCTCTCGCGCGGCTTGCACGACCTGGCCCTGGTTCTCGTCGGGCTCGACATCCATCGACTCGCGCAGGGCGTCGAGCGAAACGACGGGCCAATCGCCGAAGCGCTCCTTCATCGTGGTGTCTTTGCCGGCGCCGGGGAGGCCGCTCATCATCACCATTTCAGAGCGGGTATCGTCCCAGACCTCGACGTCGGGCTGGCGGCCTTCGCTCCGGAAATAGACGACGCGCGTGTGATCCGAGGCGAATTTACGCGGCTCGGAGAAGCACCCTTCGTCGCGGCAAAACTCGCGAAATAGCTCGATCTGGTCGACGATCCGGGGCATGTCGGCGCAGATCCGACCGCGGATGTCGGCCTCGGCCACGAGGGCCAGGAGATCGCATCGGGCCGCGACGCTGACCTCGGCCGCCACGCGCTGCGCGTCGTCGCGTTCGATCAGGTAAAACGGTATCTGGTGATAGCGAATCAGCCCGCAGACCCGCTCGCGCAGCGCGAACGGGGCGCCGAGCTCCCAGAGGAGGCGCCGGGCCAGGAGCTCGCCCGCGCGCGAGTGGCCCTTGGCGGTGACGCGCCCGTCGTCCTCGGTCCGCGTGGTGAAGGGCTTGGCGATGTCGTGCATCAGGCAAGCGACGTAGACGGCGCGCTGGTCGTCGGCCCCGAGCGCCTGGAACGCGGGCATCGCCACCAGGGTCTCCAGCACCATGCGGGTGTGGATCCAGACGTTGCCCTCGGCGTGGTGAATCGCGTCTTGCGGGCAGGCCTCGAGCGCGCGGACCCACGGAAACACCTGGAGATCGGCCCAGGGGACGCCGCGCGGATCCACCGCGAGCAACGAGAGCAACGATGAAGAAGCCATGACGGGGCGAGCAAGGTAGCATGTCCCCGGAGCGCGGCGAGCCGCTCGGGTCTTTCCCCGACAGCGTGCTACCCTCGCGCCGTCATGTCCGCGAAATATCCTCGCTCCCTTCACCTGCCCTGGTCGCCCGGCGGCACCTCCGACGACAAGCGCATGGCCGACGTGTCCTCGCTGCTCGACGTCCCGCTGATCATCACCGAGAAGTGCGACGGGTCGAACCTCACGTACACGCGCACCTCGGTGTTCTCGCGCTCGCACTCCGGCCCTCCCGGCCACCCGAGCTTCGATCTGGCCAAGGCCACCCACGCGCGCATCGCCCACGAGCTCTCGCTGGGACTCTCGCTCTTCTGCGAGTACTGCTACGCCGTCCACTCGATCACCTACGGCGCCTTGCCGGACTACTCACTGGTCTTCGGCGCCCGCGACGATCGCGAGGGCCGCTGGTGGGACTGGGACATGGTGGTGGCCCAGGCCGCCGATCTCGGTTTACCGACGGTGCCCGAGCTGTACCGCGGCCAGGTGTCGACGGCGCGTGAGCTGGAGGCGTTGACGCTCTCGCTCGCCGCGCAGCCGTCGGTGTTCGGCGGCCCGCGCGAAGGCGTGGTGGTGCGCCATGCGGGGGAGTTCCGCGACGCGGATTTCCAGCGCAGCCTGGCCAAGTGGGTTCGCCACGATCACGTGACGACCGACGAGCACTGGATGCACCAGAACATCCGCGCGCAGAAGCTCGCGAAGAGCGAGGCGTCGGGTTAACGCTTCTTCAGATCGAGCGCGCCGAGCTCTTTCAAGAGATCATCGCGCATCGGGCCAAAGAGCCGCTCGTGGTCTCCCCACTCGGTGCTCTCGTGATCACGGATCGCCGCCCAGTGGTGGTTGGCCTGGCCATAGTCACTGATCCTTCCCCCGCGCGCGATCTGCAGAGCAAACATCGGCACGCGCAGCGAATGAAACAGCTTCTTCTTCGAGGCGATCGGCTCTTCCTGGAACTGCTTGGCAGCCTTCTTGAAGTCCGACGTCGACCGCGCCGACGCCGAAGCCGTAAGCTTCGCGCGATCGAGCTTGAACACGAACGCCGGCCTCGGATCGATGAGCCGGTGCTCGGGCGCCAGGAACAGACACTCCAGCGCGAAGACGCTCTGCCCGGCGATCGCCTCGCGGAACGTATCGAGCCCGTGGATCACCACGTTGACGCCGTCACGAAAGAGCAAGTCTTGCCTGGCGTCGCGCCGCGCGAGGACGGCGACGAAGTCCTCGTCCGACGTCGCCGTCGCGGTGCCGTACACGCGCGATCCACAGCGAAACAAGGCGTGAACGTCGGACGCGGGGCGGCCGAGGAGGCGGAGGAAACCGGTCGTGTCCATGAAGATCAACGCTCCTGTGAGCCGGATCGAGGGAGATGGAGATCCACCAGCGCCGTCGCCTCGCCGACGATGGCGCTCGCGAGCGAGGCCGCCTCCGCCGCGCCGAGGCGGCTCATCACGATCGGTTGTCGCTCGCGGACCTCGGTCGTCAGATCCTCGATCACGAGCGCCAAGATCTGCGCGCGCCGCGCGGAATCGCCGGCCTCGGGGCGACCGACCTTGGAGATGGCCGCGTCGAGCCGCGCCTCGGTCACGAGCGGATAGACCTCCCACAGAAGCTGTTCGAGCCCGCCCGTGGGGACCACCGGAGCGACCCATTTCTCGGCCTGATGAAAGCGCGCGTCCTCCGAGAACTCGGCGATCTTGCGCTTGATCACCGGGCGAATCGAGCCCGCGCGGCGCGGCACGACCACGGGGCGAACGGGCTTGATCACCACACCTTCAGCCTTGTTGCCCGCGATCGGCGGCAGCCCGAGCAGCGCGGGAAGGTGGCTCTCGAAGCCGATGGGAAACGCGATCGCGTCCTCGTAGCTGCCACGGAAGAGCGGTCGCGCGTGGAGCAAACCCGCCTCGGCGAAGATGGCAGCGGCGTCGTCGTAGTCGGCGTACTCACCCTCCTCGGCGTCGGCGTGGATCACCCGTAAATCGAAGGCGCAGAGCTCGATGTTCGGGCTGTAGAAACAGCCTGTCTGCACCGGCTGCACGGCGGGATTGACCGGCACGTCGGGGTGCGGGTAGCCGCCGCCGAAGAGCTCGCCGTAGACGAGCACGCGGGCGATGCGTGGATCGCGCGCATGGGCCAGGGCAAAGACGCGGCGCACGGCCTCGGCGTTGCGATCGAGCATCGCGCGGTGGCCGAAGAAGTCCTCGTCGTCGTCGAGGAACGCCTTGCGCTTGGCCGCGCGGATCGCCGCGCCGTCGGTGGCGAGGCAAAAATTCGCGCCGTGGATCTTCTCGGTCACGATCCACTCCACGTGCGCGAGCGCGCGATACGCGGCCTCGTCGTCGCCGAGCCAGCGCTCCAGGCTCTCGGCGATCCGTTCGTAGCCGGTGAAGCTCCACGCGGGAGCCGAAGATCGATCGGGGTTCATGACAGTGGGCGGCGCCTCGAAATACGATCGCGCGAGTCGGGGCCGGAACGTAACCTCGTCCACCGAGCACTGCAAACCCCGGGCTCGCATGCAAGCTCCGCTTGCAACCGCACGCGCACACGGCATTGTCGCGGGCGCGATGGCGATCATCACGGGCATCGTCCCTTCCCCCGAAAAGCCGGGTCACGTCGTGCTCCTCGTCGACGGCGTCCCGTTCGCCACGATCCCGGCGAAAGAAGCGGAACATCTCGGGCTCGACGCGGGCGAAAGCGTCGCGGAGGCCGCCGCGACTCGGCCCGTCGATGCCTCGACCAAGAAGACCTACGAGCGAGCGCTGAGCCTGCTCTCTTTCCGCGATCGCTCGGTGAAAGAGCTGCAGAAACGCCTGCACGAGAAGGGCGTCATCGCCGAGGAGGTGACGACGACGATCGCGCGCTTGCAGGAGAGCGGGCTGCTCGACGACGCGCGCTTCGCGGCGGAGCGGGCGCGCGCCGGGATCGTCGGCAAAGCGCGGAGCAGGCGGCAAATCGAGCACGATCTCGCGCAGCGCGGCGTCACCCGCGAGGTCGCGTCGGCGGCGATAAAGCAGGTGCTCGCCGACGAAGGGACGAGCGAGCTCGAGGTCGCGGTGCGCGCCGCGCGCAAGAAGGCGAAGACGCTGGCGCGCCTCGATCCGCAGGCCCAGCGGCAGAAGCTCTACGCGTTCCTGGCGCGGCAAGGGCACTCGCCCGATCTCGTGCGGCGCGCGCTCCGCGCGGTGCTCGACGCGGCGCCGCCCGACGGCGCGAGCTGAGAGCGCCTGACAAATGCTCCCGTCGCCGGCCTGCGGATACGCGGCGCGCGCCTGCGTTGCTCGGGCTCCCACGTGCTAGAGCACGCGGGAGCCGTCGCGCCTTGGCGCGCTTGCGTCTCCTTGGCCGGCTCGGTCCGCTTTGTCAGGCGCTCCGAGGCGACGAGTAGCCTCCCATCCTGGTTCCGCGGCCGCGGCCAGTCGGGTACGCTCCCTCGCTCGGAAGAAAGCGATCCGCGGAGCGAAATCAGAGATGTCTCACGTCATCGGCATCGATCTCGGCACGACCAACTCGCTGGTCGCGCACTTCGAAGACGGCCGCCCCGAGCTCATCGTCAACCAGGCCGGCGCGCGCTCGACGCCGTCGATCGTCGGCCTCGACAAGAACGATCGGCTCCACGTCGGCGCGACCGCGAAGAACCAGCTCGTGGTGATGCCGGAGCGCACGATCGCCGAGGTGAAGCGCCTCATGGGCAGCGCCGAGCGCGTCAAGCTCGGCGACCGCAGCTACTCGCCGACCGAGATCTCGGCGATGATCCTCCGCACGCTGAAGGAAGACGCCGAGCGCTTCTTCGGCGCGTCGGTCGACGAGGCGGTGATCACCGTCCCCGCCTATTTCACCGACGCGCAACGCCAGGCCACGAAGGACGCGGGCGAGCTCGCGGGGCTGCGCGTCGAGCGCATCCTGAACGAGCCCACGGCGGCCGCGCTGGCCTACGGGATCGATAACCTCGACAAGGAGCAGTACGTCGTCGTCTACGATCTCGGCGGCGGTACGTTCGATGTCTCGGTGCTCGAGATGTTCAACGGCGTGCTCGACGTGAAGGCCTCCGCGGGCAACAACCGGCTCGGCGGCGGCGACTTCGATCGCGCGCTCGCGGCGCACCTGACGGCGGCGTTCGAGCGCGAGCACGCCGTCGATCTGCGCGGCGATCCCAGGGCTCTGGCGCGCATCCGCGCCGCGGCGGAGCAGGCCAAGATCGAGCTCTCCGCGATGACGACGGCCCAGGTGATGTTGCCGTTCCTGACCATGAAGGGCGGCGAGCCGATCTCGTTCGAGACCGAGATCACCCGCGCCGAGCTCGAAGGCCTCGTCGGCGAGCTGGTGCGCTCGACGCTCGCCCCGCTCGAAGCGGCGCTCGGCGACGCGAAGATCGACCGCAAATCCGTGGCCGAAGTGGTGCTCGTCGGCGGCGCGTCGCGCATGCCGCTCGTGCGCTCGCTGGTGACGGAGTTCTTCGGCAAGGCGCCGCGCCACGGGGTGAACCCCGACGAGGCCATCGCGCTCGGCGCCGCGATCCAGGCGGCCTTGAAGACGGGCGCGATCTCCACGCAGGGCGGGATCATGATCACCGACGTTTGCCCGTTCACCCTCGGCGTCGAGGTGATGGCGTCGGCCGGCAGCCAGAAGCTCGGTGGGATGTTCTCGCCGATCATCCCGCGCAACTCGACGGTGCCTGTCTCGAAGACCGAGGTCTACGCCACGACGGGCGAGGGGCAGCGCAAGGTGGATATCAAGGTCTTCCAGGGCGAGTCGCGCCTCGTGAAGAACAACGTCTATCTCGATCAGTACACGGTCGACGGCGTGCCGCCCGGCCCCGCGGGGACCGAGAAGGTGGCGGTCACGTTCACCTACGATATCAACGGGATCCTCGAGGTGAAGACCAAGATCGTCTCCACCGGCAAAGAGGCGACGATGACCGTGGACAGGAGCCCTTCGCGGATGTCGAGCGCCGACCGGACGGCGGCGCGCGAGCGGCTCGATCGCGAGATGCCCGGCGCGAGCGGCGGTCTCGGCAAGGCTCCCGGGCCGGCCGCCACGCCAGTCAAGGGCCCCGACGCGACAGCGCTCCTCGCGGCCGCGAAGGCGAAGCTCGCCCGGGTCACCGGGAAGGATGCCTTGAAGCTATCCGATCTCGTGACGAGCCTGGAAAAGGCCTCTGCTTCGGGTGATACCGAGTCTTCCGCGCGCCTCGATCTCGAGCTGACCGAGCTGCTCTTCGAGCTCGACTGAACGGTGCTCCTCCACGATCTCAAGCGCGAGGCGATGCTCCGGCCGGACGACGCCGGGGCGCGCTTCGATCTTGGCGAAGCCCTCTTCGGCGACAAGCAGGTCGAGGCGGCGATAAAGCAGCTCGAGAAGGCCGTGGCGCTCGATCCGGATCACACCAACGCGCGGCGCATGCTGGCCCGCGCCTACCGCGCCGAGGGGCGAAACACGCCGGCCGAGCGCACCTGGGAAGAGCTGGTGAAGCGCCGCCCCGACGACGCCGGTGCCCGCGACGAGCTGAGCGAGATCCTGGTCGAAGGCAGGCGGCTCGACGACGCGATCTTGCACCTGGAAGAGGCGCTCAAGGTCGATCCCTCGAACGTGAGCCGGCTCCTGCGTACGGCAGAGCTTTCGCGGCGACGTGGCCTGTTGCCGCGGGCGCGCGGACACCTCGAGAAGGCCCGGAAGCTCGCGCCCGGGGATCCCCAGGTGACGGCGCTGCTCGCGGAGATCGGGCTCGAGCTGGGATCGGTGGCGTCGTTCACCTCGCCTCTGCAGCGAGGGCGAGAGTTTCTCCTCGGGCGCGCCCGGGCCGCGCTCGAGGCGCCGCCGTTCAAGGCGGGGTTGACGACAGGCGCCCTCCGCGATGCGGCAGAGCGACTACTCAGCATGGATGTCAGCGGCGCCAAGCGAGCGCTGGTCACCGCATCACCCGCCGAGCAGGAGAGCGATCCGTATCAGCTCCTCCGCGCCGAGATCACGCTCCTGGAAGGCGATCTGGACAAAAGCGAGAAGGCCTATCGCCGCTGCGTCGAGCGCGCCCCGGGCTCGCGGCTCGGGTGGAGCCGCCTCGGCGAGGTGCTGGCCGCCCGAGGCCAGATGGAGGAAGCAATCCGCTGCTACGCGCGGCACCTCGCCCTCGCTCCCGACGACGCCGGCGCGCTCGAAGCCCTGGGAGACACGCTCTCTGCGCACGATCGCCCCGAGGAAGCGATGGTCGCCTACCAGAAGGCCCTCAAGCTGGAGGCCGATCCGACCGTCGCCGCCAGGCTCGCCGAGCTGCGATCCGCGGCGCGACGCGCCGAGGACGAAGCGCGCCCGATTGGCCGCCTCGGCGCCCTCGGCTGGAACGCGATGGGTGGAGTGGTCTCGCCGCTCGAGGCCGTCGCCGTGCCGGGCAAGGGAGAGCTGATCTTCACCGGTCCAGTCGGCAAATCGGGGCAAGACGCTGCGAAGGTGGCCTTCTCGTGCCTCAAGGCGAGGGCCGAGTCGCTGGGGATCGAAGAGGCCGTGAGGACGCTCGATCTCCACCTGCATTTCATCGACACCGAGCATCCCAAGGACGGTCCCTCGGCCGGCCTCGCGCTGGCCCTCGCGGGGCTCTCGGCGTACACCCGTCGTCCGCTCAAGCCCCGCCTCGCCGCGACGGGGGAGATCACGCTCCAGGGCGGCGTCCGCTCGGTCGGCGGCCTCCACGAGAAGCTTGTCGCGGCGCGGCTCGCGGGCGTGGAGACAGTCATCGTGCCGCGCAAGAACCTCTTCGATCTCCGGGAGCTGTCCCGCGACGTCCTCGACCACCTCACCCTCGTTCACGTCGATTCGCTTCCGGAAGCCCTGGAGCACGCGCTGCTCCTCGAAGGGTGAAATCGCCACCATGAGCGCTGAATCCCAGAATCACTATCAGGTGCTCCGGATCGAGCGCACGGCCGACGAGCGCGCGATCAAGAAGGCTTACTTCACGCTGATCCGCGAGTTCCCGCCCGACAAGGCCCCGGAGGAGTTCAAGAAGCTGCGCGAGGCCTACGAGGTGCTCTCCGATCCCGTGGCGCGGCAGCGCTTCGACGCGGTCGACAAAGACTTCCAGGAGTACGGCGACGAGCTCGCCGAGCGCCTCCGCGCCATCGAGGAGCAGATCAAGGGCGGCGGCGACGCCGGGGCTCAAGCGGCGCTGAAAGCCCTGCTGGAAGAGCACCCGACGCTGACGATCGCCCGGGAAAACCTGGCGTTCTCGTACATGCGGACCGGCGCCTTCGCCGAGGCGCTCGATCAGTGGAAGGCGCTCTCGAAGGCGGCGCCGGAAGAGGCGCGCTATCACTTCCACAAGGGCCTGACGTGGAACCGGCTCGACCAGCCGGACAAGGCGTTGAAGGCCGTCGAGAAGGCTCACGCGCTCAAGCCGGACGAGCTCCGGTTTCATCTCGCGGTGATCGATCTCCTGCTCGGGCAGCGCAACCTCACCGAGGCGCTGCTGGAGATCGACGCGGGGATAGAAAGGCTCGCCGACACCGGCGATCAGGTGATGGTGCTCCGCGTCCGCCGCGTCGACGCGCTGTTCTCGCTCGGCGACCTCGGCGACGCGGACGGAGAGGCCACTCGCTTCTTCGAGAGCGTGCGCAAGCTCAGCGATCCCGAGGCGCCCCGCTACTTCTCATCGCAGCTCGCGGGCATCGCCGCCAAGCTCTTCGCCCGCGACGAGCCCCTGCGCGCCAACGCACTGCTCAACCGCTGCAAGGAGCTCAATCCGACGGGGACCGTCGATCATCCCTATCCCGAGATGGCCAGTCTGCGGCTCCGGGATCTGCCGCCCGCGGCGACCGAGTGGCTCTCTCAGCAGACGCCTGGGCCGACCAGCCCGACGTTCGCCGAGGCGGTTTGGCCCGCGAAGATCGCCTCGATCCTCGGGGTTTGCTTCGCGCTCGCGCTGTTTCTCTACCTGCTCTTCGCGATCCCCGAGCGATGGACGGTTGGCGGCGTCGTCGTCACGTCAGCGCTCCTCGGCGTCCTCTCCGCGGCGCTCGCCCACGTCGTCCGCGACATCGTCGAGCTCGTGAAGAGCCCGATCCGCGGCTTCATCACCGTGCATCCGCTCTACCTGGTGCGGGCCCGCGGCGATCGCCTCAAGGTGTATCCGCTCTTCCGGCTCTCGAAGTCGCACGGCGTCCACCAGCACACCAACGGTGGTTACACCCACACCGCGGTGACTCTCCATTTCGGGAGCGAGGTCATCAGCCTGACGATCCGCGGGAAAGAGTACGCGCAAGGGTGGCTCAACTACTTCGTCGGTCGCCGCGGGCGCGCCCTGGAGTTGATGGCGGAAGGCTACCTGGAGGCCGAGCAAGGAGTGGAGATGATCCCGCCGGCGATGCTCACCAAGCCCTCGCCTTCCGCGCTGCAGGAGAAGGCTGCCTTGAAGCGGCTGTTCGTCGGCGCGGGCGCAGCGGCGCTCCTGGCGCTCGCCGTGATCATTCCCCTGCACGCGGCCCGCGCCGACGACTATGCCTATCAGATCGCGGTCCGCGCGCAGCCGGCGCCGGCGTATGCAGACTATCTCGCGGCGTACCCGGCGGGCCGTCACGCCGACGAGGTGAAGCGCGCGATGAGCCGTCCATTCGAGGACGCCGCGGCGGCGATTCGCGCGATCCCGGGCGGAGAGCAGCGCGACGTCGTGACCGGGATCCTGGCGGCGCTGGACGCTCTCCGCGCCGACGGCGTGACCTCGGTCCCCGTGGCCGTGATGTCGTCGACGAAGCTCCCTCCGCTCGTCGAAGCCGACGGGCGCGACGCCAGCTCGGCCCACGACGCGATGACGACGGCGGCCCGCGAGAACGATCTGGTGGCGCGGCTCGGCAAGATCTTCGAGGCAGCGGGCCTCGGCGCGAAGATCCGACTCGAGCCCTGGAGTGACGTGCTCGCCAGGCGCTCACGCGTGCTCATGACGATCCGTCACACCGAGACACTGGACGGGAAACGCTTCGATAACCCTGGTTCCACGGCCGTGCCGTCGATGCAGGTGGCCTGGGAGGCGACGCTGACGGTGCGCGGGAGCGCCCTGCCCGTGTGGAAATACCAGACCGTCACGGCCTCTCCCCCCGAGCTGCGGCTCGATCGACCTGCGCCGGGCGAGCTGCCGAGGTTCGTCTTCGCGGCCGTACGACGGATGGACTCGCTCGCCTTCGACGACTTCGCCACCAAGATCGCGCGCGAGGTCGGGCTCTCCGAGGAGCCACCGAGAGACGGACCACCCCCGAGCTCCGCGAAGAAGAGGTCGCCTTATGAGCGCTGAGCCCACGTCGCCTCCCAAGGCTGCTGCGCGGAAGATCCGGCGCGGCGAGGTCGTCCTGCTCGGGTTCACCGGCGCGGCGATCCTCGGTATTTTCGGGATATTCTTCGCCATCAACGCCTCTTCGGAGGTGTGGATCGTCAACGCGCTCGACGTGCCCGTCGATGTGCTCGTCGACGGTTCGAAGGTGCCTGTCGAGGCCGCCACGAAGACCGGTGTCCGGCTCCGCGCCGGGATGCGCTCGGTGCGGGTCCAGCGCCGCACCGGAGAGCTGATCGAAGAGGCGCCGTTCGACGTGCCGGGCGGCTACGACGTCGTCGTCTACAACGTGCTCGGCGCGGCGCCGCTCTACTCGGCGCAGGTGGAGTATGGAAGCTCGTACGGGACGCCGCCGGAGCCGACCTTCTTCGGTGGGCAACGGGCCATCAGCCGCGACGGGGTCGACTACGTGTTCACCGAGCCGCCGTCGTCGATCTCCATCAAATCCGGGGAGAGCAAGACGCGAACGCGCTTCGACCTCGTGCCCGGTGGGTGGCTCACGACAGCGTCGTACCTCGATCAGCAGAAGCACGATCCGGCTGCGACCGCCGAGCTCTGTCGCGCGGTGGCCCGGGCCGAGCCGGAGGATCAAAAGGCCCTCGGGTACGCGCGTCACTTCACCCAGCTCGCGCTGGGGATCGACGGGCAGCTCCGCTTTCTGCGCGAGGAGCTCGCGCGGCGACCGGACGACGCCGAGGCGCAGCTCGCCCACGCTTCGATGATGCGCATGGCCGGCCGAGGCGAGGAGATCCGGGCCGCGTATCGCCCTCGCTTCGAGGCCGACCCGACGAATGCCGTGCTCGGCTCGGTGCTCCTTCGCGTAGAGTCGTTCGACGAGGCGAAGAAGATCAGCGAGGCCCTGATCGCCCGCGATCCGCAGGGGCAGCTCGCCCGGCAGGGCGCGGCGCAGCTCGCGTTTTCGAGCCATGACTGGGCGCGTTCGGCCGAGCTCTACGCGAGCCTCGATGGCAACGGGCACGAGCGCGAGTATCTGGAAGATCATGTCGTGGCGCTGATGGCGCAGCGGAAGGCGCCCGAGGCGCTCGCCCTCGTCGGGCGCACCCTCGCCGCGAGCGCCACACCTGATCTGCCGACGAGCCTGCTCTACGCGCGGATCGCCGCCATCCCGGCCTCCGGGACGCCCCTCGTCGCCCCGACTCTGTACCTCGACAAGGCCGTGGAAAAAAGCGGGATCGAGGGGCAGCTCTGGGTCAAGCTCCAGCTCGGAGGCAGCGTGGGGGACAGCGAGATCGTCCAGGTGAAGGACGATATGTTCCGCCGGAGCCTGGAGATCCAGCGTGATGGCGCGAGCGATCCGAAGCTCGCCTGGACCAGCGCTTCGGTGGCCGGGGCGCCTGCGCTCGCGCGGCTGCCGCCCACGGTCGCGCTGCTGCTCGCGGCCGAATTCGCTCGCGCCGGCGACGCCGACCTCGCTGACCGGATCCTCGCCAACCACAACGAGTACGGGCTGCCTCGCGCGATCCTGCTCGATTACGCCCTCTCCGGCGCCGAGCACCCCGATCTCTTTCGCCTCGGCCCGGAGTGGCGCGCGGCGCTCGATCTCGTGCGCGCGCGCCGCCAGGAAGAGCTGGGGATACCGGCAAAGGCCATCTACGAGGCGGCCGAGCGCGGCGACTACCTTCATGGCATCGTCTCGCATGCGCGCGACAAGTGGCCTCCTCCGGCGCGGACGAGGGGTGTCGTCTCCGATCTCACCGGCGGTGTCGTGGGAGGCGTGGTGGGGAAGCCCGCGAAGGCGTCACGCGACGAGGTGCGTGGCGGGCTGCGGCTCAAAGGCTCCTCCGATATAGAGAGCCCGAGCCGCCAGGTGGTGTTCAAGAAGAGCGGGTGAGGCAGGTGTCGCTCCGCGGGAGCTGGTCAATGGCCGTGCGCCTCGATCACGTGCCGGTGCTCGGGCACGAGCCCCCTCTCGCGCTCCGGCACGCGGCGAACGCGCTCGACGATCATCGACGCGCCGAGCACGGAGAGGGCGCCGGCGATGACCCAGGTCGCGAACCAGACCCACAGGTAAGCGGCGGTCCAGCCCAGCAGCGTGTCGAGCCCGCCGCGCGCCTGCTCGCCGACGCGCTGCGCCTGCGCTTGCCCGGTGCGACCGCGCAGAACGTCCTGGAGATCGGAGCGCGCGCTGCCCACCATCTGCGTCGACTCGGCACGCGAGTAGCCAATCGACTCGAGCAGCCCGGCGAGGCGCTGATCGATCGGTACCGGAGCGCCCGCGGCGCCGCCCACCGCCGCGCCGGCGCCCTGCACGGCCGCGCTCGTCGTGCTCACGACGGCGGTGCTCAGCGTGCGCACGGCGCCGCCCGCGAGCGCGGTCTGCGCGGAGACGGCCACGAGAAAGGCCAGAGCCCACGCGAGGAAGCCGTGGGCGATGGTGATCAGCCGGCGCGGGTTGCCCGGCAGGTAACCCGCGACGATCCCGCCGATGAAGCCGCCGATCAAGGTCGTGATGATCCCGGTGATCCAGGCCGCGGTGACGCTCCCCTTCAGCGACGCGACGGTGGGGGTCGTCGCCGAGAGCACGATCGCGAGCGCGAAGGCCCAGAGCAAGAGCGACACAGCGAGCGTGGTCACCGCGCCCGCGAGGATCGCTCCCCAGCTCACTTGAAGTCGCGATAGTGGCTGAGCGTACGTCCCGACACGGATGTCTTGCACGATGGGTTCGTCTGCCATGGACTTGTCCTCCGAGGCCGCTTGGCCCGCGCTGCGTTCGGCTCTCGGCGTTTGCGTGGAGACCGCTGCTCGCATCGGCAAGGGGTCGCGCGCCGATCCGAGAGCGCGCGACCGGGCGGGAGAGTCCCGGGGATCGAGCTAGCTCTTACAAGCCCGTTGAAGCGCGCCCGCTGGCCCCGACCTCGTGAAAACGATCACGCTGGCGGGACTGTTGTTTTTTGTTGACGAGAGATTCAAGTGGCCGGCATGCTCTTCTGATTTCGATGGGAGTCAATTTGGCGATTCCTCTCGAGAGCACTCGCATACACATCCTTCACGGATACCGGAGGCCCGACGCGTCGAGCGACGCGGCGCCCTCCAGGCAAAGGAGCTCGCATTGACCTCTTCGATCCCGCCCGACAGCTCCGGTCATCGTCAGTACATCCGCAGCGCCAAGCTCGAAGAGCTGCAGGACGGCGACCTGTATTCTGCCCTCCTGTTCGCCGCGTCCGACTCGATGGAACCCGGCCTCTCTCTCGAGGACCGCGCCCGCGCCGCTGCGCGCAAGGCCGATGCCATGCGCGAGATCGAGGTGCGTGAAGGTCCGCGCTCGCGCAAAACACCTCCCGGCGGGGTGAGCCGCACGCGGAGCGCCTCCGCGTCGCGCTGAGCGGCGCCGGCGGCCCCGCTCCCTCCGCGGCGGATATCAGTCCTCGACTCGCCCTTTGCGCGCGCGCTGCGATCGCGCGACGAAACGATCGAGCACCTCGGCGAGCCGCGCCTCGATCGCCTCGCCCTCCAGCACGCCGAGCGCGCGCCCGATCGCCTCGAGCGTGCACACCGAGCCCTCGCGCGCGTGGCGGCGCAGGCCATAGCGGCTCGGGCCGGCGGGCGGCAACGTCACGATCTCGGCGCCCTCGAACATGGCATCGCGACGCAGGAGGCGGCGCGCTTGCGCCCACGTTCCATCGGGCACGAGCAGCACCACGCCGTCGCCGGCCCCGTCGTCGGGCGTGAGGAGACGCGCCTCGGCCGCGGGGAAGAGCACGAGTCGACGGCCTCCGGGCAGCGGCTCGGGATCGATCGCGCGATCGCCGCCGCGCACGCGCACGCTCGATCCTTCGAGCACGCGCGCCGCGATCCGCCCCGTGTTGGAGCTGGTCACGGCCTCGCGCCGGTGCATCAACACGACGACGCGCGTGCGCACGGCGAGGCGAGGGAGCTCGGCGCAGAGGCACAGCGCCGTGGGGAGCCAGCAGCCGGGACAGCGCGGCGTGCGGCGGCCGCGCATCGACTTTGCGGCCGAGGTGTCGAGGGGATCCATCCGGTGATCGGGGGCCGTGGCAGCGGAGAAGTCCACCTCTCGTGCCGACATCCGGTCTCACGTACCATGGATGGTCATGCGCTTCCCGATCCCTCTCTTCGTCGCGTCGATCGCCATCGGCGCCCTCGGGCTCGGGCTCTCCGAGCAGCTCGACGCGCCCGCGGCCGAGGCCAGGGCGAGCGCCCCCGCGAGCGGTCCTGTCGTCGCGCTGCTGGTGACGCGGCCGGGCGCCGGGTACACGTCGCTGGTGATCGAGCGCGCCGACGAGAGCGCCGCGCCCGCGCCGGTCGCGCGCTTCGATCACGCGGACAGCGCCGCCGTGAAGGGCGCGATCCTCCCGGGCACGAGCGTGGTGCTCGCGGTCGCCGACACTGTCGCGACGCGCGATCTGTCCTTTGCTTCGAGCCTGTTTCGCGTCGAGCCGCATCACCCCGCCGAGCGCCTCTGCGACCGCGTGGTGTACGCGAGCCGCCCGCTCGTCACCGCCGCGGGTCGGGTGTTCGTGTCGCGCGGCCGCGCGGGATCGGAGCCGGCTGCGGCGCCGAAGCTCGCGGGCCGCGAGGACGCTCTCACGATCGACGAGATCGATCCGACGACCGGCGCCGCTCGCCCGGTGCACAGCTTCGCGGGCTACCTGGCGTTCCTCGCGGGCGAGCACGAGCGCGAGATCCTCGTGTACCGCGTCGGCGCGGCCGGAGCCGATCTGGTCGGCGTCGACAAAGACACCGGGCGGACGCGGGTGATCGCGCCGTCGATGCTGCCATTCGCGCGTGACTTCTCGGTCGATTCGCGGCGAGGTGCCGTCGTCTTCGAGGAGCGTGACGAGCGTGACAGCCGCACCTGGGTGGTCGATCGGATCGACCTCGCGACCGGCGCGCGGACCCGCCTCGCGGCGTCGAGCAACCTCGCCCTCGCCCCGAGCGTGTGGCCCGGCGGAGGCGTGGCCTACTCGCCCGACAGCCGCGGCGGGCTCGCGCTGATTGGCCGTGAAATGAAGGCGATCCACGCGCCCACGGGCGACGGGATCGACCAGGTGCAGGCCACCTCGCGCGACGACGCGTGGGTCGCGGCGCTGCACACGAGGCCGGGCGAGCTGCCGGTCGCGTTCGCTATCGAGGCCTCGACCGGCCACACGCTCGCGCTGCCGACCACCGCGGGCGCGCGCGTCGCTATCGCCGGCTTCGTCGCCGAAGGAGCCGCGCGATGAGCCGCGCGCAAGAGATCGCCGTCGCCGTCGCGCTCGTCGCGCTCGCGTGGTCGCCCACCGCGTCGGCCTACTGCCCCTGCTACTCGCCGGATAGCGGCTTCAATCAGTACAACTGCGGTGTGGCCGCCGCCAACGGACAGAACCCGTCGATCGCGGAGTGGAACGGCATCTTCGATCTCGTCTCTCAAGGCCCCTCGGTGTGGGGCAACAAAGGCCCTTCGGTCACCGACATCGGCCAGGGGTGCGGCAAGCCCGAGGCGAATCACCAGGTCGCCGCGCGGTTCCCCTGCGAGCTGCTCAAGGGGATAGCCAAGCAAGAGTCGGGCTGGCGGCAGTTCTGCACGCCCGATACGCCGAGCGACGAGGCCGGCGGCGCCTCGCGCACCATCATCTCGTTCGATTGCGGCTATGGCATCGGCCAGGTCACGAGCGGGATGCACGCCGGCGAGAACCCGGGCTTCGATCGCGCTCTCGTCGCCTCGGATCCCACGTACAACCTGGCCACCGGGACGCAGATCCTCGCGGGCAAATGGATCGCGACCAGCTGCGTGGGTGACAACCAGCCGACGATGATCGAGCACTGGTATACGGCCACCTGGGCCTACAACGGGCTCGCCTACGTCAACAATCCATCCAACCCCAACTACGACTCCAACCGCGGCGTGTGGGATCCGGCGAACGGGGGCGCGTCGCCGTATCAAGAGAAGGTGTTCGGCTGGATGGAGCACTCCCAGGGAACCTGGACCGACACCAAGCTGGCCTATCCGAACCCCGGGGATTGCGGCGGGACCGGCGCTCCCGGGGATCTGCCGGAGCCTGATTGTGCTTCACCGACGGACTGCGGCAATCATCGCTCGACGCACGTGACGAGCTGCAATGGTGTCGCGGGGACCACGAGCAGCAGCGGCGTCGGCGGCGGGACGAGCAGCGCAGTGACGGCGGGCGTCGGCGGGAGTGACGGCAGCGGCGGAGGCGCCACGAGCAGCGGATCCGGCGTTGGCGGCGCCGCAGCGACGAGCGGCGCGGGCGGCAGCGGCGGCATCGACGACCGCGGGGCGCTGCACGGGAGCTGCGGTTGCCGCGTGGGAGACGACGAGGAACGCGACGGAAGCGTGGTGATGATGCTGGCGGCGCTGGGGGTGATCGTGATCCGGCGCCGGCGAAGTTCCTGAGCATGCTCAGTTTGATGAACATCCTCCTCACCGCAGTCGACCCCTCCCTCCACGACGCCCGGAGCCGCTTTGGCGGTGACGTCGAGGGCGTGACCGTCCACCACTACACGACGAAGCTCCGGCGCCTCCAGCGCGAGCGAGCCTGATCGCAGGCTCGCTCGCGCCGCGGATCACGGCTTGACCAGGATCGCCGACAGGAGCTGCGGCGACTGGTTTGACAGGTGATCGTACGACAGGCCCATGGAGTGGAGCAGCGTGGCGTGGATGTCGGCCGGGCGGAGCTGAATGCCCGCCGCGTCGTCGGGTTTGCCCGTCGCCGGATCGACGTTACGCACCGCCAGAGCGGTGTCGCTCGTGGCGCCGAAGACCTGATTGCCCTTGATCCCCGGCCCCGCGACGACGCAGCTCGACGCGAGGTGGTGATCGCGGCCCGCGCGCCCGTTGAGCAGCGGTGTCCGGGCGAACTCGCTGAAGATGATCAGCGTGGTGTGCTCCCAGGTCATCGTCGCCCCGCCCTTGTACGGCGTCTTCTTCAGGAACGTGATCAGGTTGCCAATCGCGTCGAGCGCGTCGGCGATGCCCGTCGCGTGGGTGTCGCCCCAGTCGTTATGATCGTCGAGATCGCCCGCGAGCTGGAGCGACACGGCCTCCGAAATCCCCTGCGTCAGCGCCTGCGCCGCGATGGCCGCGTTGCCCTTCGGACCGGCGAAATCCGCGGACTTGGCGATCCCGAGCGTCGTGAAGAGGTCGTCGAGCGCGGGGGGCGCAGGCACCTTGAAGTTGAACAGCGTCGAGGCCGAGGCGCTGACCATCGTTCGGGCCTTGATCCGGCTCTGCTTGAAGGTGTCGACGAGACCAGCTCCGTCGAGCTCGCGCTCGGTGCAGTCGTCGCTGTCGGCCTCGTAGGCCGAGAGGGCCTTGTCGCTGCCGGTCGGGAGCGCGGTCCCGAGCGGCTTGAGCAGGCTGAGCACGTCGTCGAAGCTGTTGACTCCGATGCCCGAAGCGTAGGTGGGGAACGTCTCGTTGTAGGTCTCGGCGCTGATCGCGAGGTTGGGAATCAACGTGTCCTTGCCGTCGGCCGCGGCGACCGCCGTCCCGAGCGAGCTGCCCGCGGCGGAGAGGCCGCGAGGGAACTTGCCCGTGGTGAAATACCGGCGCCCGACCTCGTGCGTGAGGGTGCCCATGTAAACGCCGCGGAGCACGGCGAGATCGGTGCTGTGGCTCATGAACGAAGCGGGCGTGGCGGGGCCAAAGGTGATCGGTCCCTTCTTCTGGAGGCCGCTGCCGCCCGTCGCCGCGAGGACGGCCTTCACGCGCGCGTCGACCACGAGATCGTACGCGGGATGGATGCCAGTCCCGCCGGCGGCGTAGGCCGCTGGCGCCTGGAACTTGGCGAGGCTCGCGTCGCGTGGATCGAAGCTGAGCATCTGATCGGCGCCGCCGCCGAGGTAGCACGCGAGGAGGAGCTGCGGGTTGTCCGGCGACGCTTGCGCGAGCCGGGGAGAGACGATGGAGCGGAGGGCGACAGCGCCCCCGGCCAGCCCGGCAATCTCGAGGAATCGACGACGCGAGAGGCTCATGATGCGCTCCTAGTACAGGTGAAATTCGGGGGCGGTGACCAGGCCCACGCAGACCGCGCGCCAGCCTTCGGTGACATGTGCTGCTGTCACCGATTGCCCCGCGGCCGCCGCGGTGACCGAGTCGGAGAAGACCTTGCGCAGCGGCGCGAGGCGCGCGGCGTCACCGTCCTTGACCTTGATCCCGTGGAAGCGGAGCGTGAGATAGCCGAGGTTCTGATCGACCCCGGCCGCGTTCGTGGTCACCGTGTCGGTCGGCCCGACGTAGCGAAGGAGGACGCGGTCAGTCGCTTGCGGCCGCGCGGCGTCGGCCTTCAGCGCGCGATCGCAGACGTCGCGCGCGGCGTCGTCCATGAACTTCAGGTAGAGCGCCGAGGGAGCGCGGTTGTCCTGGGTCACGAAGGCATAGTCGGCCTCGCCGAGGACGTCGGCCATCTTGTCGAGGGCCGGAGTCGAGCCGCTCATCCAGGTGATGTCCTTGCCGTTGACGTCAGTGCCCAGGATCACCGGGAAGGCGCCGCGGAGCTGCGCGACCGAGATCCGCTGGGAGACAGCCGAGGTGACGGGCTTCTTCGCCGGATCGATCGGCGGGTGATCGGTCGGCGGAGCCGTGCCGATCGGCGTCTCGTTGAGCACCGGCCCCGAGGTCTCCGACGGGGCGCCGGAGCTGCAGGCGGCGAGCGCCGCGAAGAAGAGCGGTAGCGCGCGTTTCATCAGCGGACCCTCCGGTACTGGGGAAGCGAGACGATCTGCTGCACGAGCCAGCGCATGTCGTATCCATTCTTGGCGAAGCCCGAGGCGAGCTGTCCCATGAGCTCGAGCTCGTCGGTCTCGGCGCCCTCGACGCGGATGTCGCGCCCGGCGAAGTGGTAAAAGAGGTTCTTCACGGTGCACTGCGCGAAGGTGCCGTCGTCGATGATGCTCTGGGCGAGCTCGCGAGGACCGGCCTTGATCCTGGGCTCGTACTCGGGGTGGGTGTCGGCGAACTGGTACGGGAGGAGCGTCCCCGCGTTGTGCGAGTCGGGCTGGGTCGCGTAGAAGCGCCCGCAAAAGCCGCTCGGCTTGGCGCTGTTGCACTTGGAGTCGGTGATGGGAAAGAGCGCCGTGTCCGACATAATCGTCGTGCCCGCCTCGGCGAATCCGCCGAAGTAGGACGCCAGAGGCTCCAGCGTCTGGTGACAATACTGGCAGTTGCAGCGCTGGGTGATGTCCTCGGCGACCGGATCGCAGCCCGGCGCGGGGCTGAGCTTCTCGGGCGGCACGAAGTACTGGCACGTGAAGTCGATACGGAAGCGGTTGGCGCGCGCCTTGTTCGTCTGGAAGCGGAGGAGATACGCCGGCAACGTGAGCACGCCGGCGTGCTTGCCGCCGCGGTCGACCTCGGTCCACGTCGCGTCCGTGAAGGCCTTGTCGAGGATCGGCTCCTGCGGATCGGGCGCGTTGAACGTCAGGCTGGTGCTGTAGTTCGTCGCGAGGTTCTTCTTCCAGAACGCGAGCGGCCCGTTCTCCTTGGCCTTGGTGGTCAAGAGCAGATCGGTATACGGCAGAGCGCCGGTCGCCGCGTCGTCGACGAGCAGATCGAGCTGCTCGCGCATCGAGCTCTTGAGTACGCCGTCGACGGCCGTGCCGACGGGAAAACAGTACGCGAGATCCTTGCCGCAGCCGCACTCCGGCGACGAGACGCCGAGCGGGGTGTTGCACATGGCGACGTTGCCCTTCACCTTGGCGCTCACCACCTCCTGCGCGTCGAAGGCGCAGACGGGGATGGGGTTCTGAGGGTCCCAGTAGGGGGCGACCATGCGCCACCCCTCCTGCTTGTTGCCCTGCGCGTCGACCTGGATGTGGGCCGGATCGGGGCGAAACTCGCCGGGGAACGCCGGATCGAAGAACTTCTGCTCGAAGCTGCCGCAGTCGATGTCGGCGTTGCCACGATAGCCGTTGTTGCGCCCCGCCGCGGAGACGCGCCACGCCGTCTCGGTCTTCGATTTGCCGAGCACGATGCTGGTGGGACGGAGCTTGATCGGCGTCACGTTGGGCCAGAACATCGCCTCGTGGTAACGGCGCATCGTGCCCTTGAAATCAGGGCTCTCGACGTACTCCTGCACCGCCGCAGCGGGCACGCTGTCGACGGCGTCAAGGGCGTTGTACTCCTCGATCGAGGGCGGCTTGCCGCGCAGATCGAGCGACAATCGCCGCAGCAGCTCGTACTTGTCGAGCTCGTGCGGGGCCTCGCAGACCGCGAGATCGTCCGCCAACACCGCGCCTGCGCTCGTGAGCGTCGCTGTCGCGAGTCCGAGCCCGAGCAGGCGGCCCGCCCTCCGCTGGTTCCATGTAGTCATCACGGCTGGAGCCCTCCGCCGACCCACCGCGTGACTACGGCGTAGTCCGAGGGGGTGAGCACTTCGGTGGTCGCGGGCGGCATGGCCGAAATGCCATCGCCCGCGAGTCGCTTGAGAATCGTCGCCGACCGGTCTTTCGCGGTCGCATAATCTAGAAAGTCGTCCTTGGGGGCGTTGTTGAGGCCCGCGTCATGGCACGAGGAGCAGTGCTTCGAGAAGAACGGCTTCACGTCGTCCGCGAAGGTGACCTTCGCGCCCGTGGCAAAGCGCGTGAGCTTGGTGGCCGTCGCCGCCCATACATCGCCGTTGGCGTCGACGGCGAGGGCGCCGGACGCGCCCGGGAGATCGCCGAGCGTCGTGGCGCCCGTGGCATCTATCCGCACGAGCGACGACGCCGTCACCACCATCACGGCGCCGAACGAGGCCGCGACGCCGAGCACCGGAGTCGCCGTCTGACCCGCTGCCGCGAGGGTGCGGAGCGAGACCGCGCCTGTCTTGTCGCGCGACAGGAGCCCCGCGTCGGTGGCGAGATAGACGGTGTCGTCCTCGCCGCGATCGTGGCCATGAACCTTGCCGAGCCCCGTCGCCAGGAGCGTCACCTTGCTCGCCGCGAGATCGACGAAGAAGGCCTCTCCACCGGCGCTGACGACCGCCTGTCCAGGCCCGACGCCGATCGCCGCGTCGGCGGGCGCAGAGGCCCCCTCGACGTCGAAGTCGTCGATTTTCCCGGCGCCCACGTGGATGGCCGACGCGGTCGTGGCGATCCAGAGCTCTTCCGCGGCGTCCTCGCCGAAGGCGTCAATCGCGACGATCGATTTACCCGCGAGGCTCTTCTCGAGCGGTGAGGGGACGAGGAAACCCTCGGTGTCGTGAAAGAGGCCGCTGGCGCCGTGGACCAGCAGGCCACCGCCGCCGCGGCGCGCCATGACATCCACGGCGCCCGTCGTGGTCGGGCCGCCATCGTCGGGGACGAGCAGCACCGCCGTCGGCGGATCGTCGGCGAGCGAGCCAGCGAAGAGGCCAGTCGAGGTGCCGAGGGCAATCGCCCCGTGCAGCGACGACAGGGCAGCAGGCTTGTCGCTCGCGAGCTCGGCGCGCGTCACCGGCATCGCCGCGGCGGCCGGAGCGCCCTCGATCTTCTTTACCACCGGATCGGTCGTGGAGCCGGTCTCGGCCGGCGTGCAGGCCGAGACGGCCGTCAGCGCGAACGAGAGCAGCGGCGCCCACCCGCGCAGGGCTGGGCGGTCCGCTCGATCCCTCGACTTCGATTCGTTTCCCATCGGCTTGTCCCTCGGTGCTGACCGAGCCCTTGAGCAAGGGCGGGGCCACGCGGATCGCCCGGGAAAAGCCGCGAATCCTGCGCAACGCTACGTGGCGCCGACGCCTCGGCGTAGCGCCGACGCCGCGTGGCGCGTGGATTCTTCTCGGCGCCGCGAGCTCTCGAACAGAAGGTGAGCCGCCGGGCCGCGAGCGCGATTACCTGGCGAATCAGGGCAAGATCGCCCTCACCCGCTCTCCCATCGCCTCGGCGAGCCCGCTCGCAAAGCGCCTTGGATCGAGCTCCACCGCGATGGCCACGGCGCTCTCGCTGAAGGTCGGGAGTGGCGGCTCGACCGGTTGATCGAGGCCGAGCAGGTGCCCGAGCGCCGCGTTCGCGAGATCGTTCCAGGCCGCGACGAGCGCCTTCGAGGCCGCCGCCCCGCTCTTGGAGAAATTGCCCGCGACTGCCACGCTGATGGCCAGGCCCTCGCGCGCGCTCGGCCGCGCCGAGGCCCCGATCGCCGTCGCGCCCTCGAGGAGCCCGCGCGCCCCGCGGGCGAGCTCTCCCTCGAAGGGGCCCGGCGAGAGCGCGATCACCGGCGCGGATCCGAACCGCGCCGCCAGCGATTTCAAGGGATCTTCCGCGAGCACCGTGGGAGATTTCTTCAGGCGATCTTCGGCGTAGAGGCCCGCTATCCGCGCCGGGCCGCGGGCGGGATTCCCCCCTTGCTGGAGGCCGATCACGTCGGGGCCAATCAGCGTCAGCGCGCTCGACGCGAGCCCGATCTTCCCGGACACGCGCACGAGATCGGGGCGCTCGAGCGTGCGCTTCTCGCCGGTGGTGAGGCGCTTGCGATAGGCGCGCTCGATCGCCGTCGGATCGCCGTTGTGGCGCGCCAACCAGAACGTCGACTCCCCACCTTCCCCGGCGTAGACGGCGATCGCCGCCTCGGTGATCTGCCGGACGTCGAAGCCCACCGCCGCCGCGAATCGGTCGAGATCCGGCTCGCGGGCGAAGCGGCCAATCTCGGGGATGAGCCAGGGAATCGAGGCGATCTCCCGCGGCCGCGCGAGCACGAGCCAGCGCAGATCGGCCAGCGGCAAGAGATCGGTGAGGGCGTGGACCGAGAGCGGTTTGAACGCGAGATCGCTCGCTCTCAAGGGCGTCTTCGCGGGCGCGCCGCACGCCGCGGCCGAGAGCGCCGCGAGGGCGCCCCCGATGAATCCCCGCCGCGAGGTGCCAGACAATTTCACGTCACTTGATGGTGACACGAAGGAAGCGACGGTTCTTCGAGCCGACGCGGAGGAGGTGAGTCGCCCCCTTGAGGAGCCTGGCCTTCTCGTCCTTGACCACCTCGCCGTCGAGGTGCACGGCGCCGCCCTTGACGAGGCGCATCCCCTCGCCGTTGGACTTCGCGAGGCCGGCGAGGGCCAGGACCTTGCCAATGCCGATGGCGTCGCCATCGGCGTCGAAGGAGAGCTCCTCGATCACGTCGGGGAGTCCGCCGGCCGCGACGCCGCGGCGACGCTCCAGAGCTGCCTTTGCCGCGTCGGCCGAGTGGAAGCGAGTGACGGTCTCCTGGGCGAAGAGCTCTTTCACCTCGACCACGCTGCGACCGGCCGCGACCTCGGCGCGGAGGGCGGCGATCTCGGCGCTGGTGCGCGCCGAGAGCAGCTCCATGTAGCGCCAGATCACGCCGTCATCGACGAGGAGCAGCTTCTGGAGCATCTCGAACGGCGGCTCGTCGATACCGACGTAGTTGTCCGCGCTCTTCGACATCTTGGCGCCGACGACCTTGCCATTCTCGACGCGGGCGTTGGTGCCTTCGAGGATCGGCGTCGTCATCACGATCTGCGCGACCTTGCCGTAGCGAGGCATGATGTCGCGGCCCACCAGAAGGTTGAAGAGCTGATCGGTCCCGCCGAGCTCGACGTCGGCCTCGAGCGCGACCGAGTCGTAGGCCTGGACCAGCGGGTAGAGGAACTCGTGCACGAAGATCGGGCGCTGCTCGGCGAAACGCTTGGAGAAGTCGTCGCGCTCGAGCATGCGGGCCACGGTGTACTTCGCGCAGAGATCGATGAGCTGCGCGGGATCGAGCTTGCCGAGCCACTCGGAGTTGTAGCGGACCTCGGTCTTCTGCTTGTCGAGGACCTTGAAGGCCTGCGTCTGGTACGTCTCGGCGGCGGCCATGACCTCTTCGCGGGTGAGGCGCGGGCGCAGATCGTTGCGCCCCGTCGGATCGCCGATCATGGCCGTGAAGTCGCCGACGAGGAAGATGACCTGGTGCCCAAGCTCCTGGAATTGACGCATTTTCTCCATCAACACGGTGTGACCGAGGTGGAGATCGGGGCGCGTCGGATCGAAGCCCGCCTTGACGCGGAGCGGGCGCCCGGTGCGGATCCTCGCCTCGAGCTCGGCGCGCACGTGGAGATCGACGACGCCGCGGCAGAGGATTTCGAGCTGGTCTTCGGCGGAGCGCATGCCTTGCCCTTATCCGCTATGCGGCCAGGATCGCAAGGCCCGCGGCGGGTTTCCCCCCGCGATGCGCGCGCCCTTCCCGCGCGGGACGCTCCGCGCCGCTCGTCGAGAGGGCCTGTGCGCGCGAAAACGAGGACTTTCGCCGAGGGAAACGTCAGTCGTCGTCGTCGTCGTCGTCGCCGCCGGAGATGGCGAAGCCACGGCTGCTGTTGACGAGGTCTTTCAGATCTTTGCCGACCTTGAAGAAGGGCAGGCGCTTGGCCGGGACGGGCACCGGCTGGCCCGTGCGCGGGTTGCGGCCGTTGTAGGGCTTGTACGGGCGCACCGTGAAGCTCCCGAAGCCCCGGATCTCGATGCCCTCGCCCTGCTGCAAGGCCTCGGACATGGCGTCGAAGACGCAGTTGACCACGAGCTCGGCCCGCGCCTTGGTCAGCTCGCCTCGTCCCGAGATTGCGTCGATCAGCTCGCTCTTCGTCATGTCAGCTACGGACCCCCTAGCTGGATGTATCGATGCCTCCCCCGCTGCGACGGGGCGTGAGCCCGGGAGGGCCGCGGCGCCGAGGACTCATGAGCATTTCCATGAATCCTGTGTGAAGCTCGCATGTTGCGTCGTCAGTGGTCAATCGTTTTCGGCCCCATGAGGTCGACCCGGTCGAGCGCGATCAGGGGTGGATCGCCGGCCGAGGACGCCGGCGCGTCGCTGGAAAGGACGAGCACGAGGGCGCGGATCCCCGCGGGAAAGGCCGCAGCGGGCAGATCGAAGCAGCGGAGAGCGCCGGCCGAAATCGACGGATCGCCCACGTTCCAGCGGTGAATCACGCCCCCGTCGGCCTCCAGCGTCAGCTCGCCGCGGGCGCCCTGGCCGAGCGCGACGCGGGGCGCCACCGTGCCTCCGCCGGGCATGGCGGGCATTCCGAGCCGCACCGAGGCCGCTTTTTCGCGGGTCGCGGGGTGGAGAGCGAGCCAGCGACCGGCCGAGGCGCAGGTGCCGGAGGCGTACTCGGCGAAGGCCCAACCATCCTGCTGCGCGTGCGGCGGCCAGAGCGATTCGCCCTCGATCACCAGCGGATCTAGGCCCGGCGGCGCGAACGAGAGCGGCTCGATCGTCACGATCGCGGGGGCGTTGTCGGGCTGGAAGGCATAGCGATAGCGGTGGGCCGGCGGGCGGCCATGCGCCTCCCAGGCCAGGCGATCGACGTCGTCGCCATGGAAGCGCACGACGGCGATCTCGGCGGCCGAGGCGGCCGGATCGAAGGCCAGGTTGAAGCCGTGATCGGTGTCGAAGAAGACCAGGCCATGATCGACGCCGGCCGCCGCGAGGAGGCGCGGTTCGAACATCGGTCGTCCGCCCTCGCGATCACGGAGCTGAGCGTGATCGAAGCCGGCGCGGACCGCGAAGCCGACGAGCGCGAGGGCCGGCGCGAGGGCCGCCCAGCGCTCGGGGGAGCGCGCGCGCGAGGCCAGCGCGACCACGGCGATCGCCGCGAGGACGTGCTCGATCGGGAGCACGTCGGCGAAGAAGCGCGCGCCGCCGCCCGGGTAATTGCCGTCGAAGTAGAAGGGCGAATAGGCCGCGATCTGCGCGAGCACGGCGAGGGCGAGGAGGCGCGGGCGCGGCCCCGACGAGCGAAAGGCGACGACGGCGCCGACGATCACGAGGAGCGCGAGGGGCTCGAAATTGAGGGGATCGACGAGGTGTTGCTCGAGGCGACGCAGCGTGGTGCCGACGGCCTCGGGCGCGCCGTACCCCCGCGCGAGGTGGGCCGCGACGAAATCGCCGTGCTCACCGACGCAGCCAATCCCCGCGCCGAATCCGTAGCGAAAGCAGCCCGGCGGGCCGTCGGCGGCGGCGTAGTACGCGCGCTGCGCGGAGAGGCCGCTCGAGCCCGTCGCGGCCTGCTGGTGGGCGAAGAGGAGCAGCAGCCCCGGGACGGCGCCGAGCGCGAGGAGGCCGACGAGCCGAAGGCGCGCGCGGCGATCGAGCGATGACGCGGTGACGATCACGAGGGCGAGGATGAAGCCGGTAGCGACGGCGCTCACCGGCCGCGTCGCCGCGAGCCAGCCGAGGGCGAGGCCGGCGCCCGCCGCGAGGGCGACGGCGCGACGATGGGCGCCGTCGTTGACGGCGTCAACGGCCCGGAAAGCAAGGGTGAGCGCGCTCGTGGCGCAGAGGGCCGCGAGCCCGTGCGACATGGTATCGGCCGTGTGGTAGCGGAGCGCGGCGCAGACGACCGACAGGAGCGTGGCGATCTCGGGGACGCCGAGCCGCGGCTTCGGCGCCTCGCGCGGGGCGACGACGCGGGTGACGCGCTCGGCGAGGTCGTGGGTGGCGACGGTGATCGCGGCGGCGAGGAGAGGCCCTATCGCGAGCGGAGCCCGCAGAAGAAAGCCCAGCGCGAGCAGGAGCGGGTAGCCCGGGGGGAAGATCACCGCGGCGTGCGCGCCTTCCGGGCCGCTCGCGCGGACCAGGAAGCGGCCCATGACCGCTGTCTCCGGCGTCGCGAGTGGCCAGCTGAAGGAGCCGTGGGCGAGCGCGCGCGCTTCGAGCCAGTAGCTCGTGGCGTCGATGATCCGCGGGCCGCCGCGGAGGTACGCCACGATGTACGCGGCCGAGAGCGCCGCCGACGCCAGCGCCGCGAGCGCGACGAAGACGCCGCGGCGGGCGGCGGGGCGCACGAGGCGGGGTCCGGCCGCGATCGCCGCGAGGCCGAGCGCGAGGGCGATCCACTGGGCGAGATCGCGCGGAGGACCGTACGGCGGCATCGGCGGCGTCTACTTCTCCGCGGCGCGGCCGACAATGGCGCAGGCGCGCTGCGGCGCGGCGCGCGGTGATAGGCTGGCTTGCACCCGATGAACGAGATCACCTGCGAGAGCCGGATCGAGCGCGTGGTCGTGTACGCGCGCGGCGCCGTCGTGACCCGCCGCGTGACGCTGCCCGAGGCGTTGCCAGGAGAAGCGGTGGAGCTCCGGATCGCGGGGATCACCGCGCTCGCGGAGCCCGGGAGCTTGCGCGCCCTCGCGAAGGGAGAGCGCGAGGTGACGGCCGTGAAGGCGCGGGTGGTGATCCCGCGCGCCCCCGTGAAGACCGGCCGATTGCGCGAGCAAGTGCGCGCCCTCGAGCTCGAGAAAGAGCGGCTGGCGCGCGAGGCCGCGTACCTGAGCTGGCGACGCGACTGGCTCGGCAAGATCAACCCGGAGCCTCGCTTCGCGCGGTGGGCGCCGCACGCCGATCCGGCGGCGCGCTTCGGCGACGCGCTGGCGCTCGGCGCGCTGGTCGGCGATCAGACCGAGGCGCTCGACGAGCGGCTCCGCGCGATCGAGGCCGCGAGCGAGGAGAACCAGCGGCGGCTCGCCGCGGCCGAGCTGGCCGCGAGGCAAGGCACGAGCGGCGATCGCCACGGCGATCAGCGCGCCGAGCTCGGCGTGAGCGTGCTGCTCGGCGGCGGCGCGGGCGCGCTCGCGGCGCTGGAGATCGACTACGTGGTGACGGCGGCGCGGTGGTGGCCGGGGTACACGGCGCGGCTCTCGGCGGCCGCGACGCGGGCCAGCTTCGGCATCGAAGCGTTCGTCGCGCAGGCGTCGGGCGAGGCGTGGTCCGGGGTGAAGCTCGCGGTCTCCACGGCCGATCTGGCGAGCGATGTGCGCCTGCCCGAGCTGCGCTCGCTGCGCATCGGGAGGACGCAGGCCGCGCCGCGCAAGGGTTACCGGCCGCCGCCCGCGGGGCTCGAGGCGATGTTCGAAGGTCACGATCGCGCGGTGAATCAAGGCGATCTGGAGCGAGCATCGGGAACGGACACCGGGGTCGTCACGAGGAGCCCGGCGTTCGCAGCGCCCGAGGGTGCCGCGAGCCACGCGCCCTCCGGCTACGGGCCGCCGATGCTCGGCAGCGCACCTCCGCCGCCGCCCAGCTACGGTGGTCCGCCACCGGGGTTCGGTCCACCTCCAGCTCCGCCCTTCCCCGGGCACGGAATGTCCTCTTCCATGTCCGGAGGAGCGGCGAGCGCGTCGATGTCCGCGCCGATGCCGGCGAGGTCGGCAAAGATCGATCTGAAGGCGCGCCTGGGGAAGAGCGCCGCGCGAGAGCCGATGGCGGAAGGCGCTCTCCTGCGCGGGAGCACGATGGAGCGCGCCGAGCCGGAGCCGCCGCCCGCCGCGATCGAGCCCGACGAAGCGTGGCTCGACTTCGACGCGCTCACGATCGCCGACGCGCTCGATCCCGGCAATCGCGGGCAGCGCGGTCGCCTCGCGCGAGGGTCGGCGGGGGCGACGAGCGCGCGCATCGCCGCCGCGCGCCGCGCGATCGAGGCGCTCGGGGCGCCGGTCGAGGCGCGCGATCCCCTGGAAACGCGCGGCCTTTTCGATCATCGCTACGACGCCGAAGGGACGGCCGACGTGCCGTCGAACGGGGTCGCGCATCGGGTGGCGATCGCCGCGGCCGAGGGCGAGGCCCGGCCGCGCTTCGTCGCCGTGCCGCGCGAGGCGGCCGAGGTGTACCGCGAGGCCGAGGTGCCCAACCCGTTCGCCGCGCCGCTGCTCTCGGGGCCGGTGGAGGTGTTCCTCGACGGCGCGCTGCTGACGACGTCGAAGCTCGATTTCGTGGACCGCGGCGGCCTCCTGCGTCTGGGCCTCGGCGTGGAGGAGCGCCTCCGCGTGGCCCGCAACGCGCGCGTCGAGGAGGGCAGCGCGGGCCTGCTCGGCGGCTCGACGACCGTCGATCACCACGTGACGATCGACGTCGCGTCGTCGCTCGGGCACCTGGTCACGATCGACGTGATCGATCGGATCCCGGTGACGAGCGACAAGGACATCGAGATCAAGCTGGTGTCGGCCAAGCCGGCGGCGACGAAGCTTCCGCCGACCGATCACGACGAGCCGGTGCGCGGCGGGCTCACCTGGAAAATCAGTGTTCCCCCCGGGGGAAAGCAGCGAATCGAGATCACCTACCGGGTGACGCTGCCCACGAAGAACGAGCTCGTCGGAGGCAACCGCCGTGAGTGACGACCAGGATCTGGTGCCCGCCCCGAGCCGCGCTGCGCGGGTGACGCTGTTCGAAGATCGCGCCGAGGTGACGCGCGCTGCCGAGGTGGCGATCGCCGCCGGCGCGAGCTGGATCGCGATCGGCGGCGTGTCGCCGTTCGTCGATGAGCGCAGCGTGCAGGTCAAGGCCGCGGGCGACGGCGTGCGCGTGCTCTCGGCGCGGGTCCGCTTCCACACCCACCAGGAGCGGTCGCTGGGGCGCGAGGCGATCGAGGCGCTGGAGGTCGAGGAGCGCGCGGCGCGCGACCGCCACGCGGCGATGGGCAAAGCGATCGAGCGCGCGAGCCAGGCGCTGCAGCGGGCCCAGGCGCTCGGCGCCAGCTTCTGCAAGCTGGTGTCGGAGGCGCCGCGAGGGTCCGGGGCCGAGGCGACGATCGCCTCGCTGCGCGCCGCGATCGAGGCCGTCGACGCCAGCGCGGCCGGGGCCTTGCGCGACGGCGCCGCGGCGCGGGAAGGCCAGCTCGCGGCGAACGACGATCTACAGCGCGCGCGGGCCCGCCTCGCCGAGGGCCGCGTCGAGCACCCGCGTCACGAGGCGTGGATCGAGGTCCAGCTCACGAGCGACGCGCCGCGCGCGGTGCCGCTCGAGCTGACGTACCGGGTGCCTTGCGCGCTCTGGCGGCCCGAGCACCTGGTGCGCGTCGCGTCCGCTACGCCGGCGATCTCCGCCAAGGCGCCCCTCGAGATCGTGACCTTCGCGACGGCCTGGCAGCGCACCGGCGAGGCCTGGGACGACGTGGCGATCCGCTTCTCCACGGCGCGCCCGGCCCGCGACGCGACGCCGCCCCCGATCACCGACGACGTGCTCACGCAGCGCCGCAAGACCGATCAGGAGCGCAGCCGGATCGAGGTCGATCTGCGCGAGCAAGCGGTGATGGTCGCGGGCCTCGATCGCGGCGGCCACGCCGTCGACGAGATGCCCGGCGTCGACGACGGGGGCGAGCCGCTGCTGCTTTCTCCGGCCGAAAAAGTGTCGATCGCCTCCGACGGGAGGCCGCTACGGATCGAGGTCGGGCGCGTCACGGTCGAGGCGACGATCGATCGCGTGCTCTTCCCGGAGATCGCTCGCGTCGCGCACCTGCGCGCGACCGCGACGCTGACCCGCGGTGGGCCGCTCCTCGCCGGGCCGGTGCGCATCGCGCGCGGGCAGAGCCTCGTGGGCCGCGCGCGCCTCGATTTCGTGGGGAAAGGCGAGCCCTTCGAGGTCGGCCTCGGCACCGACGACGCGGTGCGCGTGCGCCGCGCGCAGACCGATCAACGCGAGACCACGCCCGTGACCGGGACGCAGAAGATCAAGCGCGCGGTGAAGGTCTACCTGTCGAACCTGTCGAGCGAGGCGCGTCGGGTCGTGGTGACGGAGCGCATCCCGGTCAGCGAGATCGACGACGTGGAAATCACGCTCACGACGGCAGGCGGCTTCCGGAGGGACGGGAAGGATGGCTTCCTCCATCGCGAGGTGGATCTGGCCGCCAACGCGACGCAAACGCTTGAAATCGCCTACGAGCTGCGCGCCTCGTCGAAGGTCGTGCTGCCCATGTGAACGATCGTGTCGCGCGCGATCGCCGCGGGACGCCCGCTCGGGGATGGCGTAAAGAAGCGGTCATGCGAAGCACCCGCTGGTTGACTGGCTTGCTGGTCCTGGTCGCGACGTCGGGCTGCGGCGGCGATGAGGCGCTGGCGCCCACGGCGGCGGCCTCGTCGCTGAAGCTCAGCGTGGTGGGCGATCCCGAGTACCTCACCGGCAAGGTGGACGTGCTCTTCGACGCGCCGAAGGGCTCGGTGAGCCACGTCGAGCTCGATCTCCGCGGCCAGCAGATCGGCGTCGCCGCGACGGCGCCCTTCACGTTCACGGTCGACTCGGCGGCGTTCGCCGACGGCGCGGCCGAGCTCACGGCCAAGGTGATCCTCGCCGGATCCGGCGCGAACGCGAAGGCCTCGCTCGAGGTGGAGCTGTCCAATACGCCGCCGAAGCTCGCGGTGATCTCGCCGGTCGACGGCGCGACCGTGATCGGCTCGCCGTCGCGCGGCTTCACGGTGAGCCCCGTCGTCAGCGCCCTCGACGGCAACACCATCGCCGAGGTGTGGGCCGAGACGGCAAGCGGCAACGTCGATCTCGGCAAGGGCGATGGGTCGATCCCCGTGCCCCTCGACGGCGTCGGCACCGACTTCCCGCAGGCCGCCGTGAAGCTGAAGATCCACGCCCGCGACGCGACCGGGGCCGAGTCCACGGTGACGGTCAAGGTGGTGCCCTCGAACGTGAAATCCCGCTTCGAGCAGGACACGGGCGGCGCCGTCGCCCCGGTCCGATCGCTCGATATCCTGAGCGACGGGCGGCCGCTCATCGGCTTCGCGGGCTCGTATTACCTGCTGCCGCAGCCCTCGCTCACCGAAAAGCCGAGCCTCACGCTCGATAACGTCGACGCCCTGGTGCGGAGCGGAGAGAGCCTGTTCTTCACCACGCACGACGCCGCGCAGACCAAGGAGACCCTGATGTTCTCCGATCTGAACGGGAAGATGACGTCGCTGTTCGATCTCTCGCTCGCGGACCAGTCGACGGCCTTCGATCCCTTCCTCCGCAAGAACGGGCACGTCGTCGCTTCGTGGGTGAGCACTGCCACGCTCGATAGCCACGTTCTCGGCTATGGACCGGACGGGAAGCTCGATTTCGATACGCTCCTCCCGGCCGCGCCGCTGCTCGATCAAATCGCCGAGACGCCCGAGGGTCACCTGGTGACGATGGCTTCGCCCGACGCGGTGGCGAGCCACGTGCAGCCGTTCGACGGCACCACCGGCGCGGCGTTGCCGGCCTGGGCGCCGCCCGGGGGGCAGATCGTCCTCGTCGACGGGCAGGGCGTCGTCCTGCTCTATTACACGACGCAAACCTACGGGACGCCGACGATCCACGTCGCCTCGTTCAACCCGGCGGGCGTGCCGCAGTGGGACGCGCTGGTGAACGAGACCTATCCGCAGCTCGTGCGGCGCTTGCCGAACGGCGACGTGCTGGCCTATCTGTTCGGAGCCGGCGTGGGCGAGCCGTCGAGCCTCACCGTGCTGGGGAAATCGGGGCAAACGCCCCTCTGGACTGGCACTCTCGACGAGGCCGACTACCTCCTTGGCGAGGCGCCCGGCTCGACCGATCTGCTGGTGAGCCGCTTCAACACCACGACCTCGACGCTGAGCGCGACGCGCCTCGGCGCCGACGGCACGATCGCCTGGTCGACCAAGCTGCCCGGCGACTCGAACGCCACGCTGCAGATGCTCTCGGACGGCTCGGTCCTGACGTCGGCGCCCGACGCCGGCGCGCAGACGATCACCAACGTGCTCGTCGACGCCGGCGGAAAGACGGCCTGGTCGGCGACGTTCCCGGGCGAGAAGGTCCTCGGCGCGATCGAGGTTGATGATCTCTTGATCTTCGCGTCCGGCAGCGGCGACATGACGCCGTTCCGCTTCGAGGCGCGGAGCCGCAAGACCGGTGATCTGAGCTGGCGTTACCTGGAGGGCCCTTCACGCGAGGTGTTCGGCCGCTGGGTGATGGCGCGCTCGAAGCCGTGGGACACCGTCTTCGGCTCGCTCGTGACCGCGAAGGCGGCCCCGAGCGGGATGACGTACACGACTGTCACTCTCGGCTTCGTGCCGTGATCAGCGCCAGGGGCCCTGCTGCTGCTCGTCGGCGACGACGATCGGAGTCGCCGCGACGACGGTGATGTTGTGCTCGCCGCGCTTGTCGACGGCGGCCCTCATCAGGGCGCTGCACGCGGCGATCGGATCCTCGTTGCGGCGGATGAGGTCGAGGATGTCGCTGTCGCCGAGCACCTCGGTGAGGCCGCGCGTGCAGAGGAGCAGCATGTCGCCCGGGCGCATGTCGACCGTGAAGTAGCTCGGCTCGATCGGCACCGGGACGCCGAGCGCGCGCACGACGGTGTTCACCGGGGCGACGTTCGGCGCGTTGACGGAGTAGCGCGAATTGTCCTCGATGCGATCGCCGCGCGAGACCTGGACGAGGCGGTTTCCGCGGCGGAGGTACGCATGGGTGTCGCCGGCCTGGGCGATCTCGACGCGCTCGCGCTGGATGACGGCGACCGTCGCCGACGCGGCGGTGTCGACGAAGCGGCGGTCGCGCGCGGCCGCCTGGATGGTGTTGTGCGCGGCCCAGAGGATCTCGCCGAGGCGCCTGCGCATCTCGCCGTCACCGCGCGGCGCGCCCTGCTGCGTGAGGCCGTCGAAGACCGCCCCCGAGGCGACGTTGGCGATGCGAAAGCCCTGCGCAGCGGCGCGCTCGGACTCGGAGGGGTTCCGCGACCAGTCGAGGAAATGACCGCTGAAGATGGCCAGTCCGACGCCGGCGAGGCCGGAGATCGCCTCGCCCGCGGCGAGCGGATCGCGCGCGACGCACCGATCGAAATCGGTGACGACGTAGGCGTCGAGGTTGCCCTTGAGCTTGCGCCCCGCGGCGGTCCGCGCGGCGATGTGAAGGCGGGTCGGGGAGGGGGCGCTGCGGTACATCAGGTGACCTGACCGAGAGGATATCGGATCGCGCGCGGCCGGTCACCGCCGCGCGCATCACGGCGGAGGCGGGTCGAGGGCGATCACCTGCGCGCCCTCCGCGCCCCACAGCTCGGCGAAGCGCTCGCGCGCCTCGGGCCGCGCGAGCGCGACGACGAGGAACCTCCGCTCCGCCAGCGCTGCGGCGACCTCGGCGAGCAGCGCGACGCTGGCGCGATCGGACGCGTGAGCGTCTTCCAGGACGAGGAGCACCGGGCGCGCGTCGCACTCGGCCGAGAGAAAATCGCCGAGCGCTCGCGCCGACGCGCCGCCGCGAGGCGCCTCCTCGGGCCGCGCGTCGTCGGCTCCGGCGGCGACGATCCCCGCGAGGATCCCGAGCTGCTCCGTCACCCGCGCCGCGTGCCGGGCCGCCACGTGGCGCCGGACGCGACCGCGTAGCTTCTGCAACTGGATTGCAAGAGGCTCGCCGGCGCGGATCCCCGCGAGGCTACGGACGAGATCGCCCGCGAGCGCGAACGGAGCCTCGCCGCGGGCGGGATCGGCGCGCACGAAGCCCAGCGACAGCGGCTCGCCCCGGCGCTCGATCCGATCGACGAGCTCGCGCACGAGGCGCGATTTTCCGGCCCCCGCGGCGCCGAGGATCACCGCCGCGCCCCCGATCTCCTCGTCGGCCGCGGCGCGGAACAGGGCCTCGAGCGCGCTGATCTCCCGCTCGTGACCGACGAGCGCGCCGGGCCCGTCGCCGAGCGGTCGCGACGCGGGCCCGGGCTCGATCTCGCCTTCGAGCAGCAAGCCCCGGGCGTCGCCGCCGATCACGAAATGCCGATCGAGCAGGCCCGCCAGGTCTTCGTCGATCATGATCCCCGGCGCCGTCGACGTCACCGCGAGCATCCGCGCGGCGCGCTCGACCATCTCGCCGAGCGGGACCTCGGCGACGCGAACGCCCGCGCCGGTCACCGCCGCGACCGACGTGCCGGGCAGCGCCGCGCGCATCGCCAGCGCCGTCCGCGCGGCCTTCGCGGCCTGATCTGCGTCGACGCCGCGCCCCGAGAGGAGCGCCAGCGCCGCGCCGTCGACGAGCAGCGACACCCGCGCTCCGAGCGAGGCGACCGCGGCCGCGAAGCGTGCGCCGCGGTCGTGGGCGGGCTCCGTGAGCTCCGGTCCCGCCGCCGCGAGGACGACATAGAGGCGCGGCCGCTCGCGCTCCGCGACCGTCTCGGGGACCGTCGGCTCCGACACGCCGTAGTCGGCCTCCGTCGGGTCGAGCACGGCGAGCTCGAACGCGAGCTCGGCCCCGTCGCGCGGCCGATCCAGCGCGCTCTTCGACAGCATCCGCGCCACCAGCGTGTCGAGCGCGTCGGGCACGTCGTTGCGGTGCACCGACACGCGAGGCGCGTCCTCGAGCAGCACGCGCGCGAGCACCGCCGTCACCTGGTTGGCCTCGAAGGCGCTGCGGCCCGTGAGGCATGTGAAGAGCAGCGCCCCGAGCGCGAACACGTCAGCGCCGGGCCCGGCGACGTCGCCGCGGGCTTGCTCGGGCGCGAAGTACTCCGGCTCCCCTGCCCCGCCTTCGTCCGGCGTGAGCAGCCGCGCGCGCGCGAGGACGCCGCCTGGCACCAGCACGCGGTGCGGCCCGATCCGTCCGTGTACGGCGCCGCGCGCGTGAACCGGCGCGACCTCCGCCGCGAGCCGCCTCGCGAGCGCGAGCGTCTCCGCCACGGACAGCGGGCCTCGCGCGAGGCGCGCGTCGAGAGGCTCACCGACGTTGTGATCGGCGCCGACCTCGTCCACCGTCATTTCCCCCGACGACACTTGATCGCGTATCTCCCCGGACACTGTATCGGATCTGCGTCGCTCCGGTGCGGACGCTTCTGCTGCAACGCGCCGTTCACGCCCCCGCGAAGCGCGAACGCCGCAAAGCGTCGCGATCCGCGTGGCCGACTACGCACTGTTTGTTCTGAAAACGTAGAACGCCCGGAAACTCGACGGTTCCAATCGACGGCACGCCGCATGCTCCTGGGCGGCGCACATCAGTCCTCGAACCACCCCTTGGAGGGTATGTGCGTCGATATTCGAAACGGGCGCTGACGCCCGCGGTGTGCCTCGCTGTCGGCCTCGGAGGCGCGAGCGTGCCTCTCGTCGCGCGCGCCGACGAGCGCCCCACGCTGCGCTGGAGTGATCCCATTCACTGCATGCGGACGACCAAGGGCGATATCGTGCGCGTGCAGTGCGACGGCCCGCCCGAGCAGCGCCATTGCCTCGTCGCGCCCAGCGAGATGGAGGGCGGCGGCGAGCTCCTTCATGTGCAGGAGTGCCCGACGATCGAGGATATACCCATCTATCAAGCGCTGATGAGCTCGGGCGCGAAGATCGAGCCGGCCCTCGCCGAGACGCCGCCGGGCTATTCCCGCTCCGAGCGCGGCCGCGCGTACCAGGTCAAGTTCGATCTCCTCAACCGCGTTTACGTCGGGGCGAGCTGGATCCCTAGCTTCCAGAGGCTCTCGTCGGCCGTCCCCTCTCCCACCGAGGGCTCCCCGTTCGGCCTCGGGCGCGGTCAGGCCGAGATGGGGCTGCACATCAGCGCTCTGTCCACGCACGGGCGCGCGCGCCACGATCTTCGCATCCTGGAGGGGACTGCCACCTTCAAGGATCTGGAGGTCAACGGGCTCCTCTTCGCGTACGATTATCAGCACCTCCACCGGAGGCCGGCCTACTGGCTCACCACCTTCATCGGCCCCGCGAAGGTTCACCCCATCTCGCCTCCGCTCGGCTG
Organism: Byssovorax sp.; assembly: GCA_025362495.1. GTDB lineage: Bacteria > Myxococcota_A > Polyangia > Polyangiales > Polyangiaceae > JANYGI01. The sequence continues at coordinate 44,775 of JANYGI010000036.1, read as the reverse complement.
GGGCTTCCGCGTGCTGGCCATCAACGATCGTCCGCCGGCCTTCCGCGACACGCTCGACATCGAGTACGCCGAGGTGCACGCCGCCTGGGATCCCTGGCAATCGACGGATCTCTACAGCCATGTTCGCGTCGAGGCCGGCGGCGACGTGGGCGAGTTCTGGGAGGACCGCTCCAGGCTGGCGCGCGGCTTCAAGACCGGCGTCGGCTACGCGGGGTTCTCGGGGGCGCTCCGCTCGCGCTTCAGCCTCGGTGAGGGCGGGCTCCACTCGATTCAGATGGACGTGACCTACCGGCGCCCCACGCTGCTCGCCGGCGACAACATCGGCTCTTCCATCAACCGCGTCAACGCCACGTTCGCCTATGAAGGGGTGCTGATCGCCGTGAACGATCAGCCCTTCTCGGTGCGGCTCGCGGCGACGGGCAGCTCGCGCGACGATCCGGCGGCGGGCGCGCGCAGCTTCGAGCTCGGGTTCAGCGCCGGGCTGCGGTTCTCGTTCTGGGCGCCCCCGCGGGTCTTCGAGCCGATGCAAGAGGTCGAGGACCCGTGAGCGTCATGGGATCGATCCGCGGGCGACGCGCTCTCCTCGTCGCGGCGGCTGTCCTGGTGACATCGTTGACGTCCGGGTACGCCGTGGCCCAGCAGGATTACCAGAGGAGCCCCGAGGGCCATGCGTTCCGGGTGCGCTTCGATCCCGAGAGCCGGATCCGGCTCGGTTTCAGCGAGTCGCTGGGGCTCGGCGGCGCGCGCGATGGAGCCCTGTCGCAGGCGCCCGAGGTGACGGCGGGGATCTCGTACCGGCAGCTGGAGAGCAAGGGAGTCGGTCGGGACCGCATCACCTGGCAGGTCGATCATCGCTGGGTCTCGGGCTGGATTCACCCCTATCGCCGCCCGTCGCAGCCACTTCGCGCGTTCGACGCCACGCTCTACAGCGTCTCGGCGCTGCGCCACGACGAGCTGCCGAGCATCGTCTTGCCGGCGTCGCCGCCCATGAGCGTGGCGTTCCCCTTCGACGTGGGCTTCGAGACGCAGCTCGGTGAGGTGAGCGTCCCCGAAAGATTGCCAGTCTCCAGAGCGGATGACGCGCGCCTGCCGCTGGTGCGGATCGGGGTCGCGCACGCGGCGATGATCCTCGATCCCTGGCGCTCCGGCGTCGTCGGCCGCAGCCTGGAGATCGCCGTCGGCGCGCGTTACGACGTTGACTACTACGGGAGCCCCACGCTCCACACGGCGAAGGCGCTCCACCGCGTCGCGCCGATGACGGCGACGTCGCTGCGCTTTCGCACGCAGAGCGATGATGGCCTGTGGCTCGTCGACGTGCGCGGCGAGGTCGTCCCGCACTGGACGAGCGAGTCGATCTGGCGTGTGGCGGCGGCCGGCAGCGCGCGGCTCGAGCGGATCGTGCTCGCCGTGAACGACGAGCCGATCGCCGCGGTGTTCGAGGGGGGCTATCGGCTGTCGCCGGCTACGAGAGAAGTCGGGCTCACCCACGAAGTGCGGGTGAGCCTCGGCCTCTCGTTCAACCTGTCGTTGAAGTGAGCCCCTTCAGAGTCACACGGGGAGGCAAGTTGCCTCCCCGCCCCGCGGAAGCAACTTCCGCGGGGCCCCACCCCACCCCCGTTTCGAGAGTGGCCGATGAACGGCCACTCTCTCAGGGGCAGGCGCCGCTCGCGACGAGCACGTCGTCGAGGTTCCACGATCCGATGGTGTAGACGCCGGTCTGGGCGATGTCGTAGCCGAAACGCACCTTCATCGCGGTGCTCTTGTAGGCCGTGAGATCGAACTGCTGGAACGTCCATCCCGTTCCGGTGGGCGGCGAGTCCTGGATGCCGGGGGACATGCCGCTCGTCCAGAGCACGATCCACTGCGAGCCGTTGTAGACCTCGACTCGATTGTGCATGAACGGATCGTAATCGCTGTTGAGCCAGCGCTGGAATCCGAGGATCACCGAGCCGGTCGCCGTCGACGTATCGAAGGGCGGGCTCTCGATGTAATAATAGCCGTGGACGACCGGGCTCTCGTTGCCGCCGATGACGACGCCGGCGACGCCGTTGTCGGACGAGGGCGAGTGATCCGTCGCCGGATCCGCGCCGAACACGCCTCCCTGCGAGGCCATCGCGGGCCCGATCTGCCACTCGGGGCCGAGCAGCCAGCCCTTGGAGTTATCGTGGAAGTCGTCCGCGAAGTAGACCGTGGGCCCGACTCCGCCGCCGCACACGCCCGCCGAGCACGTCGTGGCGCTGGTGCAGGTGCTGCTGTCGTCGCACATCACACCATCGTTGGCGGGAGTACCGTTGATGCACGCGCCGTTGAGGCACGTGGTGTTCTTGGTGCAGGTGTTGAAGTCGTCGCAGGCAGCGCCGTTGTTGCCAGGGACGGCCGTGCAAGCCTGGTTGAGCTCGTCGCACGAGGCGATGTAGCAGCCGCCCGGAGGGGCGCAGGGGTTCGGCCCGCCGCCGACGCAGACCTTGTTCTGGCAATGATCGTTAACGGTGCAGAACAGGTTGTCCGTGCACGGGCCGCCCTCGTTCGCCGCGACGGACTGGCAGCTACCTTGCGCGCACTGGCCCGTCGAGCAGGGGTTCCCCATGCCGTCGTCGCAGGCGCTCCCGTCGTTCTTGGGACCCGGCTTGCAGCCGAGCATCGGATCGCAGGTGCCGACGCTGCAAGGCCCGTTGAAGACCGAGCAGTCGATCGGGCTACCCTTGGTGCACATGCCGCCGACGCAGACGCCGGCGAGGGTGCAAGGATCGTTGTCGTCGCACTGGCTACCGTCGTTGCCAGGCGCGGTCTTGCAGGCCTTCGCGGCCTCGTCGCAGGTGCCGACGCTGCAGGACCCGGCCCCCGGGCAGGACTTCATCGGGCCGCCGACGCATTTCCCGCTCTGGCAAACGTCGTTCTCGGTGCAGAACAGCCCATCGCTGCAGCCGCCAAACTCGTTGATGGCGGTCTTCTCGCAAGCGCCGTTGATGCACGTGCCGACATTGCACGTGTCGCTCTCGAAGGCGCAGTCCTCCGCGGTGACGCAGGGCCCCTGCGGGCCGGAGTCGACCATCACGTCGATGCCGGCATCGACCATCATCGCGCCGCCGACCCCGGGTGAGCCGCCCATGCCGGCGCCACCGTCGCCGCCGGTCGTGGTGACCGAGACCGCCGTGGCGCAGCCGACCCCGAGCGCCGTCAAAAACAGCGCTCCCGCGCCCAAACAAAGCCGACCAAGCATAGCCACCCTCGTGATGTTGAAGCTTTCTTGCAAGCTAGCCGCTCGGATGAACGGGCAAAACAGAAATCGTCAAGCCTGAGCGGACGTTCACCGTCCTGGCGATTCTCGCGGAATCAGCCCTTCGGGACGTCGAACACGCGGCGTGGTGACTGACGTGCTGATTCGGCCGCTGGCGAGCATGAGCTGGCCACCCTACCCCGACGAGGCCTCGGGGAATGACCACCGAGCAGGGCGGCTGGCGTGGAGTCTCCAGGGAGCGACGCCGGCTCACGGATTCCATCCCGGAATCGCCACACCGCACCTTCGATGCTTCAAACCACGTTGCGACCATCGATGTTCTCCGGCCCCCGTGGCCGGGATAGCCATGCACGGCGAACGGCCCTCGTGAGCGAGAGCCGTTTCGCGACCAGCGCCGCCACGGCGACGCCCGGTGTGCGGGAGAAAAGGTGATTCGCGCGCCGAGGCGGCGTCAGAACACGCTGCGAGGCAGCGTGAGGCGAACGCGGGTGCCGCCGCGGGGCGCGTCCTCGATCTCGAGGGCGAGCCGCAGGTGCGCCGCGATGGCGTAGGCGGCGATGAGCGAGAGGGCGCGGGGCCGACCGAGGGCGATCGCCTCGAAATCGCGGCTCAAGAGGCCGCTGCGGGCCGAGGGCGACAGCGCCGGGCCGGCGTCGTCGAAGGTGATGATCGCGCCCGTCGACTCGTCGGTGAGGGTGACGATCGCCTCGGTTCCCGGAGGAGAAGCGTTGATCGCGTGGTCGAGGAGCGCGTGGAGCAGCACCGCGAGCGACGCCGCGGGCACGTTGTCTTCCAGGTGATCCGGGGCGTTGACGACGACGCGGACCTCGTGGCGGGCCGCGCGGACCTGATCGCTCTGCACGACCTCGCGCACGATGTCGGCGAGGTCCGACGAGCGGTGGAGCTCGCCGATCGGGCAGGCGCCGAGGCGCGCGAGATCGGCCACGACCTCGGAGGCGCCGGTGACGTGGCGGCCCACGGACGCCGCGATTTCGCCGGCCTCGCCCTCGCGATCGCGGAGCGGGGCGATGTCGCGCCCGATCGCCGCGAGGATGCCGCGAAGATCGGCGCCGAGCGATCGCATCGAGGCCACGAGGACGGCGAGGCCGTCGCCGCTGCTGGTGGGAAAGCGCGAGGAGAGCGGCGGGATCGCCGAGATGGAGCCGGGCATCGGCGGCGGGCCGGGGATCGATCCCGGGATCGTCGAGACCTCGCGGTTGAAGAGCACAGCGAGCTCGCGCGCGTAGGCTTCGCCCTGGGCCTGCGCGGCGGCGAGCTCGCGCTTCAAGCTCTCGAGCTCGCGCCGGTGGGTGTCGACGTCGGCGCCGAGGATCAGCGTGCGCGTCGAGCCATCGAGCTCGAGGCGGCCGCCGTAACGCACGGCCATGCGGGAGAGCCACACGCGCTCGGTCTCGAAGCTCGTCGAGGTGTCGGGGCCGAGGCTGATGCCGACGCGGACCTCGTCGCCGTTGCGGCGGATGGTGACGCCCGGCGTGCCGCCGCTGGTGCTCGGATCGCCGCTCATGCCGATGAGCACGTGGAGCATGCGGCGCAGCTCGGCCTCGTCGCCGAACACGGCCGTTCCCTCGCCCATTTCGAGCTGTACGCGGGCCTCGGGGGCGACCTCCCACACCAGGGCCGCGAGATCGATCTTGCCGCGGCGACCGCGCGTCGTCGCGTGCCCGTGCAGCGACGCGAGCATGTTCACCGCGTCGTCGAGGCGGTTCAGCGTGCTCTCGACGCCGCCGCTGCCTTCCTCGATGGTCACCGGAGGAGGCGAGATCTCGAGGCCGGTGGGCATCCCCACGCCTTGCCGGAGCTTCTGCGCCGCGCTGCGAGCTTCCTGCGCCAGGAGCCACGTCAGCTCATTTCGGGTAAGTCGATCGGATGTCACCGGTATTCATCCTGCCCGCGTGGTAGCCGCGCTGCTGCTGCTGAGTGCCGCGCGATGATGCCAGAGCGCGGGCTACCCTGCTACGCTCAAAGCGAGGCGCCTTGACGAGACCCGTGCTGAAATCCTTCGTATTCCTCGCGCCGCTCGGCCTGTTCCTGTGGGCGGGATGCAACGACGGCGTGCCGAACCCGTTCCTTCCCGACGCAGGATCGACCGGTGGATCAGGGGGAAGCGGCGGGTTCCAGGAGCCGGCGGACGCGGGCCCCGACGCCGATCCGACGCTCGGCGGCCCCTGCGTGGACGACGGGCAATGCGACGACACGCTCGCGTGCACGATGGACCGATGTGAGGTCGCGCTGGGCCGCTGTCGGTTCACCCCCGACGACTCGACCTGCCAGAACGCATTCTACTGCGACGGCGTCGAGCGCTGCGACAACAAGCTCGGCTGCGTCGCCGGCACGCCGATCGGCTGCGGCGATCAGGACCCGTGCACCATCGACTCGTGCGACGAGCCGACGCACGCGTGCGTCCACGCGCCGCGCGACGCGGACGGCGACGGCGATCCCGACTTCCACTGCACCGGCGGCGGCGACTGCGACGACACCGATCCCACCGTCTCGTCGAAGCTGCCCGAGATCTGCAAGAACCAGAAGGACGACAACTGCAACGGTGTCGTCGACGAGGCGTCGTGCACCTCGCCGATGAACGACACCTGCACCGAGCCGCTCGAGATCAGCGCCGCCGGCTCGTACGCGCTCGACACGTCGGGCGCGCACTTCGACTACGCGACCTCGTGCGGCCCCGGCAACCAGCCCGGCGCGGCCGATGTGGTCGCCGCGCTCCTGCTCCCGATGGGAGCGCCGGTCGACGTCGAGATCACCGCGCGCACGCAGTTCGCGCCCGTGTCCGTGGCGATGGCCGGGCAGTGCGGCGATCCGACGAGCGAGATCGCTTGCGGCGCGTCGTTCCCCGCGGCGCAGGGCGGGCAGCTCGCGAAGGTGCGCGCGCGGATGGTCGGGAGCGCGACGCAGATGACGGCGCTGCCGATCTACGTCGCCACCGGGCAAGCGTCGGCGATCACCCTCGACGTGCAGATCCTGCCGCCGCAGCCCAAGCACGCCAACGAGACGTGCGGCACCGCCGACGCCGTCGTGATCGGGATGCCGTTCGCGGCGCCGATCCTCGACGCGACCAAGGATCTCGCGGGCGCCTGCCCGACGCTGCTCGGCGAGCTCGTGTACAGCTTCACGCTCGCCGCGACGTCGGACGTCGACGTCTACGCCTCATCGGCCGACGGCGACGGGCTGCCCTCCATCTCGCTCCGCGACGCCGCCTGCGCGCTCCCGACCGACGAGATCGCCTGTCAAACCGCGTCTTCGGCGCATGTCTTCCGGCACGCGCTCGCGGCGGGCACGTACTACGTCGCCGTCTCGGCCAGCGCGCCGACCGTGGCCAACGTGACGATCGAAGCCTCGCCGCCGACGCCGCCGTCCAGCGACGAGACCTGCGTCGGATCACCCGTGCTCCAGCCCAACAAGACGACGCCCGTCGTGCTCGCCGGCCACCAGGACGACGTCAACCTCGGCTGCTTCCCCGGCGCGGTCGACGCCGCGTACGAGCTCGATCTCGCGACCGCGTCCGACGTGCTCCTGGTCCAGCGGATCGGGTCCGGCGACAGCGGCGCGATCGAGCTCGCGGCGCCCGCGTGCGCCGCGCCGACGGATCAGATCGCCTGTGGAACAGGGGGGATCTCGCCGGTGCGCACCGCGAAGCACAACGTGCCCGCGGGCAGCTACCGCGTCGTCACGGAGAGCTTCAACGGGCAAGACACGCAGGTCACCGCGTTCGTGCGACCGGCCGTCGCGCCGAAGCTCATCCCGTTCGCCGACGCGTGCGCCGACGCGATCACCATCCCGCCCACCGGCGGCCTCTTCCAGGGCAACACCGCCAACGCGAGCGCCGACTTCAGCGCCGGCTGCGATCAAGGCGGCGTCCCGCCCGGCGGCGCGCCGGATCAGCTCCTCAAGCTGACGCTGACCACGCCGCAGCGCGTGGTGATGGACATGGCCGGCTCGGCCTACACCACCGTGCTCGACGTGCGCGAGGGCCCGAGCTGCCCTGGCACCGAGGTCCCGATGGCCTGCGCCGTGGGCTACCCGCCGGGCCGGAGCTACCTCGACGTGCTGCTCGGCGCGGGCACGTACTACCTGCAAATCGACGGCCTCGCGCTCGACTCGGGTGCCTGGTTCCTCGACGTGCGCGTCGTCGATCCCTGAGCCGTTTTTTCAGGAGGGCTCGCCCGCGTTGCCCTTGCCCGCGAGGCGACGGCGCCGCTCGGCCATGGCGCGATCGAGGCCGCGGCGCATGTCCTGCTGATCGACGTTGCCGACGAGGCCGCCGCGAGCCTCGACCCACGCGCGCAGCCCCTCGGCCGCGTCGCCGCCGACGATCCACGGCGTGCCGCGGCAGGCGTCGGCGTACCCATCGATGAGCTCGCGCGCGTGCGAGGGCGCCGGCGCGATCGTCACCGAGAGCGCGACCACGTCGGGATCGAGCGACTGCACGACGCGGGCGATCGCCGAGGGCGGCGTGCGCGCGCCGATGATCATCGTACGAAATCCCCACGAAGCGAAGCGCAGCGCCGCGCCGTAGAGCCCGAGCACGTGGTCCTCTTCGGCGAAGCACGCGAGCGCGACGCGACGCGACGAGTCCGCCGGCTGCGAGAGGCGGAGCAGATCGATCAGCGTGCCGAGGATGACCTGCGAGGCGAGGTGCTCCTGCGCGATGGTGATGATGCCCTCGTGCCAGAGCTCGCCGATGCGACGGAACGCCGGGCCGATCACGCGTTCGAAGATCATCAGCCCGGGCCCGAGCGCGAGCACGCGCTTGGCCTCGAGCTCGAGGGCGTCGGGGTCGAAGCGCACGGCGGCGTCGATGAGCCGCGCGCACGCCGACGCGAAGGGATCGAGGTCGCCCGCCGCGACCGGCACCTCGCGAGCGCTGCTCGTGAGCACGGAGCGCGCGGCCTCGGCGGCGGCGATGCCCTGCTTCACGAGGTCGCTCATGCGACGGATCAGCGCGACGTCGGCCTCGCTGTACAAGCGGTACGCGGACGCCGTGCGCGCCGGCGTGGGGACCCCGTAGCGACGCTCCCAGGCGCGGAGCGTGGCGGTGGTCACGCCCGTGAGCTGAGAGACCGTCCTGATCCTGTACGCGCTCACGCTGGCACTTTCGGTGTGCGGAATAACACTCGGTAAGTCGTGGATTTATCGCACTGTAAAAGGTTTGTCAAACCATGAACAGCCATTACACTCACCCGCATGTCGAATGGCTCTTCTCCTCGCGCTCAGCCGCACGCCGTCGTGATTGGCAGTGGCTTCGGCGGGCTCGCCGCGGCGATCCGTCTCGGCGCTCGCGGCTACCGCGTGACCGTGCTTGACAAGCTGGATGCGCCGGGCGGGCGTGCGTACGTGCACAAGCAAGACGGGTTCACCTTCGACGCGGGGCCCACCGTCATCACCGCGCCGTTCCTGCTCGAAGAGCTCTGGGCGCTGTGCGGGAAGCGCATGGCCGACACCATCGACATGCGCCCCGTGACGCCGTTTTACCGGATCCGATTTCCCGACGGCGCCGAGTTTGATTACACCGGCGACGCCGCGTCGATGCGCCGCGAGATCGCGAAGTTCGAGCCGAACGACGTGGCCGGGTACGAGCGCTTCGTCGCCAAGAGCGAGGAGATCTTTCGCGTCGGCTTCGAGGAGCTCGGCGACGTGCCCTTCGGCTCGTGGATGGACATGGCGAAGATCATCCCGAAGATGATCAAGCTCGAGAGTTACCGCACCGTGTACGGCCTGGTGCAGTCGTACGTGAAGAACGATCGGCTCCGCCAGGTGCTGAGCTTTCATCCGCTGCTCGTCGGCGGAAACCCGTTCTCGACGACGTCGATCTACGCGCTCATCGCCTTCCTCGAGCGCAACTGGGGCGTGCACTTTCCCATCGGCGGCACCGGCGCGCTGGTGAGCGGCCTGGTCTCGCTGATCGAGGGGCAAGGCGGCTCTGTCCGCTGCGGAGCCGAGGTGCAGCGGATCATCGTCGAGGGCAAGCGCGCCCGCGGCGTGCTGCTCGCGAACGGCGAGCGCATCGAGGCCGACGTGGTCGTCTCCAACGCCGACTCGGCGTGGACGTACCGCCACCTGATCGCGCCCGAGCACCGCAAGCGCTGGACCGACGCGCGCGTCGATAAGCAGCGCTACTCGATGAGCCTGTTTGTCTGGTATTTCGGGACCAAGCGGCAATATCCGGGGATCGCGCACCACACGATCATGCTCGGCCCTCGCTACAAGGAGCTGCTCGAAGACATCTTCGATCACAAGGTGCTCGCCGATGACTTCAGCCTTTACCTCCACCGCCCGACGGCGACGGATCCCTCGCTCGCGCCGGACGGCTGCGACGCGTTCTACGTGCTCTCGCCCGTGCCCAACCTGCTCGGCACGACGGACTGGAAGGCGCACGCCGAGGTCTACAAGAAGAAGATCCAGGCTCTGCTCGAGCGCACCGTGATGCCGGAGCTCGGCGCGTCGATCGTGAGCGAGCGGCTGCTCACGCCGCAAGACTTCCAGGATCGGCTGCTCTCGTTCCGCGGCGCCGCGTTCGGGATGGAGCCGGTGCTGATGCAGAGCGCGTATTTCCGGCCGCACAACGCGAGCGAGGACGTCGAGCGCCTCTACCTCGTCGGCGCCGGAACGCACCCGGGCGCGGGCCTCCCCGGGGTCCTCTCTTCGGCCCGCGTGCTCGATCGGGTGGTGCCAGATGCCGCTGCTCTTACCTGAGGCCAGCGAGGCCGATTTTGCCGCCTGCCGGGCGATGCTGCGCGCGGGCTCGAAGAGCTTCGCGGCGGCGTCGCTCCTCCTGCCGGCGCGCGTGCGGCGGCCGGCCGCGGCGCTCTACGCGTTCTGTCGCATGGCCGACGACGCCATCGACGAGGCCGACGATCCCGGCGCCGTCGACGAGCTGCGCCGGAGGCTCGATCTGGCCTACGAGGGGCGGCCTTTCGACTCCCCGATCGATCGCGCCTTCTCGCGTGTCGCCGCCGAGCAGGACATGCCGCGCGAGCTGATGGACGCGCTGATCGAGGGCTTCGCGTGGGACGCCGAGGGGCGCCGCTACGCGACCATCGCCGAGCTCTGCGCCTACGGGGCCCGCGTCGCCGCGACCGTGGGCGCGATGATGACCGCGCTGATGGGCCCGCGCGATCCCGACACGCTGGCGCGCGCGTGCGACCTCGGCGTCGCCATGCAGCTGACCAACATCGCGCGCGACGTGGGCGAGGACGCGCGCAACGGGCGGATCTACCTGCCCTCGGCGTGGCTCGAGGACGCGCGCGTCGACGCGCACGCCTTCCTGCGCCAGCCGGTCTTCGACGAGAAAATCGGATCGGTGATCGAGCGACTCCTGCGCTACGCGAGCTGCCTCTACACGCGATCGGACGTCGGCATCGCGATGCTGCCGCCCGACTGCCGCGCGGCGATCCGGGCGGCGCGGCTGATCTACGCCGACATCGGGCGCGAGATCACCACCGCGCGCTTCGACTCGGTGTCGCGCCGCGCGGTGGTGTCGACGCGGCGCAAGCTCTGGCTGGTGCTGCGATCGCTGTTCGCGCGCGAGGGCGAGCACGCGCCCGAGCTGCGCTCGGCGCCGCCGCTGCCGGAGACGCGGTTCCTGGTGATGGCCGTCGCGCGGACGATGCGCGAGGCGCCGCTGCTGCACAAGGCCGCGTCGTGAGCGCGCCGGACGACGCTCGCGAGCGCGTGCGCGAGGCCGGCGGCGACGAGCTGGTCGAGCGCCTCCTGCACCTCGACGCCGCGCGCGGCGAACGATCACGCCCGCCCGCCCCGATCGCCGCGCCGGATCGCGGCGCGCACGCCGAGTACGACGTCGTCCTCGCGGGCGGGGGCCTCTCGCTCCTGCTGGCGCCGCTCCTCGCCGATCGCGGCCTCCGCGTCGCGGTGTTCGATCGCGCCCGCGTCGGCTTCGCCCACCGCGAGTGGAACGCGGGCGCCCGCGAGCTGACGGCGCTCGTCGAGACCGGCCTCTTCACGCGCGCCGAGATCGATGGGCTGATCGTCGCGAGGTACGCGCAGGGGATCTGCCGCTGGCACGGCGGCGGCTCGTACCCCGTCACCGGCGTGCTCGATCACGCCTTCGACGCCGGCGCGCTGCTCGCCGCGGCCCGCGCGCGCGCCGAGCAGCGCGGCGTCGCGATCTTCGACGGCCACGCGCTGCTCGGCGAGGCCGCGGGGCCCGACGCGATCGCCCTCTCGTTCCACGTCGTTGACGGCGCGCCACGGGTGGTGACGGCGCGCCTCCTCGTGGACGCGCGCGGCGCGTCGAGCCCGTACGCGACGGCCGACTTGATCTGCCCCACCGTCGGCGGCGTCGTTTCGGGCCTGGAAGAAGGCCCCGGTGACGATCAGATCCAGCGCGACACGGGCGACATCCTCGCGACCACCGAGGGGATCGAGGACGGCGTGCAGCACATCTGGGAGGCGTTCCCAGGGCGATCCGGCGAGGTCGCCGTCTACCTTTTCTATTACGCGCGCTCCAGCGACGTGCCGGCGGGCTCGCTGCTGGACCTCTACGGGCGCTTCTTCGCGCGGCTCCCGCGCTACAAGCGCGGCGCGGCGCGGCTCGTGCGACCGACGTTCGGGTACATCCCCGGGTGGTCGCGGCTCGGGCCCGCGCCGTCCTCGCCGGGGCCGCGTATCGCGCTCGTCGGCGACGCGGCAGCGCGCCACTCGCCGCTCACGTTCTGCGGCTTCGGCGCGACGGCGCGATCGCTGCGCCACACGGCGAACGCCATCGCCGAGGCGCTCTCGGGCGGCGCGTCGATCGCGGGCGGCGTGGTCAGCGACGACGCGATCCACGCCGGCACCGGCGCCCTCGCGCGGATGATGGCCACGCCGTCGCGCGATCCGCGGCGCAAGGGCGAGCTCAACGATCTGCTCGACGCCGCGTTCCACACGCTCCACGCCATGGGCAACGACGCCTACGCCTCGCTGCTGCGCGACGAGATGGCGCCCGCCGATTTTCTTCGCTTCCTGTACTCGACCTCGACGCTGCGGCCGCGCGTGTACCGCGACGTCTGGGGTTCGCTCAGCCCCGGCGAAGTCGGCCGCTGGGGCGCGGGGATCGCGCGCGAGCTCTGGCGTGCGCGCTGACGCCGTCGCCTCGATCATGATCGCGGTCGCGATCCCGAGCGCGCGCCGCCGCGAGCTCTTGAGGGCCGAGAAAGAAGCCGTAAGGCGCGGCTCCACGGCCGTGGTGAACGCGGTGCGCGTCGCGGATCCGCGCGAAGAGGGCGACCTTGCCGAGCCAGCGCACCGGGAGCCGACCGTGGACGAAGCCGTCGTGAAACACGAGGTACGCGACGCCGAAGAGCGTCATCCCGATCCCCACGCCGAAGACCACCTCGCGCAGCGGGCCCGGCGCGGCGACGCAGCCGTAGAGGATCATCGCGATGGCGATCGGCGCGTGGAGCGCGGAGAGCGCGTCGTTGGCCTCGAACCGGCCGTGCCGCTTGCGATGATGCGAGCGGTGAACCGGGTAGAGCACGCCGTGCCAGAAGCGCCCGTGGAGCAGCCCGGCCCAGAGCTCCATCGCCGCAGCGACGGAGAGGGCCACCGGGACCCAGATGGCCGCGGCCGCGATCACGCCACCCTCGCATCGGAGAAAATGCCTTGATTCCCGCCCGCAAAGGCCGATTTTTCAACGCCTGGTTCGCGGGCCACGCCCGGGATCGCCTGCGCGCCACCTTCGGCGTCACGCTCGTTCATGGCCTCGCTCGCGCGCGCGCGCTCTGCGCCGAGGCGCCCGTGCTCCTCGTCGCCAACCACTCCGCGTGGTGGGATCCGCTCGTCGCGCTCCATGTCTCGCAGCACCTCCTCGACGTCGACGGCTACGCGATGATGGACGCGAAGAACCTGCGACGCTTGCCCTTCTTCGGCCTCGTCGGCGCGTTCGGCGTCGATCTCGATCGCCCCGCCGACGGCGCCGCGGCGATCAAGTACACGGCGCGCCTGCTCGATCGCGCCGGGCGCGCAGTGTGGATCTTCCCGCAGGGGCGCGAGCGCCCGATCACCGAGAAGCCGCTGGCGTTCCGGCCCGGATCGGCCGAGATCGCCCGCGTCGCGCGGCGCTCGCGCGCGGTGCCTGTGGGCATTCGCTACGAGTTCGGCGCGAACGAGAAGCCCTCGCTCTACATCTCGCTGGGCGCGCCGCTGCCGCCCGAGCGCGACGTCACCAGGGCGCTCGGCACCCACGAGAGCGCGGTCGAGGCCGAGCTCGCGCGGATCGAGCGGGCGGTCCGCGGCGAAGGCGACGATTTCGAGATCGTTCATAGCGCCACCGAGTCGTGGTTCGGCGCCGCGGCCACGGGGCTGCTCGCGCGCTTTGCCGGGGGATCGAGCTCGGGATCGCACGAGCTCACCGCCCCTCCCGGACCAGGCCGGTCCTCTCGATCGTGAGCACGCCCTTTCGCCAGACGACGTGGCGCGTGCGCAGGCAGCGCGCGAACGCCGCGGCGAGCAGCGCGTCGGCGAGCGCGGACTCGACGAGGGCGCGCCCGAGCCCGACGGGACGACCCGACGCGCGCGCCGCGACGAGCGCCACCGCGAGGCGCGCGGCGACGGCGATCACCGCCGCAGCGAAGGCGATCGCGGGGGCGCCGGGCGCGGCGATCATTGCGATCGCCAGGATCATCGGCGTCGCGAAGAACAGCGCCGGGTAGCTCGGCAAGAGCAGCGGGCGCTGCGCGCGGATGACGCCGAGCCAGCGCGCGAAGCGTCCCACGGCCTCGTCCCAGCTCCGCCCGCCCGCCATCGATCGCGCGATCACCGGCGCCGCGACGATCGCCCCGCCGCGGGCGAGCAGGCGCCGCGCGATCTCCATGTCCTCGCCGAGGTGCGCGGTGAACGCGTCGAAGCCGCCGATCGCCGCGAGGGCGCTCCGTCGCACGGCGAAGAGCTTGCCCACGAGCCCGCGCGGGTCGAGCCCCGCGAGCAGCGGGAAGGCGTGGAGCGAGGCGCCGAGCAGCGCGGCCGAGGCGCGATCTGCGGTGGTTTGCGGGGTCCCCAGCTCCACCGGGGGCGCCCACGCGGCGTCCGGTCCACCGGCGATCGCCAGCGGCGCCACGAGCGCGTCGAGGTCGGTGCCGGCGAGATCGACGTCGCTGTCGGCGATGAGGATCACGTCGAAAGGCTCGATTTCGCGGGCGATCACCGCCGCGAGCTGCGCCGCCTTGCGGTTCGGCGCCGCGGCCGACGTGAGCACCACGCTGGCCTCGATCCCTCGCAGGGCGAGGCTGGCGACGGACCGCTCCGCGGCGGGGAGCGCAGGATCGCTCGCATTTTCGACGGCGAAACGACAGCGCACCTCGAACGATCGCGACGCCTCGGCCAGCGAGGCGAGGGTGCGATCGAGCTCGGGCTCGAGCCCCGCGCAGGGGCGGATCACCAGCACGCGAACGCCGTCGGGGCGAGGCGACGACGCCGTGCTGCGCAGGAGAGCGCGGCGAATCGCCTCGATCTCGACCGACGCGACGACGCTCGACCACCCGAGCGCGGCGACGGCGACGGCGAGCAGCGGCGCGATCACCGGGGCGACCTCTTCATGCGGAACGGCAGGAGGAACTGCACCCACGAGCTGGCGAAGCGGCCGAGCGAGAGCGTCTCGTGCACGCCCACGGCGGGGCTGCCGAGGTAGCTCGCGCGCACCATCGACCGCGAATAAAAGGGCGTGTCCTCGAGCGTGCGCAGGAGCTCGGGCTTCGTCCCCGCACCGACCTGGATCCGACGATCGAGCCCCCAGCGCGTCGGCGGGAGCGAGCGCTCCACCACCGGGACGTCGTCGTGGACCTGGCCGCCGCGCTCGAATGACCGTGAAATCAAGCGTCTTGCGCCGCCCTTAGGGATCACGTCGTAGGTGATGACGGCCCGCTCGCGGCAGGCCACGCGCGACCACGTCCAGCTCTCGAAGGCGCGCTCGAGCGGCTCGTCGCCGGCGTTGGCGTCGTGGTACGCGGCCCCGCGGAAGCGCAGGCGCGGGTGCGTGAGCTCGACCTCGGCGCGCGCGGCGGGCGCGATCGGCCACCAGCAGTGCTTGCCCTCGGCGTCGAGCGACAGCGGCGTTCCATCGCGTTCTTCCGGGTAAATCCGCACGCGTCCCGCGAGGCGCGATCCGAACGGCGCCGTCGTCTCGTCGAACTCGATCACCAGCGCGCCGCCCTCCCACCACATTGCGCTGGGCCCGATCGCGAGCGCGTGCTCGTCGCGCTGCACGGCGGCGCGCCCGCGCTCGGTGAAGGCCCAGTGATCACGCGCGGGCCCGTAGAGGGCGACGTTCATCGAGCAGTGCGCCAGGGGATCCGCGCGCGGCGACAGGGCGCGCGCCGCGGCGTAATACGGCGAAAACACGCTGCCCAGGAGGGCGATCAGGCTGAGCGCGTGGCGCCCGTCGTCGCTGACGACGTCGGCGTACCACCAGGCGTAGCCGCCGTCCGCGATCGGCCGGTCGAAGCGAGGTCCGCGAGCGCGCTCGCCGCGGCGAGCTTCCCGCTGAGGGCCACCATCGGCACCCCCGCGCCCGGGTGCGCGCTGCCGCCCGTCAGGTACAGGCCGGGGATCTTGGTCCGCGATCCGGCCCTCGAGAACGGTGACGTCATTCCGTGCGACGCCGCTCCGTAGAGCGCCCCGCCCGTCGCCGGAAAGAGCCTCGAGAAGTCGGTCGGCGTCGTCACCACGGTGGTGCTCGGATCGCGGGAGACGTGCAGACCCGAACGGCTCAACAAGTCGAAGCAACGGGTTTCGCATGCGGCAACCTCGGCAGGTCGGAGGGGGTTTCGATCCCCTCGTGCGGGGGCGTTGACGAGGACGAGGAGGCGCTCGGCGCCCCCGGGAAAGTCGCCGTGATCGTCACGATCTTGTGCGCAAACGTAGACAGTGGGCTCGGTCGGGACCTCGCCCTTTTCGAAGATCTGGCGGAACTCGGGCTCGTACTTCGAGGAGAAGAAGACGTTGTGGCGCGCGAGCGGGAAGCCGCGCGTCTCGGCCGCGAGCGCCCAGGTGATCGCCGAGAGCGATCGCTCCTTCGGCGCGGCGCCGGCGCTCGAGGCGGCCTCGCCGAAGAAGCCGCGAGCCAGCGCCTCGGCGTCGCCGTTGAGCACCACGGCGCCCGCGGCGATCCGCTCTCCATCGGCGAGGCGCACGCCGGACGCGCGGCCGCGATCGATCAAGATCTCCTCGACATGGGCGCCGACGCGGATGGTCCCGCCCGCGGACTCGACGAGGCCCGCGAGCGCCGCGGCGACCTGGTACATGCCGCCCTCGACGAGCCACACGCCGTCGCGCTCGACATGGGCGATGACGTTGAGCGTGGCCGGCGCGAGGAACGGCGACGACCCGCAGTACGTCGCGTAGCGGCCGAAGAGCTGGCGTAGCCGGGCGTCGCGGAAGAAGTCGCCGAGGGCCTTCCACACGGTGCGGTGACCGTCGATGCCCAGCAGCGCCGAGACGCCGAGCTCGCGCGCGATCGCCAGCGTCGACCCGAGCGTGGGCCGCTGCGATCGCAGGAACGGCTGCTCGACCGTCGCGTAGATCCGGCGCGCGTACGCGCAGAAGCGCCGGTAGCCCTCGGCCTCGCCCGGGCCCGCGAAGGCGCCGATCGCCTCGGCCGATCGCTCGAGATCGGCGAACAGATCGAGCTGCTGCGGCGCGCCGCCAGGCGTCGCCCAGGCGTGGCGCGCGAGGAGGCTGGCGGGGGTGAGCTGGAGATGCTTGTCCAACGTTGTCCCGAGCGCCTCGAAGAGCTCTTCGAACACCCAGCGCATGGTCAGGACGGTCGGGCCGGCATCGACGGCGCGGCCCGAAGGATGCACTTGCCGCATCTTGCCGCCGACCCGTGCAGCCCGCTCCAGGACGAGAACTTCCGCTCCGGCGTGCGCGAGGAGCGCGGCCGTCACCAGGCCACCCACTCCTCCGCCCACGACGACGACGCGCTCGCTCCGCATCACGCAGTCATAGGATTCGAAAATGGATCTGTCCACGGTTTGTACAATTATTATACAAACCATTGACAAGCGGGGTGGCGCGGCGGAAACTGCCCGTCGTGATTGACTCGACCCGCCGCCGCCACGAGCGCCGCATCGAGCGCGCCCTCGAAGGTGCCTTGCAGACTCTGGCAGAAGGCGACGCGCCGACAGGCCTCATCGCCGCGGTGGAGCACGCCGTGTTCCCGGCGGGCGCGCGCATCCGTCCCCGCCTTTGCCTCGCCGTCGCGGCGGCCTGCGGTGATCCGCTGCCGGCGCTCACCGACGCGGCGGCCACGGCGATCGAGCTCCTTCATTGCGCCTCGCTCGTTCACGACGATCTCCCCTGCTTCGACGACGCGGCCGTGCGCCGCGGGCAGCCCACCGTGCACCGCACCTACGGGGAGCCCCTCGCGGTGCTCGCGGGCGATGCGATGATCGTGCTCGCCTTCGAGACCCTGGCGCGCGCCGCGGTCGCGGCTCCGGATCGGCTCGTGCGGCTGATCGAGATCGTCGCTCGCGGCGTGGGGAGCCCGCACGGAATCATCGCCGGGCAAGCCTGGGAGTCCGAGCCGCGGATCCCCGTGGTCACGTACCGTCGCGCGAAGACGGCCGCGCTCTTCGAGGCCGCGGCAGCAGCCGGGGCCACCGCAGCCGGCGAGAACGGCGCGGCCTACCGCCTCTTCGGCCAGCGCATCGGCGAGGCGTACCAGATCGCGGACGACATCCTCGATGTCACCGGAAAGCCGGAAGAGCTCGGCAAAGCGGTGGGCAGAGACGTGACACTCGGTCGCCCCAACGCCGCGAACGATCTCGGCGTGCACGGCTCGCAGCACCTCGTCGAGCAGCTCGTGCGTGACGCGCTCGCGGCCGTCCCCGGCTGTCGTCATCCCGAAGAGCTCGAGGTCTGGACGCGGGACACCGCGCGCAAGCTTCTGCTCGCAGGGAAAGAGCGGCACGAGGCCGCGCAGCGCGAGGCGTCGTCGGCGTAGCCGCGCTAGCGAGGGTGCCAGAGCCGCTCGGCAGGCCCGCTGGAGCCAGCGGCGAGCGCGTACGCGGCGATCGCCGCGCGGGCCTGTTCACGGTCGCCGAAGAGCGCCTCGATCTGGCTCGTGTACGCGAGGATCGCCGCGATCTTTCGATCGAGCG
This sequence comes from Byssovorax sp., assembly GCA_025362495.1. Taxonomy (GTDB): domain Bacteria; phylum Myxococcota_A; class Polyangia; order Polyangiales; family Polyangiaceae; genus JANYGI01. Next base: position 26,415 of record JANYGI010000036.1, on the reverse strand, counting down.
TCGCCGTGATGTCGACGATGGTGGGCTCGAGCGCCGCGCCGATCGCGTCGAGGCGCTCTGCGACGGCGCCAGGCCTGGCCGCGTAGGGGAAGTCCTCGTAGAAGGCGACCTCACGATCCTGGCGCGCGAGCTCGATCGCCGCGCGATGGACGAGGCGATGGTCCACGTGCCCGCCCACCGCGAGCGGCGCCAGCAGGAGGGCGCGCGGCGAGGCGGCGAGGATCGGCGCGAGCGCCGCGATGAGCTCGATTTCAAGGCGATCGTGCGTCGCCGGCTCGCCCAGCAGGGCGGCCTCGGAGCCGTAGCTCTCGGGCAGGCGATACACGGCGTCGAGCAGATCGAGGCGCCACGACTCCGCGCCGAGCAGCGCCATCGCGGCCTCGTCCTCGCGGCGCCGACGCGCGACGGCGTCCACCGCGTCGAGCCCCCACGCGCGGTGCAGCGACGCGGCGAACGGGCTCGGCAGCGAGCCCGGCGGCGGCGCTCCGGCGGCGATCGTCACCACCAGGATCCGCTGATTTTCCAGGGTGAAGCGAGCGATCGCGCCCCCGATCGAGAGCGCCACGTCGTCGAGGTGCGGCGAGAGGACGATGCGGGTGATGGCCGCCGGATCGAGCATGGCGGAAGCGTAGCTTCGCGTCGGCGCGAGCGTGTTCGATCGCCGGGCCGAGGGCGGCCGACCGGATCTCTCCTCGCCGCGCGGTGAGGCCGGCGACGTGATAGCCAAGATCCCTTCAAGCGAGCTCGGCCGGCACCGTTGTCGGGACAATGAGGCTCGGAAGCACCACGGCCATCGTCGCGACTCTCACCCTGGCGCTGTCGACGACTCCCGGTCACGCCGAAGCCGCGCGAAAGGCGGCGCCGGCGGCCCGCGCAACCGAGCGTCACGCGCCGGTGGTCCTCGCCGGTCGTGGGCAAGTACGGCCGGCGCTCAACGGCTCCTGGACGTCTCTTCACGAGGGCTCGGTGCTTCCCGATCGCGGAGAGGTGCGCTCGGTCGACGAGCCTTTGCGCCTCCAGCTCGCGCGCGGGGCGACTGTCGATCTCACGCCCGGATCCACCCTGGTGATGGCGGGGCAGCTCGAGATGCAAATCCCCGGGCGCGGAAAGATCAGCGCCGCTCGGCTCGATCTCGCGAGCGGGGAGATCACGGTGACGACTCCTCCGGCCTCCGCCAGAGGGGACCTCACGGCCGTGCTCGTGCAGGGCGATACAGGGATGGTGGCGATCTGCCTCGACGGGGAGATGCTCGTGCGCGAGATGGGCAGTCGCCGCGGCGATCCCGAGGGTGGCCTCGGCGTCGCGGCGACCCGTGGAGCGGTCGAGCTCGAATCTCGCGGCGGCTTCCACGCGCTGCCGGAAGGACAGGCGGCGGCGCTCCGCGACGGCCGCCCGACGGCGCTGTCTCACCCGATCATCGGGAGCCCGACATGGCACCACGAGGCAGGGCTCGAGTCCACGGGGCCGCTCGCCGTCGTGACCGACAAGGAGGCCAGCGCCGCGCTGACTCTGCGGCTGACGCCCCTCGACGGCGCCGCGAGCTACGAAGTCGAGGTGGCGCGCGACGAGGCGTTCTCCACGCCGGTGTGGCGCGCGAAGCTCCCCGGCACGACCACGACGATCACCACTCCACCGCTCCTGCCAGGCCGCTATTTCGCGCGGCTCCGGGCGCGTGGGGTCGAAGGGCTCCCCGGGGGCCGGAGCGTCACCCGCGCTCTGCGCGTGGCCCTCGCGACCTTGCCGCCGGGCGGAGCGGCCCGTGGCGACGGCTTCGAGCTGCCGGCCGATCACGCCCTCCGCTGGGACGATCCCGCTGATCTCGAGGTCGCCGTCGGGCGATCGGGCTTCATCCGGGCGTCGGCGGAGCTCGGCCTCGTTCACCACGAGCCCACGTCGGCGCTGGTGCGGATCACCGGCGAACGTGGCTTCGTCCCGCTTTTGCTGCTCCCGAGCCCGGTGCACGCGGAGATCACGCTCGGACCTCGACTGGCAGTCTGGCCCGCGAACCCCGTCGAGGTCGAGGTTCGCCTCGTGAGCACCCGCCGGCAACCGTCGGACGACGGCGCGGCCGGCTTCGATCCCAAGCTCCGCGTGATGGTCAATCTCGACGAGGTCCCGGTGCGCTGGAGGCGCGAAGGCAACCTGTTCCGCGCCACCGTCAACCACCCTGCCGGGAGCGCGGGGCCCTGGGTCGTCCGGGTGGAGGCGCGAGATCCGCAGGACAACCCCATCGGCCGTAACTTCCTCGAGGTCATCGCGCAACGATGAGGCGATGACGCACCGGTCGGGCGCGCGCTCGACTCCCTCGCTCGTCGGCGCGCGTCAGGCCACCTTCGGGCTGGCCTCTGGCGCCGTCGGCGCGGGGCTCGCGGGAGCCTTCGGCGCGGCGCGGTCGACCGGGATCGAGAGCTCGAACACGCAGCCGCGCAGCTCGCCGGCGATCGGGCTCGTCACGCGGATCGTCCCGCCGTGGCTCTCCGCGATGTGCTTGACGAGCGAGAGGCCGATGCCGCTGCCGCGCACCCGCGTCTCGCCCGAGGCCCTGCCGCGCACGAAGCGCTCGAAGATCCGCGCGCGATCCTCGGCGTCGATGCCCGGGCCGCGATCGCTGACGCGCACGCTCACGAAGCGCGCCGCGCGCGCGACGTCGACGTCGATCCGGCCGCCGTCCTTCGCGTACTTGAAGGCGTTGTCGAGGAGGTTTATCACCGCGAGCTCGATCGCGCGGTCGTCGATCGACGTCGGCGGGAGGCTCTCCTCGACGCGCAGACCGACCTCCATCCCCTCGCGTTCGGCGCGATAACGGAAGACCTCGACCGCGCGCGCGACGACCTCTTCGATCTGGCCCGGGGCGAAGTCGTAGGCCGCTTTGCCGCGCTCGACCTTGGCGAAATCGAGCACGTTCTCGATCAGCGCGGTGAGGCGCTCGCTCTCGCTGACGATGATCTGGAGGTACTGCTTCTTCTTGTCTTCGCTCGGCACGCGGCCCGTGAGGAGCATCTCGCCGAACATGCGGACCAGGGCGAGCGGCGTCTTGAGCTCGTGCGAGACGTTGGCCACGAAGTCGCTCTTCAGCGCGGCGAGGCGGCGCTCTTTCACCGCGGCGATGACGACGATGGCCACGCCGGCGATGGCCACGATCGCCGCGAAGGCCACGAGCGTGATCTCGAGCAGGCGCTGGCGCTCGACCTTCTGCCCGAGCTCTTCGGCCGAGGTGAGGCCGACCTGGAGCCGCCAGTTGTAGAGCGTCGTCGGGAAGGGCCTGCCGACGGTGAAGCCGCCGCCCTTGATCGGCGGACCGAAGACGATGCGGCCCTCCTCGTCGATGACGTTCATCCGGCTGTTTCCGCGGTCGATGTCGCGGTAGAGGCGCGGCAGCACGTCGTGCACGAGGCGGGGCACGTCGTGCCAGGCGACGATGAGGTAGCGCCGCCCGAGGTGCGGGCGCTGCCAGTAGCTGACGAGCACGCTCTGCCGATCGATGACGCTGTAGAGGTGGCGGAGCTCCTCGACGTTGCCGGTGAAGTTGAGCTGCGGGAACAGCCGCGTGAGAAATAGCCTGCGAAACGAGTCGTCCTCGGGGCCTCCGGGCGCCGACGCGCGCGACGCGAACGCCAGGACGTCGTGCTCGTCGTGATCCATGTCGAGCACGAGGATCGCCCGCACCGTCGGCGTCTCGCGCGCGGCCGTGGGGATCCAGCGGCGCGCGATCGAGTCGAGCTTGTCGAGATCGACGTGCGCGGCGACGACGTTGTCCTGGGCGATGATCGCCTTGTCGAGCCGGTCCACGCGCTCGTCGGCGAGCGTGAGCGTGGCGTCGAATACCGTCTGCTGGCGGGACTTTTCGATCTGGAGCGTGGTGCGGAGCGCGACGCCGCCGAGCACGAGGACGGCGAGCACGATCGCCGGCACGAGCGCGAAATAGAGCAGGCGCTCGCGCAGGCCTCGGCGCGCCGGCATCGGCGTCAGCGGCGCTTCGAGGGCGCGGGGATCGAGCGCGGCGCGGGCGCGCTTTCCTTGAGCTGCTCGGGATCGATCATCACCCCGCGCGAAGCCGCGAACTCGGCGAACTGCTGGCCGATGTACGTGAGCGCGTTGCCGTCGCCCTCGTTGAAGAGGCCGCCGTCGAGCGGGTTCACCAGCTCGATCAGGCCGAGATAGCGGCCGCCGAGCTCGACCGGAGCGCAGACGAGGCTGCGGATCTCGACGCCGATGTGCTTGAAACGATCGTCGACGGCGCGCTGCGCTCCGCCGGGATCGCTGATGACCACGGCGTGCCGCTTGCGCATCGCGGTGCTGGCGATCGGCGCCTTCTCGGGCTGACGCTGCCCGACGGCGCGCTGCGCTCCGCCGGTCTGCCGCACGATCACGAACTCGCGCTTGTTGATGTCGAAGAGCGACACGAGGCCGATCTCGCTCGGGAGCTTCTCGAGCGTGAGCGCGAGGACGAACTCGGCGCCCTCGATCGAGTCGCGGAGAAAATGGAGATCGTTGAACGCCTCGAAGAGCTCGGCGAGGAGATCGTCGCCGGAGAGGCGCTTGGTCGGGGCCGAGCGCGGCGGCGCGATGACGGCGGGGCGCGGGGGCGGCGGGACCTTCGTCGACTCCGGCGGCGGCGGCGCGCTGCTGCGCACGGGCGCCGAGGATTGCGTGGGCGCGGTCGCGGCGGCGGGCTTCGTCGCGACCGCCGGCGTCGGCGGCGCGGCCGTGCTCGCTTCGGGCGCGAGCGCGGGCGCGGGCGTCGACGCGCGCACCGGCGCGGGGAACGATCCGACGGGCACGGGCGCCGCGATCGCGACGGGCGCCGCAATCGCGACAGGCTCGGGTGACGCGATTGGTTGCGGCGACGCGATCGGCGGCGGCGCGGCGACGATCGACACGGCCGCCGCGGGCGAGGCCGTCGGCGCGTTCGGCGCCACCGACGACGGGAGCGTCGGCCCCGCGGACGCGGGGGGCGGCACCGACACGCCGTCGCGCGCCGGGAACTGCACCTCGGGCGTCTCGTTCTTCCAGTCCTTCCACGTGAGCGTCGCGAGCGGGCGGCGCTGCGGCCTGCCCTGGAAGACGTGATCGAAGATCGCGAGGTTGATGAGCTTGCCCGGGCGAGCCTGCTCGAGGCTCTGCTGCACGCTCGCGAAGCGCTCGAGGAGCAGCCGATGGGCGTCGTCGTACGACGTGCCCAGGGCCACGGCATACACGTACTCGCGGTAGCTCAGCGGCGAGCGCTCCGACGGGTTCTCCTCGCGGGTGTTCACCAGCGTGAAGCTCGGCAACGCCGGCGCCGCGGGTGCGGACGGCGGGGGCGGCAGGGGCTCGGGCGGGATCACCGGCGCCGCGCGCGCGACCTCGGTCGCAGCGACGGCGTCGCGAACCGCGGCGGCACCGGCCGACGAGAACGCCATCGTCTTCGCGGGCTGACGACGCGGGGGGACGGGCTCCGGCTTCGCCTCGGGCGCGGGCGGCGCAGGAGGAGGCGCGACGGGCGCAGGCGCGGCCGCGATCGGCGCAGCGGCGACGGGCGCGGTCGCCGCGGGCTTCGTCAGCGCGTCGGCGAGCTTCACCGCTTCGGCGACCATCGCCGAGCCTTGCGACGAGAACGCCATCGTGTGCGCGAGGGCGCGGGCGCGCGGCGGCGGCGGGATCGCCGGATCATCGGCCGCAGCTCTCCCGGGCGGCGCGGCGGCCTTTGACGCGGGCTCCGGCTCGGCCTTCGAGGGCGGCGGCGCGTCCCCGGTCGGCGCGCTCGTCGTCAGCGCCGCGTCGTCCGGCGCGCGCCTGACGAGGTAGCGAAGCCTCGACACCGGATCGATGGCGCGGAAGCCGTCTTCCAGGAGCTCGATCGAGAAATTACCGAGCGGACCTTCGTCCCCACGCAGCGCGCGGGCCTTCTGGAGCGCGGGCTGCCATTGCGGTGCCTCCACGCAAAGAGTGGAAGTTACCCCGGGCTTCAGCCCGAGAGCGGATATCTCGACGAACCAACGCATTGATGGCGTCCTATCCGCGCCCGCGCCGCAGCGACGCCCAGCGCCCGGAGGACCCTTTCTAGCGATCACGGAGGTGGGGGTCAACGCAGCGTCTGTCTGCGATCGATTTAATCGCTGCGGAGCACAGTTGCGGGGCCTGAGGCGCGGCCTCGGCGGACGGCCTGGAGAAGTGCATCTTTCCCGCCCGGGACGAGCCGACCGCCGAAAGGCCGTGGTAAAGGCGCGGGGTGACGCCTCCGAACTGGCTCGACCGCCTCGCTGCGCGCTGGCCCCGGATCGACGGCGTCGTCTACCCCGTCTTCGCCGCGCTCTGCACGCTGTACGCGGCGCTGTTCTTCTACGGATCGCTCCATCGCCAGACGCACGGCGCGTGGTCCGCGCCGCTCGACGACGTCTTCATCCACTTCGACTACGCCCGCGCCACGGCGCGCGGCTACCCGTTTCAGTGGTCGGAGGGCAACGGCTTCTCCAGCGGCAACACCAGCCTGAGCTACCCGTTCGCGCTCGCGCTCGGCTACTGGGCGGGCTTCCGCGGCCTCTCGATCATGCACTGGGCGGCGATCGTCGCGTGCATCTCGTGCCTCGCCTTCTTCCTCGCCGCGGGCCGGCTCGCCGAGCCGATGGGGCGCTGGGCGAAGTACTTGATCCCGCCCGCCGTGCTCTCGCTCGGCGCCCTCGACTGGTCGCTCTTCAGCGGGATGGAGAACGCGTTTCACCTCGGCGTGTGGGGCCTCGCGCTCGTGCCGGTGCTCCGCCTCGTGCGCGAGACCAAGCTCCATCCATCGCCCGCGCGGGATCGCCGCATCGCGCAGATCGGCTGGATTTCAGGCCTCGCCGGCGCGCTGCTCTACGCCACGCGCCCCGAGTCGGTCGTGTGCGTCGCGTCGTTCGCGATCTTCGCGGCGATCGCGGTGCGTCGCGCCTCGGGCAATCGCCCCGCGGCGCTCACGGTGCTGCGCATCGGCGTCCCCGGCGTGCTCGCGGTCGTCGCGCAGGCCCTCGTCAACCACGCCTTCACGGGCGAGTGGTCGGCCAACGGCGCCATCGCCAAGCTGGCGATCAACAACCCGTACCTCACGGCCGACGACAAGGTCGCGCAGTACGTCGATCTGCTCAAATACGTGGTCCTCCGCAACACGCAGCACCATTTTTCCGACGTGCTCCCGTGGGGCTGGCTCGTGCCCCTCGTCGCGGTGATCCCGCTCCTGTCGCGGCGGCTCCGCGGCGTGGCGATCCTCCTCTGGGCGCAGGTGATCGGGTGGCTCGCGCTCGTCGCTCTCAACGGCCAGGTCCGCTGGCAGAACGAGCGCTACACGATGGCCGCGGTGGCGTGGCTGCTCGTGCTCGCGGCGCTCGGGCTCGCCACGATCCTCGGCGCGCCGAGCGCTGCGACGACGAGCGAAGAGAAGAAAAAACCTTCGTTTCTCGACGATCCGCGCTTCCGCCGCTTCGTGATGCCGGCGCGCGCGTTCGTGGCGATCGCCATCGTCGCGATCTTCTGGGTGCACCAGATCCCCAACATGCGCGACCAGATCTGGTTCTTCGGCCGCGCCAGCCGCAACATCCGCGATCAGCACCTCGTCGCGGGCAAGGTGCTCGCCGAGCTCGGCGCGCACCGCGTCCTCGTCGGCGACGCGGGCGCGCTGATGTACGCCTCGGATCGATCGGGCCTCGATATCATCGGCCTCGGCGGCTACCACGACCTCCCCTTCGCGCGCGCCGGCGTGCACGGCCTCGGCGCCTCGCTCGAGCTGATCGAGCGCATGCCCGTCGCCGAGCGACCCGACGTGATGGCGATCTATCCGTCGTGGTGGGGCGATCTGCCGACGCTCTTCGGCGAGCGCCTCACCCAGGTGCCCGTCGTCGGCAACGTCATCTGCGGCGGCTCGGAGAAGGTGATCTACCGCGCCGACTGGAGCACGCTCGACGCGACGCCGACGCCGCGCACGATGCGGCCGAGCGAGGTCCTCGTCGACGAGCTCGACGTCGCCGATCTCGTGAGCGAGAAGGCCCACAGCTACGTGTTCCCCCACCCGGCGATGGGCTTCGTCGACTTCCGCGTGCTCGCCGATCCCGTGCAGCCGACGCGCGATCTCTTCGACGCCGGCCGGGTGATCGCGCCCGACCAGCACGAGCTCGCGGTGATGCGCGCGCCCCAGGCCGGCGGTCGCCTCGTGGTGCGAAGCGTCGTCGGGCACCACATCACGATCCAGGTCCGCGCGGCGGGCAACGCGATCGGGCAGCTCACCCTCGATCCGGTCAACGGGTGGACAGAGTCGTCGCTCGATCTGCCGCCGCAAACGAGCCCGTATTTCCAGCTCGATCTGATGCCGACCGGCGGCGACTGGCTCGACTGCCACGTGTGGATCGTCGAGCCGAAATCCCGGGCGCTCGTCGCCCCGCGATCCGATCGCTAGGCCGCGCGTCGACGATCAATGCTTTCCGAGCAGCTGCTCGAAGAGCGCCAGGTTCTCCCACTCGTCCTGCGCGACCTCGCCGTCGGCGGTGATCGCGTCGCGGATCGTGTCGAGGAAGAGCTGCCGGTGCTCGCGCGGGATCGTCGTCGGATCGACGTCTTCGGCGCGCGGCGGGACCTCGAGCCAGGCCTGGACCAGCTTGGCTTCGGCCCCCTCGAGGTGGAGCTTCTTGGCCATCCGGGTGACGAACTTCCGCTCCGAGTCCTTGACCTCGAGATCCGCCCACACGAACGAGCAGACGAATTTCATCAGGCGGAGACGGTCCTCGGACGTGAGCTTCTTCATGGCGCAGGAGCCTACCAGAGGCGCGCCGCGGCCGCGTCGTCACCCGCCGAGCGACTCGACCCCTCGGTCGATCCGGTCCGGCTGAGTCCGGTGGAGCGCGCCCGTCGACCGGACAGTCATCTTGCGCACCAGCACCGTACCGCGGAGATCTCCGCCGACCTTCGGCGCCAGCGCGTCCTCGGCGAGCATGACGCCGGCCCGCTCCAGCCCCTCGCGCAGGCGCAAGCGCAGCTCGCGATTCGCCTGCGCGGTGCGCCGCGCCCGCGGTAAATCGACCCCGATGTTGCAATAACCATTCTGGTCCGCGCCGACGCGGACGACGAAGGATCCGGCGGCGGCCTCCCGCCCGACGGCTTCCAGGCGAGCGAGGATATCGGCGGGGGAGGCGTGGAGAAAGGCGTCGCTCATCGGCCCGACCATGATGGGGCTCAGGCGCGGTGACAATGGGGCGACCGGACGGGGAATGTCCGCGCGTGATCGGGGTGAAAATTTGACGGGTCGAATGGACCGCAGCGAGCGTCGTTTGATCGCCGACATGGCCATTCTCGGCCATGCCCCGCGTGGATTCAGACACCAGCCAGTCGAGGCGTCAACGCCCCTTGCCCTTGCCCTTGCCGGGGGGCGGCGCCGACGGCCCCGGGAGGTGGGGAGTCGGCGGTGCGACAGCCTTTTTCGAGGGCGGCGTGAGCTTCGCGCCGCCGATTGACGAGCTGTCGGCCGGCCCTGGATCGGCCACCTCGGCTGGCACCGAAGCATCGCTGTCGTCGACCGCCGCGGGGCCGGAGCGCCGGAGAGCGATGGCCAGCGTGATCCCGACGCCGAGGAGCAGGAAGATCACCCCGATGAGAATGCCAATCAGGAAGTTCTTGTCGATACCGCTCTTCGGCGGCGGGGGCGAGGGCTCCACGATGGAGACGACGGGCGCCGACATCGGTCCTCGCGAGCTCGGCGCCGACACCGAGCCTCGCGAGCTCGGCGCCGACATCGATCCAGCCTCGATCGGCGGGAGCCCGCGCGTCGGCAGCGTCACCGGGGCGGCCTCGACCATCGCGACGGGAGGCCGGACCGGGGTCTCCAGCGTCTGCGCCGACTTCAACGTCCGCTCCGGGCCGAGCTGCTGGGCGACGGGACGGCTCTGCGTCGAAGAATCGGAGTCGTTCAGCGCGGGCGTCACCGTCACGGCCGACACCCGAGCTCGCCGCGACGCCACGTCGGCGACTGCCCTGCTCGCGCCGGTGAAGAGCTGGGCGGAGGGCAAAGCACCGTAGCTCCCCAGGCTCAGCTCGGAGCCGACCGGCGGAGTGATCGCGGGGCCGGACGGCGTGGCGATCGCGCCGGGCGAGGCGGCCGACGTGCGCGGATCGACGGCGGCGACCGTGGGTCGGATCGTCGCCGCGTCGGAGAACACCGCGGCGTCGGGCGAGGGCAGGTGCGCCGTCGCGTCGGGCGGCGGCAGACCGGCTCGCACGGCGCGCACGTCGGCCTGCATCGTCAGCGCGTCGGGGTAGCGCAGATCGCGGTCGAAGCGCAGCGCGCGATCGACCACGAGGCCCACGCCGATGGGCGCGTCGGGCGCGACCGAGAGCAGCGGCGGCGCCGGCTGGCTCGCCATCTTCAGCAGCATCTCGGTCTCGTTCTTCGCCTCGTGGATCCGGCGCCTGGCGATCAGCCGGAACATCGTCGCGCCCACCGCGAAGAGATCCGCGCGCGCGTCGATCTCGGTCCCCTTGATCTGCTCGGGCGGCATGTACGGCGCGGTCCCGAGCGTCGCGCCCGCTCGCGTCCGCATCTTGAGAGGCATGCCGTCGCGGATGCGCGCGATGCCGAAATCCAGCACTTTCAGGCTGCCGTCGGTCTGCACGAAGAGGTTGTCGAGCTTGATGTCGCGGTGGATGATCCCGCGCGCGTGCGCCGCCGCCAGCACGTCGAGCAGCTCGTCCGTGAGGCGCAGGACCTCGCCGAGCGGGAGGCCGCCGAGGCGCTGCGCTCGCTCGCCCAGCGACTCGCCGGTGAGCAGCTCCATCACCAGGAACGGCGAGCCGTCCTCGGCCACGTCGATGTCGCGGATCTCCACCGCGCCCGGGTGATGGAAGCGGTTCACCGCGTGCGCCTCCTGCTCGAAGCGCGCGAGCATGTCGGGCTGCTCGGCCACCTCGCGGTGCAGGATCTTGATGGCGTCGCGCCGCCCGATCTTGTGATTGGCAACGTAGACCGCGGCCATCCCGCCGACGCCGAGAAGCTTCTCCAGCGTCCATTTCTGGCACAGCGTCGTGCCGACGCGAGCGGCGGCGAGGGTGTCGAGATCCATCAAGCAGGCGCGATCTGAGCGGGCGAGGGCGTGCGGGTCAAGCAACGCCGGACGGGATCGCCCCGCGGCCTCGAAGACAAGCGCCACGCGAGGCCTCGATGGACCCGCCAACGCGGGTAAAGTACGGCACTTCCATGCCCGAGATCCGCCTGCCTGCCGAGGTCAAATACCAAGCCGAGCTCGAAGCTCTCGCCGGAAACGACGCCTCCCCGAGGCCGCCGGGGTGGCGCCTCTCGCCGCGCGCCGTCGAGACCTACGTCATGGGGAGCGACAAACCCGTGGCCGGCGTCGCCATCACGCCCAAGTACATCGGCGATCGATCGCTGGTGCAGGTGGCGATCGCCACGCTCGCGTCGGATCGCGCGCTGATGCTCGTGGGCGAACCCGGGACGGCGAAGAGCTGGCTCTCCGAGCACCTCGCCGCGGCGGTGAGCGGCACCTCGGCGCAGGTGGTGCAGGGCACCGCGGGCACCAGCGAAGAACACCTCAAATACGGCTGGAATTACGCACTTTTGCTCGCCGAGGGGCCCTCGCAGAAGGCGCTCGTCCCGTCGCCGATCCTGCGCGCCATGCGCGAGGGCACGTTCGCTCGCGTGGAAGAGATCACCCGCACCGCGCCGGAGATCCAGGACGCCTTGATCTCGATCCTCTCGGAGAAGCAGATCGCCGTGCCCGAGCTCAACGAGATGGTGAGCGCGCAGCGCGGCTTCAACATCATCGCCACGGCCAACACCCGCGACCGCGGAGTGAACGAGATGAGCGCGGCCCTGAAGCGGCGCTTCAACTTCGTCACCGTGCCTGTCGTGGAAGATCTGGAGCAAGAGATCCGCATCGTCACCAAGCGCGAGTCCGAGCTGCGCTCCGATTACCAGGTCGGGACCGAGGCGCCGGCCGACCTCGCGCGGCTGTTGATCACGCTGTTCCAGGAGCTGCGCGCCGGCGTGACCAAGGACGGCAAGACCAAGGTGAAATCGCCGAGCGCGGTGCTCTCGACGGCCGAGGCCATCAGCGTGCTCTTCAACAGCGGCATCCTCGCGCAGCACTTCGGCACCGGGATCGTCACGCCGGAGGATCTGTCGCGCTCGCTCGCGGGCGCCGTCGCCAAGGAGGGCGGCGAGGATCTCAAGGCCGTGCGCGAGTACTGCGAGACGGTCGCGAAGACGCGGAGCGGCCTCTGGAAAGAGTTCTACGCCGCGACGAAGACGAAGCTCACATGATCGATCTCCGCCTCCTCGCCGGGGTGCACGTCTTCCCCGTGCGCCATCACTCGCCGCGCACGAGCGCGGTGCTCGCGGCGTTCCTCGACGAGGTGAGCCCGGAGCTCGTGCTCGTCGAGGGGCCCGAGGACGCGACGGCGATCATCGACGTGCTCGTCGATCGGGAAACGAAGCCTCCCGTCGCGGTGCTCGGCTATCGGACCGATGGAGTCCAGGGCTCGTCGCTCTGGCCCTTCGCGGCGTACTCGCCGGAGTACGTGGCGCTCGCGTGGGCGCGGAAGAATGGACGGGAGGCCGCGTTCATCGATGTTTCGACGGGGTGCGCGCTGGCCTCGTATGCCGGGGAGACCGGGAGCGTCGATATCGAGGAGGAGAACGAGAGTGGGAGTGGGAGCGCGCACGCGCACGGGGACGAGGACGAGGACGGAGATCGGGAGACGGGGGACGAGGACGAGGGGAGTCCGGAGTCGGCTGCGCGGGGGCTCGTCGGGTTCGACGTTCACCTCGCCTGCGCGCGGGCGCGGGGGTTTCGGTCGTTCGAGGAGTTCTGGGAGGCCTCTTTCGAGGCGCCGAAGTACGAGCCTGTGGCGTTTCGAGAGGCGCTGATGGCGTATGCCGATCTGGTGCGCGCGGCGGATCGGCGGCCGCTTCATCGCGCGCGCGACGCGTACATGGCGAAGAAGATCCTGGCGCGGATCGGCGAGGGCGGGATCGCGCCGGGCAAGGTGGCTGTCATCGTCGGCGCGGCGCACGCGGCGGCGTTCGCCGCGGGCGACGTCGATCTCGATTTCGATCGGGTGTTGCCGGCGCCGGTGGCGAGCGCGGTGACGCTGATCCCCTTCAGCTTTCCCAGGCTCGCCGAGCAGCTCGGGTACGGGGCGGGCAACCGCGCGCCGCAGTATTACCAGCGCGCGCACGACGCGGGATGCGACTACCGCCGGGCCACGCTGGAGGTGCTGGTCGAGTTCACCGAGCACCTCCGCCTCCGCGGTTTCATGGCATCACTGTCTGACACCATCGAGGCGTATCGCCTCGCGCTCACGCTCGCCGACATCCGCGGCAAGGCCGAGCCCGGCCTCGACGAGGTGCGCGAGGCGACCATCGCCACGATGTGCCGCGGCGACGCCACGCACGTCGACGGGTTCCTCTGGCCCAGCGTGATCGGGCGCAACATCGGGCGCGTGGCGGACCGGATCGGGAAGAACTCGCTCCAAGAAGAGTTCGCGCGCGAGGTGCGCGAGCGGCGCCTGCCGTCGACCGACTCGATCGAATCGTTCACGCTCAAGCTCAACGATCCGGTGCAGGTCGGAGCCAGCGTGTTCCTGCACCGCCTCCGCGTCGCCGGCGTATCCTACGCTTCGTTCATCGGCAGGAAGCTCGGCACCGGGAAAGACGCGCCGGTGGAGCAGCCCGGCGCGGTCGAGGCGCTCCAGCGCATCAGCGAGAAGTGGGAGGCGCGCTGGACGCCTTCGACCGAGGTCGCGCTGGTCGAGAAGATCGTGCTTGGCAACACGCTGGAGCAGGTCACCGCGCGGGTGCTCGAAGAGCAGCTCGCCAGAGCGCGCACCACCGGGAGCGCCGCCGAGGTGCTCCTCGAAGCGGTGGTGACGAGCAGCGCGAAGACCGTGACCGCGGCGCTCGCCACCTGCGAACGGCTGGCCCCGCACGACGACGATTTACCCTCGCTCGCGGAGGCCGCAAAGGTGCTCGCCGACCTCGTCTCTTATGGCACCTCGCGCACCCGCTCGCTCCACGGCGATCTGGCGATCGCCGCGCTGGGCGAGAAGACGTTCGCTCGCGCCATCCTCCGCCTCGACGACGCCTGCACTGGCAGCGATGAAGGCGTCGCGCTCGCAAAGAAGGCTTTGAAGACGCTCAACATCATCGCCCTCGCGCAGAAGACGGTCGACCGCCAGGGCTGGTTCGCGGCCGCCCGCCGCCTCTCGGCGAGCTACACCGTCAACCCCGGCGCCGCGGGCGTGGCCTCGGGGCTGCTCTATCTCGCCCAGGTGATCGACGACGACGAGATTGGCATTCTGGTCGAACAGCGCCTCTCCAGCGCGCACGATCCCGAGGCCGCGGCCGGCTTTCTCCAGGGCTTCTTCGAGGTCAACGCGCTCGCCCTGGTGAAGAGTCGGCCCGTGGTCGCCGCGCTCGACGCGTACCTCGTCGCCATCGACAAGGAGCGCTTCCGCGACCTGCTCCCGGTGCTGCGGCGCGCCTTCGCGTCGCTCGAAACGACCGAGCGCCGCTACCTGCTCGAGAACGTGATCGGCGTGCGGGCGATCGGCGACGAGAAGGCCCGCGAGGCCTCGGCGCTCGTGCTCGAGCGCGACAAGGACAAGCTCAAGGCCATGAACGCCGGCCTCTCGTCGGTCATGGACGACCTGGACGACCTGCTATGAGCGACGATCCGCACGACCTCAGCGACGCCGACCGCGACGCCCTCCTGCGCTGGCGCCTCGCCCTCGGCCCGCGCGCTGAGAACGTCAGTCCCGACTTCGGCCTCGGCCACCTCGGCAGCGGCGCGGGCGAGCTCGATCTCGACAAGGGCCGGCTCGGCGAGCTCGATGACGCGCTCTCCTTCGTCTACGAGGGCGCGGCGAAGACCACCAGCCTCGCGAAGTCGCGGCCGTACATCCCGAAGTGGCTATCGTCGCTCCGCGACTTCTTCCGTCAAGACGTCATCGCCCTCGTCCAGAAAGACGCCATCGAGCGCAAAGGGCTGACGCAGCTCCTTTTCGAGCCCGAGACTCTGCCCCTCCTGGAGAAGAACGTCGAGCTGGTGGCCACCCTCCTCAGCGCGAAAGGGCTCATCCCCGATCGGGCCCGCGAGGCCGCGCGGCAGATCGTCCGCGAGGTGGTCGAGGACGTGCGCAAGCGCCTCGAGACCGAGATGCGCACCTCGATCCTCGGCGCCGTCCGCCGCGACCGATCGAGCCCGCTCAAGCTGATCCGCAACATCGACTGGAAGCGCACGATCCGCTCGAATTTGAAGGGCTGGGACGTCGATCGGCGCCGCCTCGTACCCGACCGCTTCCACTTCTGGCAGAACCAGCGGCGGCGCCACGAGTGGGACGTGTGCATTCTCGTCGACCAGTCGGGATCGATGGCCGAAAGCGTCGTGTACAGCTCGATCATGGCGGCGATCTTCGCCTCGATCGACGTACTGCAAACCAAGCTGCTCTTCTTCGACACCGAGGTCGTCGACGTGACTCCCCTCCTGGAAGATCCGGTCGACGTGCTCTTCACGGCGCAGCTCGGCGGCGGCACCGACATCAACCGAGCCGTGGCCTACGCGCAGCAAAACTTCGTCGTGCGGCCCGACAAAACGCTATTTTTACTGATAAGCGATCTCTACGAGGGTGGTAATCGCGACGAGCTGGTCGGCCGGATGCGCCAGCTCGTCGACGCCAGGGTGAAGGCCATGTGCCTCCTCGCGCTCTCGGACGGCGGGAAGCCCTCCTACGATCACGAGCTCGCGCGGACGCTGGCCGACCTCGGGATACCGTGCTTCGGCTGCACGCCGGCGCTGCTCGCCGAGGTGGTCAGTCACGTGATGAAGGGTCAAGACCTCGGACCGCTGCTCGCCGCGGCAGAGCGCAAAAAATGAGCGACGATCTTCTCCTCGTGATCGCGTCGCAGGCGACGCGATCAGCGCGCCCGATCGCCAGCCCGCCCCGGATCTGGTAGAGGCACGCGCGTGCTCAAATTGCCGAAAGACGTCGTCGCCGATCCCCGCCACGACGAGGTCGTTAGTCTCCTGTCGAAGCATGCGGGCGTGCTGTGGGAGGGCGGCCGTGTCCAGGTAGCGACTCTCCCGATGACCGAGGCGCTGAGCTCCACGCTCCGCGGCGCCCTCGTCGCGGGGCACGCCTGTCAGGGCCTCGAGCTCATCACCGACAAGCTGGCGAACGAGCAGAAAGGCCTCGACGCGGCCAGCAAGAAGACGCCCGAGAGCCCGCAGAACGCGCGCGCCTCGCGGATCCTCTTCCTCGCGAACGACGGGAGCCCGCGCTTCTACCGCGACTGCGACGCGCTGCTCGTCCGCTACGCGCAGCGCCTCATGGCCTGCAAGCTCGACGTGACGGGCGAAGAGCTCGGGAACGCCGTTCACGGTAGCTCGAAGCTCATCCGGAGCGTGCTTGTCCATGACAAGACGTTCGGCGCCCAGGCCCTCCTCGCGCTGCTCCCGCGGAGCTGACGCCAAGGCCTCTCGACGCGGCGAGTGAGCGACGCAAGATCGCCCCACCGGGGCGCATCCGCGCGCGATTTCGTGCGCGACAACGTCACGATCCTGCTTCGACGACCGCCTCGTCCGGCGCCGGGCTCAGGATGCGCGATGAAATATCTCCCGATCGGATTCGCGCTCCTGCTCGCCTGTGGATGCGATAACAAGAGCGCTTCGGCCGACGCCGCCGTGGTCCCCGCTTCAGCGCCTCTGGCCACTTCCACGGCGGGCGCGACCAGCGGTGGGGCGAGCGCCACGCCGCTCGCCTCCACGCCCGCCGCGCCCGCGTCCGCGGCCCCCGTGCAGGCCGATCCGAGTCACCTCGTCCTGACGGGAAAGCCGATCCAGGGCGCCCTCCTGGTCGCCAAGGTCGAAGGCAAGGTCGCGCGGATCGATTTCCCGGGGCACCGCGCCACGGTGAGCAACGAAGGCGATTTCCCGATCGCCTTCTTCCGCAACGCGCCCGCGACCGAGAAGATGGTCATTCACTTCCAGGACGGCTCGGTCCTCGAGCACGTGTTCAACGTCGAGCAACGCACCTACGCGACGGAGAAGATCGACGGCTTGCCCGAGGACGAGGTGAAGCTCGATCCGAAGGCCGCCAAGGCCAACAACTCGGCCGAGGGGCGCATCGACGCGGTGCGGATGAAGGCCACCGACAAGACCTGCTGGAAGGATGGTTTCCACTGGCCCGCCACCGGCAAGATCACCTCGCACTACGGGCTCACGCGCGTGCTCAACGGCAGCGATGGCGGTGTCCACTGGGGCGTCGACATCGCGGTGCCCACCGGGACTGCCATCAAGGCGCCGGCGTGCGGGACGATCGTCTTCGCCGAGACGGGAGATCCGTTGAGCGGGACGACTCTGGTGCTCGACCACGGCCACGGGGTGACCTCGACGTTCCTGCACCTCTCCGGCTTCAGCAAGAAGGTCGGTGACGAGGTGAAGCAAGGCGACGTGATCGCGAAGTCGGGCGACACCGGCCGCGCCACCGGCGCTCACCTCGACTGGCGCATGAACTACCTCGAGGTGCGGATCGATCCCGAGCTCCTCGCGCCCCCGATGCCCGCGAAGTAGCGGCGGCGAACTGGCCCTCCCGGCTCGTGCCGGGAGGATCGTTTGGGCCATTCAGGTTCAGTAGACCCCCGGTACGATCTTGTAAGGCACCTTCTTGCAGTACTCCTCCCAGAACGGGCCGTACTTGGTGCGGCACCGCTGGTCGTCGCGGCCGGCGCGATCGGTGAGCAAGATGGTCAAGAACATCAGGTAGAAGTACGGCAAGAAATGGCTGAAGCCGGCGGGCAGGCTCCAGGCGAGGGCCAGAGTCAGCTCGGGCACGTAGTGGAAGTGCCGGGCGATGCCCCAGTAGCCCGAGACGAGGAGGAGGCTCTTGTGCGTCTTCCCGTCTGCCGTCGTGTACTCGGCGTGGATCAGCTCGGGAGGCTTGCCCCACACCGTCGTTTGCCCGCCCGTCGCGCGGACGCGCTGCCGCTGCGCATCGGCCGCGTAGTTGATCCAGATTGCCCCGAAACCAAGGGCGAGCAGGCCGATCGTCAGCGGCGTCCCGAGCTCGCGCGGGTGCTTGACGAGGTACTGCGCGGTGATCGAATACACCCCTGGCACCCACGAGATCACGCCCCAGCAGATGTAGTAGCCGAAGCGATCGTGCATGATGTCGAGGCTGGTGAAATAGCCGCTCTCCCAGTAGAAGAACTTGAAGAGATACGCCACCAGGAGCACCGAGCAGACCAGCATCGACGTCGACACGTGGCCGATGTCGAGGCGCTGGCGCGCGGCGAACGAGATCACCGTCAGGCTCCAGCCCATCATGCTGATCCGGCAATTGAAGAGCTGCTTCAGGTTCACCCCGAAGAGCGTCGGGTGGAGCTCGACGCCCCAGAAGTAATCCATGACAACGTTGCCGGACGCGCCGGCGTCGGTCGTGGAGGGCGCGTGGATCCCCTTGAAATAGAGGAACCAGCAGAACAGAAAGCACGACGCGCTCAGGGTGATCAGGAGCTCGCCGAAATGATCGAACACGATGGCCGGCGAGAACCACCCGAGGCCGTACGAGGCGCCGAGGAAGGCTCCGTGCGAGACCACCCACGCCAGGATGCCATTGAGCTTGTACCGCGGCTGGTTGCCCGTGGGCGTCACCGGTCCATCGTAGGTCTTGCCGGGGAGCAGCTTGAGCAAGCCGAGCTCGAAGACGGCGAAGGCGACGATGATCTCGATCGCGGCGAGGCTCGGCCTCGGGAAGTGGTCGACCAGCGCGGCGAGACCCTCGGCGGTGAGCAGGCGAAGGAGGGAGCCGTCGAGATAGGTGCACGCGATCCAGAACAGCACCACCGCCGGCGGCGTGACGATCACCAGCAGCAGCGGGACCACCGTGGTGCGAAACACCTCGGCTGCGCGGCTCTGGCGGCGGCCGGACCACGTCGGCGCGGGGGAAGGTGCTCTGGTGGACATGTCAGATCTTGCCCTTCAGCAGCTCGCCGATCACGGCGCGCGCGTAGATGCGCATCGTCTTGACGACTGGCTTGTAGTCGACCGTGCTCGTGAACGAGTCGGCGAGGCCGAAGGGGAGCATGCTCGGGATGAAGCCACGAGCGTACTCCAGGGCATAGCAGCGGTCCGGCATCCGGTAGCCGCGCGCCTCGCCCCGCGGCATGTGGTGAATGTCGCCCGGCCGGAACACCAGCCGGTCTTCCTGGCCCTCGCCGAAGGCCCACTGCTCGCCTTCGAGGATCATGAAGTAATCGTCGGAGCTGAAGCGCCCGGAATATCCCTCGGTGCCGATCGGCGTGCCGAAGGCGATCACGTACTCGGTGATCGAGGCGTGCAGGATCGTCATGTGGCCGAGCGCGCCGCCGGCGATGTTGAACACCCACTCCGTCTCGGGGCGGATGTGGCCCGGGTAGAGCCGCGAGAGCTCGCCGCGAATGCGGGCGACCTTGTCGTGGAGCGAGCCGCCGGTCGCGACGGCGCGCTTCGCCGCATCGTGGAGAATTTCAGGCTGAAAGATGTATCCCACGAGGTTCCTTTCGTCACTCGGCCGCGACGGGCAGCCGCTGTTCCGCGCCGTCGTACACGATGCCTTCAGGGCTCTTGTAGCTGCCGAAGAGGCGATCGCAGAAGGTGAAGAACTGTCCGTAGTTGGACTTGTTGATCTTGTGATGGAGCGTGTGATGCGCGGTGTAGTTGATCGCGCTCCAGCGCACCCAGGTCACCCGCTCGTGGATGAACGTGGACCACACCTGCAAGAACATCAGGAAGAACCCGTAGACGCTCACGTGCATCGGGATCAGGAAGATGAGCAGGTGATGGGGCGCCGCCTGAGCAAACGAGTCGAGCGGGTGAAACGCCATGCTCGTCCACGGCGAGGGGGTGCGGAATTTGTGGTGGTGAACGTGGATGTGGCGATAGAGGAACGGGTGGTGAAGGAACCGGTGCGCCCAGTAGACGAGCGGCTCGGTGAACAGCAGCACGACGGCGAAGCTCGCCGCGTACCACGGCCACCCGTGATCCTGGAAATGAAAGTAGATCCTGGTCCGACCGGTGACGATGGCGTGATGGATCGGCGCGGTCAGGACGGCATTGCCGAGGAGGTTGTAGACAGCCCACGTCCACTCGGCGCGTCGCTGCGCGTGCTCGGCCGGCGTCGAGGGATACCACCCGGGAAAGAAGCGCTCTCGCCGCCAGACGCAGTAATAGAGGTAGCTCGTCCCCGAGGTGAACAGATAGAAGAGCACGCCACCCACGAACAGGACAGCGAAGCTGCCCGGAACGCTCGCGGGCGCCAGGAGCGAGAGGAGCATGGCGAGGTAGTCACCCGGACGCCGCGCTGCTGTCAAGCGCTTGCGGTCGAGCGCGGGGCCGCGGAGGCGGATCAATCGCATTGTCGTATCACCGACCGACGTCGGTCGAACGCGAGCCCGGGTGAGCCGTCGTGACGACGATCCGAGTTTTCGTTCCAGCCGGGTACAAATAGCCTCTTCGCCGACGCGGCCCGCCTGGCTGGCCGAGGGGCTGGCGACCTATCCATCCATGGATGCTCCGGTGGATCGCGCTGACGGTCGCCTCGCTGGCGGGCCTGGTCTTCGGGGCGATCACGCATCGTTCCTGGATGCCTCGACTCTCCGGCGATCCGCAGCCGCCCCTCCCGACCCGGCGCGACGACTCCAGCGCTTGCCCTCGCCTCGTCGCGCGAGCCGCGAGAAAGCGCGTCTTCGACGCGGCGCACCTGGCGGGAGGACCCGATTACGTCAACGATCACACGCTGATCTTCGGCGCCGACCAGCGGTGGCACCTCTTCGGTATTTTCCACCAGGAGCCCTTTGCCGGAGAGGCCGAGCACGACTTCGTTCACGCCATCTCCGAGGTTCGCGATCCCGCCGACTGGGATGCCAGCAGCTTCCATCTCTCGCCTTTGGCCGGCGGAGTCGCGCTCAGCCTCCGGGCGGACCTCGGCGAGACGCACCTGTGGGCGCCGCACGTCGTCCGCGCCGACGATCGGTACGTCATGGTCTTTCAGAGCGGCGGCGGCGACGGCGATCGCTCCCAGATCCGGCTGGCCGAGTCGACCGATCTCCAGCGCTGGACCCGCGTCGGCAGCGACGCGCTCTTCGAGGACATCTGCGTCGCCAGGGATCCGATGCTGCGCAGGAGCGGGGAGACGTGGACGCTCTACTACACGCGCTGCAGCAGCGACCAGGATCGAAGGAGCGGCGTCGCTTACCGCACCTCGCGCGATCTGCGCACCTGGAGCGCGCCCGCGATGGCCCTCATCCTCGAGAGCACGCCGACGATGGCCAACTCGGGCTACACCGAGTCGCCCTTCGTCTTCGAGCGCGATGGCTGGTACTACCTGACGGTGACGTCCTATCCGGTGGCGTTCGACGCGACGTTCGTCTACTGCTCTCGGTCTCCCTTCCACTTCAGCGAGCCGCCGATTGCCCGCCTCCAGGCCCACGCTGCCGAGTGGATCTTCACGAGCTCTGGACAGGCCTTCATGACCCACTGCGGCCCTGGGCAGGGCGGCGTCTGGGCCTCACCCATGGTCACTGTGTCCGGCGATTGAGCGGGAGCGACCGTTTGCGCAGCGGGTCGAGCTCGCTCGAGCGGTGCATCGGCGGCCGCGCCTGTGAGCAGATGCGCTGCGGGTGCCTCCGGGGCTGCCCGGGGTGCGACGGAGAGAGATCCCCCACCACGCGTCGCGCTGATTTTTGCGCGGCGGCGCGCCTCGGCTAGTCTCCCGCCCCGAAGCGATCCCGGGGGGAAGCGAACGACGGAGAAAGAGCAGCGACATGGCGACTACCGATGAAGGCGCGCGCAAGGTGAACGTCAGCGATCTCCGCGGCCTGATCATCGACTCGGACGAGCTCGCCAAGGGCACGAAGGTCTTCGACGAGAAGGGCCTGCAGAGCCTCGCGCGGCACAAGAACCGCCTCTACGCCGAGGTCAAGGGGAGCGGGCCCGCGCCCTACCGCGTCTCGCTCGTGTTCAGCGAGAGCTCGGCGGCGATCAAGGCCCACTGTACCTGCTTCGCCGCGCGGACCCGCGCCTTCTGCAAGCACGCCGCGGCGCTGCTCATCGCCTGGTCGCGCGCGCCCGAGTCGTTCGTCGTCAGCGACAAACCCATCGAGGGGATGCCGGGCGAGCCCAAGCCCAAGGCCGTGAAGAAGGGCGCCGCCGACACCGGCGCGCAGCGTCGCGAAGGCATCGAGCAGGTGAGCACCCTGGTGCGCGAGCTCGGCGTGGCCGGCGTCGGCACGGGCGGCGGCGATCAGCTCGACGCGATCCAGCGCATCGGCGAGGCGCTGCGCGAGAACAAGCTCCGCCGCCTCGGCGCGCGCACGCTCGATCTCGCGGTCATGCTCAAGGCCGCGGCCGCGCGCAAGGGCCCGGTCCCGGCGACGGCGTACACCGAGCTGCTCACCGATCTCCGCCTCACCGCGCGCAAGCTGGAGAAGCACCTCGCGGGCGAGCCGATCGAAGATCGCCACGTGGAAGAGCTGATCGGCAAGACCTGGCAGAAGGCCGATCGCACGCCGGTGACTGGCCTCGATCTCGTCGAGTACGCGTACTTGATCCGGCGCACGAGCGACAACTTCAAGATCTACGAGAGCCGCTTCGTCGATCTCGCGACGGGCACGCACTACAGCGAGAAGCAGATCGATCCGCCGCCGCCCGCGCCGTCACGCGAGCCCAAGGCCATGCGCGCCGGCGCGGTGCTCGCGGGAGCGAGCGGCACGACGTTCCCGACCTTCGCGCCGCTCCGGCTCAGCTTCACCGATCTCGGCGATCCGAAGCCCATCGATCACGACGCGCTCACGCGGCTCGTCGAGCACGCGCTGCCCGACGTGGGCGCGGCGCTCGCGGCGCTGCAAGAGCACCGGAAAGACGTGTTCGCGCCCGAATTGCTGCCGGTCACGGTGCGCATCGACACGCTCTTCGCGCGCGGCGATCGGCTGCAGGCCGTGGATCCGACGGGCAACGCGCTGCACCTGCCGCCCGATCAGGGCCTCGAAGATCGGCTGGGCACGGCGCTGCACGAGGGCCGCCTCGTCGCGCTGCTCGGCGACGTCGGCCTCGACGCCGCGCTGCCGACGCTGTGGCCGATGGCGCTCGTGCTCAGCGGGCCGCTCGGGCTCGAGCTGCGATCGCTGATCGACGCGACCGCGCCCGCGATCAAGGTCTCTGGCGTCGATCCCGACGAGCGCGGCTGGGTCGCGGCGGCGCGCGCGGCAGGCGTGTCGGAGGCGGCGATCACCCTCGGCGAGGTGCGCGAAGAGCTGGCGTTCGCGTTCGTCTCGGGCCTCGCGGGGCTCGGGGCGCGCACCACCGATCCGCTGGCGTCGCGCCTCCGCGATCTCGGCCTCGATCGGCCCGCGGCGCTGCTCGAGAGCGTCGTGCAGAAGGCCGAGCCGTCCGACCGGATCGACGATTTCATCCGCATTTTTCAGGTGCTCGGCGTCGCGCTTATGCGCCTCGCGGGAGCGACGCCCGTCGATCGCGCGTCGCTCGTTCACGTGCCCACGTACGAGAGCGTCGTCGTGGCGCAGCCGGCGGCGTGGATCGATCCCGAGCGCGTGGAGAAGCTCCGCGGTGAGGGGAAGATCAACCGCTACGAGGCGGCCGTTCATTACGCGCATCACTACGAGGGCCTCCCCGCGGAGGAGCTCGCCGAGCGCATCTACCCGGTCTGGGCCAACGGCGGCGCGCTGCGGTACGTGGTGCGGGCCTTCGCTGGCAAGGGCGAGATCGCGATCACCGCTGCGAAAAAAGCCCTCGCGAGCGCGCGCGGACGCGTCGCGAAGATCACGGCCATCCGGGTGCTCGAGGCCGTGGCCATGCCCGATGCATCGGTCACGCCCGCGGCCTCGCTCGCGTCGTCGCCGCTCGCGGCCGCGGCGCTCGACGTCCTGCGCGACCTCGCGATGAACGCGCCCGACGTCGGCCTCCGCGCCCGCGCGGCCAACGCACGCGACGCCGTCGAGCTGCAGCGCGGCTTCGCCGACGTGGTGCGCGCGCGCCGCGCCGCCGACGGTCACCGCGTCGACGAGCTCTGCCAGGCGGTGCAGATCGCGCCGCAGAAAGAGGTCCGCATCGCGGCGATTCATCAGATAACGACCCTCGGCGCGGTGGGCGCGATCCCCGTGCTGCGGCAGGCGTTCCTCTTCGACGCGGCGCGCGGGGTGCGCGAAGAAGCGGCGCTCGCGCTCGGCCTCCTCGGCGACGTCGAGATGGCCGATCGCTTCGTCGACATGCTGCGGCGGCGCGGGACGAACGAGAACGACGCCAAGCTCGGCGCCTACGCGCTCGGCAACCTCGGCGACGTGCGCGGCCTGCACGAGCTGCTCGCGGCTTACGCCGAGGGCTACCAGCCGAAAATCATCGCCGAGTCGATCCGCGCGCTCGGGCCGGTGGCGCTCGATCCGCTGATCACGCTGATCGAGCAGCGCCCCGAGATCGCCCAGCGCAAGGCCGCGCTCAGCGTGCTGGAGCAGCTCCCGGAGCGCGATCTCACGGCCGCGCTGGTGGCCCGCGTGCAGGCCAATGCGGGCGATCCCCGCTTCCTGGAGCAATCGATGCTCCACCTCAAGCTCGCCGGGGTGAACCTCGACTCGCGGCGCGCCGTGGCCCAGGCCATCCTGGCCATCTTGCCGCCGACCGACGACGCCAAGGCCCTCGGCAAGGCCGCGAAGAAGGCGGCCACCTGAAGCTCGGTCCAGGCGAATCGAGATTGATTATCTGAAGATCGCTTTACCGGGCGGAGGCCAGAGTGGCAGTCGCCCGGGGAGCGCGGCTGTCAGCCCGGGCCGACGACGCGGTTCCGGCCGGCCTGCTTGGCCTTGTAGAGCCGCGCGTCCGCCGCGCCGAGCAGGCCCGATCGCGTCGGCTCGTCGGCGCACAGGAGCGAGGCGACACCCGCGCTCACCGTCACCCGGATCTGGTGGCTCTCGAACGGCGTGAGGGCGTTCGACACCGTCCAGCGCAGCCGATCGGCCAGCGCCGCCGCCTCGCCGACCGCCGTCCCGCGACAGACCACGACGAACTCTTCCCCACCGTAGCGCCCGAGCATGTCCTCGTGGCGGACACCCTGGCTCACCAGCCTGGCCACGTTCTCCAGCACCGCGTCGCCGCCGAGGTGGCCAAAGGTGTCATTGACCTGCTTGAAATGATCGATGTCGAAGATGATGACGCTGAGCGACGCTCCGTGCCGATTGGCATGCTCGAGCTCGACCGAGAGGCGCTCTTCGAGGTGCTTGCGGTTGAACATGCCGGTGAGGCCGTCGCGCACCGCCGCCTCGTACACCCCGATCAGCGCCTCTTCTTCCTCGGCGTCGACGAGCGCGAAGCGGAGCGTGATCGTCGAGCCGAGTCGCACTCGGTCGCCGTCGCCGAGCTTGACCACCTTCGTGACGCGCTCGTCGTTGATGAAGCTACCGTTCGTGGAGCCGGCGTCCTTGAAGATGTAGTCCGGTCCGACGCACATGATCTGCGCGTGCTCGCGCGAGAGGCTCACGTCGTCGAACGGGTAGGTGCACTCCGACGCGCGCCCGAGCGAGATCACGTCTTCCCGCGGCAGCGCCAAGACCCGCCCGGCGTCGAGCCCGCCGCTGACCGTGAAGACACCTTTCCGCCGCGTCGCCCGGGGCTCGGCGTCGACGATCTGGGTCTTCATCTGACTCGTGGACGGCGGGGGAATCGAGTCCAGCCGGCCACGCTCGCGGTTGGAAGGCATGCCGCCAGCAGCTTTGTCCCGATCGGTGGCGGGTGTAAAACCCCGGCACGGCGTCGACGTGCGCCGCTTGCCGGCGAGAATGTGGGCGCATAGGCTCCGCAGAGGTAAGTGATCAGCATGCCCTGCAGCGCCGCCTCGATCCGCCAGCGGAGAACGCCGTGACCTCGGATCTGACGAAATTCAGGGCGTTGACGCGGGTTTTTGATCCGATTTATCGCCCCGTCACCAAGGAGAGCGGAGGCCCGGACCCGTCGTACGTCCCCGAGGTGCACGAGGAATTTCGGAAGTACCTGGAGGCTTCGCTCGCGCTGAACGATAACGCCAAGCTGCTGCTCGCGGGGCAGCCGGGCTGCGGCAAGACGACGCTCCTCTTGAGCGTGGCCGATCGGCTTCGATCCGAGGGGCGAATTGTCGCCTTCGTCGATCTGGAGGTCCAGACCGCGGTACAGGATCTGGGCTCCGCGGAGATGCACCTCGCCGCGACCGCCGAGTTGCTCCGCGAGGTAGAGCTTCGTGGGGCACCGCTCTCGAAAGAGACGCTCGCCGCGTGCGGTGGATGGCTCCGCCCGATCACCGGCGACGATACGCCTCCAGCATCACGGCCCGGGTCGCTCGCAAACGAAATGACCCGCTTCCTCAACGCCGCGCGGGAGAGCTCCAGTCTGA